>JBJHBI010000022.1:0-58681 GCA_050485405.1 Salinarimonadaceae bacterium
CTGATTGCTCTTTCATCGCGGGCCGGGCCGATATGGTGGTGGCGAGGGTATCACGGTGCCGTCGTCGGATTCGCGTGGTCGTGTCTCATCGTGACGCCGGCGCCGGGGGAGCGCGCCTGCGCATCGCATCCAGCCTAGTTTCCAGCCGAGCGAAACACAAATGCGCTCCCGGGGCGTGAAACCGATTCCGCGAACCGCCAAAAACGCCCCGATTTCCGGATTTTCGCCGAGGTTGCGGCGCACACGGCGTTGCGTCTAGCCTGCTTTGTCGAGATCGCGCATCACGAGCGCAGAGACGACGACAATGATTCCGAGCCATTGCCAGGTGGTGAGGAACTCATCCAGCATCATGCTGGCAAAGAGCGTCGCGAAAACCGGTTGCAGGCTGGTGATCATGGTCGCGCGGACGGCGCCGATCATTTTTACGGCATAGAAGAAGCTGAGCAGCCCGATCGTGAAGGTGATCCCGACGCCGGCGCTCGCGCTCCAACCTTCCGGCCCGGCCGGCAGGCTGAAGCCCGAGCCCGGTAGAACAGCCACGCTGACGAAGATGAGTGTCGTTACGGCGACCATGAGCGAGTTGACGGTTATTGGATCACTTTTCGGTATCGCCTGCGCATTGATGAGGATCATTGCACTGACGGCGATCGCTGCAACCATCGCGAGCGCGAGCCCCGTGATTCCGTCCCTTGTCGCCAGAGCGACCGGATCGGCGCCGACGCAGATCGCGAGGCCGCCGAGTACCGTTACGCCGCACAAGAGATGGCGCAGGCTCATGACCGTGAGCCCGCGCAGATGAGCAAATATCGATACTATCATCGGGTGCACGAAGTACAGGACGACCGCAAGCCCGACGGGAATGAACTGAACTGCCGAAAAATAGCCATAGGACATCGCGGCGAATGCGATTCCCGACAGCACGCAGAGGATGGCAACCGATCGCTCCGGCAACAGAGGCATCCCGCGCACCCGAAGTATCACGATGCAGATCAATGCCATGGCGAGCCCGCGCAGGATCATGACCGACAGCACGTCCGCGCCGTCGGAATAGGCGATGCGCGCGAGATTGGGGCCGATTGCGATCGCCAGCCCTGACAAGGCGGCCAGCAGGCATCCGGTCAGTACGGTTCGCGCCGACGGCGTAGCGAGTTCAGCGGTCACGATCACGGCGTCCCAAAAGAAGCCAGCCCATCGGAGCCGAACGGCGCAAAACACGCAAAATTCGTAGTCCCATCATGTTTGCAGCCAGCTGATTCGAGATTGCGGCCGTCTGTTCATGGTCGGCGAGTGCTGCTTCGGCTGCGGCTTCGTTGCTGTCGCACAGGACCGTCTCGTCGATCGCGAATGCGATACGCGAGCGAAGCGGTATCGTCGCCGGATGGGCGAACAGTTTTCTCAATTGCTCGCTCGTATCGCGGATTTCCAACGTTGCGCGTCTGCCTCGGGAAGAAAGGCCGTCAACGAGCATCTCCAGTAATTCGGTAAATCTGGCGCCTATTAAATATTGTGCTAAACCATAAATGCAATCAAATTATGCTTAATTTCGCGAACTCTGCTCTTGATTGTGATCCCGCCCCCATCGAGCGTCGTGCGCTGCGAGCGTATTCTTCATCTGCTAGCCATCACCCCAATACGGATTGCCGAGAAAATCGCAGGCTCCGGGCGGGCGCGCGGATTGCGGCGGGCGGGGCTCCGTCGTATCGCTTGAGGAAACGGGCGCGACGTCGCCTGATCCTTTTTCCGGAGGCCGCCATGCCGCATGATCCCGCCATTCTCGACGCTCTGCGCGCCGTCACCACCGCGACGCTGACCACCGTGCTTCTGAAGAAGGGGCTGCGGCGCTCGTGGATGCGTGGGCCCAAGCCGCTCTATCATGCGCATGAACGCCTCGTCGGCCCCGCCTTCACCCTGCGTTTCGTGCCCATGCGCGAAGATCTCGCCACGCCCGAATCCTGGTCCTCGCCGCGCTCGACGCGTGCCGCGATCGAGGACATGCCGGAAGGCGCGGTCGCCATCGTCGATGCGATGGGGATCGACGATGCCGGGATCTTCGGCGACATCCTGTGCGCGCGCATGCAAAAGCGCGGTGTCGCCGGGCTGATCACCGATGGTGTGGTGCGCGACGGCGCGGGTGTCTCCGATACCGGATTGCCGGTCTGGGCAAGCGGCGTCGCGGCGCCGGCCTCGGTGGCCGGGCTCACCTTCGTCGGCTGGCAGGAGCCGATCGGCTGCGGCGGCGTTGCGGTATTCCCGGACGATCTGATCGTGGCCGATGCCGACGGCGCCGTGGTGATTCCCTCCGCCATGGTCGAGGAGGTGACCCATGCCGCGGTCGAGCAGGAGCGGCTCGAAATGTGGATCATGCGCGAGGTCGAGCGCGGCGTGGCGCTGCCCGGCCTGTATCCGCCCAACGCGGAAACCAAGGCTCGCTACGAGGCGCAGAAGGATCAGGGGTGAGGCGGTATCAGACCTTGTGCCCGCTTGTCTCGCAAGCGCGAAAAGGTTAGGACCACGCCACCTTCGCGCATGTCATCCTGCATGCGCGACCCTTCAGCGAGGAGGCCATCCCGATGCGTATCGACGCCGTTTCGATCGGCAAGAATCCCCCGGATGAAGTCAATGTCGTGATCGAGGTTCCGATCGGCGGCGAGCCGATCAAATACGAGCTCGACAAGGCTTCCGGCACGCTCGTGGTGGACCGGTTCCTCTACACCTCGATGCGCTATCCCGGCAATTACGGCTTCATTCCGCACACGCTCTCCGATGACGGAGACCCTTGCGACGTGCTGGTCGCCAATACCCGCGCGATCGTGCCCGGTGCGGTGATCGCGGTCCGCCCGGTCGGCGTGCTGGTAATGGAGGACGAGGCGGGCCAGGACGAGAAGATCGTCGCCGTGCCGACCTCCAAGCTCACGAAGCGCTATGACGGCGTTAAGGACGTGAGCGATCTGCCCGACATCACGCTCAAGCAGATCGAGCACTTTTTCGAGCATTACAAGGATCTCGAACCCGGCAAATGGGTGAAGATCGTGCGCTGGGGCGATGCCGCCGAAGCGCGCAAGATGATCAAGGACGCGATCGACCGGGCCCGCAAGGAGGGCTGATCGCGCGCAACAGGCGAGGGCGCATTCGATGGAAATCCTGGTGGTCGGTGCGGGCGTGGTCGGGCTCGCCTGTGCCCGTGCCCTCGCGCTGGCCGGTCATGAAGTCGTCGTCGCCGAAGCCTCCGGCTGGATCGGCTCGGGGGTCTCCTCGCGCAACAGCGAGGTGATCCATGCGGGAATGTATTATCCGACCGGCTCGGGCAAGGCCCGTCACTGTGTCACGGGGCGCCGGCAGCTCTACGCCTTCTGCGAGAGCCACGGCGTGCCCCATGCCCGCCCGGGCAAGCTCATCGTCGCCACCAGCGAAGCCGAATGCGCCAAGATCGAAGCGATCGCGCAGCAGGGGGCGATCAACGACGTCGAGGGGCTCGAACTGCTCGACGGGAAGCAGGCCCGCGCGATGGAGCCCGAACTCTCCTGTGTCGCGGCCCTGTGGAGCCCGCAGACCGGTATCATCGACAGCCATGCCCTGATGCTCGCCCTGCAGGGTGACCTCGAGGATTGCGGCGGCATGATCGCCTTCGAGGCCGCGGTCACGCGCCTGCGCCGTCAGGACGGGCGCTGGCACGCGACGGTGGCGGGTGAGGAGATGCCCTTCGATGCCGTCGTCAATGCCGCGGCGCTCGGGGCGCAGAAGCTGGCACGCGCGACGGAGGGCTTCGACGATGCGCTGATCCCGCCGCTCGTCTATGCCAAGGGCAATTATTTCGGCTGCACGGGGCGCCCTGCGTTCAAACGGCTGATCTATCCGGCGCCGATCGACGGGGGGCTCGGCGTGCACGTGACCCTCGATCTCGGCGGTCGCATGCGCTTCGGCCCCGATGTCGAATGGGTCGATAGCGAGGAATACGCCGTCGATCCGCAGCGCGCCGAGAGCTTCTATGCCGCGATCCGGCGCTATTGGCCGGCCCTGCCCGACGGGGTGCTGACGGCGGATTATTCCGGTATCCGCCCCAAACTCACCGGCCCCGGCGAGCCGGCGGCGGATTTCATGATCTGCGGGTCCGACCAGCACGGCCTGCCGGGCCATGTCGCGCTTTTCGGGATCGAGAGCCCCGGCCTGACCTCGTGCCTGTCGATCGCGGACGAGGTCGCGACGCATTTCCCTGCGTGAGGCGCGGCGGCGGCGCGTTTGTTTCGTGCGCGCAAAGGCGGTTCCCCCTTGCCCGCCCCGCCCGCGAGCCGCTATAGCCCGGTGACCGACAGCTTCCGCAACACATAGCTTCCGCAACACTTGGCCCAGGCGCGTCATTCCATGCCCGATCTTCTGCTCGAACTCTTCAGCGAGGAAATTCCCGCGCGCATGCAGCGCAAGGCCGCCGAGGATCTGCGCAAGCGCGTGACCGATGCGCTGGTCGAGCGGGGCTTTCTGTATGAAGGCGCGCGCACGCTGGTGACGCCGCGCCGGCTCGCTCTCCACGTTGCCGGCCTGCCCGCGAAGGGCGAGGATCGCCGCGAGGAGCGCAAGGGCCCGCGCGTCGGCGCGCCGGAAGCAGCGCTCGCGGGCTTTCTCAAGGGCGCGGGGCTCGCCCGCATCGAGGATGCCGAGATCCGCAGCGACGGCAAGAAGGGCGATTTCTACGTGGCCATGATCGAGCGCCCCGGCCTGCCGACGCCGGAGGTTCTCGCCGAAATCCTGCCGGAGATCATTCGCAATTTCCCCTGGCCCAAATCCATGCGCTGGGGTGCGCAATCGGCACAGCCCGGCTCGCTGACATGGGTGCGTCCGCTGCGGTCGATCCTGTGCACCTTCGGCCCCGAGACCGAGGAGCCGGAGATCGTATCCTTCGAGATCGGCGGCATCGCCTCGGGCGACGTGACGCGCGGTCACCGCTTCCTCGCGCCGGAGCCGATCCGGGTGCGCCGGCTCGACGATTACGTCGCTGCGCTGGAGAAGGCGAAAGTCGTCGCGGATTCGCAGCAGCGCGCCGATATCATCGCGCATGATGCGCGCGATCTCGCCTTCGCGCAGGGGCTGACGCTGGTCGAGGATGCCGCCCTGCTCGAAGAGGTGGCGGGGCTGGTCGAATGGCCGGTCACGCTGATGGGCAGCTTCGACGAGGCCTTCCTCGCCATTCCTGACGAGGTGATCCGCGCCACGATCCGCACCAATCAGAAATGCTTCGTGCTGGCCGGCCCGGACGGGCGTCTGGCCAACCGCTTCATCATGGTCTCCAACATAGCGGCGAGCGACGGCGGCGCGCAGATCGTGGCGGGCAACGAGCGCGTGGTGCGCGCGCGGCTCTCGGATGCGAAGTTCTTCTGGGAGACGGACCGCGCGAGGCGGCTGGAGGAGCGGCTGCCGCGCCTCGATGCGATCATCTTCCACGAGAAACTCGGCACGCAATCCGCCCGCATCGCACGGATCGGCGCGCTCGCGCGGGAATTCGCCCCGATCACTGGCGCCGATCCCGATCTCGCGGCGCGCGCAGCAGAGCTCTCCAAGGCCGATCTCGTCACCGAGATGGTCGGCGAATTCCCCGAATTGCAGGGGCTGATGGGGCGCTATTACGCGCAGGCGCAGGGCGAGGACGACGCGGTCGCCGCCGCGATCGAGGATCATTACCGCCCGCTCGGCCCCACAGACGACGTGCCGGGCGCGCCCGTCACCATCGCCGTGGCGCTCGCCGACAAGATCGACACGCTGACCGGCTTCTGGGCCATCGACGAGAAGCCGACGGGCTCGAAGGACCCCTATGCCCTGCGCCGCGCCGCACTCGGGGTGATCCGGCTCCTGCTCGACAACAATATCCGCCTCGAACTCTCGCGCGTCTTCGAGCCGCTCTTCATCGCCTGGGGTGAACGCCTCGCGGAGAACGGCGTCGCGGTCTCGCCCGGTGTCGGGAAACGCGGTTCCGGCGGCAAGGGTGATGCCGCGCCCGCGGGTTCGGACGAGGCGGATCTGCTCGCCTTCCTCGTCGATCGCCTCAAGGTCTATCTGCGCGACAAAGGCGCGCGCCACGATCTGATCGACGCCGTCTTCGCGCTGCCGGGCCAGGACGATCTCACCTCCGCCGTGCGCCGTGTCGAGGCGCTCGGACGCTTCCTCGATAGCGAGGACGGCGCCAACCTGCTCGCGGGCTTCAAGCGGGCGGCCAATATCCTGCGCATCGAGGAAAAGAAGGACGGCAAGGCGTTCGACGCCGCCCCCGATCTCGCCCTGATCCAGGAACGCGGCCAGATCGAGGAGAAAGCGCTCGCCGTGGCGCTCGCACGCAGCCGCGAAGAGGCGCAGGCCGCCATCGCGGCGGAGGATTTCGAGGCGGCGATGCGCGCCCTCTCGCAACTGCGCGCGCCGGTCGATGCCTTCTTCGACAAGGTCACCGTCAATGCCGATGATCCGGCGCTTCGCGACAACCGCCTGCGCCTGCTCCACGCCCTGCGCGAAGCCACCCGCGCCGTGGCCGATTTCAGCCTGATTCAGGGCGGCGATCGCGGCTGAGGGGCGAGAGAGCCGCCGCTCAATCCCCCACGAGCCGCTCCCAGCCCGCCGCATAGACGCGCGAGCGCCCGATCACATGCGCCGTCGCGCCGTCGGGGAAATAGGAGGTGAAGGCCGGGTCGCGCAGGTTGAGGCCGCCGGTGAAGGCGCCGAAGGCGGGCATGATGCAACGTGTTTCATCGCGGGCGAAGCAGCGTGCCCGCAGCCGTCCGGCCCGGCCCGTGAGCTTCGCCACGGGATGCAAATGGCCCGCGATTTCATAACCCGCTTCGCATGAGGGTTCGTGCACGAGTCGCACGCCGGCGAGTTCGGCATGGGCCGCGACATCGCCGCCGAGGCTTTCCGGCAAGGCCGGGTCGTGATTGCCGGTGAGCCAGAGCCAGTCGCGGCCACGCATCAGATCGGCCAGCATGCCGCGCTCGGTTTCGAGCGATGCAAGCCGCGCGGGGCCGGCGGCGTCGTGGAAGGAATCGCCCAGCGCGATCACCCTGCGCGGATCGTATTGCGCGATCACGCGGGCGAGGCGCGACAGCGTTTCGCGGGTATCGTAGGGCGGCAGCATGAAGCCGCGCGCTGCACGCGAAGAGCCCTTCTCGAAATGCAGATCTGCCACCAGCAGAGTGCGCTCGTCGGGGGCGTAGAGCGCGCCGGAGATGTCGCAAGTGAGCGCGAGCCGGCCCAGGGTGAAGTCGCAGGATTCAGGTGATACGCCGGCTAATGAAATCTGCGCCATATTCATGAGCCGGCTCCATATCCGCGTTCGTCCCCGCCCGCCGCTTCGCGCATCAATTCCACTTCCGCCTGTGCCAGCAGATCATCCGCGCCTTCGCCGTAGATGCTCTCGCGCCCGATCTCCAGCATGATCGAGACGCCGAGCGGGGAGACGCGGGTGAGCGGCTGGTGGATGATTCGCCCCTTGATGCGCTCCAGCATCATGGCGAGGCGCTTCAGGTCAAGCAGCCCCGTCGCCGCATCGCGCCGCGCGGCCCGCAGAAGGATGTGATGCGGGTCGTGCTTGCGCAAGACGTCATAGACGAGATCGGTGGAGAAGGTGACCTGGCGCGTGGTTTTTTTCTGGCCGGGATAATGCCGCTCGATCAGCCCGGCGATCACCGCGCAATAGCGGAAGGTGCGCTTCATCAGCGCCGATTCCTCCAGCCATTCCTCCAGATCGTCGCCGAGCATGTCTTGCGCGAAGAGATCGGCGATGAAGCCGGGATGCGTTTTCTCCGCGAGGCCGAGATCGCGCAGGCCCCAGACGCAGAGCCCGTAATCATTGGCGACGAAGCCGAGCGGCTTCATCCGGGCGCGCTCCAGCCGCCGGGTGAGAAGCATGCCGAGCGTCTGATGCGCGAGCCTCCCCTCGAAGGGATAGGCCACGAGATAGGAGCGTCCGGCCCGCATGAAGGTCTCGACGAGGAGATCCTCCGGGCCGGGCAGGCGCGAGCGCAGCTTCTGCAGGGCGAGCAGTTCGACGAGCTGCTCCGGCAGACGCTCCCAGCTTTGCGGATCGGCGAGATAGCCGCGCACGCGGGCGGCGAGGAAGGTCGAGAGCGGGAATTTGCCCCCGGCATAGCTGGGGATCTTCGGATCGGTCCCCGCAGCCGCGCGCGAGACGATGGCCGCATCCTCGGTGAGGCCGTGAAAGGTCAATACTTCGCCGGCAAAGAGAAACGTGTCGCCAGGCGAAAGCGTCTCGGCGAAATATTCCTCGACCTCGCCGAGCACCCGTCCGCCGCGCCCGGCGGGGCTCCCCGCACGTGAGGGGCGACCGAGCCGCACCTTCACCATGGTCGCCTCGACGATGGTGCCGACATTCATGCGGTATTGCTGGGCGGTACGGGCATCGCGCACCCGCCACAGCCCGTCCTTGCCCTGCACGATCCGCGCGAAACGCTCATAGGCCGTGAGCGCATAGCCGCCGGTGGCGACGAAGCGCAGAACGGCGTCGAAGGTCTCCCGGTCGAGCCCGCGATAGGGCGCGGCGCCTCGGATCTCTGCATAGAGATCATCCGCGTCGAAGGCCTCGGCGCAGGCCATACCGAGGACGTGCTGGGCGAGCACGTCGAGGGCGCCTTCATGCATGTCGGGCGTATCCTGCGCTGCCTCCTCCACCGCATCGAGCGCGGCGCGGCATTCGAGGATCTCGAACCGGTTGGCCGGCACGAGAAAGGCGCGCGAGGGCTCGTCGAGCCGGTGATTGGCGCGCCCGATCCGCTGCATGATCCGGCTCGCCCCCTTGGGCGCGCCCACATTGACGACGAGATCGACATCGCCCCAGTCGATGCCGAGATCCAGCGTCGCGGTACAGACCACCGCCTTGAGCCGCCCCTCCACCATCGCCGCCTCGACCTTGCGGCGCTGGGCGACATCGAGAGAGCCGTGATGCAGGGCGATGGGCAGCGTCTCCTCGTTGAGCCGCCACAAAGCCTGGAAGACGAATTCAGCCTGCATGCGCGTATTGACGAAGACGAGCGTCGTCTTGTGGCGCCGGATCAGCTCATAGATCGCCGGCATCGAGGAGGCAGCTGTATGGCCCGCCTGGGGCAGGGGGCGACCGGCCTCGAGCATGCGGATATCGGGCCGCGCGCCGCCCTCCACCGTGACGATCTCCGGCGGGCGGGAATCGTCCGGCGTGAGATAGCGCGCGAGCGCCTGCGGCTCGCGGATCGTGGCGGAGAGCCCCACAGCCGTGAGATCGTGGGCGAGGGCGAAGAGCCGGGCGAGATCGAGCGAGAGCAGATCCCCGCGCTTCGAGGTGACGAGGGCGTGCAATTCATCGAGGACGACGCGCTGCAACCCCGCAAAGAGATTGCGCGCCTCGCGATGGGCGAGCATCAGGGCGAGTTGTTCGGGGGTGGTGAGCAGGATCTGCGGCGGGCGCTCCATCTGGCGTGCGCGTTTGTGCGACGGCGTGTCGCCGGTGCGGGTCTCGATGGCGAGGCCGAGGCCCATCTCCCGCGCGGGCGCCTCCAGATTGCGCGCCACATCGACGGCGAGCGCCTTGAGCGGTGAGATATAGAGCGTGTGCAGGCGCTTCTCGCGCGAATTCAGGGACGCATCGGCGAGATCGACCATGGTGGGCAGGAACCCGGCCAGCGTCTTGCCCGCGCCGGTGGGGGCGACGAGAAGCGCGCTGCTTCGCGCCTTCGCGAGCGCGAGCAGTTCCAGCTGATGATCGCGCGGCTGCCAGCCGCGACCGGTGAACCAGTCGCGAAAGCGCGGGGGCAGGAGAGGGGCGGGATCATGCGACACGGCGCAGAAGGTAGCGCGTTTTGCCCCACCAGGGAGCCCGCTTTCATGCGCATCGCGGGAAGAATCAAAAACGGCCGGGCGAACGCGTCGCCCGGCCGTCACATCTATTTGGATCCCACGCCCGATCAGGCGGCGAGCTGGCGCAGCACGTAGTGCAGGATACCGCCGTTGCGGAAGTATTCCAGCTCGTCCAGCGTATCGATGCGGCAGATAACCGGCACTTCCTTCACCGAACCATCGGCGAAGGTGATCACGGCGGTGAGCTTCTGACGCGGCTTCAGCTGGTCGCCGGCGAGGCCCTTGATGGTGACCTGCTCGGCGCCGGTGATGCCCAGCGACTGCCAGCTATGGCCCTCGTCGAAGACGAGCGGCAGCACGCCCATGCCCACGAGGTTGGAGCGGTGGATGCGCTCGAAGCTCTCCACGATCACCGCGCGCACGCCGAGAAGCCGTGTTCCCTTGGCCGCCCAGTCGCGCGAGGAGCCGGAACCGTATTCCTTGCCGGCGAAGATCACCAGCGGCACGCCTTCCTCGGCATAGCGCATGGCGGCATCATAGATGTACATGCGCTCGTTCGACGGATGGTGGATGGTGTATCCGCCCTCGACCACGTTGCCCGAATCGTCCTTCACCATCTGGTTCTTGATGCGGATATTGGCGAAGGTGCCGCGCATCATGATCTCGTGGTTGCCGCGACGGGTGCCGTACTGGTTGAAATCGGCCACGGCGACCTGGCGATCCTGCAGATACTGCCCCGCCGGCGAAGCGACGCGGATATTGCCTGCAGGCGAGATGTGGTCGGTCGTGATCGAATCGAGGAACAGGCCGAGCACCCGTGCGCCCTCGATATCCGTGATCGGCGCCGGCTCCTTGGTGATCCCGTCGAAATAAGGCGGGTTCTGGACATAGGTGGAGCCACCCTGCCAGGCATAGGTCATGCCGCCTTCGACCTCGACGGCCTGCCAGTTCTCGTCGCCCTTGAACACGTCGGCATAGCGCGACTTGAACAGGTCGCGGGTGACGGTCTTGTCGATGAAGTCCTGGATCTCCTTGGCGGAGGGCCAGATGTCCTTCAGATAGACCGGGTTGCCGTCGGGATCATGGCCGAGCGGCTCGTTGACGATATCGGCGAACATCGTTCCCGCCAGCGCGTAAGCGACGACGAGCGGCGGCGAGGCGAGATAGTTCGCACGCACATCCGGATTGACGCGGCCCTCGAAGTTGCGGTTGCCCGAGAGCACCGAGACGGCGACGAGGTCGTTGTCGTTGATCGCCTTGGAGATCGGCGCGTCGAGGGGGCCGGAATTGCCGATGCAGGTGGTGCAGCCGAAGCCGACCAGGTTGAAGCCGAGCGCGTCGAGATCACCCTGCAGGCCCGCGCGTTCGAGATATTCCGCCACGACCTGCGACCCGGGCGCGAGCGAGGTCTTCACCCACGGCTTGGTCTTGAGGCCCTTCTTGACGGCGTTGCGCGCGAGCAGGCCCGCACCGATCATCACGGACGGATTGGAGGTGTTGGTGCACGACGTGATCGCCGCGATCACGACGTCGCCGTCGCCCAGATCGTAATTGGCGCCCTCGACCTTGAAACGCTTGGAGAGATCGATCGCCTTCTTGAACTCCTTCGCCATGGCGTCCTCGAAGGACGGCTTGGCTTCGGTGAGCAGCACCCGGTCCTGCGGGCGCTTGGGGCCGGCCAGCGAGGGGACGACGTCGCCGAGATCGAGTTCGAGCGAATCGGTGAAGACCGGATCGGGGGTGTCGGCCTTGCGCCACATGCCCTGCGCCTTGGCGTATTCCTCGACGAGGGCGAGGCGCGATTCCTCGCGGCCCGAGACGTTGAGATAGTCGAGCGTGCGCTGGTCGATCGGGAACAGGCCGCAGGTGGCGCCGTATTCCGGTGCCATGTTGCCGATCGTGGCACGGTCGGCCACCGCCATGTCGGACAGGCCCGGCCCGTAGAATTCCACGAACTTGCCGACGACGCCCTTGGCGCGCAGCATCTGCGTCACGGTGAGCACGAGGTCGGTGGCGGTGACGCCTTCCTTGAGCTTGCCGGTGAGCTTGAAGCCGATCACTTCCGGGATGAGCATGGAGACGGGCTGGCCGAGCATGGCCGCTTCCGCCTCGATGCCGCCCACGCCCCAGCCGAGCACGGCGAGGCCGTTGACCATGGTGGTGTGCGAATCGGTGCCCACCAGCGTGTCCGGATAGGCGATGGTCTCGCCGGTCTTCTCGTCCTTGCGGGTCCAGACGGCCTGCGAGATGTATTCGAGATTGACCTGGTGGCAGATGCCGGTGCCGGGGGGCACGACGGAGAAGTTGTCGAAGGCCGACTGGCCCCATTTCAGGAAGCGGTAGCGCTCGCCGTTGCGCTTGTATTCCAGCTCGACATTGTGCGCGAAGGCCTTGGGCGTGCCGAATTCGTCGACGATCACCGAATGGTCGATCACCAGATCGACGGGAACGAGCGGGTTGATCCGGGCCGGATCACCGCCGAGCTGGGTGATGCCGTCGCGCATGGCGGCGAGATCGACCACGGCGGGAACGCCGGTGAAGTCCTGCATCAGCACGCGGGCGGGGCGGTAGGCGATCTCGCGCCCGGCCGTGCCCTTGTCCTCGAGCCAGGCGGCGAGCGCCTGGATGTCGTCCTTGGTGACCGTGCGCCCGTCTTCGTGACGCAGGAGGTTCTCGAGCAGGACCTTCAGCGAGAACGGCAGGCGCGAGGCGCCTTCGAGACCGTTCTTTTCCGCCTCGGGAATGGAGAAATAGGTGTATTTCTGGTCGCCGACGGTGATTTCGCGGCGGCAATTGAAGCTATCGAGCGACATGGCGTTCCTCGCTTGCTGGATGACCCAACAGATTCGACAAAGGTGGCATTCCCATGAAGACCACCCGCGCCGCTCCGGGAGCGCCCGGACGCCCATCGCGATCGGCGCACCGGGGGCCAGAGGCCGGTCCGGCGCGCGCTGGAAACGCGGCGCACGCTGCGGCGTATAACCGAAACGCGCCGCGCAATCTACCTCATCAGGAATGATTCTAAGGTCAGGGGTGTCGAGGCCCGAGCAGAAGCGCATGCATGACGCACCGGCAACGACCGGTTCGCGCTCAATGGCGCCTTTGCTACCGACCGTGTCGCTCTCAGTCGAGCCGCTCTTTGATGCCAAGCTCTTTCATCCCAAGCTCTTTCATGCGAAGCGCACGATCACGCCTCCTGGCCCGCACCACGATGATCCGGATGAGGGCGAGGGGGATCAGCAAGGCGGCCAGCTCTGCCAGCAGCCGGAACATTTCGAAGCTCACGAGCGGCGTCTCAACTCTTACTACAAATCGTAGTGAACTGACTACATAACGTTCGTAGACCGGTCAAGCCGTCTCGGAACAGATTGTTCCGATGAGCAACCTTCCAGAGCGTCTCAGGCAGCGCGGCAACGATCTGGGCCTCTCGCAAAGTGCGGTGGCGCGCCAGGCCGGGCTCGATCCCAGGCGCTACGGCCATTACGTCAACGGACGCCGCAGCCCCGATTATCAGACGCTTCTGCGGATCTGCGGCGTGCTCGGCGTCACTCCGGACTGGGTTCTCGGCGGGCCGGTCTCCGAGGCATCGCTGATCGCGGAATTGTCCGACGGCGATCCGGCGGAGGGGGAGGATGATCCGCAGGTGCGCAGCCTCGTTCGCCTGCGCGAGCGACTGCTCCTCGCCGCCCGCATTCTGCCCGAAGAGACGCTCGCCATGCTGGTCACGCAGGCCGAGGCGCTCGCCCGTGCACGTGCTCGTGCCGGTGCCCATGCCCGTGCGGGACAGAGTGTCGCGATCGAGCGGGAACCGGATGACCGCAGCGCGGCTCAGCCCGAAGGTGGTGGCGTGTCCTGAGTGGAGGTGGCGCCGTCTACCGGCCCTGATCGGTCAGCGCGCGCGACAATCCGTCGAGCAGCGGATCGGCCACGCCCATTTCCTGCAGATGGGCCGCCGTCGCGATGACGTATTCCGGGTTTTCGCCCGATTGGCCGATGCCCTGGCGAATCAGCCGCAGCAATTCCTCCGTGGGCAGACGCCCGGCATATTGCTCGTGCTCGCGATCGACGACATATGTCAGCGCTTCGATCTCGCGTCCGTCTTCCAGGGTGATCTTCACCCGGCGCTCTTCATAGACGAGCGTCGCCTGCTCGCGGGCGCGCAGATAGGCGACGACCGCTTCCGCCTCGGCGGCGGCGACGCGGAAAGCCATGCCCGTACAGGCACCCCCGCGATCGAGCCCGAGGACGAGGCCCGGGCGATCCGGCGTGCCGCGATGGACGTAGGAATAGACGCACAATGCCCGATGGAAGCCCAGCAGTTCGGCGCGCAGGCATTCCTCGAAACGAAAGCCGGGCCGCCACATCAAGGATCCGTAGCCGAAGACCCAGAGATCGTCGGTCGCGGGTGTGTTGGTGGCATGCTGTCCGTCGGTCACGTTCTCGCCCTCGATTTCCTGCACGAGAGGCGCTATCAGGTTCGCGGGCGCATCGCAATCGATCGGCCCGGATCGGTCCGCCCGTGCGGACGGGTCCGGTGCGGGTCACGCCTGCGCCCGCCCGGGATTGGAGCATTCGATGTCGAGCCGAGACGATTCATCGCCACTTGATCAAGGTCAGGATCGCGAGCCGCAACCGCAGCCGCCCCCGCGCCGGCGGGCCGGCCGGTTCTGGCTGTTTGCGCCCTATGTGCTGCTGGTGACGCTGATCATCGGCTGGAGCACGGCGTGGTTCCTAGTGCGCGAGCGCGTCGACAGCGAGATCGAGACGCGGCTCGCCCGCGAGGCGGATCTGGGGCGCAACTGGGATTGCGCGGACCGGCGCGTCGGCGGTTTTCCGTTCCGGATCCAGATTTCCTGCGCGAGCCTCGTCTTCACGCGTGCCGATGGCGCGACCTTCTCGCTGGGCCCGACGCTGGCCATGGCGCAGGTCTATCAGCCCCGGCATCTGATCGTGGAGGCCGCCGGGCCGTTTCGCGGGACGGATGGTGTCGCATCCTTCGAGGGTGACTGGGAGAGCCTGCGCGCGAGCATTACCGAACTCGGGCGCGGCACCGAGCAGCTCGCGCTCGATCTGCGTGGTCCGGAAATCGCGGTCCACGGCGCCGCGCCTGCGCCGGTGGAAGCCTCGGCGGAGCGTTTCGAATTCTATCTGCGCCCGGCTCCCAGGGCGGCGCCCGCCACCGGCGCCCTCGATCTGGTGATGCGCGCCACCGATGCCCGCATCCCGGATTTCGATCGCCTCATCGGCGACGACCGTCCGGCCCAGGTCGAGGTCACGGCCCGCACGACCAATCTGCGCAATCTGCGCCCCGGTCCCCCGCGCCAGATGGCGACGACCTGGCGTGATGCAGGCGGCAGCGTCACGATCGAGATGATCGACATCCGCAAGGGCGATGCGCATGTGCAGATCGCGGGCGAATTGCGCCTCGACGACGCGATGCGTCCCTCCGGGCGGATCGAGCCGGCAGCGGCCGGGATCGAGGATCTGGTCGGGCGCCTGCTCGGCGGCGGGCAGCAACAGGCCAACGCCATGATGATGCTCGATGCGCTCGCGCCGCGTGATCAGGCGACGAGCGGCCCGGAGGGGCTGCGGCGCTTCCCTGCGCTCGATCTGCGCGAGGGGCGTGTCTTCATGGGGCCGATTCCGATCCCGCAGGTGCGGCTCCAGCCCGTCTTCTGAGGCGACGCCTTCGCTTCAGAAATCGCAAGCCGTGCCCTTGATTTCCCAGTCGTTGTAGCGCACGGGCTCCAGCCCGC
This sequence comes from Salinarimonadaceae bacterium, assembly GCA_050485405.1. Classification (GTDB taxonomy): domain Bacteria; phylum Pseudomonadota; class Alphaproteobacteria; order Rhizobiales; family Beijerinckiaceae; genus Saliniramus. Next base: position 15,576 of record JBJHBI010000022.1, read on the forward strand.
CGCGCCCGAGCCGCTCGGGATGCTTCGCGATCTCGGCGGCACGGGCGTCGATCTCGGCGCGGCGGGCCGCGGCCTCCTCGAGCGCGCGGCGCGCGGCGTCGCTGAGCGGTTTGCCGGGAGCGGCGCCGGGGATTTCGGCTGTGGCATCCTCCGCCGGGAGAGCGGTCGTGACGCTGTCGGATTGCATGGCGTCCTCGTCGATAACGAATGTCCTCTCACCCGGTCCTCCAAACGGCGATCTCGTCGCGACGTGATCTTGCCGTAGAGCGGGTGCACACCCCACATATAGTGCGGATTTCGCGAGAATGGGACCCGTCGATGAACTACCTGAAGACAGGCATGCTGTTGGCTGCGCTCACCGCTCTTTTCGGCGTGGTCGGGCTGATGATCGGCGGCGAGGCCGGCATGATGATCGCCCTCGTCATCGCCGCGGGCACGAACGTCTTTGCCTATTGGAATTCCGACAAGCTCGCGCTTCGCGCCCACGGTGCCCGCGAGGTCGACGATGCGAGCGCGCCGGAATTCGTCGGCATGGTGCGCGAGCTCGCGCAGCGCGCGCAATTGCCGATGCCCAAGGTCTACATCATCGACAACCCGCAGCCCAACGCCTTCGCCACCGGTCGCAACCCGGAAAACGGTGCGGTCGCGGCGACGACGGGGCTGATGCGCATGCTCTCGCGTGAGGAACTCGCCGGCGTGATGGCGCACGAGCTCGCCCATATCAAGGCGCGCGACACGCTGATCATGACGATCTCGGCGACGATCGCCGGTGCGCTCTCGACGCTCGCGCAATTCGGCTTTCTCTTCGGCGGGCGTGGCGACAACCGGCCCCATCCCTTCATGATGCTCGCCATGATGATCCTCGCGCCGATGGCCGCGATGCTGATCCAGATGGCGATCAGCCGCTCGCGCGAATATGTCGCGGACCGGATGGGCGCCGAGATCTGCGGCAACCCGCTTTGGCTGTCCTCGGCGCTGGAGAAGATCGCCGGCGGCGTGCAGCGCATTCCCAACGAAAAGGCCGAGCGCCATCCGGCCACGGCTTCGATGTTCATCATCAACCCGTTGCGCAAGGATGCGATCGACAACATGTTCTCGACCCATCCCAACACCGCCAACCGGATCGCCGCTTTGCAGGATCTCGCGCGGCAGATGGGGATCGGGGGCATGGGTGCCGGCACGGGTGTCGCGGCTCCGGGCGCGGCCCCGGTGCGCCGTGGCCATGCCGGCCCGCCGCCCGGCGCGCCCTGGGCGGGCGGTCGCCAGGGCCGCCGTCGCGGGCCATGGGGATGAGAGAGATCGGTTGGTGAGAGACCGGGGGTGAAAGGCCGGGGCGGCGTCAGAACAGCTTCAGCCCCTTGAGGCTGACATGCCCCTCGCGCCCGACGATGATATGGTCGTGGACATTGATGCCGAGCGGCTTGGCCACGTCGGCGATCTCCTTGGTCATGCGAATATCGGCCTGGGACGGGGTCGGGTCGCCGGAAGGGTGGTTGTGGACGAGGATGATCGCCGTGGCCGATAGCTCGAGCGCGCGTTTGACCACCTCGCGCGTATAGACCGGCGTGTGATCGACGGTGCCCGATTGCTGGACCTCGTCGGCGATGAGCGCATTGCGCTTGTCGAGAAAGAGCAGCCGCAACTGTTCCTTCTCGCCGAAGGCCATCGCCGTGCGGCAATAGGTGATCACCGCACTCCATGAAGACAGCACCGGGCGCTTGGCCACCTCGCCCTTGGCGAGACGCCGGGCCGAGGCCTCGATGATCTTGAAATCCGTGATCGTCGCCTCGCCGAGCCCCGCGATCTCGCCGAGGCGTCTGGGCGAGGCGGCTATCGTTTCGGCGAAACCGCCGAAGCGCCGGATCAGTTCCTTGGCCAGCGGCTTGACGTCGCGTCGCGGGATCGAGCGGAACAGGACGAGTTCGAGCAATTCGTAATCGGGCAGCGCATCGCCCCCGATCTCACAGAAGCGCGCGCGCAGCCGGTCGCGATGGCCGTGATAATGCGGCGTCTCGTCCTCGAGGGCGGACATGATGGCGGGCTCCGGCCAAACGCGTGATTCTCGCGCTCATTCTAGGGGCCGGTCGCCGGTTGGGAAAGCGCCCAGATTGCAGAAAGTCGATTTATGCAATCTGATAAGGAGGCTTGTCGTAGCCCTTGGGTGAGAGCGTGAATATCTCGCAGCCGGTCTCGGTGACGCCGATGGAATGCTCGAATTGCGCCGAGAGCGAACGGTCGCGCGTCACCGCCGTCCAGCCGTCGCCGAGCACCTTCACGTGCGGGCGCCCGAGATTGATCATCGGCTCGATGGTGAAGATCATGCCGGGCGCGAGCTTCACGTCGTAATTCGGCTCGACGAAATGCAGGATCGTGGGCGCGTCGTGGAAGACGCGGCCGAGCCCGTGGCCGCAGAAGTCGCGCACCACCGAACAGCGCTCACCTTCCGCATAGGCCTGGATCGCGGCGCCGATATCGTTGGTGGTGGCGCCGGGCTTTACCGCCGCGATGCCGCGCATCAGGCATTCATGGGTGATGTCGCAAAGCCGCTGCGCCTTGCGCGCGACGTCGCCGACGAAATACATCCGGCTCGAATCGCCATGCCAGCCATCGACGATCAGGGTGATGTCGACATTGACGATATCACCCTCGCGCAGGGGCTTTTCATTGGGGATGCCGTGGCAGACCACGTGGTTGATCGAGGTGCAGGTCGATTTCGGATAGCCGCGATAGAGCAACGTCGCCGGAAAGGCGCCGTGATCCATGGCGAAGCCGAACACGAGTTCGTCGATCGCCTCGGTGGTTACGCCGGGGCGGATCATCTCGGCCACGAGATCGAGCGCCTGTGCCGTGAGATTGCCGGCGCGGCGCATGCCCTCGAAGGCCTCCGGTCCGTGCAGGGGGACCTTGCGGGTCTCGGTGTCGAGTTCGGTGGTTTCGTCGATGGTCATGGCTGCTCGCGGGTGGTTCTCGTGGGGACCATAGCCTCTCGGGCGGCGGATTCAAGGCCGATGCATCGTTTTGCGCGCGCGGGCGCGGGCGCGACCGGCTTGCGCAGTCCTCGCAAGAATGCGAAGACGAAAACCCGGTTCGGGCGGCCTTCGAGCCGGTCGAACGTCGATCAGAGACTGTGCGAGAACAGACCGCATGCCCGAGAACGCGCCCTTCGGCGCCTATGCGCCCCAAGGCATGACCGCACGAATCCTCGCGGCGACCCGCGCGGCACCGGATTCGTGGTTGAAGAAGCGGATGTCGTTTCTCCTGCGCCGAATCGCGGTGCGGGCCCTGCGCGGCCATCCCGTCGACGTCGAGACCTTCGGCGCGCGGATGCGGCTGTTTCCCTATAACAACCTGTGTGAGCGGCGGGTGCTCTTCACGCCGCAATTCTTCGACCCGCAGGAGCGCGCCATTCTGGCGGAGCGGCTGCGCGAGGATTTCGTCTTCATCGATGTCGGGGCCAATATCGGCGCCTATTCGCTCTTCGTCGCGGCCAGGGGCAAGCCGGGCACGCGGATCCTGAGCGTCGAGCCGCAGCCGGAGATCTTCGACCGGCTGATCTTCAACATCCGCCTCAATCCCGGCATGAGCATCAAGGCGGTGGATTGTGCCGTGGCCGACAGGCCGGGTGAGCTGACGCTGTTTCTCGATCCGGGCAATTCCGGGCAATCTTCGGTGAAGATCGTCGGGTCGGGCCTCGCCAAGCCCATCAAGGTCCCCGCCACCACCCTCCAGGCGCTGATCGAGGCCGAGCGCTATCAGCATGTCGATGCGCTCAAGCTCGATGTGGAGGGCGCCGCCGACATCATTCTGGAGCCGTTTTTCCGCGATGTCGCGCCCGGCCTGTTCCCGCGCCTCCTCATCGTCGAGGATGCGGCGGATCGCTGGCAGATGGATCTGCCGGCCCTGCTCGAGGCGCATGGCTATCGCGAGATCGCGCATACGCGGCTCAACCGGGTCTACGAACGCGCCGCCTGATTTCAGGCCCAGAGCGCCGGATCGCTCGCCGTTCCGGCGAGGGCGCGGGCCGCCGCCGTGATCAGTTTCTCACCCTTTGCGGCGCTCGCCTTGCGCGCGTCCCCGATCACGCCCGTGCGCGTCAGCGCGGTGAAATCGCGCCAGCGATGGATCGGCGCACCGAGGACCGATGCGGCGTTGCGCGCCGGCGGACCATAGGCCTGGGGCAGCGCTTCTTGCGTGACGATGTCCTCCGCGAGGGCGAGCATCATCGAGGTTTCCGCCTCGCAGGCATGCAGCACACCCTGCTGATCTTCGAGGATCGCGGAAAACTCCGCCTCGGCCAGCGCGAAATAGGTGGTCACGGCGATGCGTGGCGCAACCGCGCGGGACAATTCCCCGGACAGCGCGTTGAGCGCGCTGGCATTGCCGCCATGGCCGTTGACGATCACGATGCGCGAGAAGCCCGCATCGCCGATCGCGCGGCAGACATCCGCGAGCAATGCGTGCCAGGTTGGCAGCGAGAGCGTCAGCGAACCGCCGAAGGGCATGTGATGCGCCGCGAGCCCGATCGGCATGGCGGGCGCCCGGATACACGCGATGTCGCGCGCGAGCAGGATCGCGGCTGCCCGGTCGCAGACCGCGCTGCACAGAAGCGTATCTACGCCGGTTGGCAGATGCGGTCCGTGCTGCTCGGTCGAGGCGACGGGCAGGAAGACGATCGCGTCTTCTCGGGCGCGTGCGTTGATCTCGTCCGCCCGCAAGCGCTCCCAGGCCGTTTCCGGCACCGCTTTCAGATCATCGGCCATGGCATCCTCCGCAGATCCCACGAGCCAATCACGACGCGCGAGCCCGGGCAATCCCGCAGGCAGGCCGTGCGGGCTTTGCGAATGCGCACGCTCCGTTTTTCGAGCAAGATCACTTGCAGCAGGCCCACCTCGAAGCAAGCCCGGCTCGCGATCAGCGCCAGCCCTTGCGCGCCTGCCGCCAGAGGCGCCAGAGCCGCCGCCAGCGCGGGGCCGTGACGATGGTATCAAAGGGTGCGTAATCCGCGCGCGCCATCCGGTCGAGATAGAGCGGCAGGGTGGCGAGGGGCAGATAGAGCGGGGCGATGCGCGGATCGCAGGTCGCGAGCGCCGTGCGAGCCGCCGCGAGGTGGCTGTCGATATGGCGCCGCATCTCCGCCATCGCCGCAGCGAGCTTTCCCGCCTCAGCCCGACCGGACACGACGTCGCCGCGGGAAAGCCCGTTCTGCGAGAGAATGCTCAGCGGCGGCGCCATCAACTGCCCGCGCCGCACTTGGACGGGGAAGGCGCGGACCAGCGCCGTCATGCCCAGCGCCACACCGGCATGGCCGGCAGCATCCGCGTCACGCGCATCGGCGCCGTCGGTGAGGATCAGCCCCGCGAGCCGCAACGGCGCGCTGAAGGTCTCGCCGCAATAGCCTTCGAGCTGGTTCAGATCGGTGATGGGATCGTCATAGAGGTCATGTACGCGCGCATCGATCAGATCGATGAGGGGGTGGATCGGCAGGTCGAAGCGGGCGATCGTGTCGAGGAGCGCCGCGGCGACGGGATTGGCGCGTATGTCGCCGCTCATGGCACCGCTCGTGCCGTCCGGCGCGAGCGCGTCGCGCCACCATTGCAGCCGGATCTCGCCGGCGAGCGCCTGGCTCACCGCATCGCGCACCCGGGCGATCTCGAGGGTGAAGGCGAACAGGGCGAAGATGTGGGGGCGCTTCGCCGCATCGACGAAGAGCGTCGCGAAATAGCGATCCGGATCACCTTCGCGCACCAGGCTCTCGCAATGAGCGAAGGGATCGAACGCGGAGCGTGCGGCTTGATCCACCACGACCGCCTACTCCGTCGCGCGCGGGGAAATCTGCGGATCCGCATCGCCGCGTCGATCTGCGGTCCCCTCGTCGCGTGCCGCGTCGAGCCGCCGGCGCATGGCTTTGGTGCGGTCCGGGAAGAAGCCGGCCAGGGCCGCGAGCCGGTAGGTGCGGATATAGGCTGCCGTCAGCGCGTAGCGCAGCCCGAACAGGCCGCCGGTGACGTGGCGTCGCAGGAAATAGTATTTCACGAAGGCGGCGACGGGCTCGACCAGCATGCGGGGCAGCGTCGTCAGCCGCGAGCGCCGGCGCTCCAGTGCCTGGAGATGGAAATAGCCGATATTCTTCTCCACGAGATGCGCCAGCGAACGGATGCTCTGATGGTAGATCGGCGCGCGGATGTCGCCCATCGTCTGCGGGTCGAAGGCGATGGCGTCGAAGGCCAGCGAATCGGGAAACCTGCAGCGGCGGCGGTCATAGAGGCGCACATAAGCGTGGTAATCGGGAAACGGGCGCGGCGTCTCGTGGTGCGGGTAGACCGTCTCCACCCGAAAGCGATACCCCGCTTTGCCCGGAACCCCGTGCGAAAACAATCCGGCGATCTCGGAGCGGACTTCGGGGGGAAGCCATTCATCGGCATCGAGATTGAGGACCCAGTCGTGAAGCGCGGCATCCTCGGCGAAGCGCTTCTGCGGGCCGTAGCCCGGCCAGGCATTGTAGATCACCCGCGCGCCATGGGCCTTCGCCACAGCCACCGTATCGTCGCGCGATCCCGAATCCACCACCACGACATCGTCGACGAGATCGCGCACCGAGGCGATGCAGCGCCCGATCCGGTCCGCTTCGTCCCGGGCGATGATCGCGCAGGTCAAGGGTAGACGAGAGGTCTCCGGCTGGCTGGAAGCCCCCGGCAGGCGAGAAGCCCCCGGCAGGCTGGAAGCCGCCGTGCCCCGCTCCTGCGCGCGGTCCATTTCCGGATCCTGGCTCATCACGACTCCCGACGGCGCTGCGAGCGCCGTTTCAGTTTCCCGATAGGCGTTTCCGGCCCCATGGTCAACGACCCGGATCCGCGGCATAGGCCTCGGGGCTGCGCAGCCAGAACCGCTGCATCAGATAGACGGAGGCGCCGCTGACCGGGCCGTCCTGCGTTTCGATCGCCGCGAGGCGTGGCTCGATCTCGGAAAACGGCACGGGATCGAACCGACAGATCGCGAAGGCGCGCACGGGTCCCGCGCGGTTGGGACCTGCGCGGTTGGTGCCTGCCCGGCTGGTTCCTGCCCGGCTGGTTCCTGCAATGGCCGGCGCGGTGACGGTATAGTCGATCCGGATACCCGGCCCCTCCCGTGCGAGCGCGAGCCGGGTGATGCGGATATCGGAGCCTTCGGGGTTGAGCGCCGGCAGGGCCATCCGGCACAGCCGCGCCTGCGCCTCGTCGACACGCTGGCCGCAACCGGTGAGGGCCAGGGCGGCTGCGAGAAGCGCGCCGGCTGCGACGGGCAGAAGCCGGACGGGGCCGAGGCGCAGGGCGCGACCCTCAGGCCGCGCCGTCGGATCCGCCATTCCCCTGTGCCGCCGGTGCCGGCTTCGGTCCGCCCTTGGCGACACCGACCATGGCCGGGCGCAGCACGCGCTCGCCGATCACGTATCCGTCCTGCATCACCTGCACGACCTGGCCGCTCGGTACGCTCGGATCGGGCACTTCGAACATGGCCTGGTGGAGGTTCGGATCGAATTTCTCGCCCTGCGGCGCGAGCTTGCGCACGCCGTGGCGCTCCATGGTCTTCATCAGGTCGCGCTCGGTGAGCTCGATGCCTTCGAGCAGCGACTTCAGTGCGCCGTCCATCGCGTCGCGCGATTCGGCGGGAACGGCCTCGAGGGCACGGTGGATGTTGTCGGCCACGGTGAGCATGTCGCGGGCGAAGGCGGTGACGGCATAGGCGCGCGCATCCGCAACTTCCTTCTCGGTGCGCCGGCGCAGGTTTTCCATATCGGCGAGCGTGCGCAGCAGCTTGTCCTTCATCTCCGCCTTCTCGGCTTCGGCTGCGGCGAGGGCCTCGGCGACGACGTCCCGGGGAGCGTCACCCTCATGGGCCGCGCCGTGCGGCGCTTCCGGAGATTCCTGCCCGCCCGGATGAGTGCTGTCAGGCTTTGCTCCTTCCGGCTTCATGCCCTCCTGTGCCGCAGCCGCGTAGGCCTGGCTGGCGAAGGCGGCGCCGGCTTGTCCGGAGATGCCGGTAGCGGGACCGTTCTCGGGGGATTCGGGATTGGCGTTCTGGGCCTTGTGATGGCTGTTGGTCATGGCTCGTCTTTGATCGCTCGTTCTCGAAATGCATGGGCCGCACAAGCGGCGCGGTCGGGATCACTCACGCCTGATATCATGGCGGTTGTGCGGGAAATCAAGCGCTGCGTCGCACCCCGCGCCCATCGCGGGCGCCGTCGGGCCCCTCTCCCTTGGTATCTCCTTTGCCGTCCCCCTTGCCGTCTCCCTTGCTCTCACCTTTGCCTTCGCCTTTGCGCTCGCCGGATGCGGGGCCCTGGATCACCTCCTGCAGAGCCTTGCGGATGGCGTTCTGGCGGGCGGGGCGAATGATCTTTCCGCCGGTGAGATCGGTGACGTAGAACACGTCGACGACCTTCTCGCCGAACGTGGCGATATGGGCCGAGGCGATGTTGAGGTTGAGCCGGCCGAGCGCCGTGGTGAGATCGTAGAGCAGGCCGGGCCGGTCGAGCCCCGTCACCTCGATCACGGTGAAGCGGCCCGAGGCGGCGTTGTCGAGCACGATTTCCGGGATCACCACGAAGGGCTTGGTGCGCTCGCGCGGCTGGCGCCTTCCATCGACGAGATCGGCGATCTTCACCTCGCCCTTGAGCGCCCGCTCGATGGAGCCCGCGACTTTCTCGGCCCGGCGCAATTCGTCCTCGTCGCGATCGAAGGCGCGCGAGAGGAAGATCGTGTCGAGCGCCATCCCGTCCATCGTGGTGAAGATCTGGGCGTCCACGATATTGCCGCCCGCCGCCGCGCAGGCACCGGTGACGATGGCGAGCAGGCGCGGGTGGTCCGGCGAGACCACGGTGATCTCGGTCACGCCGCGAAACCCGTCCGTCTCGAAACCCGTGGCGACGCTCTGGCCCGCCGCATCCGCCTCGCGCATGAAGCGGGCGTGACGCTCGCGGAAGCGCTCGTCCGCCTTGAGCCAGTAGCTCGGATAATGGCGTCTGGCATAGGCGTCGAATTCGGCATCGCTCCAGTCGGGCAATTGTCCGCGAAGCCGGGCCTGCGCCTGGTTGATGCGCGCAGGCCGCGCGAGATCGGCATCGCCGCCGCCCAGAACCAGCTCGGTTTCGCTGTAGAGCGTGCGCAGAAGCTCACCCTTCCAGCCCGTCCAGACGCCCGGTCCGACGGCCGAGATATCGGCGACGGTGAGCAGGAGGAGCAGCTTGAGCCGCTCCATCGTCTGCACGATCCCGGCGAAATCCGCGATCGTGCGCGGATCGGAAAGGTCGCGGCTCTGGGCGATGGTCGACATCAGCAGGTGATGCTCGACGAGCCAGGCCACAGTGTCGGTCTCCGCGCGGGTGAGGCCGAGCCGCGGGCCGAGCTTGCGGGCGATACGCGCGCCGACGATGGAATGATCCTCGGGCCGGCCCTTGGCGATGTCGTGCAGGAACAGCGCGACATAGAGCGCCCGGCGATGGCTGATCGTGTGGATGATCCGGTCGGAGAGCGGGTGGGTATCGCCGAGCCGCCCCGCTTCCAACGCCGCGAGATGACCGATCGAGCGGATGAGATGCTCGTCCACCGTATAATGGTGATACATGTTGAACTGCATCATCGCCACGATCCGCCCGAAATCGGGGATGAAGCGTCCCAGCACCCCGGTCTCGTTCATCCGCCGCAACACGCTCTCTGGCTTGTTGCGTGAGGTGAGGATGTCGAGAAACATGGTGTTGGCGCGCGCATCCCGGCGCAGATTGGGCGTGATCAGCTTGAGCGAGCGGGTGGCCAGCCGCGAGGCGTCCGGATGGATCGCGAGATCGTGCCGGTCGGCCTCGCGAAACAGCGCGATCAGATTGACCGGGTCACGGCTGAAGGTCTCCTCGTCGCGCACGCTCAGGCGGTTGTTCTCCACCAGGAAGGGGCCGATCGTGCGCCGCCGCCGGGTCCCGCCACGCAGGCCGCTCAGGCTCCCGATGAAGCGGTCGAGCATCGGCACGTGCTTGGCCTGTCGCGCCTCCATCGCCGCGCAGACGATGGCGGTGAGATCACCCACATCCTTGGCGATGAGGAAGTAGGATTTCATGAAGCGCTCGACCGCCGAGAGCCCGCCGCGTTCGGAGAAACCGAGCCGTTCGGCGATGAGCCTCTGCAGATCGAAGCTCAGCCGCTCCTCCGCGCGTCCGGTCTGGAAATGCAGGTGACAGCGCACCCGCCAGAGGAATTCCTCGCAGCGCTGGAAGAGGCGCAATTCCTGCGCGGTGAAGAGACCCGCACCGACCAGCGCCTTCACGTCCTCGACCTGGTAGACGTATTTGCCGATCCAGAACAGAGTGTTGAGATCGCGCAGCCCGCCCTTGCCGTCCTTGACGTTCGGCTCCACGAGATAGCGCGAGGCGCCGGCCTTGCGCACGCGCGTGTCGCGCTCGCGCAGCTTGGCCTCGACGAATTCCGCCGCCGATCCCTGCACCAGTTCGGCGTCGAAACGCTGCTTGAGTTCGCCATAGAGCGCCGCATCGCCGGCGAGGTGGCGGGTTTCCAGCAAGGCCGTGCGGATGGTGAAGTCGCCGCGCCCCTCGCGCAGGCATTCATCGACGGAGCGGGTGGCATGCCCCACCTTGAGCCGCAGATCCCAGAGGATGTAGAGCATGGCCTCGACCACGCTCTCGCCCCAGGCGGTTTGCTTGTAGGGGAGCAGGAAGAGCAGATCGACATCCGATCCCGGCGCGAGCGCCCCGCGCCCGTAGCCGCCCGTCGCGACGATGCATAGGCGCTCGCTGGTCGAGGGATTTTCCACCGGATAGAGGATGCGGTTGACCAGCGTGTAGATCGTGGAAACCACGGCATCCATCTGCCGCGACAGGCGCCGCGCGCAGGCGAGACCGTCGGCATCCGCGAAGAGGCGCTCCTGCGCCTGGGCGCGGCCATCGGTGAGAATCGCGCGCAGATCCGGGACGACCCGTTCGCGAAGCGTGCTCGCATCGCTGAAAGGACTGCGTGCGTGCTCGGCTTCGAGCGTTTCGAGGAGGGAATCGAGGCGTTCGCGAAACATGCCCTCTCATAGAGGATTTCGCCCGTCGACGCACGGCGAATTTCGCATCCGTGCGCGCGATGCGTCGGCGCTCAGGGGCCTTCCGCGTCGGGATTCTCGCCGAGCGCGTAGAGCAGGATCGCCACATCGGATTCGGCGGCGCGCAAGGCGGCGTCGAGCTTGCGCCGGACATGGGTGCTCCGGCCCTTGTAGTCACGCTTGCGGGCGAGGCATTCGTCGCGCCGCACACGCGCCTGGATCAGGGCGGCACGCTCGGCGACGGGCTCGGGGGCCGGATGTGCATCCGGGGAGGAAGAGGCTTCCGGCGCGGCATCCGGGACGACGGCCCCACCGGCTGGATCTTTGATGAACGACACGGGGCAACCTCGATCAGCGGGTTCAAGGCCCGCAGCGCGATGATGACGGAATGCGCCCATATCTCGCCGCGTTCGTGAAGTATGTCAATAAAAATACCAATAATTACAACAGTTTAGAATTAGAATGATGACAAGCTGGACTTTTTGCCCGCCGCATCAGCCCGGCTGCGGAGCCGTATCGGCGGCGGAACGGCGCGCCTGATCGTCAGGGGAAGAGGAGCGCGCTTCGCTCCCCGTCACCCCGCGCGGACGCGCAGGCAGGGAGCTCTCGGGGAAGCGCTTGCGGTATTCGTCGAGGAAATCGAACAGCGTGTCGCTCGACGTCACCCGCGTTGCGAGGGCACGGAAACCTTCACTGTCGAGCGCATCTGGCGAGGAGGCGACGGAGAAGGCCGCGGCATCCTCCGACGCCATCATCTGGTCGAGGAATTTCGCGCGCAGCCGGTCGAGGGCGATGGTCTCGTCGGCGAGCGAATAGGCGATGGCCGCACGCAGGACGTCGGTGCGTTCGCGGCGGGTGAGTTCGTCACCGTCCTGCCAGCGCTGCCCCGTCATGGCCTCGTGCGCTTCGCCGGCCTCGCGCCAGCGCCGCGCGGTCCAGAGGATGTCGGCGCGCAAGCGATCGACTTCCGGACCCTCGGATTCGGAGAGGGTTTCGAGGGCGAGATCGGTGCGCGAGAGATCCGACAATGCCCGGGCTTCGAGCAGGATACGCGCCTGGCGGATGGATTCCGGCAATTCGGGCAGGCGCGTCTCGGCCAGAACCTCGCGCGCGGCGAGCGGTTCGCCCTCCATCAGATAGAGCGTGGCGAGGCGCGCGGCGACCGTCGCACGCGCCGATCCGTTGAGCCGGTTATCGACTTGATGGCGCAACAATTCCGTGGCCTTGTCGATGAGATCGAGCTCGACGAGCCGGTCCGAGAGATGCCGCACGATCTCGTCGCCGCGACGCCCGATCGGGAGGAACTCGCGGAAGTCGAAGAACAGCGCCACCGCCTCCACCTGGTCGAGGGCCTCGCCGCGCCCGCCGAGGAAGATCTCGTCGAAGATGCGGGCGGTTTCGTCGTGCAGCTCGCGGGAGACGGGACTGTCGGGGAAGAACGCATTGGCGTTGCGCGCGGCGACGAAGGCTTCGCGCCAGCGCCCCTCCTCGGCATAGAGCTGGCCGAGCAGGCCGAGGGTGCGTACTTCGACATCGTCCCCGCGCCAGGAGACGATGAGCCGCTCCAGCGCCTCGATCGCTTCCGTGCGATCGATCGTGCCGCGCGCGAGCCCGTGTTCGAGCCACAAGAGTTCCGCCCGGGCGGCATAGGGGCGCGAACCCTCCTCCGCGAGGCGACCGAGATTGTCGAGTGCCTGTTCCGGCTGGCCGATGGCGATGTCGATCCGGGCTTCGAGCAGGCGCAGCGCATCCTGCGACACGGAGCCCGGAGCGAGTTGTGCGAGCGCTCTCGCCTCGCGACGCGCCAGCTCGATCTCGCCTTCGTCGAGTGCGATCTCGGCCAGGCTGAGCCGCATCGCGCCCTGGAGATCGTCGGGGTAGTTCTCGAGCAGCGGGCGTCCGTGGCGAAAACCGGTGATCGCCTGTTGCGCACGGCCCTCGCGGGCATCGAGCCAGGACCGCCACAAAAGGATCTCCCGGTCGCTGTCGAGTTCGGGATGGGACATGGCCTCGCGAGCCTCGTCGAGGCGACCCATCTGCATGGCGGCGGCGACGTTGAGCAGGAGCCAGCGTCGGTCGGTGCGCCTGTCCGGCTCGTCCTCGGCGACGACTTCGAGCACACCGGCGGCTTCCGGGGCGAGCCCGTTGGCCAGCATGAAGCGGGCCACGTCGAGCCGGGCATCCCCGCGCTGCGAGGGCCGCGCCTCGATGACCGCCTCGATGGTCTGATGCAGGCGCCGGCGCACGGCGCCACCCTGCGCGTCGCGCCAGTGCGCGGCCTCGAAGACGGATCCCTCGGGAATCTCACCGGGTGCCGTCTCGCCCCCGGCCGCCGTGGCGCCGCTGATCAGGAGGTCGCGTGGCCGCGAGACGATGACGCCGTCTTCGCGCAACCGCACGCGCAGATCGTCGGCGAGCGCGGCGACGGCCACACCCTGGATGCTGCGCAGGAGCTTGAACTCCACGAAGATCTGGTCGCGGGGGAGATTGCGCGGCTCGCCCGCCGCCGTCGCGACCGCGATGCGCATGCCCGTTTCCGGTGCGTCGATCCAGTGAACCGCCGAGGCCTCCGGCAGATCGACCGCGATGACGTGGCGACCCGCATCGTCGAGATCGGGGCGCACCGTCACCGGCGTCGCGGCGCGCTCGGGATCGGCGGCGACGACGAGGCGCCAGCCCCCGTCATGCGGCGTGAGATGGGCGATGCGCGGCTCGGGGAGAGCAAAGCGCACGGTGACGAAGCGACCCTCCCGCAGAACCCCGTCGAGCCGCGCGACCGCCTCGCTCGCCTCGGGTTGCGGATCGAGCGCCAGCGGCGTCCGCGTATCGAAGACCACCCGCAAGATGCCGCCATGGGAAAAGGCTGCGGCGGGCACGGCCTCGCCGAACTCGAAATCGACCCGCAGGCTCTGCGCCGTATCGCCTCCCTCGGTGAGGAAACGCCCGCGCGCCTCGTCGGTCTCGGTCGCTTCGCGCAGAGGAAGCTGTTCGCGGATCAGGTGTTCGATATCGATCACGGCGGGCGTGTCGATCTCGGGTTCCGCGTCGTAGGGGTCAACGTCGACGGGCGCCTCCGCGATGAGGGTCTCGTCCCGGTCGGGCGCGTCGGAGGCGGCGGTGAGGATCGGCAGATCGGAGGCCGTTGGTTCGCCGAAGCCGGCGAGCGGCTCGATATCCACGACGTAGCCGCCATCCTCGTGGAAGCCGCGGGCGTCGAAGCCGGGTTCGAGCAGCAGGCGCACCGTGAGATTGCCGTCCTCCTCGCTCTCCTCGAGGGCCTGGATGCCCGGCACGCCCGAGAGCGTCCGCTCGGCCTCGAGCCGGAACGGGTCTCCGAAACGAAGTTCGAACAGGTCTTCCTCGACCCTGCGGGTGATCGCCGTGGGCACGGGCGGCTCGAAGACGAGCCGGGTCAGAGTCGGCAATTCCGCGACGCGCACGGGAAGCGGACGGACGATTCTCTCCTCGCGCCGCTCGCGCTCTTCCTCGATGAGCCGTTCGGCGGCGCGCGCGCGGCGGGCGAGATCGGCCACGACCTCGGGCGGCAGGCCGGGCAGCATACCGCTCCAGCGCTCGGGCAGGATATCGACGAAGACGAGTTCGCCGGCATGGATGACGTTGACACTGAAATTCTGGGTGAGCGCCATGCGCATCCCCGTCCCGTCCGGATCATGGCGCACGACTGAGACGAAGGAGGGCATCTGCTGGGCGAGCCGCTCGCCGCGGATCGCGGTCGGCGCCTCGAAGCGGATCACCATGACGCCGTTGGCGGAGCGGGCCTCGACGCGGACGGGTTCGGAGAATTGCAGCTGAATACGGCCGAATCCGTCCTCCTGCTGACCGCGCACGCTGACCTCGCCGGCCTGTGCGGCCACGGCGGAGCCCGGCACCGTCGGCATGAAGCCGAGGGCGAGCCAGAAGCCTGCGATCGTCGCGACGATCACAGCGCGGGTCATCCGGATCAATCCGGCTCTCCCGATCGCGTAACGCGCGGGAAGCCCGGGAAACAGACGCATCGACATATCCCGTTACGCAGGGGCACGCTCACCGTCGACGGCCCGCTGGGAGCCGCACGGCACCACATGTTCTAACGCAACGCGGCTAACGGGGCCTTAATCCTCCCTGCGATTGCCGACAGCCGAGATTGCGCGGGTCTGCGCGAGCGGGTATCCAGAGCCCATGAACGACGATCCCACGAGCGCTACCGGCGCCGGGCGAAAACCGCAGTCGAAACCGCAGCCGACGCTCGTGGTGCGTTCGCGCGCGCCTTTCGCGTCGCTATGGGCCGCGTCGGTGCTGTTGCCGCTGCTGGTGCTCGGGCTCGCCGCTTGGTGGAGCTGGAACGGCGTTCACGCCGAGGGACAGGCGCGGGTGCAGCGCATGGTGGACATGATGCACGAGCACGTCCTGCGCAGCCTCGACACGCAGGAGGCGATTCTCGAAGCGATCGATTATGCGATGGGAGGGAGCGACTGGGATTCCGTCGCCGGGTCGCGCTCCCTGCACGATCTGCTCTCCGCGCTCGACCGCCGCTCCCCGCCATCGGGCGGTATCGTGCTGGTTTCGCCCGATCGCGAGATCGTCGCGGGAAGCGCCGAATATCCGTTTCCCCCGATCGATGCCAGCGACCGTGACTATACCCGTCCGGAAGCCCATCGCGGGGAAAGGGCCTATATCGGCGAGACGGTGATCTCGCGACCGCGCGGGCGGCGTGTCTTTCCGATCAGCCGTTCGAGAGCGCGGGCGCCGGATGCAGGCGGCTGGATCGTCGCCTCGTTCCTTCCGAGCTATTTCGAGGATTTCTACCGGTCCGTGCGCGAGAGCGACAGGGATGCGGCGGCTCTGGTGCGATCCGACGGTGCCGTCCTCGCGCGGATTCCCTCGGGCGATGAAGCGGGCGAGGCGGGTGAACCGCGCGAAGCCTGGCGGTTGCCTCCGAGCGAGATCGTCGAGGCGGCCCTGCTGGACAATCCGCGCGCGGGCCTGATCGACGTCGTCTCGGAAGAAGACCACCATCCCCGCCTCTATGCCTATCGCCGGGTCACCGGGTATCCTCTCTACGTGGTCTACGGCATCAGCCGGGAGACGCTGCGTGCGGCCTGGATGCGCGAACTCGTGGTTCACGCCTCCATTGCCTGGATCGCGGCGATGGCGCTTCTGATGCTCACCGCGCGCATCCAGAGTGCCGCGCGCCGCGAGCGGGTCGCTCTCGCGGATGCGCGCTTCGAGGCCGAGCGCCGCGCGGAAGCCGAACGCCGCCTCGCCCATATGCAGCGGGTGGATGCGCTGGGGCGGATCGTCGGCGGTGTCGCCCATGATTTCAAGAACATCGTCCAGGCCATGCGCGGCGGCGCCTCGCGGGTCGCAAAGCGCGCCGAAGATCCGGAGGAGGTGCGGCGGATCGCGGGCATGATCGACGCCGCAGCAGGGCGCGGCGCCCGCCTGATCGAACGCATGCTCGCCTTCGCCCGCCGCGATCAGGAGCCGACGGCGCAGTTCGACATCGGTGCGGCCCTCGACGAGATCTGCGACCTGCTCGAGCGGACGATCGGCCCGGCCCATCGTCTCGAATGCGAGCTGGAGGACGGCCTGCCGCAGGTGGCCGGCGACCGGGCCGAGTTCGAGACCGCCCTCGTCAACCTGGTCCTCAACGCCCGCGACGCGACCCCGGAAGGCGGCCCGATCCGGGTCACCGTCTATCGTGAGGCGCCCGATGATCCGGCGGCATTGGCCGAGGCGGAGATCGAAGGGGGGACTGCGGGAGCGAGGCGCATCGTCGCCGTGGCCGTGTCCGACGAAGGCGCGGGCATGGATGACGAGACTCTCGCGCGGGCCGGTGAGCCTTTCTTCACCACGAAGCCGATCGGCGAGGGGACCGGGCTCGGCCTCGCAACGGCGCGCGCCTTCGCGGAAAACGCGGGCGGCACCCTCGAAATCGCGAGCGTGGCCGGCGCGGGAGCGCGCATCACCTTGCGGCTGCCTTTCGCACGATAATTCCCACACCGTTTGTGATTACCTAAAGGAAGTTTCGCAACCTTGTATCGGTTGCGCAATTTTCGCGCTGCGTCCCTTATACCTTTGGCGAAGTTACACGAAGTCGATTCTTGCCCCTCCGTTACGGAACGTGGAATGAATCGCCTTCGAAAAACACGTCGGCACTTGAACCGACGACTTTCGCTTTGAGGAAAACAGTTCAGGAGGGACACGGATGTCCAGCAAGATGAAACTCGCCGCGCTCGCCGCAGGCGTCAGCCTCGCCATTCTCGCCGCTCCCGCCGCGCAAGCGCAGCAGGTACGTATCATGACCGGCCCGCAGGGCGGCTCCTGGTATCCGCTCGGTGGCGCTTTCGCCAACATCATGGGCAATTACGGCGTGAACATGCAGGTTCTGCCCGGTGCCGGTGTGGCGAACGTGCGTGCCATTGCCACGGGCCGCGCCGATTTCGGCTTCGGCAATTCGATCTCGACGGTGGACGGCCTCGCCGGTCGTGAGCCGTTCGAAGAGGTTCAGGAGAACGTCTGCAACGTCGCGACGCTCTATCCGCAGTATTTCCAGATCGTCGCGCTGGCCGATGCCGGCATCAATTCGCTCGAGGATTTCGCAGGGCAGTCGGTTGCGATCCAGCCGCGCGGCAATACGGCGGAATTCGTGACTGCGCAGGCGCTCGAAGTCGCGGGCCTGACCTATGACGATCTCGGCCGCGTCAGCCACGTCTCCTACACCGATGCCGTGTCCCTGATGCGCGACAACAACGCGCAGGTCTTCACGCTCGGCACGACCGTCCCGGCTTCGGCGGTGATGGATCTCGCCTCTTCGCGCGACATCAAGTTGATCGACATGCCGGACGACAAGTTCGAGGCCATGCGTGAGCTCAACCCCGGCTACACCAAGCTGACCATCGCGGCCGGCAGCTATCCCGGTCAGGACGAAGACGTGCAGGCGGTCGGTTACGCCACGCACATCATCGCCCGCTGCGATCTCGACGAGGACGTCGTATATAATCTCGTCGAGGGCATGTACGAGAACATGGAAGACCTCACCTCCATCGTGCGCGTGATGGCCGATACCAGCCTCGAAGTGATGGCCACGGATACCGGCGTGCCGATGCATCCGGGCGCGGTGCGCTTCTATGAGGAACACGGCGCGATGTGATCGCATCCGTGACGTGAAGGATCGCCGCCGCCCGCGAAGTTTCGGGGGCGGCGGTTTGCGTCATGGCGCGGGCATCGCTCCCGCAGCGCCAGGCATTTCGTTGCAATCGCATATCGGCATCCGCGAGGAGCAAAAGCGCCCGTCGGCATGAGGCGCGCCCGCGCGATGGAGGAGAGGCCATGTTGTATCTGCCGCAGAGGATCACCGGGTGGCTGGTCACCATCATCGCGGTGTCGATGTCGGTCTTCCATCTCTACGTCGCCTTTTTCGGTGCGCCGGACGCCTATGTCATGCGGGGGCTTCACCTCGCCTTCGCACTCGCGATCACCTTCCTGATCCTGCCCGGCTTGTCGGGCAAGGCGGAACGGGTCAGCGTATTCGACCTCGCGCTGCTGCTCGCAGCCGGCGCGGCCTCGCTCTATCCCATGTTCAATCTCGATTACATCCGGATGAGGATGTATTACGTCGATGATCCGCTGTTCTGGGACTACGTTTTCGGCGTCACGCTGATCGTCCTGCTGATGGAGGCGACGCGGCGTGCCACGGGCTGGGCGCTGACCATCACGGCGGCGCTCTTTCTGCTCTACGGCCTGACCTGGGGCAACCAGAGCATCGGCATCATGCTCGATCAGCTCTATCTGACGACCGAGGGCATCTTCGGTATCCCGCTCTACGTCTCGGCCACCTATGTGATGCTGTTCATCCTGTTCGGCGCCTTCGTCGAGCGCTCGGGGGCGGGCCAACTCTTCATGGATTTCGCCCTCGCGCTCGCGGGGCACACGTCCGGCGGGCCTGCGAAAGTCGCGATCATCACCTCGTCGATGTTCGGGACGGTCTCGGGCAGCGCCGTCGCCAACGTCATGACGACGGGCACCTTCACCATTCCGCTGATGCGCAGAACGGGCTACCGGCCCGCCTTCTCGGGCGCGGTCGAGGCCGTGGCCTCGACGGGTGGCCAGCTCATGCCGCCGATCATGGGGGCTGCCGCCTTCGTCATGGCCGAGTTCCTCGGCACGAGCTATCTGGCTGTCGCCGCCTTCGCGATCCTGCCGGCGATCCTCTATTATGTCGCCGTGTTCATGGCGGTGCATTTCGAAGCCAAGCGCATCGGCCTGAAGGGGATTCCGAAGCCCGATCTGCCGCGTCTGGGCAAAGTGCTGCGCGAGCGCGGCCATCTGTTCCTGCCGCTCGCCATCATCATCGGTGTGCTGCTGTCGGGATATTCCGCAGCCTATGCGGCCCTTTGCGGTATCGCCTCGGTGATCCCGACCACCTGGCTGCGCAGCTCGACCCGCTACACCTTCACGCCCATGGCGATCATCGAGGCACTGGAAGCGGGTGCGCGCAATACGATCGTGGTGGCGCTCGCCTGCGCCTGTGCCGGTATCGTCATCGGTACGATCACCCTCACCGGGCTCGGCCTCGCCTTCACCAACGTGGTCATGGCGGCTTCGCAGAACATGCTGCTTCCCGCGCTGATCCTGACCATGTTCGCCGGGATCATCCTCGGTATGGGCCTGCCCACGACGCCGGCCTATATCGTCCAGGTCGCCCTGCTCGTTCCCGCCCTGGTGCGGCTCGGCGTGCAGGTCGAGGCGGCGCATCTGTTCGTGCTCTACTTCGCCGTGCTCTCGGCGATCACGCCCCCTGTCGCCATGGCGGTCTATGCCGCGAACGGCATCTCGCGGGCGGGCCTGATGGAGAGCTCCTGGGCGGCGGTGAAGCTTGGCCTGACCGGCTACATTATCCCGTTCATGTTCGTGTTCGGGCCCTCGCTCCTCATGATGGGCCCCTGGTACACGATCGCGGGCACGGTGGTGACGGCAACGATCGGCGTGACCTGTCTGGCAGCCGCGTTGCACAACTACTTCTTCTTCGGTCACACCCATATCTGGGAGCGGCTGTGTCTGTTCGGCGCTGCCTTCGTGCTGATCAATCCGGGGCTCTATACCGATATCGCGGGCGCGACGCTGCTCGGTCTCGCCGTGGCGAGCCAGCTCATGATCGCGCGGCCCAAGCGTGGGGAGAATACAATCCCGCTGATCGATACGCCGCCCGATGCGGCATCCGATGCCAAACGCGAGAAACAGCCCGGGGAGTGATCCCCGCATACCGGGACGACGAGCCGGCGGTCATGGGCCGCCGGCTCAAGCCAACGTGATTTCCGTCTTCGGGCCGGTTGCGCTTAAGTAGAGGCATGATCGCCGTTCCCACCCGGTTTCATCGCATGTCGCGTCCAGATTTCCGCCTCGCCCGCGTTCCGCTGCGCGCGCTCGCCTTCGCCTGCGCTCTCGCGTTCGTGGCTTTCTCCGCTCCGGCCACCCCGCACGCATCAGAAGCCGAACAGGCGCCGCGCGCCGTGATCGAGCTCTTCACCAGCCAGGGCTGCTCGGCCTGTCCGCCGGCGGATGCGAAGCTGATCGAACTGGCCCGCGATCCCGATCTGATCGCGCTGACCCTGCATGTCGATTACTGGGACTATCTGGGTTGGGAGGATACGCTCGCCCATGCGGCCTTTTCCGAGCGCCAGCGCCATTATGCCGATGGGCGCGGCGATCGCGGTGTGTTCACGCCACAGATGGTGGTGAACGGGCTCTATGCCTGTATCGGTTCCGATCCGCGCGCCATCGAGGCCTCGCTGACCAGTGCGAGCCGCCATGCCGAAAGGTTGCCGGTGCCGCTGCGGCTCGAACGCGACGGGCAGGACCTCACGATCACGCTCCTCGATGGATACGAGGGCGGCGGCGAGCTCTGGCTGTTGCGGGTCGATCCGCTCGTCACGGTGAAGATCGAGCGCGGAGAGAATCGCGGACGCGAGGCGCATTACGGCAATGTCGTGCGCGAAATGACCCGCCTCACCGCCTGGGATGGCGCGCGCATGCGTGTCGAGGCGCGTTTGCCGGACGGAACCGGCAATTTCGTCGTGCTCGTCCAGCATCACGATGCGGGCAGACCGGGGCGGATCATCGGTGCTGCACGCGGCGATGGCCTGCTCGCCGCGCATTGATCCGCGCCGAATTGACGCAACGCGATCGGCATGGCGATCCTTTACCCGCGCCGTCCGGGTGCCATCTCACACGCCATGACGTCACAAACGCCCGCTTTCACCATCTTCTATGACGGCGCCTGCCCGCTCTGTGCCCGCGAGATCGCCTTCTATCGCCGGCGACGCGGCGCGGACAGGATGCGCTGGGTCGATGTGGCGCAGGCTCCGTCGGAAGGCGAGGTCGCACCGGGGCTCGCGCGCGCGGATGCGCTGGCGCGGTTCCACGTGATGGACGAGGCCGGGCGGCTCGTCTCGGGCGGGCGCGCCTTCGCCGAGATACTCGCGCGGCTCGATCGCTTCAGGCTGTTCGGGCGTGCCCTGCGCCGCGAGCCACTCGCGAGCCTGCTCGATGGTGCATATGCAGTATTCCTCCCGCTGCGCCCGCGCCTGCAACGGCTGTTCGGCGGTCGCAGCCGCGACGAGACATGCGCGGATACGGGCGCCTGCGAACCGGCACCGGATCGCCGCCCCTGATCGCGTCGCCCCCACAGACGGGCCGCAGCGCCGCCTCGCAGCACCGCCACCTTGCGAAACCTGTACGATCGACGCATCCTCCCGCCTGCTGATGCGAGGGAGTGGATGATGCAGCCGGTGAGCGGGACGACGGATGTGGCACAGGATGAGGGTTATCGCGCGCGGTTCGTCACCGCGACGGACGGGCTTCGCCTGCATCTTCGCGATTACGGCCCGATCGGCTCCCCACTCACCCCGGTCGTCTGCCTGCCCGGGATCGCGCGCACCGCATTCGATTTCCATGATCTCGCGCTGGCCCTCTCCGGCGGCGAAAACCCCCGGCGCGTGCTCGCTCTCGATTATCGCGGGCGCGGCCTGTCGCAATACGATAGTGACTGGCGCAATTACGATGTCGGCGTCGAGATGGACGATTGCCTCGTCGCGATGACGGCGATGGGGGTGCATCAGGCGATCTTCGTCGGCACCTCGCGCGGTGGTCTCGTCACCATGGCAATCGCGGCGGCGCGCCCGACGGCGATCCGCGCGGCGGTTTTCAACGATATCGGCCCGGTCATCGAGCCGAAGGGGTTGATCCGCATCCGAGGCTATGTCGGCAAATTACCGCAGCCGCGCGATTACGAGCAGGCGGTCGAGATCATGAAGACGATCTCCGACAAGCAATTCCCCGGTCTCGACGATGACGGCTGGATGAAGCTCGCGCGCGGCACCTGGCAGAAGCAGGAGGGCGGGGGAAGGAAGAAAGAGGAAAGGCTGAAGCCGGTCTACGATCCCGCGCTCCTGAAGGGTCTCGCCGGACTCGATCTGGAGAAGCCGCTGCCGCCGCTCTGGACGCTCTTCGCGGCTCTTTCCCACGCGCCGCTCCTCGTCCTGCGCGGCGAGCATTCCGATATTCTCTCGAGCGAGACAGTAGCGGAAATGGCGAAGCGCCATCCGGCTTGCCGGACGCATACCGTCGCGGGCCAGGGCCACGCGCCCCTGCTCGACGGCGAGACCGCGACGCGTATCGCCGATTTCATCGCAGCCGTGGAGAGCGGGCAGGTGAGCGGCGAGCCGGCACCGGTGCCGCCACCCGCGACCGGCCCGGAACCGAGCCTGCCACGGGCGGACGGGTTCGTACCCCCCGCGCCGCGCGAGGGGTGAGAGGCGTTACTCCGCCGCTTGCGCCACCGGCGTCTTCGGCGGGTTGCGGAAGCGCTCCATGAGAGCGGCTTCTTCCGCCTTGGCGGCTTCGAGGTGGCGCTCCTTGACATGGCCGAAGCCGCGGATCTTTGCCGGGATCGCGGCGAGGCCGAGCGCGGTAATGTGGTTGTCCGCCGACAGCTTTCCGGTGATCTCGCCCAGCATGGCCTCGTAATCCGAGATCAGCTGCCGCTCCGTGCGCCGCTCCTGCGTGTAGCCGAAGATGTCGAGTTTCGTTCCGCGCAGGCCCTTGAACTTCGCGAGAAGCCCGAAGGCCTTCAGCATCCAGGGACCGAAGGTGATCTTGCGCGGCACGCCGGTATTGGGGTCCTTGCGGGCCAGAAGCGGCGGGGCGAGATGGAATTCGAAGCGCAGGTTCTGCCCCTCGAAGGTCTGGTCGACCTGCCGCATGAACGAGCCGTCGGAATAGAGCCGCGCGACCTCGTATTCGTCCTTGTAGGCCATCAGCTTGAACAGGTTGCGCGCGACCGTCTCGGTGAGCCCGTCCTTGCCGGGAACGGCCTTCGCCTCGGCGGCGCGGACCTTCTCGACCATGGCGCGATAGCGCTCGGCATAGGCCGCATCCTGATAGCCGGTGAGGAATTCGACGCGGCGCGCGATCACCTCGTCGAGGGTCTCGGAGATTTCGCGTGCCTTCGTCGGGGCCTTGAGGGTGGCGACGACCTGCGCGAGGCCCTCGGGGCTCGCGGCACCCTTGCGGCCCAGCCGGAAGGCTTCGATGTTCATCGCCACCGCCTGGCCGTTGAGCGCGATGGCGCGCTCGATCGCATCGGCATGCAGCGGCACCGCGCCGCGCTGATAGGCGAAGCCCAGCATGAACATGTTGGCCGCGATGGCATCCCCCAGAAGCGCCGTGGCGATCGCCGTGGCATCGACGAAATCGACCTTCTCGCCATCGGCGATGCGCTTGATCTCGCGCTTGAGGCGCTCGCCCGGCAAGGAGAAATCTGCGTCGCGGGTGAAGTCGCCGGGATAGACCTCCGCCGTGTTGACGACGAGGGCGGTGCGTCCGGGTGTGACGGATGCAAGCACTTTCTTCGTACCCGTCACTACGAGATCGCAGCCGAGCACGAGATCGGCCGAGCCGGCCGCGACGCGGATGGCGTGGATCTCCTCCGGCGTCTTCGCCAGGCGCACATGGCTGTAGACCGAGCCGCCCTTCTGGGCGAGGCCGGCCATGTCGATCATGCCGCAGCCCTTGCCTTCGAGATGCGCGGCCATGCCGATGATGGCGCCGATGGTGACGACGCCGGTGCCGCCGACGCCGGTCACGATGCAGTTCCAGGTCGAATCGATCGCAGGGAGCTGCGGATCGGGGATCGTCTCGGGCAGGGCGTCGCCGGATCCGCTGACCTTGGCCTTCTTCGGCTTGGCGCCATGCACCGTCACGAAGGACGGGCAGAAGCCGTTCACGCAGGAGAAGTCCTTGTTGCAGTTCGACTGGTCGATCTGGCGCTTGCGCCCGAACTCGGTCTCCAGCGGCTGCACGGCGACGCAGTTGGACTGCACCGAGCAATCACCGCAGCCCTCGCAGACGAGTTCGTTGATGATCACGCGCTTGTCCGGATCGGGGAACATCCCGCGCTTGCGCCGGCGGCGTTTCTCGGAGGCACAGGTCTGGTCGTAGATCATCACCGAGACGCCGCCGATCTGCGCGAGTTCGCGCTGCACGCTCTCGAGCTCGCTGCGGTGATGCAGCGTCATGCCGGAGGGGAAATCCGTCATGGACGGGTATTTTTCCGGCTCGTCGGTCACGAGCGCAATCCGCTCGACACCCTCCGCGCGGACCTGCCGGGCGATCATGTCGACGGTGAGGCCGCCCTCATGCATCTGCCCGCCCGTCATGGCGACCGCGTCGTTGAACAGTATTTTATAAGTGATGTTGGTCTTGGTATCGACGGCCCAGCGCAGGGCCATGACGCCGGAATGGTTGTAGGTGCCGTCACCCAGATTCTGGAAGACGTGGCCGCGATTGGAAAACGGCGCCTCGCCGATCCAGTTGGCACCTTCGCCGCCCATCTGGGTGAAGCCGGAGGTCTCCCGGTCCATCCACTGGACCATGTAATGGCAGCCGATTCCCGCATAGGCGCGCATGCCCTCGGGCACCTTGGTCGAGGTGTTGTGCGGGCAGCCGGCGCAGAAATGCGGGGTGCGGTTGGCGACGTCGCCGGTCTTGGCGAGGATGTCCTGCGCTTCCTTGATCCGCGCCACGCGCCCGGCGAGATCGTCGTTGTTGTGATAGCGCAGGAGCCGTTCGCCGATGGCGATGGCGATGTCGTTGGAATCGAGCGCGCCCTTGACCGGGAAGAGCCAGTTGCCGGTCTCGTCCTTCTTGCCGATGCAGACCGGCTGGTCGGCGGTGCCGTAGAGTTCCTCGCGCAGCTGCACCTCGATCAGCGAGCGCTTCTCTTCCACGACGATGACGAGGTCGAGCCCCTTGGCGAAATCCATCAACTCGCGCTGGGAGAGCGGCCAGGGGCAGGCGACTTTGTAAAGACGCAGGCCCATATCGTTGGCCTTGACCTCGTCGAGGCCGAGCTCGTCCATGGCCTGGCGCACGTCGAGATAGGACTTGCCTACCGTGATCACGCCGACCTTGGGGGTGCGTCCGCCGGTCAGGACGATGCGGTTGAGATTGTTGGCGCGCACGAA
Organism: Salinarimonadaceae bacterium; assembly: GCA_050485405.1. Taxonomy (GTDB): domain Bacteria; phylum Pseudomonadota; class Alphaproteobacteria; order Rhizobiales; family Beijerinckiaceae; genus Saliniramus. The sequence goes on from JBJHBI010000022.1 coordinate 41,168, forward strand.
TGCGAGCATCGCGTCGCGCTTGTAATCCTGCAGCCGGGCTTCCTGTTCGAGGATGTTGTCGCCCAACCGGATGTTGAGCCCGCCCGGCGGCATGGCGAAATCATCCGGATATTCGATCTTCACCCGGTCGATCGAGCCGTCCACGGAGGCGGTCGATTCGATGTTGTCCTTGACGCATTTGAACGCGACCCAGGCCCCGGTATAGCGGCTCATGGCGAAGCCGTAGAGGCCGTAATCGAGGATCTCCTGCACGCCGGCGGGATTGAGGATCGGGCTCATCACGTCGACGAAATGGAATTCCGACTGATGCGCCACGGTGGAGGATTCGGCCACGTGATCGTCGCCCATCAGGGCGAGCACGCCGCCATTGACCGAGCTGCCGGCCATGTTGGCGTGGCGGAAGACGTCGCCGGAGCGATCGACGCCGGGACCCTTGCCGTACCAGACGCCGAAGACGCCGTCATACTTGCCCTCGCCGCGCAGCTCCGCCTGCTGCGTGCCCCAGATTGCGGTCGCCGCGAGTTCCTCGTTCAGGCCCGGCTGGAAGGTGATGTGGGAGGCGGCGAGATGTTTCTTCGCCCGCGCGAGATTGAGATCGAGCCCGCCGAGCGGCGATCCGCGATAGCCGGAGACGAAGCCCGCCGTGTTCAGCCCGGCGAGCCGGTCGCGCTCGCGCTGCATCTTCAGGAGGCGGATGATCGCCTGCGTGCCCGTGAGGAAGACGCGTTCCTTGCCCAGATCGTACTTGTCGTCGAGGGAGACCTCGCGCAGCGCCGTGCCGATGGTCGCGGCATCCTGGCCCGCGCCTGTGGCGATCGGCTCGCCTGCGGCCATTCCGGTCACGGTCTTGTCGTCGATGCCGGCCTTGCTCATGCGTATCTCCTCCTCGGTCGCCCGCCGCGACCATCGATTCCCTGCGCGCCGCCGGCTTGCCGCCGGTCTCCTCACGCCTGTCGCATCCCCCGGGCAGATCCCGAAACGTGCATTCCGGATCGCACATCCCGAGGCTGCGCATAATATGTCAATAATGCTGACATATCTCGCGATGACCGTCAATCGCGCGCGGATCCCGATTGCGCATTGTTCTCATACGAAAGTGGAACGATCCGGCGGCCGCGGCAAGGGTAATCAAGGGTAATCAAGGGGCATGAAGGGTCATCAATGCGCGATCCGTTCGGGGAAAGCCGCTTCTCCACATGCGCATAGGGCTCTTCCCCTCACGATGTCGGCGCATCGTGGAGAGCCCCCGTCATCCTTTCGCCCTACTCGCCCAGCACCAGTGCGTGGCGTCACCCGACGCATGCGTGACGGGGGCTTTAACGCTAGATTAACCATACGCGCGCAGCTTCGATTCCGGACGATCGTGCCGTCGAGCCGGGGCGGGGCCGGGTGGAACGGCGGGATGTTACGGCGGAATGAAACGGTTCGACATGATCGGGAGCCTTCTGGGAAACGCGATGCCGACGCGCCGGCCCATGCCGCCTCTTGGCATCGCGCTGCGCGTGCTCACCGTGCTCGCGCTCTTCACGCTGGTGATCACCTTCGCGACGAAACCCGCGCGCGCGCATCCCCATGTCTGGGTGACGGCGCAGACCGAGATCATCTATGACGAATCGCTGCGCGTATCCGGCCTGAGGCACATCTGGAAATTCGACGAATTCTACTCGGCCTGGGCAATCCAGGGGCTGGAGGAGGATTTCGGCGCGGTCGGGCCGGAGCAATTGCAGGAGCTCGCACAATATAATGCGACGTCCCTCGTCGAATTCGCCTATTTTACCGACGCGCGGATCGACGGAAGCGATCGCGCATTCGCTCCGCCGGTCGATTACGACATGGTCTACGAGGACGGGCACCTGACGCTGACCTTCACATTGCCGCTGAGCGAGCCGGCGCGTCCGCGTACCGCTTTCGTGATGGAGATCTACGATCCGACCTTCTTCGTCGCCTTCACCATCGACGAGGGCGACGAAGCCGTGCGCCTCGTCGGCGGGCCGCAGGGTTGCGCGAAGACCATTACCCGCCCGGCATCCTCCGAGATCGAGGAGGCGCAGAGCCTGTCGGAAGCCTTCTTTTCGACATTGACGGCCTCCTCCGATTTCGGCGAACAATTCGCCAATCGCGCGCTGATCGCCTGCCCGTGAAACCCGTCGGTCGCACAGGAGACGAACCCTCATGACGAGAACGAGCATGCCGGTATCGCCCGCTCCGTCGCGATCCACGAGCGAGGCCGCCGCCGTCGCTCCGGTTGAAACGAGCCCGGCCGGCTGGCAGAGGCTCGCGCTGCGGCTCGCTATCGCGCTGATCGCAGTGCTCGCCGTGGGCGGCGCGCTCAATCTGATCCTGTATCTTCTCGTTCCGCCGGCACCGCCGCCGACGGCCGCGCCCTTCGGCATGACGGTTCGTGAAACGGCGCCGCGCGGCAATGCGCTGATGGACACGCTGCTCGCGCTGCAAGGGCTGTTCTATCAACGCATCCAGGCCGCCGTCCGGGCGCTTCCCGAGGATGGGGGCGCCTTCTGGACGCTGATGGGCGTGGGCTTCGCCTACGGCATCTTCCACGCCGCGGGTCCGGGCCACGGCAAGGCGGTGATCTCAGCCTATCTCGTAGCGGAAGAGCGCGCTCTGCGGCGGGGGATCGGCCTCTGCTTCGCCGCCGCCATCCTTCAGGCCGTCGTCGCCATCGCCATGGTCGGCGCCGCCGTCGCCGTGTTCAGTCTCACCGCCGCCGGCATGGACAGGCTGACCGGACAGGTGGAATTCGCGAGTTTCCTCGCCGTCGCCCTGCTCGGGCTCTGGCTGACCTGGCGCAAGGCCGGGCGCTTCGGCGATCTCCTCCAGTACCGACGCGGCGTCCGGCTCGAAAAGGTCGCGGGATGCGACCATGTTCATCTGCCACCGCCCGAGAAATTCATGCAGCTCCGGCGCTGGCGCGAATATGCCGGCGTCGTCTTCGCCGCCGGCCTGCGTCCTTGCGCCGGTGCGCTCGTCCTGCTCGTCTTCGCTGCTTCGCAGGGCCTCATGGGTGCCGGCATCGCCGCTACCTTCGCCATGGCCGCCGGGACTGCGATCACCACCAGCATCATCGCGCTCACCGCCGTATTCATGAAGGATGTCGCTCTGCGCATCGCCGGAGGGCGCAACGATCAGGGTGCGGTTGTCGGTTCGGGATTCGAACTGGCCGCCGCGGCCTTCGTATTCGTGATCGGTCTCGCGCTCCTCGCCGGCCAGGCGGGCGGCGGTGGGATTTAGCCGCACACCATTGTTGCCCTCGGCGAGGCGACCGCCGCCCCAGAGCCGACGATAGAGCCGGCGCAGTTTTTCCTTGAGCTCCGGATCGTTGCGCTGTTGCGCTTCACGCCGCGCCTGACGGATCGCGCGGGCGAGCGTGCGGCGCCAGAGGGCCTGGTCGAAAGCTTCGCTCACTTCGGGCGCGTAGACGGCAGCGTCCCGACCAAGATCAGGAGGAGGGCGCGGTTGATGAATAAGATATTCGTTCAGATAATAGCGCATGATTAAAAAACATCCTTAACAGATTATATATAAATTTATATTACACTGACGGACGGTAACCGTCAAGGTTCATGGCCAGCAGTGCCATGCGCGCGTCACCCCGCCATTGCGCGAGCAAGGCGGGGGGAGGTTCTTGCGTTTCACTCCTTGCCGACGAACTGTTTCAGAGCAGCCACCTCGGGGCCTTGTGCGTCGAAATCCCCGGCCAGCCGTTCATACAGCCCCGCCATACCGCGATAGATTCCTGATTCGGGGCGTTCTTCGCCGATGAACGCGGCAATCTCTTCCATCTCGGCGACCCAGCGATAGGCTTTGGGGAACATGTCGGGAATGCTCCGGTCGAGACGTCCGAGCAGCATCGACTGGCTGCGCTCCATCTCGGCCCGCAGCGCACCGCCTGCGCCGGCGCGATCGGCGGCGAGAATCATCGCCGAAGCGAGTGCCGTCAGCCCCTTGCCGATGCCCGCATAGCACAGCTTCAGGGTCGAGGCCGCGCCGACCGGGCCGTCGATCACCCGGATATCGAGCCCGGCATCGTTCAGCGCCGCGAGCCCCGCCGCCGCTTCGCCGCTCGCATGGATCACGGGCAGCGGGCCTTCGGCACGCGGGGGGAGGCCGATGATGCCGGCATCGGCGAAGCGGGCGCCGGTTGCGGTCACCGTGGCTTCGATCGCCTTCACGGTCTCCGGCGAGACCGCGTTGCAATCGACGAAGAGCGGTTTGACCGCCGCCGCCGCGAGGGCCGGAGCGAGTTCGTGCGCGAGCGCATGCGCGCGCCCCGGCGGCACCACCGACAGGATGACGGGGCAGGCCGCGATTTCTTCGGGGGAGGCGTCCTCCATACCCGCATCGCGCGCGCGCCCCCGCGTGGCCTCGCCGCGTCCGGCCAGTAGCGTGCGCACGGTGAACCCGGCGGCGCGCACGCGCGCGGCGAGGCCCGCGCCCATATTGCCCGGGGCGATGATGGCGATGGTCCTTGCGGAAAGATCGAGTTCGGTGCCGCTGTTCATGGTGCCTCCACGCGCTGGAAATTCAGGTGTGGAAGCTTAGGCCCTCGGGCGGGCGCGAGACAGGGCGAACAGGCCAAACTGCGTTTGCGGCTTCGACCGGTCGCGACCGCGCGGTGAACGCGCTCACACGGCGAGCGGTCGCGTCGCACCTTCGAGCCAGGCGCGGGTGGCATCGTCGACGGAGAGCGCGAGCTTCTCCCAGACCTGCGCATGATAGGCATCGATCCAGGCGCGTTCCGCACGTCCCAGCAATGCCGGCTCGATCAGCCGTCGCTCGAACGGGGCGAGGGTCAGCGTCTCGAAACCGAGCATCTCGCGCTCGGCGCCCGCGATCTCGCGCGGCTCGACGAGGAGCAGATTCTCGAGCCTGATCCCGTAGCCGCCGGCTTTGTAATAGCCGGGCTCGTTGGAGAGGATCATGCCCGGATCGAGCGCGACCGTCCCGGCCTTGGAGATCCGTTGCGGCCCTTCATGTACGGAGAGGAAGCTGCCGACGCCGTGACCGGTGCCGTGATCGAAATCGAGCCCGGCCTCCCACAGCGGCAACCGCGCGAGCGCGTCGATCTGCGCCCCCGTCGTGCCTTTGGGGAAGACGGCGCGCGCGATCGCGATATGGCCCTTGAGCACGCGCGTGTAATGGGCGCGCATTTCCGGGGTCGGCTCGCCGGTGACGAGGGTGCGGGTGATGTCGGTCGTGCCGTCGCGATATTGCGCGCCCGAATCGATCAGGAACAATTCCCCGGTGCCGATCCGGCGATTGCTCTCGTCGCTGACCCGGTAATGCACGATCGCCCCGTTCGGGCCCGCCCCGGCAATGGTGGGGAAGGAGATGTCGACGAGGGCGTTCGTCTGCGCGCGCATCTCTTCGAGCTTGCGTACCGCATCGATCTCGGTGAGCCCGCCGCGCGGCGCGGTATCGGCGAACCAGGCGAGGAAGCGCGAGACCGTCACACCGTCAAGCAGATGCGCCTCGCGGCTGCCGGCGATCTCGACCGCGTTCTTGCGCGCCTTCATCAGGGTGATGGGATCGGCCGCGACATCCGCCTCGCCGCCGGCCCGTGCGACCGTCTCGCGCAGGATCTCGGCGCCGGTGGCGCTGTCGATGCGAAGCTTCGCACCGCCGGAAGCGCGGGCGGCGAGGGTATCGAGTAGGATTTCGGGCTCTGCGATATCGGCATGCTCCGTGATCGCCGTGCGCATCGCGGCATCGAGCTTTCCGCTCGCGATGAAGAGGGTAGGGCGCCCCTCGGCGGGGATCAGGGCATAGCCGAGCACGATGGGCGTATGCGCGATATCCGCGCCGCGCAGGTTGAAGGCCCAGCACAGATTATGCGGGTCGCTGACGATCAGCGCGTCGCAACGCGCCTCGCCGATCGCCGCGCGGATGCGTGCGAGCTTGTCCTGGACGCTCTCGCCGGTCAGTTCCGGATCATGCGCCCAGAGCCGGGCTTGCGGGGGAGCCGGCTGATCCTCCCAGAGCCCGTCGATCGGATTGTCCGGTACGGCCTGCAGCACGCCGCCGGTGGTTTCGACCGCACGGCGCAGCCTTTCGACGTCGCGCGCGGTCATCAGCCAGGGATCGAACCCCACGACGGCGCCGGCCCCTATATGCTCACCGAGCCAGGCGAAGGGTTTGGTGCGCGTCGAATCGATGACGCGCCATTGCGTGGTATCGATCTGTTGCGGCGCCTGCAGGGTGTAGCGCCCGTCGGTGAACAAGGCGGCCTCGTCGGCGAGCACGATGGCGAGCCCTGCGGAACCGGTGAAACCCGTGAGCCAGGCGAGGCGCTCGTCATGGGGCGGGGTATATTCCGATTGATGCGCATCTGCCCGGGGCACGAGGAAAGCGTCGATGCCGCGCGTTGCGAGGGCCGCGCGCAGACGGCCAAGCCGCGCCGGGTCACGCCCGCCGGCCACCGGATCGTCGAATGTCTGGAACGGACCGCTCACGAGAGACCTCATCTGCATTGGCGATTGACGAATTACTGGTTCGCCTGCCCGTCGGATGCAAGACCATCGCGGCATCATTGCGGTCGAGAATGAGGCAAACCGGCTTGCTCGAAGGACTTGCCCGAAGGATAGGACGGGCTTTGCTGCGCTGCAATAAGGCAGATGTGGAGAAGCCTTGCCGATAATCGATGCAGGGTGCCTAGTCATGCGTCAGGAGGGGTATAGCTGGCTTATATCTTTCAGACCATGCGTCACGCGCATGGCAATCATGCCGTGGGGCGTATAGCTAGGGCAGGGATGCTGACTTATATTGCACTGCAACGACAACGGAAACGCTCGGGAACAATCAGAGCGTAACCTGCTCAGGAGAAGTCCCATGGCCTATGCCCTCAATTACCCGAATGCCCCCACCGCCGATGCGGCCGTCACCGGGACCGGCACTGCCGCGCCCGCGCGCAAGGGGTTCTTCCAGCGCTTCCTCGACAGCCTCGAGCGCGCCCAGATGCGTCGTTTCGAGCGTGAACTGATGCTCTACGCCCCGCATCTGTACGAATCCATCACCTCCAGCGAGGAATATCGCGCGATGCGCGATCGCAACGAGACCGACGTTCCCCGCTGACGACGCCCGCCTGAAGCGCTGCATCGCGCCGCATGACGGCGCGACCTGCCTGTCACGGCAGCCGCTCGAGGCGGTACACGAAAGCCCCGTCGCCCCTCCACGACGGGGCTTTTGTTCGTCCGGAGCCCGGATATGCGCGTCATTACGTCCTTGCCGGTGCGGCCGGGCTTTGCGAAAAGCGTCGCATGGAGGATGCTGGGGCCTCGATGGGACCAGTTTTCGGAGAATGCCGACCGTGACGGTGCAGCGTGATTATCCCGCCAATCCCCTTCTGGCCGCGAGCATTTGCGTGCTGCGCGAGGATCGCGTCCTGCTCGCCACGCGCACGCGCCCTCCGATGGATCGGCTCTATACGCTGCCCGGCGGTCTCGTCGAGCCGGGGGAGACGCTCGCCGAGGCGGCGCTGCGTGAATTGCAGGAGGAGGTGGGTGTCACCGCGCGCATTCTCGGCCTGATCCGTCCGATCGAGATCATCCAGCGCGACGATGACGGTGCGGTGCGGGTGCATTACGTGATCTGCGCACATGCCGCCATATGGGTTGCGGGAGAGCCGCGGACCGGGCCGGAAGCGGGGGCGGTCACCTGGGCGCGGCGGGAGGATCTCGCCGGTCTGCCCACGACGCCCCATCTCGCGCAGATCGTCGACGGAGCTTTCGCCCTCGCGGAACGGGCACCCGCATGAGGCGCGGGCGCCCCATGCTCCACGCCCTTGCGGCGGCGGTGCTTCTCGCCGGTTCCACGATCGCGGCGGCGGAGGATGCCGAGCCGCGGCGTCCGCCGGCCTATGAGGCGGATCTGATGCGGCTGTCTGAGGTCATGGGCTCTCTCGCCTTCCTGCGCGGCCTGTGCGAGGCGCAGGATGCGGAGGACTGGCCTCAGCGCATGCGCGATCTCCTCGAAGCCGAGGGGCCCGAGCGCGCGGAGCGACTGGCCGGTGCGTATAACCGTGGCTACGGCGCCTTCGCGCTGACCTATCGGCGCTGCACCCCTGCAGCCGAAATCGCCATCGGTCGTTTTCTCGAGGAAGGGGATGCGCTCGCGCGCATGATCGCCGCCCGTTACGGCAACTGACCCCTCCGCATCGCCGCCGTGCACGCCGTTGCGTAAAGCCTTTTCCACAATACAAGTAGTTTATATTAACCTTTTCGTAAGGTGAGACTGGAAGCCGGCTGTTCCCGGCTCTAATGTCGCGATTAAGGGAAGGTGGGAGAGACAAGGTTTCATGCTCGAAGATTACGATTACCGGTCGGCCCCGTTCGACGACGTGGCCGAGGAGAAGCGCATGGCGCTCGGCTATGTCACGGAAGCCTTCGCCGAAGCCCAGCTCGACGGGCTCGACGCGGATTGCATGGCGCAGGCCGCGATCTTCGCCGCCTTCCAGGAGCTCGTCGCCACCTACGGCGAAGACGCGGCTGCCGATTTCGCGCAGTCGCTTCCCGAGCGTATTCGCGCCGGCGGCTTCTCGATCGCCCCGCGCCATTGAACAGCCGCGGCGACCCGCGGCTTGTCACGACCCGTCTACCGGTGCAAAAGCGCGTGGTCACGGATGACGGCGCGGCGCGCGGCTGCGCATCGGAGGCACGAGATGACCATCGCCAGCATGACGGGCTTCGCCCGGATCACCGGCACGAGCGGTCCCTACGGTTTCGCCTGGGAGGCGAAATCCGTGAACGGGCGCGGCCTCGATATCAGGATGCGCACGCCGCAGGGCTTCGATCATCTCGGTGAGGAGGCTCGCAAGCGCCTCGGCAAGGTGCTCACGCGAGGCCAATGCCAGGTCGGACTGGTCCTGACCCGGGCTGAAAGCGAACCGCGCGTGCGGATCAACGAGACGATCCTCGCATCCCTGATCGCCGCCGCGGAGAACGCGCCGCGCTCCGAGGCGGTCGCGCCCGCGAGCCTCGATGGGCTGTTCGCGATTCGCGGCGTGGTCGAGATCGCCGATGACGATGGCGAAGCGGTGACGAAAGACCTGGAGACCGCGCTCACGCTGGCTCTCGACGGGCTGGCCGCCGATCTCCTCGAGGCCCGCCGCGCGGAGGGCAGGGCGCTCGCACAGGTCATCACCGGCCAGCTCGATCAGATGGCGCGGCTCGTCGAGGCGGCGCGCGACAATCCGGCCCGCTCGGTCGAGGCGATCCGCGCGCGCATCGCCGCCCAGATCGCCCGCCTGACCGAAGGCGGCAGCGGCTTCGATTCCGACCGGCTCCACCAGGAAGCGGTGCTGATCGCGACCCGCGCCGATATCCAGGAAGAGATCGACCGGCTCGACGCGCATATCGCGGCTGCCCGCGAACTCCTCGCCGAGGGCGGCGCCATCGGCAGGCGGCTCGATTTCCTCGCCCAGGAATTCGGGCGTGAGGCCAATACACTGTGCTCGAAGGCATCCGACGTCACGCTCTCGCGGATCGGTCTCGATCTCAAGAGCGTCGTCGACCAGTTCCGCGAGCAGGTTCAGAACGTGGAGTGACGCCGATGCCCGATACCGCCCTCATGACCCGCCGCGGCGTGCTTCTGATCCTCTCTTCGCCCTCCGGTGCCGGCAAGAGTACGCTGACGCGCAACCTGATCGAGCAGGATCACGGCATCCGGCTGTCGGTTTCAGTCACGACGCGGGCGCGGCGCGGTTCGGAGATCGACAATGTGCATTACCGCTTCATCGCCCGCGACGACTTCCTCGAAATGCGCGAGCGCGGCGATCTGCTCGAATGGGCGGAAGTGCACGGCAATTTCTACGGCACCCCGCGCAAACCCGTCGAGCAGGCGCTCGCTGCCGGTGAGGACATGATGTTCGACATCGACTGGCAGGGCACCAAGCAGATCGTGGAGAAGATGCGCGCGGATGTCGTCAGCGTCTTCATCCTGCCGCCCTCCATGGCCGAGTTGCGCAATCGTCTCGAGCGGCGCGCGGAGGATTCGCCCGAGGTGATCGCCCGGCGCCTGGCCAATGCGCGCGAGGAGATAGCGCAATGGCAGGCCTATGATTACGTGCTGGTCAACGACGATCTGCAACGCACCTTCGGCGAGTTGCGCGCGATCCTCGCTGCCGAGCGGCTGCGGCGCGAGCGTCACCCCGTGCTCGCCGGCTTCGTCGACGGGCTCTTGTCCGACGAAATCTGACTTCAGCGTGATTGCGCGAGCGCGTTGGCGATGGCGAGAAAATCGCTCACCGACAGCTCCTCCGCCCGCGCCGTCGCCGCGATACCCAGCGGTTCGAGCAAGCTGGCGGGATCGGGATGCAGGCCCTTCAGGCTCTGGCGCAGCATCTTGCGGCGTTGACCGAAGGCGGCCTGGGTGACTTTTTCCAGCATGGCGAGATCGCAGGGCGCCGGCGTCTCGCGCGGGGTGAGATGCACCACGCTCGACGTGACCTTGGGCGGAGGCACGAAGGCCGAGGGTGCCACGTCGAACAGGATCGTGGCCTGCGTGCGCCAGCCGCATAGTACGCCGAGGCGTCCGTAATCGGCGCGGTCGTTCTCATCGGCGACGATGCGCTCCGCCACCTCGCGCTGAAACATCAGCGTGGCGGATTCCCAGAAGGGCGGCCATTCCGGCGTCGTCACCCAGTGGATCAGCAATTGCGTGCCGACATTGTAGGGCAGGTTCGCGACGATCTTCGCCCGCTCGCCGGCGAGGAGCGGGCGCGGATCGAAGCGCAGCGCATCTCCCTCGATGATTTCGAGCCGGCCCGGGTAATGCTGTGCGATCTCCTCCAGCGCCGCGATGCAGCGCGGGTCGCGCTCGATGGCAATGACGCGTTTCGCGCCGGCTGCGAGCAATGCGCGGGTCAAACCGCCAGGCCCGGGGCCGACCTCGATCACGGTATCGAGGGTACCGGCGGAGCGCGCGATGCGGCTCGTGAGATTGAGATCGAAGAGAAAATTCTGCCCCAGCGCTTTCTTTGGCGCAAGGTCGAAGCGCTGGACCACGTCGCGCAGGGGAGGCAGGTCGTCGATCGCGGCCATGACGTCGCTCAGGCCTTGCCGGCGGCGAGCCGGGCACCGAGCCGGAGCGCCGCGACGAGGCTGTCGGGCCGCGCCACGCCCTTGCCGGCAATGTCGAAGGCGGTGCCGTGATCCGGCGAGACGCGCAGGAAGGGCAGGCCCAGCGTGACGTTGACGGCATCGTCGAAGGCGATGGTCTTGATCGGGATCAGGGCCTGATCGTGATACATGCACAAAACCGCGTCGTAGCCGGCGCGGGCACGGGCGTGAAACAGCGTATCGCCCGGAAAGGGACCGCGCGCATCGATTCCCTCGGCCTGCAACTGCGCGATGGCCGGGGCGATGACATCGATCTCCTCGCGCCCCATCGTGCCGCTCTCGCCGGCATGCGGATTGAGGCCCGCAAGGGCGAGCCGGGGCGCGGCGATGCTAAAGCGCGTGCGCAGATCTCGCGCCACGATCCGTCCGGTCTCGACGATCAGATCGCGCGTGAGCTTTTCCGGCACCTGCGCGAGCGGGATATGCACCGTGACGGGGACCACGGCGAGCCCCTCGCTCCACAGCATCATCACCGGATGCGGCGGTGTTGCATTATCTGCATCCGCGCTGAGGGCGGCGAGAAACTCGGTATGCCCGGGATGGCGAAAGCCCGCATCATAGAGCACGTGCTTGGCGATCGGATTCGTCGCCACGCAGGCAGCCTCGCCGGCACGGGCAAGGGCGACGGCCCGCTCGATCGATTCGATCACGGCCGGCGCGTCGGCGGTGCTCGGCTGTCCAGGAACTGCGCGTACGGTATTGTTCAAGGGCAGGACGGGGAGTGAGTCCGCGAAAACGGTCGAGGCGTCTTCGGCGCGCTCGATCAGCGCGAGCGGCGTTTCGCCTGGCAAGGATCCTGCGCGCGCCAAGGCTCGGGAGCAGGTCTCCAGATGCCTTGGATCGGCCAGCATGAAAAAGCACAGGGCCGGATCATGCCGCAGCAGGTTCCATGCAGCGAGGGCGATCTCCGGGCCTATACCTGCGGGATCACCGAGCGTCAGCGCGATCGGTGGCGTGCGTCTCACCGCGCCACGCCCCGGTCGTCGCCTTCGAGGCTCTGCGTGACGCCGACACCGCCGAGCGTGCGCAGTTCGAGCTGGAGCATGATCGTCCGGTTCTGGTCGCGCGTGCCGAGAGAACCATCCTTCGGGCGTGCGGTGTATATTACCCTGAAGGACGTGCACTCGTCTTCGTAGCCGAGACCCAGCGACATGGAAGCAACCGAGAAGCGGTCCGATTCGGGCGAGCCGTTACGTCGGTCTTCGAGATAGCGCGAGAGGTCGAACATCACCGAGCCCGTCGCGAACCAGTGCGGCGACAGCTCGACCCGACCCGACACCCGCAGCCCTTCGCGGCGATCAGGATAGCCGAGCTCCGGCTGCGGCGCGAAGCGCGCATAGGTCACCGCGCCCTGGAAGCGGTCGAGATTGACCCGCGCGCCTGTTTCCAGCCGCTTCATATCGAAGGTGCTGCGATCGAAGCGCCCGCGTGCATCGAGCGAGAACATCTCGTTGGGGCTCACGCTCACGCGCCCGACATAATCGGAAAAGCGGGATTCGAGACCGGAATCACGACCGGTATTGACGAGATCGCCCGGGCGGTAAGAGTTGCGCCCGGCGAGTTGTACCGATTGCCCGAGCTTGGCTTCGGCCCTGAAACCGTTGCGCCCGGTCAGGCCGTAACGCAACGCATAGGAGCCGCGCACACCGCCCTCGACCCGGTCGTAGCCGGAGAAGCGGTCCCAGCTGAACAGATTGCTGTCGTCGAAGACGAGACTTTGCGCATCCTCGTTCGGAAGGCGGCCGATCCGGGTCTCGTTCGGACGGGCCACGATTTGCGCGATCGGTTCCAGCGACTGGATCCCGAAATTGCCCGCCCGCGCGATCATCGGCATCCGGTATTCCAGACCCACACCCGGCATCATGCGCCCGTGGAAGCGTTCGCTCGAGCCCATGAGATTGGCGGTCTCGGCGTTCTGGAAGCCGCTCGTGCGCGGCGAAGACCAGATTCCGTCGGCGCGCAGATAGGCGAAGGGGGTCCAGCTCTGGCCGATGCCGTCTATGATCTGGCGACGCCAGGATACCTGGGTGGTCACGCGGCTGTAGGAGCCCGCGACACCCGGCAGGAGGCACTGGTCGCGATTGAAGGCCCCGGGCGCGCAGGTGTCGTAAATCCCCCCGAAAGTGCCGCGCGCATCGGGATCGAGCCGATCGGCGGCACGGAACTGGGAAGTTTCGCGCGACAGGCTGACGAAATTGACGTCGAGCGCGAGCTCGCCCCCGATCGCAGGGGGACCGTCGATGCGCTTGTTGTAGTCGAGAACCGGGTGAACGATCGGCTGGTGCTGCTGGAAATCACGCGTCGCGAGCGCCTTGAAGTAATACCCGCGCAGATCGAAGAAGGAGCGATCATCCTGGCCAGTCAGATAGACCTGCGAAACCGCTTCTCGGTCGTAGTGGCTCGTGAGTGTCGCGGCGTTGATGCCGTAATTGTCGAGATACCATTTGTCGGTGACGCCGGTAATGTCCCAACCCCAGCGCCAGCGCCGGTTGATTTCGAAACGCCCGGAAGTCTGGATCGAACCGCGGAAGTTTCGGTCGCCCGGGCCACGTGGCGGCGCCCTGAACTGGCCACGATCCTGCTGGAAGATACCAGTTGCGCGGATGTTGTAGGAGCCCGTGAGAAGGCGATGGCGCCATTCGACGTCTCCGAGAACGCCTTGCCTCGAGAGAAATTGCGGGCGCAGGGTGATGTCGTGATTGGGACCCGTCTCCCAGAAGAAAGGTACCGTGACACCGGGGCCGAGTGCCTGGTTCAGGCTTATCGTGGGGGTCAGGAAGCCCGTCTTGCGTTTGACGGTGGGGTCAGGCGACCAGAAATACGGCAGATAAGCCACGGGAACGCCGAGGAATTCGAGCGCCGCGTTTTCGTAATAGATCGTCTTCGTTTCCCGGTCGTGGATCACACGCGCGGCGCGGACCTGCCAGAAGGGCGGTCTGCCGGGGTTCTCCTCGCACGTATCGCAGGCGGTGTAGGTGCCGCGCTGGAAGATCGTCTGCTCACCGTCGATCCGCTCGGCCCGGTTCGCGCTGAAACGCCCGGTGCCGGGACGGCGGAACCCGTCATCACTGATATCCTGCTCGACCTGCAGCGAATCGATGAAGCCGCTGCGGAAATCGTCCGTGAGTTCGAAGAACGAGGCCGTCGCCGTCGCGCCGTCCGTCTCGACGAGACGGGCATTGCCCTCGGCGAAGACGCGGCTGGTATTGCGGTCATAGGTGACGCGATCGGCCTGCAGGGATCGCCCGCCGTAATACATTTCTACGTTACCGGCGGCGATGACGCGATTGCGATCGTTGTCGTAGATGAGCTCGTCCGCTTCGAGCAGCAGTCGTTGCGGCCCGTCGCCGGATGCGCGCGCGGCAACGAGATCGTCGAGCTCGCCCTGCGCATGCGCGGGGAGCGAAACGATTCCCGTACTCAACGCGGTCACGAGCGCCAATGCGGCGATCGCGCTACCCACCCGTCTCATTCCCGCTCCCTGCCTCGAACCCGCCCGGAGGATCATTACCCATCCTCCTGATAAAGCAAGGCCAGCACGCCGAGCAAACTGCCCACCACAGCGGGGAACCACGCGGCGAGGGTCGTTCCCACCAGACCCGAAGCCCCGAGATCCTCCATCAGCTCGGTAGCGACGTAAAGCAGAAAACCCGCCGCGACGCCACCCAGAACCAACGGCCCCACACCACCAAACCGGAAGAATCTTAAAGAAACGGAAGCCGCCACGAGAACCATGGCGACAAAAAGTAGTGGACGGGCGAGGAGGCTCTCGTAGCGCAACTGGTACGCCGTGGCATCGAGGCCCGCCCGTCGCGTCTGTTCCGCCATTTCGCGAAGGTTCCAGAATGGCACCGATTCTGGCGGAGTGAAGCTTCTGCGCAACTGTTCGGGATCGAGGCTCGATGGCAGCTGATAGCTGGAAAAGCGCTCGGGCTCTCCCTCGATCGCCACGATGCGAACGTCGCGCATATCCCAATGCCCCGATCGCAGCTCCGCCGATCCCGCTTCGATTCGTTCCCGGAAGCGCCCTTGCAGATCGAAACGATAGACCATCACCGAGGCGATCTCCGTCGAGCCCTCGGCGATGCTGCCGGCACGGATGATCGCGGAGCCGTCATCGTGGCGCTGCCGGATCCAGATGTCGTTGCCCGTCATCACCTCGGGCGTGGACGAGAATATCCGCGTCTCGACCTCGCTGGCATGCTGCTTGAGCATCGCAGCCACCGGGTTGAAGGCGAGAATCGAAAGGACGCCGATCCCGCCGGCGATGACGAGGCCGGGCGTCAGGAATTGCCAGGCGGATATCCCGGCTGCGCGCACGACGACGAGTTCGAGCTTGCGCGACAGGTTGAGCAAGGTGGTCATGGCGCCGATGAGCACGGCGAAAGGCAGCACCTGCTCCGTGACCGAAGGCGTACGCAGGAGAGCGAGATGCGCCATGTCGAGCGGTGTCGCGGCCGCCACATCGCCGGCGCGGCGGACAAGCTCCACGAAATCGAGAACATATACGAGACCGAACACGGTGAAGAAGACCACCGCGATGCTGCGCAGGAACTGCGCGCCGATATAGCGCGAAAGCGTGTTGCCGACGGGCATGTCAGCCGGCCCCGCGAGGCCGTGCCGCGCGCGAGCGCGAAGGCAGCGAGGGAAGCTTCACGGACGGTATCATACTTCGCAGCCGCTCGCCCTGCGTCATCACCAGGAAGGCACCGATCAGTGTGACGACCGGCAGCGCCCAGACCATCACGACGGCGAAATCCGATCGGGCCGCCGCACTCGTTGCGGCAAAACCGGCTACGCGCAGCGCGACGACACCGCCGATCGCCGTCGCGATCGCCATGCCGCGTCCCTGACGTGTCGTGCGCGCTTCGCCGAGAGCGGCGAAGGCGATCGCAGCCATGGCGAGCACGTATAGCCAGGCGCTCAACCGGTCGTGCAGTTCCGATCGGAAGCGACCGGGGAACTGCGCGAAGACCGGGTCGCTGTCGTCGATGGTGAGGAGTTCCGCCGTCGAGCGCTCACGCGGCTTGAAGAAGGTGAGATCGCCCTGAGGTGCGAAGGCCGAGAGATCGACGGCATAGCGCTCGAAAGCCACGATCGAACTGTCGCGTGCGCCCTGGGTGAGGGTGTGGACGCTCCCGCGCTCCAGAACGAGGTAGCTGTCGTCTTCCAGTCGCGTGATCTGGCCGACCTCCGCGATATAGACGAGGGTGCGGCGTTCGTCGCGCCGGTCCTGAAGGAAGATCCCCATCAGCGCTTCCCCGGAGCGCTCGCGGAAGGAGAAGGTGACGCCCCGGTCGATCTCGGTGAACTGACCCTCGCGCACCAGATTGGCGACGAAATCGGCGCGTATCTGCGTGATCAGGAAACGCAATTCATTGAAGCTCGCCGGAACCAGCACGATCGTCATGAAGCCGACGATGGCGGCGATGGCGCCGGTCAGCCAGGCGAAGGGCCGCATGATCCGCCAGAACGGCATGCCCGCGGCATTCATCACCACGAGTTCCGAATCACCGTTGAGTTTGTTCAGCGTATAGAGAATGGCGATGAACAGGGCGACCGGCGCGATGATGGCCACGAGGGCGGGAAGCGACAGCAGGGTGAAGGTGAAGAACACCACGAGCGTCTGCCCCTGGCCGGTGAGGAGATCGACCTCGCGCAGCGCCTGGGTCAGCCAGATCACCGCCGTCAGACCCAGCAGGCAGACGAGGAAGGCGGTGACCGCGATCTTCAGAATGTAGCGTTCGACGAGCGGCATGAAGCGTGTCACCCTCACAGGGTCATCTGGCTAGCCCAGCCTCGCGCCGGTGGCAAGCACGGGGAACACATCCCCTCCTCACCAAACCGCGAGCACGGCGATCCGCAAATCGATCCGGCCCCGGCTCAGCGCTCGGTGAGCTTGAATTCGATGCGGCGGTTGCGCGCATAGGCTTCTTCGCTCGTGCCGGTATCAATCGGCTGGAATTCACCGAAACCGGCTGCGAGCAGGTTCTCCGGCGGCACGCCGGCCTCGATCAGATATTCCACCACCTCGATGGCGCGCGCCGCCGAGAGATACCAGTTCGAGGGGAAGCGCACGGTGGCGATGGGGCGGTCGTCGGTATGGCCGTCGACGCGCAGGACCCAGGCGATGTCGGGGGGAATTTCCTCGGCGAGTTCGAGAATCGCGGCGGCGACGCGGTCGAGCTCCGGCTGTGGCCCCTCGCGCAACTCCGCCGAACCGAGGGGGAAGAGAACCTCGGACTGGAAGACGAAGCGGTCTCCGACGATGCGGATATCGTCGCGATCACCCAGAATCTGGCGCAGGCGACCGAAGAAATCCGAACGGAAACGGGCCAGTTCCTGCACACGCTGGGCGAGCGCCACGTTCAGCCGGCTGCCC
>JBJHBI010000023.1:0-58469 GCA_050485405.1 Salinarimonadaceae bacterium
CCCGAAGCGCGTAGAATCCGCTTTCGCGCAAGCTTGTGCCGTCTTACTCTGTCGTCATGAGCGAACTCGTCACCGCCATACGCATTGCCGGCCCCGCCGATAGCCGCGGCATCTCCCAGACCTTCGATCAGGCCTGGCGCGAGGCTTATCGCGGTGTGATCCCCGGTGTGCCGCTCGAGCGGCTGGTGCAGCGGCGCGGACCGCTCTGGTGGCGACGCACGCTGCAGAGGCCGCGCCCGGTCGCCGTGCTCGAAATCCGCAAGCAGATCGCGGGTTATGCCTGTTACGGGCGCTGCCGCGACACCACCATCCCCGCTGCCGGCGAAGTCGACGAATTGTATCTGCGCCCGGAATATCAGGGCCTCGGATTCGGGCGGCGCCTGTTCGGATCGATCCGCGCCGACCTGCGCAACCGCTATGCCGGGCCTATCCTCGTCTGGTCGCTCGCCGAAAACGAACGTGCCTGCGGGTTCTACGAGGCGATGGGCGGCGTGCGGATCGCGAGCCGCAGCGAAACCGTCTCCGGCGTGCGCCTCACCAAGGTAGCCTACCGCTTCGATTGAGCAGAGCGCCGTTTCCGGGCGCTACAGCCAGAGCATCATTCCGTCAGGTGGGTACCGGCTGACGGATAAAAATGATGCGCCGAACAATGGCTTAGAGCGCCCGGTCTGACTCCGTCAGGCCGGAACGCGCTTTGACGCCGCTACAGCAAAGCCGTCCCGTCATCGTCGTCGTCGTCCTCGTCGGGAGGCGGCGGTGCGGCTTCCGCAAGCCCCGGCTCGCCGAGTTCCGGATCGGCGCCGGGGCGCTCGCGCACGTCGACGATCCGCGCGCCGGGGAAACTGTCGAGCACGGAGCGCACCAGCGGATGATCCGCCGCGCCGCGCCGGCGTTCGCGCTCGGTGGCTTCGGCCTGCTCGTGCAGGGTCGGCGCGCCGGGTTGCGAGGAGAGCGCCACGACCCAGCGGCGCCCGGTCCAGTCCGCGAGCTTGCGTATCAGTTCCGAGGCGAGATCCCGGCGCGCGCCCTCCGCGAGGGCGAATTCGATCTGCCCATCCTCGAAATGCACGAGGCGTACATCGCGCTCGAGCGCGGCCTTGACGACGATGTCGCGTTTTTCCTCGGCGAGGGCGACGAGATCCTCGAAACGCGCGAGATGGAGGCCGGCAGAGGAGGTGCCGCCCGCGCGTCCCGCCGCGGCACGACTCGCGGCATCGCGCTCCGCCATGGAGGAGGCGGGAACGGCGCTCAGCGTCGGGCGGGGCGCCGGCTCGGCTTGCGCCTGAGACTGGGCCTGGGGATGCTCGCGAGTTTGCGAATGCGGCAGCGGCCGAGACTGCGCGCCCCCGTGATCGCCTGCGACCATGCGCGCGGCGCCGGGATCGGCAGGGGGTGCGGAAGCGGAAATGCCGGCATGCGCAGCGCTCTGCGAAGTCCCGGCGGGTGCACCGCCGCCGCCATATCCGCCACCCGATCCGGCGCCATGATTGTTCGCGCCATGATTATTCGCGCCAAGATTACTCGCGCCTTGATGGTTGGTACCTTGCCCGGCACTCGCCCCGCCACCCGCTGGCGCGCCGCCGGCATCCTCGCGCAGCATGCGCAACGCTTCGTCGGGGGTGGGAAGATCGGCGACATGGGCGAGACGCACCAGCACCATTTCGGCGGCGGCGATCGGGCGGCTCGCCGATTCGACCTCGCCGACACCCTTGAGCAGCATCTGCCAGGTGCGCGAGAGCACCCGTACCGAGAGATCCTGCGCGAGTTCGGCGCCACGCTTGCGCTCGGCCTCGGTGAGGGCAGGGTCGGAGGCGGCATCCGGCACGAGCTTGAGCCGCGTCACCAGATGGGTGAAGCCCGCGAGTTCGCGCAGGATCGCGGCGGGATCGGCGCCGGACCCGTATTGGTCGGCCAGCAATGCGAAGCTCTGCACGATATCGCCGCGCATCACCGCCTCGAAAAGATCGATCACCTTGGCGCGATCGGCGAGGCCGAGCATGTCGCGCACGGTATCGGGCGTGATCGTGCCGGCGCCGTGCGCGATCGCCTGATCGAGCAGCGAGAGCGAATCGCGCACCGAGCCCTCGGCGGCGCGCGCGATAGCCGTCAGCGCCTCGGGATCGGCGGTGACGCCTTCGAGGCCGCAGATGCGGGTGAGATGCGCCACCAGCCTGTCGGCGCCGACGCGGCGCAGGTCGAAGCGCTGGCAGCGCGACAGGATGGTGACGGGGACCTTGTGGATGTCGGTTGTCGCGAAGATGAACTTCGCATGCGGCGGAGGCTCTTCGAGCGTCTTCAGGAAGGCGTTGAACGCGCCCCCCGAGAGCATGTGCACCTCGTCGATGATGTAGACCTTGTAACGGGCCGAGACCGGCGAATAGCGTACCGCATCGTTGATCTGGCGGACGTTCTCGACGCTGTTGTTCGAGGCGGCGTCGATCTCCATCACGTCGATATGACGGCCTTCGATGATTGCTTCGCAATGCTCGCCCGGCTCGGCCAGATCGATGGTGGGGCCGTCCTCGTGGCCGGGGCGGCTGTAATTCAGGCCGCGCGCGAGAATGCGCGCCGTCGTCGTCTTGCCCACGCCGCGCACGCCGGTGAGCATCCAGGCCTGGGGGATACGCCCGGTGCGGAACGCGTTCGAGAGCGTGCGCACCATGGCTTCCTGGCCGATGAGATCGTCGAAGTCGCGCGGGCGATATTTGCGGGCGAGGACGCGGTAGCCGGCGGCATCGTCGCGGCGCGGCGGTTCGAGACCGGTCAGAGCCGGTTCGGCCTCGCCTTCGGGATCTGTCGCGCCGGGCTGGATTTCGTTCATGCGCCTATTGGACACGAGGCGAGGGCCGGGCTCAAGCCGAAACCGATGCGGGCACCGAAACCGCCGGGGAAAGAGGTGGGAGGTTGGACGAGAACCCGCTCGGTCTCGTTAGGGCTGCTTCCTTCCGGACCTGACCCGGTTGGCGAGTGAAACGTCCCTCGCCAACCTCCCGCCCGCGATATGGCAGTTATGAGAGCCCGTGACAAGAGCGCCCGTGAAGGCCCGCGCAAAAGGATGATGCTTGCAATCGCAGCCGCGAGCGCACAGATTCGCGCAGCACACCGATACCGGGCGGATCGAATCCGGTTAATCTCGTATAAGAGACAGCCTTTGCCGTTATTCTGCCGATCTGTGCATGAAAGAAGAGGCAAGCCGGTCACGCTGCGGCTGAAGTCGCGGTCGGGAAGGGACGCATCAGGACGATTCGCGAAGAGAATCGCCGCTCGAAACGATACCGCATAACGAGACAGAGGGTTTCGATGATCCACAGATCCACAGCCGCCACCAACCCGGCGAAGCCGGGCCGCCCCGTCAGGTCGGCGCTCGCCGGCTTCCTCGCCGGCCTTCTCGCGCTCGCGCTGGTGCCCGTCCTCCCGGTGCAGGTCGCGGCGCAGACGAGCCAGACCGCACCGCAGGCCGAGCCCGCGCAGATGCTCGCCCCGGTGCCGCGCCCCGGTGCGCCCGAATCCTTCGCCGATCTGGTCGAGCGCGTGATGCCGGCGGTGGTCAATATCTCCGCCGCGACCACGACCCGGTCGGAGGGACGCACCTTCCCGCAATTGCCGCCGGGAACGCCCTTCGAGGATCTGTTCGAGGAATTCTTCAACCGTCGCGGCCAGGAAGCGCCTCCGCGCCAGCGCCGCTCGAATTCGCTGGGCTCCGGTTTCGTCATCGATCCGGAAGGGATCGTCGTCACCAATGACCACGTGATCGGCGAAGCCGACGAGATTCAGGTGATCTGGGCCGACGGCACGACGCGCCAGGCCGAGGTGATCGGGCGCGATCCGCAGGTGGATATCGCCGTGCTCCAGGTCGAGGTCGACGAACCGCTCATCGCCGTGACCTTCGGCGATTCGGAGGATCTGCGCATCGGCGACTGGGTCGTGGCGATCGGCAACCCGTTCGGGCTGGGCGGCTCCGTCTCCGCCGGTATCGTCTCGGCCCGTGCGCGCAATATCGATACGGGCCCCTACGACAACTACATCCAGACCGATGCCGCCATCAATCGCGGCAATTCCGGAGGCCCGCTGTTCAACATGAACGGCGAGGTGGTCGGCATCAACACCGCCATTCTTTCGCCGACGGGCGGCTCCGTGGGTATCGGCTTCTCGATCCCGACCTCGCTGGCCGAGCCGATCATCACGCAATTGCGTGAATTCGGCGAAACCCGGCGCGGCTGGCTCGGCGTGCGCATCCAGAGCGTCGACGACACCACCGCCGAGGCGCTCGGCCTGGAGCGGGCACGCGGCGCTCTCGTCGCCGGTGTCGATCCCGAAGGCCCCGCCCAGGCGGCCGGTATCGAGACGGGTGACGTCATCATCCGATTCGACGGGCAGGATGTCGTCACCTCGCGCGAATTGCCGCGTATCGTCGCCTCCACGCCGATCGGCAAGGAGGTCGATGTCGAGGTGATCCGTCGCGGCGAGACCGTGACGATCCAGGTCGAGGTCGGACGCCTCGCCGAGGGTGAGATGGCCGCGCGCGGCGACCGCCCGCCCGCCGACGTGCCCGAGGCCCATGCCGACGCGCTCGGTATGGAGATGATGATGATGAGCCCCTCGTTGCGCGAGCGCTTCTCGATCGCGGAAGGTGTCGAAGGGGTCGTGGTCACCGAGGTGGATCCCGATTCGGCGGCAGCTGATCGGCGCATCCAGCCCGGCGACGTCATCCTCGAAGTCGGCCAGGAGCCGGTGGAAGCCCCCGCCGACGTGCTGGAGCGCCTCGAGACCATCCGGGGCGAGGGACGGCGCTCGGCCCTGTTCCTGATCTCGAACGCCCAGGGCGAAGTACGCTTCGTCGCGCTTTCGCTGGAGGAGTGATCCTCCGCTTCGCGACAATCGCAAAAATCCTGATGCGATCCTGCGCGGATCGCGTCAGGATCGGCGCATGAAACTGCGTATCGCGACCTTCAACGTCGAAAACCTCGTCTCGCGCAACGTCTATGGTCCGCGCCGGCCGCCCCAGACCGCACCGGCGCTCGCTTTGTTCGACTTCGCCGATCCGGCCATGCGCGCCCAGGCCCAGGCGGCGATGGCGCTCAATCTCGAAGACGATGACCGTCAGGCCACGGCGCTGGCCATCGCGGAAACGCAGGCCGACATCCTCGCCCTCCAGGAGGTCGAGAATATCGGCGTGCTCGCGCCCTTCATGAAGCATTTCGTGCATGCGGTCAGCGATATCCGCTACGGCCATCTGCGCCTTCTCTCCGGCAATGATCCGCGCGGCATCGATTGCGCCTTCGCCGCCCGCAAGGGCCTCGTCGCGGATGAGGAGGCGATCGTTGCGAAATCGCATGCGCAGGCGAGCTTCGGCTCCCTCGGCGTCTTCGATCCGGCGCTGGAGCGGTTCGGGATCACGCCGGATGACCGGGTGTTCAACCGGGATTGTCTGGAGATCGCCATCGATCTCGGCGATCGTGATCTCACGCTGTTCATCTGCCATCTCAAATCCATGGGCCATGCCGCCGACGGGCGCGACCAGACGCGGGCCCTGCGCCGGGCCGAGGCGCGCGCGATCCGGGCCATCGTCGAGGCGCGTTTCGGTAAGGGCTGGCGCGAGGCGAACTGGATCGTGCTGGGTGATCTCAATGATCACCGCTTCGCCATAGGGCGCGAGGGTGTGATCGAGCCGAGCCTGCCTTCGGGGATCGATCCGCTCTTCGAGGATTTCGCGATCGACGCCACGGCGGGGCTGCCGGAGATCGACCGCTGGACGCTCTATCACCGCGATCGTGACGGGCCGGAGGGCGAGCCGGTCGAGGCTCATGTCCAGCTCGATCACATCCTGATCTCGCCGGCGCTCGCCGCCGCCAATCCCGATCCTCAGCCGCAGATCGTGCGGCGCGGCCTCGCTTACGCCACGCCTCTCGACCCGACCGATCCCGACCGCTCGATCGCCCATCTCTCGACCCGCGCCGACCGCTATCCGCGCATTGGCTGGCTGCGACCGCAGGCAAGCGATCATTGCCCCGTCGCGGTCAGCCTGACGATTCCGCGCACACGCGGGCGCACGGGCGACGAAAACTTTCCCGCCCCGGGGTAACGCCGCACCCGGGGGCTTCCTACCTTGCCGGGGGCTTCCTACCTTGCATCTACATCGCCTCGAAGGAGAGCCTCCCATGCCGCGCCGCTACACCATTCTCGACGTGTTCACCGATACCGCCCTCGCGGGCAATCCGCTCGCCGTCGTGCACGACGCGCAGGATCTCGACACGCAGCAAATGCAGGCGATCACGCGTGAATTCAATCTGTCGGAGACGGTCTTCCTGCTGCCGCCGGAATCGCCGCGCCACAAGGCGCGCCTGCGCATCTTCACGCCGGGGCGCGAATTGCCCTTCGCCGGGCATCCGACGGTGGGCACCGCCGTGCTGCTGGGGCTGATGGAGAATGGCGGCGATCCCGCAGCCGAGCTGCCCGCCCATGCTTTCGGGCTGGAAGAGCGCGTGGGCATCGTTTCCTGTGTGATGGAGAAGCGAGGCGAGAATCACGGCCATGCGCGGTTCAGGCTGCCGCGCCTGCCGGAATATCTGGGGGAGGGGCCGAGCCCTGAAGCGGCGGCGCGGGCTCTGGGGCTCGATCCCGCCGATATCGGCTTCGACCGCCATCTGCCGAGCCGCCATTCCGCCGGCGTGCCCTTCGATCTGGTGCCGCTCGCTTCGCGTGACGCTGTGGAGCGGGCGCGGCCCGGACCCGATTTCGACGAGGTGTTCGGTCGCGACGACGATGCCGGGGAGATCTACGTCTACAGTGCCGGCACGGTCGATCCGGCGCATTCCTTCCATACGCGCATGTTCGCGCCGGGCATGGGCATCGCCGAGGACCCGGCCACCGGCGCCGCCGCCGCAGCCTTCGCCGGCGCGCTGATGCAGTTCGAGCCGCTCGGCGAGGGCACGCACGACGTCGTCATCGAGCAGGGCTACGCGATGGGGCGCCCGAGCCTGATCAGGCTGCAGCTGATGATCGAGAACGGCGCGCTCATCGGGGCGGAAATCGGCGGTGACGCGGTGATCGTGGCGCGCGGCGAATTGCTGCTGTGAACGATAACGACGCCGCCTTAGGCTACAGCTTCGCGCGGGTCGCCGGGATCACGGCGCGGCTCGTGCCCGCGCCGTGGCCCTGGGCAGAAGCGCATGCAAGCATGATCGCGCGGGAATGGGACGTGGCGCGCAAACGCAATCCGCATCTCTTCGACGGCGAAGTGCTGCTCGCGCATCGCATCGCGCCGCCGCAAGCGCCGCAGGCACCACAAGAACCCGATGCGCCGCTCGAGATCGATTTCATGCCCGTGCGCTACAGCGCGTTTCGCGCCTTCAAGGCCGCCGGATTCCCCGACGGATTCGCGGTGAACGCCTTCCCCGCCATCGCGCCGCATGACCGGCAGGGGCGCTATCTTCTCGGGCGCATGGGTGATCATACCGACAATGCCGGGGCGCTCTATTTCGCGACGGGTACGCCCGATCCCGGCGATGTCGCGGATGACGGCAGCATCGATCTCACCGCCGCTGCGCTACGCGAACTCGCCGAGGAAACGGGACTCGCTCCCGATCCGGGTGATCTCGCGCCGTACTGGCACGTGCTGCGGCGCGGCGGTCACCTCGCGCTGATCCGCCCATGGGCGATGGCTGACCCGGCACCGGAGGTGGCGCGCGCCTGCGAGGCGGCGCGGCGCGCGATGGAGGATCCGGAACTAGCGGGTCTGCGGGTTCTGGGTCCGGTGGACGGGTGCGCCGATCCGGGCCTGCCGGACTTCATGCGTGCCTATCTGGGCCGCGCCTTCGCCGGGGCGTTGCGCGATTGAACCCTGCGCCTCAGCCGGCGGGATAGCCGTGGCGGATGCGGGTGGCGCGCAGGGCCGAGAGCGCCTGATCCTGCGAGCCGGCGCGGCAGGCGCTCGCCGCCACTTCGAGATCGGTCATGGCGGCATCATGGACGCTGCGCGCCACCATGCCGTTTTCGAGATCGCGCGACAAAAGCCCGGCGAATTCGTCGATCGCCCGTCCGCAATTCGTCGCGGGGACCTGCGGTGCCGCGACGACGGCCTCGGCGGAGGCGGCGCTGGCCGGCGAAGCCGCGCTCGCGACACTCGGCCCCGGTTCCATGCTCCCGACCGGATTCGATTGTCCCGCGGTGTTGCATCCAGAAAGAGCGAGCGCCGCGAGAGCCGCCGCGAGGAAGAGACCTCGCCCCCGGGTTTTCGCCGGATATGCCCCGAACCCGCTCGAACGGCTTCCCGCCGCTTTCAGATGCGCCACCATGTCGTTCCCCCTCTTTCCTCGCGCCCCCGTCGAGGCGGCGAATCAGCCGATGACGAAAGTCGTATCAGGCGTGGTCCGCTCCGTGAAACGGAACATCAGATAATCGTCGACAATCTCGCCCGATGCCATGTAGCGGATCCCGGAGGTCGTCACGGTGACATCGGCGCAGACGAGCCCGCTCGATACGCCGCGCGCGAAATACCGCCACAGATCGTCATCGGAAAAGACGGGACCCGCGCGCAGCATCAGGTCGTCATTGGTATGGTCGTGAATGCCCGTCACCGGCATCGCGGCGGTGTTCTGGCCGATGATCCAGGCATCGTCGAGCTGGCGTTTCGCATCGTAGATCGGCCATGCGACGATCACGCCGCAGCGCGAGTTCGAATAGAGCGTGCGAAACAGCGAGGCCTTGTCCTCGATCAGGTGGCAGAAGACGAGCAGCAGGACGCGGTCATCCCCCTCCTTCATGCGCAGAGGCAGACACAGGCGGCCCCAGAGCACGACATCCTGCGCGAAATCGGCGAAGGACTGGAAGTAGACGAGATCGAAGGCGCTCGTCGCCCGGTCGTAGATCTCGGTGAGCTGGGCGCGCACCCGGGTGCGCAGATCCCGCAGCGTGCGCCCCTGCATCGAGAAGCCGACGCGCTCGCTCAGATAGCGGCCGTGATGGAGATAGGCGTAATCGTCGTCGAGCTTCATGAAGAGCAGCGACGAATCCGTCATCTGCTGATCGGCCCCGTTCCAGAAATCGGCGAGCAGCGGTTCGCGCTCGGCGCGGATCTGCAGCCATTTCGTGACGAGTGCCCGCACGGCGGGATGGGTCACCACATTGGCGACCGCAGCCCCCGACCAGCTCCTGACTTGCGCATTCATGGCGACCCCGCTGCGACCCGTCGCACGCCCGGCGAGGGGCGGCTTGCGTGTTTCGTCGAGACGACAACTTTGGGGAGTTTTCGCCGCTTGGCAACCCGGTATCGCAGGATGTGCATGCGGGTCCCGCGGGCCGAACACGAAAATTGCGGCTTGAGCCGCGCTCACGAAAGGTTTACAGAGTTCGTGCATGTTTCCGGCATCGTCCGGAACCGACGAGACACGGGAGACGAGCCTTGGCGATTGCCGGCTCACAGCGCGAAACGATCGAGAGCGGCGCCGGTATTGCGGTCACCGCCGATATGCCTGTTCGCGCTCCGCTCGCCATCGGCGCGCTCCTTCTCGGCCTGCTTCTTCTCCTTATCAGCCCCTGAGGGCCGGCAGGGCGTTTGCCTTGGCCTTCAGGGGAGACGCGACCCCGCCGCGACGTGACGCATCCGGCGAAACGGATGCTCCGCAAACGAAAAATTTCGCCCGCATTCTGATAATAACGGGCAAGACGACCAAGGAACGACGACATGGCTGACCAGAACGCCCTCAAAGACCGCGTATTGATCTTCGACACCACCCTGCGCGACGGCGAGCAATGCCCCGGCGCCACCATGACGCTGGAAGAGAAGCTCGACATCGCCACATTGCTCGACACGATGGGTGTCGACATCATCGAAGCCGGCTTCCCGATCGCCTCGAACGGCGATTTCGAAGCGGTGTCCAAGATCGCCTCGCTCGTGAAGAACGCCACTGTGGCCGGCCTGTCGCGGGCCGCGCACAAGGATATCGACCGGGCGGCGGAGGCGGTGCGGCACGCGGCGCGCCCGCGCATCCACACCTTCATCTCCACCTCCCCGGTGCATATGAAATACAAGTTGCAGCTGGAGCCGGAGGTCGTGCTCGAGCACGTGATCTCCTCTGTCACCCGCGCCCGCAACCACGTGGATGACGTGGAATGGTCGGCCGAAGACGGTACGCGCACGGAATTCGATTTCCTCTGCCGCTGCGTCGAGGCCGCGATCAAGGCCGGCGCATCCACGATCAACATCCCCGATACGGTCGGCTATACGACACCGGAGGAATATCGCGACCTGTTCGTCAAGGTCCGCGAGAACGTGCCCAATGCCGACAAGGCGGTCTTCTCCGTGCATTGCCACAACGATCTCGGCATGGCGGTGGCGAATTCACTCGCGGGCGTGGCCGGCGGTGCGCGCCAGGTCGAATGCACCATCAACGGCATCGGCGAACGCGCCGGCAATGCCGCGCTCGAAGAGATCGTGATGGCGATCAAGACCCGCAACGACGTCTTCCCCTACGAGACCGGGATCGTCACGGAAATGCTGACCAAGGCCTCGAAGGCGGTGGCCCATGCCACCTCGTTCCCGGTGCAGTACAACAAGGCGATCGTCGGGCGGAACGCCTTCGCCCATGAGAGCGGCATCCACCAGGACGGCATGCTCAAGCATACCCAGACCTACGAGATCATGACGCCGGAATCGGTCGGCGTATCCAAGACCTCGCTGGTGCTGGGCAAGCATTCCGGTCGCGCCGCCCTGAAGAACAAGCTGGAGGAGATGGGCTACGAACTCTCCGACAACCAGTTCCAGGACGTGTTCGTGCGCTTCAAGGCGCTGACCGACCGCAAGAAGACAATCTATGACGAGGATCTCGAGGCGCTGGTCGACGAGAAGCTGGCCGAGGCGCATGAGCGCATCCGCGTCGTCTCGCTGACCGTGATCGCCGGCACGCGCGGCCCGCAGCGGGCGCTGCTCAAGCTCGATGTCGGTGGCGATGTCCGCGCCGACGAGGCGGATGGCAACGGGCCGGTCGATGCGGTGTTCAACGCGATCAACACCCTCGTCCCGCACGAGGCGGTGCTCGAATTGTATCAGGTCCATGCCGTGACCGAGGGGACCGACGCGCAGGCCGAGGTCTCGGTACGCCTGCACGCCAATGGCCGCTCGGTGACCGGGCGCGGCGCCGATCCCGATACGCTGGTGGCGTCGGCCAAGGCCTATCTCTCGGCGCTGAACAAGCTGCTCGCACGCGGCGAGGGGCTGCACGCCCAGCACGCGGCGGAATGAGAGAACGCGCGCCGGTACCTGCGCGCGTCATCTGTCGCATTGCAAACCGGGCCGGATTGGGATGATCCGGCCCGTATCGTTTCAGAAGCGGTTGAGGGGCAGCTTGACGTAATGCCGCCCGTCATTCTCCGCCGGCGGCAGTCGCCCGCCGCGCAGGTTGATCTGCAAAGCGGCCAGAATGCGGTCGGGCAGGGCCAGCGTCTTGTCCCGTGTCTCGCGGCGGTCGATCCAGGCCTCGCGGGCGACCCCGTCCTTGACATGGATATTGCCGGCGCGGTGCTCGGCGACGGTCGCCTCCCACATCGGCTCCTTGCGCTCGGCAGTGCCGTAATCATGGCCGACGAAGAGCCGCGTCTCGCCCGGCAGATCGAGAATGGCGCGGATCGAATCCCACAGCTCGGAAGCGTTGCCGCCCGGGAAATCGGCGCGTGAAGTGCCCGCATCCGGATACATCAGCGTATCGTGCACGAAGGCGGCATCGCCCACCACATAGGTAATCGAGCCGAGCGTATGGCCCGGCGAGAGCATGACGCGGGCTTCGAGCTCGCCGATGCGGAAGGTCTCGCCTTCCGCGAAGAGATGGTCGAAATCGCGGGTCGGATCGAACGCGTCGGGCAGGTTGTAGATCTCGGCCCAGATCTTCGAGATATCGCGCACCTTCTCACCGATCGCCATGGGCGCGCCGGTCTTCTGCTTGAGCTGCGCTGCGGCCATCAGATGGTCGGCATGGGGGTGGGTGTCGAGCACCCATTCGACCGTCAGGCCGTTCTCGCGCACGATGCCGAGCACCTGGTCCATCGAGCCCGTATCGAGGCGGTAATGCTTGGGATCGAAGTTCCAGACGACGTCGATCAGCGCGGCCTTGCGGGTGGCGGGATCGGCGGCGATGTACTGGATCGAGCCGGTATCGGGCTCGTAGATACCCCAGACATCCGGGCTGCCCGGGCCGCGCGAGGGGGAATGGCGGACGACGCGCTCCTTGAGAAGGTTCTGCATCGGGTGAACTCCCTTCGTAATTCCTGATCTGTGTCTCATGATGCGGCCCGGTGGAGGATCCGGGTCGGCGAATGTCGTCCCGGGCGCTCCCCGGGCGCGTTGAAATCCGATATATTAGCTATAACTAAATTAGTCAACCCTGTAATAAGGAGGCGCGTTCCGATCCGGAGCGCGCCACCTTCTGTCGCCGCGGAATGCCGCGCGGGTCACGCCGTCTTTTCGAACAATTCCCGCCCGATCAGCATGCGGCGGATCTCGCTGGTGCCGGCGCCGATCTCGTAGAGCTTGGCGTCGCGCAGTAGGCGGCCCGTGGGGTATTCGTTGATATAGCCGTTGCCGCCGAGCAGCTGGATCGCGTCCAGCGCCATCTGCGTGGCTTTCTCCGCCGCGTAGAGAATTGCGCCGGCAGCGTCCTCGCGGGTGGTCTGGCCGCGATCGCAGGCCTTGGCGACGGCATAGACATAAGCCTTGCAGGCATTCATCCCGACATACATGTCCGCCACCTTGCCCTGGACCAGCTGGAAGGTGCCGATCGGCTGGCCGAACTGTTTGCGCTCGTGCACATAGGGCATGACGATGTCCATACAGGCCTGCATGATCCCGAGCGGCCCGGCGGCCAGCACGGCACGTTCGTAATCGAGCCCGGACATGAGCACATTGACGCCCTTGCCGACCTGGCCGAGCACGTTCTCCTCCGGCACCTCGCAATCCTCGAAGACGAGTTCGCAGGTATCGGAGCCGCGCATGCCGAGCTTGTCGAG
This sequence comes from Salinarimonadaceae bacterium, assembly GCA_050485405.1. Classification (GTDB taxonomy): domain Bacteria; phylum Pseudomonadota; class Alphaproteobacteria; order Rhizobiales; family Beijerinckiaceae; genus Saliniramus. The sequence continues at coordinate 12,997 of JBJHBI010000023.1, forward strand.
CTTCTGATGCGTCGAAAAACCCTTCATGCCTTTCTCGATCAGGAAGGCGGTGATGCCGCGCGGGCCGGCATCGGGATCGGTCTTGGCGTAGACGACCAGCGTCTCGGCGATGGGGCCGTTGGTGATCCACATCTTGTTGCCGGTGAGCACATAGCGGTCGCCCTTCTTCTGCGCCTTGGTGCGCATCGAGACCACGTCCGAGCCTGAGCCCGGCTCCGACATGGCGAGCGCGCCGACATGCTCGCCGCTCATCAGCTTGGGCAGGTATTTCGCCTTCTGCGCCGCCGTGCCGTGGCGCCCGATCTGGTTGATGCACAGATTGGAATGCGCGCCGTAGGAGAGCCCCACACTGGCGGAAGCGCGCGAGATCTCCTCCATCGCCACGACGTGATCGAGATAGCCGAGCCCCGTACCGCCATCCTCTTCCGCGATGGTGATCCCGTGCAGGCCGAGCTCGCCCATCTGCGGCCAGAGATCGCGGGGAAACTGGTTGTCCCGGTCGATCGCCTCGGCGCGCGGGGCGATCTTTTCCTGCGAGAAGGCCGCGACCGTCTCGCGGATGGCGTCGGCAGTGTCGCCGAGATCGAAATCGAAGGCGGGCGCAGCGTTGGGAATCATGGGACGGGTCTCCTCCGCAAATGGCTTTTGCCGCTTTATAGCAGCCCCCCGCGCCCTGTCATATGCGGCTTTGGTGCGCTCAGGGCGCGCAACCCCTTCACTCCACCTCCCGGATCACCGCCTGCGGCACGTCATAGGCCTCGAAATTCGCCCAGTGCTTCTCGACATCGTCGCGGAAAAGCCCGCCGGTGATGCCGTTGACGAGTTTGGGGATGGCGTTCGTCATGGCGTTGATCGAGGAGCCCGAGGCGCCGAAGCTCATGGTGGAGGCGATCGAGAACAGATGGATATGGCGGATCCACGGGGTTTCGCCGGGCTCGCGCTCCATGAAGCTGTAATCGCGCGCGAGATAGGGGAAGCGCCCGAGCCGTTCGTCTCGTTCGTCTTCCGGCGGGCTATAGGCCTCGCCCCAGCTGAGGATGTTGGAGGCAAAGCGCGACAGTTCCGGGCGGGCGGCATAATCGTTCTCGATGCCGGTGCCGCAGATCAGGAAATCGGCGGTGAAGGGGCCCTGCGCCGTCGCGATCTCGACGCGCCCGTCGGCATCGATCCGCGCATCCTGCCAGGCGGCGCCGCCATGCAGGTGGAAATTCTCGTGGCGGGCGCAGCGATCCCAGGTCGCCTGCGGAAAGCCCTCGCGCAGGGAGAGGACGCGGCGCATGAAGCGCCAGCGCCAGGCATCGTCGAGATCGGAGAGATTGCGCAGGAAGCCGGCGAAGGTCAGCCAGCGATAGGGCTGCACCACCTGGGGGCTGGCGCGCCGGCAGAAGAGATGCACGGATTTCGCCCCCGCTTCGAGCGCCGTCGCGGCATTGTCGAGCGCCGAGGCGCCGGCACCGAGCACGGCCACGACCTTGCCGGAAAGTTTTTCGAAATCGATCTCGTCGGCGGTATGCGCACGGCAATGCGCGGGCAGCTTCTCGACGAATTCCGGCATCCACCAGCGCCCGGTGCTCTCCTGCCCGGTGGCGAGGACGAGTTTGCGGGTATGGACGATCTCCTCGCCGGAGGCGCTCGTCAGCGTGAGCCGCAGCAGATTGCCGGCGGGGGCGATATCGGTGAGTTCGGTTTCGTTGTCGACGGGGATACCGATCTGCTCGCGCACCCAGAGCAGGTATTCGCCCCATAATTCGCGCGGGATCAGTTCGAGCGCTTCCCAATCCGCTTCGCCGAATCGCGCCTCGTGCCAGCTCTGATAGGTCAGGCTCGGCACGTCGAGATCCGGCCCGGTGAAATCCTTGGGGCTGCGCAGGGTATGCATGCGGGCATAGGTGAGCCACGGCCCTTCGCGCCCGCGTTCCGCCTTGTCGATGACACGGATATTGTCGACCCGCGCGCGCATCAGCCCGAACGCGGTGGCGACCCCGCTCTGGCCCGCGCCGACGATTACGACGTCATGGGCCGCGCGGCCATCCGGCCCGGTGACGGGCTCGAGCCAGGGCATGCGCGGATGCGCGATCTTCGTCAGATCCGCGCGCACCTGTGCCTCCAGCCGCGCGAGAGCGGTCTCTTCCATCCTCATACTCATCCCTCCGGGGCAACATCCGCAGCAATAGCGGCGCGCCATGCGAGCAGATCCGCCACCGACGCCGCATCGTCGAAGGCGGGGGCAAAGCCGGTATCGGCGACGAGCCGGGCGATGTCCATCGGCGCGCGATCACGCGGCATGTGCAGATCAATCGTGGCCGTTTCGCCGGCTTGCGCAAGGCGGCATTGCGTCTCGGGGAGGTCGAGCGCCTTCGCCGCGATCCGGCCCCAATCGATGAGCGCCGAGGGGGCGCCGGGGGCGATGTTGTAGAGATGATGCGCAAGGCGATCCGCGTCGAGCAGCGCGATCACGGCGCGGGCCGCGTCGCGGGAATAGAGCCAGTCGCGATAGCCTTCGCGCGGCAGGATCGCGCGCTCGCCGGCGGCCAGCGCCTTCAGGATCTGCCATTGCGGGCTCAGCGTGTCGCGCAGGCCCGTATCGTATTCCCAGGGCCCGAACACGCCCGACAGCCGCACCGAGCGGATATCCGCGCCCCACAATTCCGCGAGCCGCGCGCAGAAACGCTCGCCGGCGAATTTCGTGATCGGATAGAGCGCGCGCGGATCCTCCGGTGTCTCGTCCTCGATCAGTTGCGCATGGCGGGTGCCCGCCGCGCCATAGGCGGTGGCGGAGGAGAGATTGATCACACGGCGTATGCCCGCCTCGCGCGCGGCTTCGAGGCTCGCGACGAGCCCGCCGAGATTGACCGCGAGGATGGTGGAGGCGTCGCGCGCCTCCCGCTGCGGCCCCGCCGTGATCGCCGCACCATAGATCACCCCGTCGCGATGGCGCGCGATCATGGCCCGCAGATGCGCCTGATCGGCGATGTCGCCGGTCTCGATCGTGAGCCTGCCCGGCAGAGGGGCGAAGGCGTCGCGGGCGGATCGCGGCGGCGGGGCGCGGTCGAGAATGGTCACGTCGCGGCCTGCGGCGAGCAATTGCTCCGCGAGATTGAGCCCGATGAAACCCGCTCCGCCGATGATGAGGATGCTCAAGGAATACCTCTCGAGGACAATCATGCGCCCCGTATCTCCCCTCTCCCTTGCGGAGAGGGGCCGGGGGTGAGGGTGGAGCCGCGACACCATGAGAAAAGCGCTCCACCCTACATGAAAGCCCCTCACCCCCAACCCCTCTCCGCGGCGGGAGAGGGGAGTTTCGGTGCAGCCTTCATGCAAGGTGTGCTTCCGCTTGCCATGGACACAACTTACCCTTCCTCAAAGTACCAATTTCCCTTCTGAAGGGGAGCCCGAATTTCCTGCAGGTCCTGCACGGTCATCGTGCAGATATGACTATTTCGAGATGGTTCGAACAAGGATTGACGACGCGTCCTCGAGCGCGCATGGTGGCGCCATGAATCAGACTTCCGAACGCTCGCCCCTGTCCGATGCCGATCTCGCCACCATGGCCGCTCAGCTCGAAGCGCTCGGCCATCCCACACGGCTCGCGCTCTATCGCCTGCTGGTGCGGGCCGGGCCGGAGGGTACGCCCGTCGGTCGCTTGCAGGAGGCGCTCGGTATTCCGGGTTCGACGCTCTCGCATCATCTCGCCAAGCTGATCGCGCAGAACCTCGTCACCCGCGAGAGGCAGGCGACGACGCTGATCTGCCGGGCCGATTTTCCGACCATGCACGGCCTCGTCGGCTTCCTGCATGACGAATGCTGCGCGGATGCCTGCGATCCGGACCCGTCCTGCGCACCCGTAACTGCGGAAAGCGTGCCGTGATCCCTGCGGTGCCCCCCAGGGCCGTGGTGATCTCGGCTCTGGGCGTCACGCAGATTCTCGCCTGGGGCTCCACCTATTATCTCCTCGCCGTGCTCGCCGAGCCCATTGCCGCCGAAACCGGCTGGTCGCTCGCCATGGTCGTGGGCGGGCTGACGCTCGGGCTCATCGCCGCCAGCCTCGTCTCGCCACGCATCGGCAACGCCATCCAGGCCACGGGTGGACGCCCGGTGATGAGCGCTTCCTCGCTGATCATGGCGGCGGGCCTCGCCGGGCTCGCCTTCGTCGACAGCCCGGGGCTCTACTTTGCGATATGGATCGTGCTCGGGATCGGGATGGGGGCGGGGCTCTACGACGCCGCTTTCGCCACGCTCGGGCGGCTCTACGGCAAGGAGGCGCGCGGGGCGATCACGGCACTCACGCTCTATGGCGGATTCGCGAGCACCCTGTGCTGGCCGCTGAGTGCCTTCCTGGTGGAGACTTTGGGCTGGCGCGGTGCGTGCCTCACCTATGCCGGGGTGCATCTCCTGATCAATCTGCCGCTGCATCTCTTCGCTCTGCCGCGCCGCCCGCCCGATGATCCGGCGCGCCCGCCACAGAGCCGCCGGGAGATATTCGCCGCGTTGCTGCGCGGACGCGAGCGCGGCGCGGCGCAGATATCGCTGCCGGCTTCCGATCGTCTGCTCTTCATCCTGCTCGCCACCGGCCTCACCATCGGCGGCATCGCCTCCGCCGTGCTCTCGGTACATCTTCTGACCGTGCTGCAGGCGCGCGATATCGCGCTCGCGGCGGCGGTGGGGCTCGGTGCGCTGGTCGGGCCGAGCCAGGTCGGCGGGCGGATCCTCGAAATGCTGATCGGGAGGCGCTTCCACCCGCTCTGGACGGCTTTCGCCTCGGCGCTTCTGATCTTCGCCGGCGTAAGCATGCTGGCCGGCCATGCGCCGCTGATCGCGCTCGCGCTGGTGCTCTACGGGGCAGGGATCGGCATCCGCTCGATCGTGCGCGGCACGCTGCCGCTCGCCTTGTTCGATCCGCAGATCTTCGCCACGGTGATGGGACGGCTCGCCGCGCCGATCCTGCTCGTGGGCGCGCTCTCGCCTCTGGCTGCAGCCTGGATCATCGATGCCTACGGCACCGATACCCTGCTCGCCATCATAGTCGGCCTGTGCCTTGCCGATATCCTCCTCGTCGCCCTCGTGGCGATCGCCGCGAAAAGGCGCCTGCGCGACACGGAGGGCGCGGTATCAGGCGGCTGAGCCGGGGGAGGTCGCGGCGGTCGCGGGCATCGGGCAGGACACGCCGGTCCCGCCGAGGCCGCAATAACCGCGCGGATTCTTCGCCAGATATTGCTGGTGATAATCCTCGGCGAAATAGAACGGCCCGGCTTCCAGAATCTCGGTCGTGATGGCCGGGAAACCGCGCTGCTTCAGCGCCGCCTCGAAGGCATCGCGGCTCGCCATCGCCGCCTGCATCTGGGCGTCGTCGAAGACGTAGATGCCCGAGCGGTACTGCGTGCCGACATCATTGCCCTGGCGCATGCCCTGGGTGGGATCATGCCCCTCCCAGAAGGTACGCAACAGGCTCTCGAAGGAGATCTCGAAGGGATCATAGACGACGAGCACCACTTCGTTGTGCCCGGTCATGCCGCGACAGACTTCCTCGTAATACGGATTGGGCGTCGTGCCGGCGGCATAGCCGACGGCCGTGACGTGCACGCCCGGCAATTGCCAGAACAGCCGCTCGGCGCCCCAGAAACAGCCGAGGCCGAAGATCACCTTGCGCATGTGCTCGGGATAGGGTCCGGCGAGCGGGACGCCGCTCACATGGTGATGCGTCGCGGTGGGGATCGGATCGGGCCGCCCGGGCAGGGTTTCCTCGGCGCCGGGCAGGGTGGTGCGCTTGAAGAACGAGAACATCGTCACCTCCTCGGTGGCAAAAGCCGTTGCGGCCAATATGGTCCCCCAGCGGCCCGCCGTCGAGGTGTCGCGCTTCGCCGCGCTCAGAAATCGAGATCGGCGCGCAGCGACCCGGAGGGCTTGTAGAGATCCGGATCGGGCGCGTAGGCCGGCTCGCCCCGGTCGCGATAGCGGTTGACGATCGGGTAGCGCCGATCGCGCCCGAAATTCTTTCGCGTGACCTTCACGCCCGGGGCGGCCTGACGGCGCTTGTATTCGGCGAGGATGAGCAGCCGCTCGATCCGCGCCACCGTTTCGCGGTCATGGCCCATGGCGACGATCTCGTCGACACGGGTCTCCTTCTCGACGAGCTCTGCGAGGATCGCGTCGAGCACATCATAGGCCGGGAGCGAATCCTGGTCGGTCTGATCGGGGCGCAGCTCCGCGCTGGGCGGGCGGGTGATGATGTTTTCCGGGATGACCGCGCCGTCCGGCCCGAGCGCGCCCTGCGGCTTCCAGCCATTGCGCAGCTGCGACAGGCGGTAGACTTCGAGCTTGTAGAGATCCTTGATCGGATTGAAGCCGCCATTCATGTCGCCATAGAGCGTGGCGTAGCCCACCGACATTTCCGATTTGTTGCCGGTGGTCACGACCATGGCGCCGAACTTGTTGGAGATCGACATCAAGAGCGTGCCGCGCACCCGGCTCTGGATATTCTCCTCGGTGACACCGGGCTGGGTGCCCTTGAATAATGGCGCGAGCACGCCCTCGACACCCTCGACCCCGGTGGCGATGGGCAGGATGTCGTAGCGCACGCCGAGCATCTGCGCGCAGGCAGCGGCATCGTCGAGCGACATCTGCGCCGTGTAGCGATAGGGCAGCATCACGCAATGCACCCGGTCGGGCCCGAGCGCATCGACGGCCATGGCCGCACACAAAGCCGAATCGATACCCCCCGACAGGCCGAGCACGACGCCGGGGAAGCCGTTCTTCTCGACGTAATCGCGCAGCCCCAGCACGCAGGCCGCGTAATCGGCCTTCTCGCCCTCGAGCACGGTCTTGCGCGGCGCCTCGACGCAGCGCCAGACACCGCCCTCGCGCGCCCAGCGGGTCAGGGCGATGGTCTCGGCGAAAGCGGGGAGCTGGCAGGCGAGTGCGCAATCGTCCTGGAGCACGAAGGACGCGCCGTCGAAGACGAGTTCGTCCTGGCCGCCGACCTGGTTGAGATAGACGAGCGGCAATTCGCTTTCGGTGACGCGGGCGGCGGCGATGTTGAAGCGCTCATCCGTCTTGCCGCGCCAATAGGGCGAGCCGTTGGGCACGATCAGCATTTCCGCCCCGGTCTCGGCCAGGCACTCGACGACTTCCTCGCCCCAGATATCCTCGCAGATCGGCACGCCGATGCGCACCCCGCGCACCACCATCGGCCCGGGCATCGGACCCGTGGCGAAGACGCGTTTTTCGTCGAAGGGGCCGTAATTGGGCAGATCGACCTTGAAACGCACCGCTGCGATGCGCCCGCCATCGAGGAGCGCCACGGCATTGTAGACCTTGCCGTCCTCCGCCCAGGGCAGGCCGACCAGCACTGCCGGGCCGCCGTCGCCGGTCTCGCGCGCCAGATCGTCGAGTGCCGCGCGGCAGGCATCCTGGAAGGCGGGTTTGAGCACCAGATCCTCGGGCGGATAGCCCGAGAGAAAGAGCTCGGAAAACACCACCAGATCCGCCCCGGCTTCAGCCGCCCGTGCTCGCGCGGCGCGCAGCCTCTCGGCATTGCCGGATACGTCTCCCAGTACGGGGTTGAGTTGCGCGAGCGCGATGGCGAGGCTGTTCGTATCGGTCATGAACCGGAAATAACGCGCCGCGTGCCCCACCGCAACGGCAAAGCCGTTTTCGCGCCATTGCCGCATGCATCGGCGCCGCCTATCTTCCCGACACTTCTTCAAAGTGGCGCCGTGGCTTCCGGGAGCGCGCGATGGATATTTCCGTCTTCCTCGTCTTTCTCGCGACCTGCGCGGTCGCGGCGTCGTCGGGCGTGCTGTTCAAGCCGGGTGACTGGTATCGCGGCCTCGACAAACCCTCCTGGACGCCGCCGAACATCGCCTTTCCGATCATCTGGAGCGTGCTCTATCTGTTGATGGCGATCGCCGCCGCGCGCGTGGCGGGGCATCCGGGGAGCGCGCTCGCGCTCGCTTTGTGGAGCCTCCAGATCTGTCTGAACACCTTATGGTCCGGCGTTTTCTTCGGTCTGCACCGGATGCGCGCGGCTGCGATCGTGATCGGTCTGCTGTGGATCGCGCTCGCGGCCACGATCGTCGCCTTCAGCGAGATCGATCCGCTCGCGGGGGCCCTGCTCGTGCCTTATCTGATCTGGGGCAGCTACGCGTTTGCGCTCAACGTCGCGATCCTGCGGCGCAATTCGCAGGCCGGCGCCTCGGCTTGAGAAGGCGCAAGCCGATCACGTCTGCTTGACAATTGCGCTGAAGACCTGTTGCGACACGTTGTTTTCTCTATCTTCCATGCGCGGGTTTGCGCATGATCGTGGCGCCGGCAAAAGACCGGGGCGAATCGTGGAGAACGGCAATTGAGGGCAGGCATCTGATGCAACGGGCTTCGCTGGCTTTCGCCCTCGCGGGCGCGCTTCTCCTCATCGGCGCCTTGTTCGGCGAGACCATTCCGCTGCTCCTGCCGATTGCGACGATCGCGATCGGTGCCGCCCTGCGCTTCTCGCGGGACACGGCGGTCTATCTGCGCATCCTGATCGGGCTGATCGCATTCGCCCATACGCTGCTCGGGACGCTCTATCTGATCGAGATCTACGGCTACACGCCTGCGGCGATGGACGGTTTCACCCCGCCGCTCGCCATGCCGGTGGCCGCGGCGATCTTCGCCATGACGATGCTCGCCGTCGGGCGTATCCCGGTGATCCGCACCATCGCGCAACTGACCGATCCGTTCTTCGTCTCCCGCGAGATGGGTGTGGTGAAGGTGTGGCCGTTCCCGGAATTCCGGGCGCAGGAGCGCATCATCGGCACGGCGCTTCTCTCCGTCGTGGTGATCATGCAATTCGCTCTCGTCGCGATCTCCGTGCGGCTGAGCTACTGGAACCGCGACTGGTTCAACGCGATTCAGGACCGCGACGCCGAGGAATTCTGGCGGCTCCTGCTCACGGTCTGGGTATTCTGGGTCACGGTCGCGGTGACCATGGCGATTTATCAATACGCGCTGCGGATGACGCTCGACATTCACTGGCGCACCTGGCTGACGCAATTCTACACCCGCCGCTGGCTCTCCGGCGCGATCCCCTACCGGATGCAGGTCTTCGGTGCGCAGACCGACAACCCCGACCAGCGCATCCAGGAAGACATCAACAAGTTCACCACCGATACCATGGTGCTGACGCTCGGCGTCCTCTCGCAGGTCTCGACGCTGGTCTCCTTCTCGGTGATCCTGTGGACGATCTCCTCCGATTTCACCTTCCCGGGCACGGAGGTGGTGGTGCCGGGGCTGCTCTTCTGGATAGCGCTCGTCTATGCCGTGATCGCGACCTACGCGACCCACATGATCGGTCGCCCGCTGATCCGGCTGAACTTCCTGCAGGAGCGCTACGAGGCCGATTTCCGCTTCTCGCTGGCGCGCCTGCGCGAATATGGCGAGCAGGTCGCCCTGCTGCGCGGGCAGGGGGCGGAGAAGGAGCGGCTGGGCACCCAATTCGCGCGGATCGTCGACAACTTCTTCAAGCGCGTGAGCATCAACAAGCGGCTGATCGCCTTCACGAGTTTCTACGATTATTCGAACTCGGTGGTGCCCTACATCATCGCCGCGCCCTTCTATTTCGCCGGGACGATCCAGCTCGGCGTGATGACCCAGACGGCGGGGGCCTTCTCGCGGGTGGAGAGCGCGCTCTCCTTCTTCATCGACGCCTATCAGCGCCTCGCCTCGTATAAAGCCGTGGTGGATCGCCTGACCTCCTTCGAGGAATCGATGCTGCGCGCCCGGGAGGCCGGGCGCGATACCGGCGAGATCGTCATCACGGAATATCCCGGCGAAGCGCTTCGTCTGGAGGGCGTCATCGTGCGCCTGCCCGATGGCACGCCGATCGTCGCCGCGCCCGATCTCACCCTGCGGCCCGGCGAATCGGTGCTTCTGGCCGGCATGTCGGGGACGGGGAAATCGACCTTGTTCCGTGCGATCTCGGGGATCTGGCCCTTCGGCGAGGGCGTGGTGCACAAGCCCGACGGGCGCAAGCTCATGCTGCTGCCGCAGCGCCCCTATATCCCAGTCGGCACTCTGCGCGGGGCCGTGGCTTATCCGGGGCTCGAGAATCTCTATCCGGACGAGGCCCTGCGCGCCGCCCTCGAGAAGGCGCGGCTTGCTCACCTCGTGCCGCTTCTCGACGAGGATCGCGCCTGGGCGCAGACGCTGTCGCTCGGCGAGCAGCAGCGCCTCGCCATTGCCCGCGCCCTGCTCGAACAGCCGGACTGGCTCCTCGTCGACGAGGCGACCGCCGCGATGGACGAACCCACCGAGGCCGCGATCTACAAGGTGCTGCGCGAGGAATTGCCGTCGACGACGCTGATCTCGATCGGCCACCGCTCGACGCTGGTCGCCTTCCACGAGCGGCGGATCGACATGGCCATGGGGGTCGACGGCGTCTACCGCCCCGTCGACCCGGATCACGTCCCCGCGCAGTGAGCGCGTGAGATTCAAGCCCCCAGCGTATCGACGAAACGTACCGGCGCGCCGGCGCCGGGGGTGGTCAGTTCGCCCTCCCACATCACCATGTTGCCGCGCACCATGGTGCCGATCGGCCAGCCCGTGACCGAAACCCCGTCATAGGGCGTCCAGCCGCATTTCGAGGCGATCCAGTCATTGGTGATGGTCATCTGCTTCTTCAGATCGACGATGGTGAAATCGGCGTCATATCCCGCCGCGATGCGGCCCTTGCGGGCGATGCCGAAGATGCGCTGCGGCCCCGCCGAGGTGAGATCGACGAAGCGCGCGAGCGAGAGCCGGCCCTTCGAGACGTGGTCGAGCATGACGGGAACGAGCGTCTGCACCCCGGTCATCCCCGAGGGCGTAGCGGGATAGGTGGCGTTCTGCTTCTCTTCGAGCGTATGAGGTGCGTGATCGGAGCCGAGCACGTCGACGATGCCCTGCGTGAGCCCGCGCCAGATCCCCTCGCGATGCGCGTCGTCGCGCACCGGCGGGTTCATCTGGGCGAGCGCGCCGAGGCGTTCATAGGCGTCCGGCGCGGTGAGGGTGAGATGGTTGGGCGTCACCTCGACGGTGGCGACATCCTTGTGATCGACGAGGAAATCCATCTCCTCCTTCGTCGAGATATGCAGCACATGGATCTTCGCCCCGGTCGCATGCGCGATGCGCACCAGCCGCTCGGTGCAGCGCAGGGCGACTTCCGGCGAGCGCCAGACGGGATGCGAGCGCGGATCGCCCTCGACGCGCAGGCCCTTGCGTTCGCGCAGCATCTCCTCGTCTTCCGAATGGAAGGCCGAGCGCCGACGGGTGCGCTTGAGGATCTCGGTGACGCCGCAATCATCCTCGACCAGCAGCGACCCGGTGGAGGAGCCCATGAAGACCTTGATGCCGGCGGAGCCGGGCAGGCGTTCGAGCTCGGGGACGTCCTTCGCGTTCTCGTGCGTGCCGCCGACCCAGAAGGCGAAATCGCAATGCATACGGTTCGTCGCCCGGGCGATCTTGTCGGCGAGCGCTTCCGGCGTGGTGGTCTGGGGGTTGGTATTGGGCATCTCGAAAACGCTGGTGACGCCGCCCATCACGGCTGCGCGCGCACCGGTCTCGAGATCTTCCTTGTGATCGAGACCGGGCTCGCGGAAATGCACCTGGCTGTCGATCACGCCGGGCAGGATGTGGAGACCCGTGCAATCGATCACCCGTCCGGCGGAGGCTTGCGAGAGGTCGCCGATCTGCGCGATGGCGCCGGCACGCACGCCGATGTCGCGCACGCCCTCACCATCGTGATTGACCACGCTGCCACCCTTGAGGATCAGATCGAAAACCGCCATAGCGCGCCTCGCTGTTGTTCGTTTGAGGATCATTCGAAGCCAGTGATGCGGCAAAACCGGGGCTTTGTCATCACCGACATGCCTTGAGCGCGGGGGCTTGCGGGTCTATCTCCAGCCCGAGCGGGAATTCCCGGAGACTTTTCCGGAAAGGGAGACGAGACATGCCTGTGGCGAGACTGGATGATCGCGCGGTCCTGCACGTCGCCGGCGAGGCGGCGCACGGATTTCTCGACGGGCTGATCACCAGCGATGTGGACGATGCGCATCCGGGCAAACCGCTTTTCGCCGCGCTGCTCACTCCGCAGGGCAAGATTCTCTTCGATTTCTTTCTGCACGTCGCCCCCGCAGAGCAAGGCGGGTTCTACCTCGATTGCCGCCGCGACATGCTCTCCGATCTGGCCAGGAGACTGAAATTCTACCGCCTGCGCGCGAAGGTCACGCTCGACGAGCGCGCCGAGGATCTCGCCGTTCTCGCCGGTTGGGGCGATGCGCCGCTCCCGCAGGCAGCGCTCGCCGCCGGTCCCGATCCGCGTCTTCCCGCGCTCGGCTGGCGCGCGATCGTCGATGCGGGGGAGGCGACGGGCGCCGATGCCGGGGCTGACGATTACACGCGCCATCGCGTGATGCTCGGCATGCCCGAGGGCGGTGCGGATTACGCCTTCGGCGAGACCTTTCCGCACGAGGCGCTGATGGATCACAATGGCGGCGTGAATTTCGGCAAGGGCTGCTATGTCGGGCAGGAGGTCGTCTCGCGCATGCAGCATCGCGGTACCGCGCGCACGCGGATCGTGCCCGTGCGTGCCATCGCGGGCGAATTGCCGCAGCCGGGCACCGAGATCACCGCCGGCGGAAAGGTGGTCGGAACCTGCGTCAGCGCGACGCAAGGCGGGGATGGTTCAAGTGGCGTGGCAATGGCGAAACTGCGTCTCGATCGGGTCGCGGATGCGGCAGAAGCCGGGGAATTCCTCGTGGCGGGTGAGGCACGGCTCGCCATGATTCAGCCCGATTGGCTCGCCATCACGCTACCCGGCCACGGCGCCGGGGCCGGTGACGGACTCGACAGCGACCGGTGACGGCGCTAAACGGTGGCGTCGTTAACAATGCGTTGACCGTTTACGCGGCATTATCGCTACTCAGTCAGAGTTGCGTAACCATCGGATCGATAATGACCCTGAAATCGCGTTTCCGTCCGCATCACAGCCGCACCCTTCCCGGCATCCTCCTCGGAGCCGGCCTCGCAACGGGTGCCCTCGCCGTATCGGCTTCAGACGCTCAGGCCCAGTCGCAGAACGCCTTTGCCGGCAGCTGGACCATGACGATCGGCGCCGAGGGCCGCATGGTACCCCAGTTCGAGGGTGCCAGTTCCTACCGCATCCGCCCGATGCCCATCTTCTCGCTGCGGCGCTCCGGTTCGCCGGTGCGCTTCCGCGCTCCCGATGACGGAATCCGCATCGGCTTGATCGAGGTCGAGAATGTCCGCGTCGGCGCCGTCGGCAAGTTCCGCGCACGCCGCGCCGAGAGCGACGCGGCGGCGTTGCAGGGCCTCGGCAATGTCGGATTCACGGCGGAAATCGGCGGCTTCGCCGAGATCTGGGCGACGCAGAATTTCCGCCTGAGCGCCGAAATGCGCCACGGTATCGGTGGCCATACCGGTGTGCTCGCCGATCTCGGTGCCGATCTCGTCGTGCGCCCCGACATGCAATGGACCCTCTCCGTCGGTCCGCGCCTGGCCTGGTCGAATGCCGAGTACAACCGCACCTATTTCGGCGTGTCGCGTGAGCAGCAAGCTGCCGGCTCGCGCCTCGCGCTGTACTCGCCCGGTTCCGGTGTGCGCTCGCTCGGTCTCGTCGGCTCGGCGAGCTACGCCGTCACGCCGGACTGGACCGTCCAGGCCTTCGCCCGCTACGACCGCCTGACCGGTGACGTGCGCAATTCGCCGCTCGTGCGCACGCATGGTTCGCCGAACCAGTTCTCGGCCGGCTTCGGCCTCTCCTATTCCTTCAGCGCCGACATGCGCTGAGCGGCCGGCCATGGCGCCCGGCCCGTCACTGATCACGCACCCGGACGGGCTGGCGCGCTGCTGGTGGCCGGGTGTGGATCCGCTCTACGTGACCTATCACGATACCGAATGGGGCGTGCCCGAGACCGACGGGCGCGCGCTCTTCGAAAAGCTCATCCTGGACGGTTTCCAGGCCGGCCTGTCCTGGATCACCATCCTGCGCAAGCGCGACGCCTTCCGCGCCGCCTTCGCCGGGTTCGACCCGCAGGCGATCGCCCGCTTCGACGATGCGCGGATCGAAGCCCTGATGAACGATGCCGGCATCGTGCGCAACCGCGCCAAGATCGTCGCGACCATCGCCGGGGCGCGGGCCTGGCTCGCCATCGAGGAGCGGGAGGGGTTTGCGCATTTCATCTGGAAATTCGTCGATGGAAGCCCGCTGCAACCCGCTTTCGCCCGTCGCGAGGACGTACCCACGCAGACCCCGCCCTCGCAGGCGCTTTCGCGCGCATTGAAGGCGGAAGGGTTCGGCTTTTGCGGGCCGACCATCGTCTATGCCTTCATGCAGGCGGTGGGCATGACCAATGACCATCTGACCGGCTGTTTTCGCCATGCGCAATGCGCGGCGCTCGCCGATATCCGGATCGGGGGAGGCGCGGCATGAGCCGCAAGCCGTCCGCGTCGGCGCCACCGCGCGCCTGGCAGCGCATGCTGTCGGGGCGCCGGCTCGACCTGCTCGATCCCTCGCCCCTCGACATCGAACTCGACGACATCGCCCACGGCCTCGCCCGGGTGGCGCGCTGGAACGGGCAGACCCACGGCGTGCATATCTTCTCCGTGGCGCAGCATTCCCTGCTCGTCGAGGCGGTGGCGGAGGAGATGGCGCAGGCCCTGACCCCGGGCGAGCGGCTCGGCATCCTCCTGCATGACGCGCCGGAATACGTCGTCGGCGACATGATCTCGCCCTTCAAGGCGGTGATCGGCGATACCTACAAGGAGGTCGAGGCCCGGCTGATGGCGGCGATCCGGCTGCATTTCGGGCTCTCGGCCACGCCCTCGCGTGCGCTCGCCGCGCTGACGAAGCGCGCCGACGGGGCCGCGGCCTTCCACGAGGCCGTCCGGCTCGCCGGGTTCGCCGCGACGGAGGCCGAACGCTTCTTCGGCAAGGCGCGCGCATTATCCGCGCAGGCCGAAGCACTGCTCTCCCCGCAACCGATCGAGGTGATGCAGCAGCAATTCGCGCAGCGGATCGCGGCGCTTCAGCGCGAGCGCGGGCGCGGTTGACCTCTGGGGAAGCCTGCCCGGTCGCGCGTCAGCGCGGCATGTGCAGCGGCACCTGCCCGATCGGTTCCTGAGGCGGCATCGCCCATTCGCGTCCCGCATCGGCGATCAGGCACCACAGGTAATCGGCCATGGAGCGGCGCACCACGATCTCGAAGAGCGGCTCGCGGGCGCTGGTCTCGTCCTCGCGGCAGATCAGCCAGATCTGCGCCTTGCCGCACAGGGTGGCGACGCCGTTGCCCCGGGCGAAGAAGCGCGGATGCAGATCGATGGTGATCAGCTTCGCGAGCAGGTCGCGCGCATGGCTGCCGCGCAGGGTGAGCACGGTGTCGTAGTCGCTCACATCCACCACCTGATGGTGATAGGGCGCGAGCGCCTGCGACAATTCCTGCACGATCTGCTCCGCCGTACCGGGTGCGCTGAGGATCGCCCATTCGTCGGGGCCGAGCCAGAGCACCGCGCAGCGGCGCCCCAGATCCGCCTCGCCGGCGCGGATCGGCAATATCCGCCCGGTCACCGCCTGAAGCGGTGCCGCGAGGTGGATCGGCGCTGCACGTACGCTGACGATCGCGCGAAACGGGCTCTCGGCCAGATGGGCGGCATCGCCCGCATGAAGCGGCTCGCGATGGGCCAGCGGGGATATACGGCGCTCGTCGATCATGATGCCTCCTTCAGGCCCGCGAGGAAATCGGTGCCGGTGATCGTGGCGGGGACGGGATCGGCGCCGGGGCGCGCGACATGGATGCGTTCACCCATGCGCTGATGTCCGCCGGCGACGAGGGCGAGGGCGATCGAGCGCCCGAGCGTGGGGCTGAAATAGCTCGATGTGACATGCCCGATCATCGGCGTGCGCGGGCTCTGCTCGCGGGCCGAGGCGATGATCTGGGAGCCTTCCGGGATGACGAAGCCGGGATCGCTCGTGAGCAGGCCCACGAGTTGCAGCCGGTCGCTGCGTGCGGTGTCGGAGCGCGAGAGCGAGCGCTTGCCGATGAAATCGGCGCTCGTCTTCACCGCCCAGTCCATGCCGAGATCGACCGGCGTCAGCGTACCGTCGGTCTCTTGCCCGACGATGATGAAGCCCTTCTCGGCGCGCAGGAGATGCATCCCCTCGGTGCCGTAGGGCGTGATGCCGTAAGCCGCGCCGCGTTCCATCAGGAGGCGCCACAGCCACAGCCCGTAGCTCGCCGGCACGTTGATCTCGTAGCTGATCTCGCCGGTGAAGGAGATGCGAAACACCCGCGCCGGCACCCCGTCGATATGGCCGGATGCATGGCTCATGAAGGAGAAGCGTTCGGGGTCGGCATCGATATCGTCGAAAAGCTCGGCTGCGAGTTCCGGCGCGCGCGGCCCGCAGATCGAGGCGACGGCCCATTGTTCGGTGACGGAGGTCATGAAGACTTCGAGCTCGGGCCATTCGGTCTGATGGTATTCCTCCAGCCAGGCCAGCACGCGCGCCGCGCCGCCCGTCGTCGTGGTCATGTGGAAATGATCATCGGCGAGACAGGCCGTGACACCATCGTCGAATACCATGCCGTCCTCATTCGTCATGAGGCCGTAACGACAGCGTCCCGGTGAGAGTTTCATCCAGGCATTGGTATAGATGCGGTTGAGGAAGAGCCGCGCATCCTTGCCGCGTATGTCGATCTTGCCGAGCGTCGAGGCGTCGAGCACGCCGACGGCTTCGCGGGCCGCGCGGCATTCGCGCTGGAGCGCCGCATCGAAATCCTCGCCCGGGCGCGGATAGACCCGCGCGCGCAGCCAGTCGCCGACGGTCTCGAACACGGCGCCGTTCTCGACGTGCCAGTCATGCATCGGCGTGGTGCGGCGCGGATGGAACAACGCTCCGACATGCTGGCCGGCGACCGCACCGAAGCTGATCGGCTTCCAGGGCGGGCGGAAGGTGGTGACGCCGATCTCGCCGATCGGCGCGCCGCGCACGCCCGAGAGCACGCCGATGGCGTTGACGCCGACGGTCTTGCCCTGATCGGTCCCCATCCCCGTGGTGGTGTAGCGCTTGGCATGCTC
The DNA here is from genome assembly GCA_050485405.1 of Salinarimonadaceae bacterium. Lineage (GTDB taxonomy): Bacteria > Pseudomonadota > Alphaproteobacteria > Rhizobiales > Beijerinckiaceae > Saliniramus. The sequence continues at coordinate 30,100 of JBJHBI010000023.1, forward strand.
GACGGCGCCGTAGCCCTCGCGCACGGCTAGATGCAGATCCTTGGCGGTGACGTCGTTCTGGTGATCGACGAAGGCGCGGATGCGCGTCTTCGGGCGGTTCGAGGGCAGTTCCCAGGCGGGTGTGACGCGATAGGGCGGGCTCGGGTCGCGGGTCTCGCCGGTTGCATTATCTGTTGCGTTTGCAACGAATCCGGCTTCCCGCGCCGCCGCGCGCCCGGCCTCCCTGCCGCGCGAGACAGCGTCGCTCAGGGCGAAATCGCCGGCACAGGCACCGACCGGAATCACCGCCTGACGCGCTTCATCGGGCACGAAGGCCGCGACGGTATCGTCGTAACGCAGGCTTCCCCCCGATTGCGAAAACAGCGCCACATTGGGCGACCAGCCGCCGGAGACGCAGAGCAGATCGCAGGCGATGCGCTCGGGCTTGCCGGTCACGCCGGCTCCCTCAAACGCCGCGACATCGATGCTGCGAATGCGCCGACGTCCGTGCGTGGCGAGGATGGTCGCGCCGAGCCTGACCGGGATGCCGCGCGCCTGCGCCGCCTCGCGATGGGCGGGCGCGGGGTCGGGACGGGTATCGATGATGGCGGCGATATGCGCCCCCGCATCATGCAGATCGAAGGCGCTCTGCCAGGCATCGTCGTTATTGGTGAAGATCGCGGCATGATCGCCGGGGCGCACACCGTAGCGATGCAGGAAGGTCCGCGCGGCGGAAGCGAGCATGATGCCGGGGCGATCATTGCCGTTGAAGACGAGCGGGCGCTCGATCGCGCCGGTGGCGAGCACCACCTGCTGCGCGCGCACCCGCCACAGGCGATGGCGCGGCCCGTCGCCGGCTTGCGACGGGGACAGGTGATCGGTGCAATTCTCGAACAATGTCAGCCAGTTCTGGGCATAATAGCCGGATGCGGCGGTGCGGGTGAGGAGCGTCACTTCGGGATGGGCGGCGAGCTCTTCCAGCACTGCCGCGCACCAGGCGCGCGGCGCGAGCCCTTCGATCAGCGCATCGCCCTCGGCCTCGGCGAGGATGCGCCCGCCGCAGGCCGCGCTTTCCTCGGCGAGGATCACCCGCGCGCCCGTGCGTGCCGCTTCGCGCGCCGCCGCGAGCCCGGCGGGGCCGGCGCCGATGACGAGCACTTCGCAATGGCGGTTCATATGCTCGTAGCGTGCGGGATCCGATGCGCTCGGTGCCGGGCCGAGACCGGCTGCGCGGCGGATGAAGGGCTCGAAGAACATCCAGCTCCCCGGCGGCCCCATGAAGGTTTTGTAGTAGAAACCCGCCGGCAGGAACCGGTGCATCAGATCATTGATCACTCCGATATCGAACAACAGCGACGGCCAGCAATTCTGGGGGAAGGCTTCGAGCCCCTCAAAGAGCTCCACCTCCGTCGCGCGCTGGTTGACCACCATTGTCGCCGGGTCGGCGCCCACCCGCACCAGCGCGCCCGGATCCTCCGAACCGGCCCCGAGAATGCCGCGCGGGCGGTGATATTTGAAGCTGCGCGCCACGTGATGCACGCCGTTGGCGAGAAGCGCCGAGGCGAGCGTGTCGCCGGCATAGCCCTGATAGCTCTTTCCGTCGAAGGAGAAGCCGATCGGCTTCGTTCGATCGATCAGACCACCCTGCTCCAGACGTGCGGATTGCCGGCTCATTGCTGTCCTCCGCCCGCGATATCCGCCGCCGCTGCCGCCGGAGCATCCGCAGCTTCGTCCGCGACGGGTGACGCCTCGTCCCCGCCCTGCGCCACCGGCAGTGGCGGCGCCTCGCCGATCACGTAGGTGGCGACGAAGCGATCCGTCGCGGTGTCGCGCAGGGCGTTGAACCAGCGTCGGCAGCCGGCGGCATGCACCCAGCGCTCGGCGAAGAGCCCCTTGGTATTCGAACGCATGAAGACGTAATCGGCCCATTGCGCATCGCTGATCGCTTCCGGCTCGCGGGGACGGGCGATATGCGCCTCGCCGCCATAGCCGAATTCGATCTGGTCGCGTTCGCCGCAATAGGGACAGCGGATGCGGAACATTGCCTTCCTCCCCTCGTCTTGTGCATCATTTCCGTCCGTCAGCCGGTACCCACCTGACGGAATGATGCTAATGCGCCACGGCGGCGGCGCCGTGTTCGGCGACGAGCCTGCCGGTGGTGAAGCGCTCCAGCGTGTAGGGCGCGGCGATGGCGTTGGGCTCGTCGCGGGCGACGAGATCGGCGAGAGCATGGCCCGAGGCCGGCGTCGCCTTCCACCCGCCGGTACCCCAGCCGCCGTTGATGTAGAGCCCCTTCACCGGGGTCTTCGAGATGATCGGGCTGGCATCGGGGCAGATATCGACGATGCCCGCCCAATGGCGCATCAGCTTGAGCCGCGAGAAGATCGGGAAGAGTTCCAGTACGGCGGCGATCTCCTCCTCGATCACAGGAAACGCCCCGCGCTGGGTATAGGAGAGATGCGCGTCGATCCCGGCCCCGATGACGAGTTCGCCCTTGTCCGACTGGCTGCAATAGGCATGCACTGCGTTCGACATCACCACACAGGGATTGACCGGCTTGATCGGTTCGGAGACGAGCGCCTGCAGCGGATGGCTCTCGATCGGCAGGCGCAGACCCGCCATGGCGCCGATCACGCTGGTATGGCCGGCGACGACGCTCGCGACCTTCGGCGTGCGGATCGCGCCCCGCGTCGTCTCAAGCCCGGTGATGCGCCCGGCCTCGATCTTCAGCCCGGTCACCTCGCAATTCTGGATGATGTCGACGCCGAGCCCGTGGGCGGCGCGGGCATAGGCCCAGACCACCGCATCATGCCGGTTGACGCCACCGGAGCGTTGCAGCGTCGCGCCGATCACGGGATAACGCGCGTTCGGGCTCATATTGATGATCGGGCAATATTCGGCGACCTGTTTCGCATCGAGCCATTCGGCCTCGACACCGTTGAGGCGGTTGGCTTCGACGCGGCGCTTCAGCTGGCGCATTTCGTTGTCGTCATGTGCGAGATTGAGCACGCCGCGATGGCTCATCATGATATTGAAATTGAGCTCACGCCCCAGCCCCTTCCAGAGCTGCATGGCATGGTCGTAGATCGCCGCGCTGGCGTCGTAGAGATAGTTCGAGCGGATGATGGTGGTGTTGCGCGCTGCGTTCCCGCCGCCGAGCCAGCCCTTTTCGACGACGGCGATATTGGTGAGACCGTACTCTTTCGCGAGATAATAGGCCGTGGCGAGACCATGCCCGCCGCCGCCGATGATCACGGCGTCATAAGCCGGCTTCGGCTCGGCCTCCGTCCAGGCCTTCTGCCAGCCGGAATGGCCGCGCAGGCCTTCGCGGAAAAGCGACCATAGCGAATACCGTGTCATGCGCCGCCCTCACTTCCGCGACCCGACGAAAGCCGGTCCGCAATCGCCACCTCTACGACGATACCACCCGTGCCCATCGCCTATCGCGCACAGACGACCAATCCTTGCGCGCAAGCGACATCATGCGTCGACCACCGCCTCGCGCGCCGGTTCGGGCACGAGCCCGGGAACCCGCGCCGCGCGGGCGCGCTCGATGCGCGGCGCATGGCCGAACAGATCGGAATAGCAGCGCGCGAAATGCGAAGCGGAGGTGAAGCCGCAGGCAACCGCGATCTGCAGGATCGGCATGCTGGTCTGCAGAAGCAGCAGCCGCGCGCGGTGCAGGCGCAGTTCGAGATAATAGCGCGAGGGCGTCTTGCCGAGCTTCTCGCGGAACAGCCTCTCCAGCTGGCGTGGCGAGAGCCGTGCATCGGCGGCGAGGTCGCGCAGGGGCACCGGGCTCTCGATATAGGCCTCCATATGCGCGATCACCGAAAGCAGCTTGGGATGCGAGATGCCGGTGCGGTGCTGGACGGGCATGCGCTGCGTATCGTGCGGGTGGCGCACCAGATTGTGCAGGAGAAGCTCCGCCACCGCGACGGCGAGCTCCTCGCCATGGTCGCGGGCGATATTATTGATCATCATGTCGAGCGGCGCCGTCCCCCCCGAACAGGTGTAGCGGTCGCGGTCGATCTCGAACAACGTGGCGGTGATCCGCAGGTCGGGAAACTCCTCGGCGAAGCCTTCGACATTCTCCCAATGGATGGTGCAGTTATAGCCCTCCAGAAGGCCTGCTCGGGCGAGCACCAGCGGCGCGGTGCAGACGGCGCCGAGGGCCACGCCCATACGCGACAATTCCCGTAACTTCGCGAAGAGCGCCTTGTCGCGGATACGCTCGGCACGCAGCCCTGCACAGACGAACAATGTCGAACCGGGGCCGACATCGTCGATGCCACCCGCGGGATTGACGGTGACGCCGTTGCTCGCGACGACCGGATCGCCCGTCAGCGACAGGCTGCGCCAGGCGTAGAGCGGCTTGCCGGAGAGCTGGTTTGCCGCGCGCAGGGGCTCGACCGAGGCGGTGAAGGCCATCATCGAGAATTCAGGCAGGAGCAGGAAATCGACCAGCTGCGTCTGATGCGCCGTCGGCGTACCGAACATCGGGCCCTCCCTCATCCCCAGCCGGATCGTCTCCGGAATATGGCAACGCGCAAGTGAATCGGCAAGCGATGCAGCAGAAAGACTTGGGCGCGACGGAAAGTAGCACGGAAACGACACGGTGTTTCAATATAACTGCACCCGAATTCAATCTTCGTTCAAAAAATCAGGTCTTCTACGTCGGATCGCGACGTTTTCGGAAGATTCGGCGTCGTTCGCGAGACAGCGCCGCAGGCCCGCCCGCCTCATGCTCACCGTATCGAGCCCACGGGATCGTGAGCAGGAAGCGAGGGTCATCATGGCAACGGATCAAGTCACACACAGCCCGGGCGCGGACGCCCCGCACATGGCTCACCAGCCCGGTGAGGGTTTCGAGCCGGCGGAGGCCCCGATCCCCACGCTGACGCGCAGCGTCGCGGGGCATTGCGAGAGCGTCGATCAATCGGACCGCCGCGTGCCGATCAACCTGCGTCAATCCGGCCCGACGCCGGTCCAGATGCTGATCTCGACGCGGGTGCGCAAATCGCCCTACTGGCACCTCTCCGTCGAGGCGGGCTGCTGGCGCGCCACCGTCTATAACCGGATGTATCACCCGCGTGGCTATGCCCGCCCCGATGATGGCGGGGCGATGGCGGAATACGATGCGCTGATCAACCACGTCACCATGTGGAACGTGGCGGTCGAGCGGCAGATCCAGGTGAAGGGTCCGGATGCGGAGGCCTTCGTCAATTACGTCATCACCCGCGACGCCACCAAGATCCAGCCCATGAAGGGCAAATACGTCATTCTCTGCAACGAGGAGGGCGGCATCCTCAACGATCCGGTGCTGCTGCGCGTGGCGGAAGACGAGTTCTGGTTCTCGATCTCCGACAGCGATCTCGAACTGTGGCTGCGCGGCGTGAATATCGGCAAGGGATACGACGTCACGATCGCCGAGATCGACGTCTCCCCGGTGCAGATCCAGGGGCCGAAATCGGAAGCGCTGATGGCCGATCTGTTCGGCGAGGCCGTGCGGGAACTGCCGTTCTACGGGCTGATGGAAGGCCAGGTCGCGGGTTGCGACGTGGTCGTCTCGCAGACGGGCTTTACCGGCGAAAAGGGCTACGAGATCTATCTGCGCGACGCCACGCTGCACGCGGAAAAGATGTGGGATGCGGTGCTCGCCGCCGGCGAGAAGCACCAGCTCATGGTGATCGCCCCGGCCCATCACCGGCGTATCGCCGCGGGAATCCTCTCCTGGGGGCAGGACATCGACCAGGAGACGCTGCCCTTCCAGTGCAATCTCGCTTATCAGGTGCCCCGCCTGAAGACCGCCGATTATATCGGCAAGGCGAAGCTCGAGGCCGTGCGCGAAGAGCTCGAGGCGGGCCGCCATCCCTTCCGCAACACCATGGTGGGGATGAAGCTCGGTGGCAAACCGATCACGGATTACGCCCCCGATTTCTGGCTGATCTCCGGCCCGCAGGGTGGCGAGCCGATAGGCTACGTCACCTCGCCCTGGTACTCGCCCGAGCTCGGCGTGAACATCGCGCTCGCCTGGGTGCCGGTGGAATACAAAGAGCTCGGCACGCCGCTCAATGTCTGGCTCCCGGACGAGTATGCCGAGACGCCCGGCGTCGCGGTGGCGGCGGAGGTCTGCGCGGTGCCGTTCCGGCCCTCGGTCAATGCCAATGCCCGCGAACGCGCTTTGTCGCAAGGGCGTGACTACGCCTACTGAACCGCGATCGGGAGGCGCCCTGCCGGGTGCCTCCCGGAAATCACCACCGGAGCGGGATGATGCGAGGCGGTCATGGACGGGTTCAGCGACATACACGCCTTCACACCGGACGCCGTGCCGCTCGCCACGCGCATGGCGCGGCTTCTCGAGAATGCCTCGATCGAGATCACCCCGCGCCAGATCGCCGACGGCGTACCGGCTGCGGGTGAGCCCGACCCCGTCTCGGCCGTCTTCGTGCCCTTCCTGCCCGGAGCGGATTTCGACCGGACGCGCGATGCCTGTCGCGCGCTCACCCTGCGCGGCTACGAACCGGTGCCGCATCTGCCCGCCCGTGCCGTACCGGATCACGACACGCTCGCGCGCTTTCTCGACGACCTCGCCGCGCTGGGCGTCTCCCGTATGCTGCTGATCGCCGGCGATCCGCCGCGCCCGGCGGGACCCTTCGCCGATACGCTCAGCCTTCTCGCGACACCGCCTTTTGCCCAGACCGGCCTCACCGGGCTCTGCGTCGCAGGGCATCCGGAAGGCCATCCGCATGCCGATGACGCGACGCTGATGCGGGCGCTTGCGATCAAGCAGGAATTCGCCCGCGCGCATGGCCTGTCGCTCACCATCGTCACGCAATTCAGCTTCGATGCCGCCCCGGTCATCGCCTGGGCGCGGCGCTTGCACGAAGCGGGGATCGATGCGCCGATTAGGATAGGGATTCCCGCGCCGGTGGGGATGGGCACGCTGATCCGCTTCGCCATGCGCTGCGGGGTAGGGGCCTCGGCCCAGTTTCTGGGGCGCCGGCCCGATGCGCTGCAGATGCTCAAGCGCTTCGATCCGCTGCCGCTGATCGCCGCATTCGCGGGTGCGAATGGCGCGAACCCGCCCGCGAACCTTGCAGGGCTGCATCTGTACTGTTTCGGCGGAGCGGCGCAGGCTCTCTCCTGGCGCGCGCAAATCCTCGACGATCTGCGCGCAACGGCCCAACGAGAAACAGCACATGCCGAGGATGCCGCACCATGAATACGCTGCCCCATACCCGCTTTTCGCAAGGCACGCGCGCCCACCAGCCCGATCTCCCGCCGCCGGGTGCGCCCGATATCGAGATCGCCCGCGCCGCGCGCATGCGCCCGATCCTCGGGCTCGCGGAAGAAAAGCTCGGCCTGACACCGGATGCGCTGATTCCATTCGGGCATTACAAAGCCAAGCTCACCCATGAAGCGATCGCCGGCCTGCACGCGCGCCCGCGCGGCAAGCTCGTCCTGGTGACCGCGATCACGCCCACCACCGCCGGCGAGGGCAAGACGACGACGAGCGTGGGGCTGAATGACGGGCTCAACCATCTCGGAAAGCGCGCCATCGTCTGCCTGCGCGAGCCGGCGCTCGGGCCGTGTTTCGGCATGAAGGGTGGAGCCGCCGGCGGCGGGCGCGCGCAATTGCTGCCGATGGAGGATATCAACCTGCATTTCAACGGCGATTTCCACGCCGTCACCGCCGCGCACAACCTGCTCTCGGCCATGCTCGACAACCATCTGCACTGGGGCAATGCGCAGGATATCGACGTGCGCCGCATCACCTGGAAGCGCGTCATCGACATGAACGACCGCGCGCTTCGCAACATCACCATCGGCCTCGGCGGCCCGGCCCACGGGGTGCCGCGCGAGGACGGTTTCGACATCATCGCCGCCTCCGAGGTCATGGCGATCCTCTGCCTCGCGGAGGATCTCGCCGATCTGCAACGCCGGCTCGGCGCCATCGTCATCGGCTATCGCCGCGACAAGTCGCCCGTCACGGCGCGCGATATCGGTGCCGACGGGGCGATGTCGGTCTTGTTGCGCGATGCGCTCCAGCCCAATCTCGTCCAGAGCATCGAACACGCCCCCGCCTTCGTGCATGGTGGGCCGTTCGGCAATATCGCCCATGGCTGCTCCTCGGTGATCGCCACCAAGGCGGCGCTGGCGCTGGCTGACATCGTCGTCACCGAGGCCGGGTTCGGTGCTGATCTGGGCGCCGAGAAATTCCTCGACATCAAATGCCGGCAGGCCGATCTGCGCCCGGATGCGGCGGTGCTCGTCTGCACGGTGCGCGCGTTGAAGGCGCAGGGCGGCGTCGCGAAGACCGATCTCGGGCGCGAGGATGTGGAAGCCCTGCGGCGCGGCGCCGACAATCTGCGCCAGCATATCCGTATCCTGCGCACATTCGGCCTCGCCCCGATCGTCGGCCTCAACGATTTCACCGGCGATACCGAAGCCGAGCGCGCGGCGATCGCCGATATCTGCGCGCAGGAGGGCGTGCGTCTCGTCCTCGCGCGGCACTGGGCCGAGGGCGGCACCGGCGCCACCGATCTCGCACAGGCCGTGATCGAGGCGCTCGATGCGCCGCGCGAACCGGTGCGGCTCGTCTATCCCGACGATGCGCCGCTGGCCGAAAAGATCCGCACTGTCGCGACGCGCATCTATCAGGCCTCCGATATCGCCATGTCCGACATGGCCGCGCGCAAGCTCGGCGAGTTCGAGGCGCTCGGCTTCGGCCATCTGCCGGTCTGTATCGCCAAGACCCAGTACAGCTTCTCCGCCGATGCGGCGCGCGGCTCCGATGTGGCGGGGCATGTCCTGCCGGTGCGCGACGTGAAGCTCTCGGCGGGGGCGGGCTATGTCGTCGCCCTGTGCGGGGAGATCATGACGATGCCCGGCCTGCCGCGACAGCCGGCGGCACTCGGCATCGGGCTCGACGAGACGGGCGAGATCGTCGGGCTCTCATAGCGCGCGAACGCATGCAACGGGCCGGTGACGGCCATCCGAGCGAGGTGTGTGATGAAGAATGCAATGCCCAGCCATGCCCGTGTCGTCGTCATCGGCGGAGGCGTCGTCGGCGTCTCCACGCTCTACCACCTCGCCCGCAAGGGCTGGTCCGACGTCGTGCTGATCGAGCGCAAGGAACTCACCTCCGGCTCGACCTGGCACGCGGCAGGGCTCTTGCCGCTCTTCAACATGAGCTACTCGGTCGGCCAGATCCACAAATACTCCGTCGCGCTCTACGGGGCGCTGGAGGCCGAGACCGGGCAGGATGTGGGGCTCGCCCGCGTCGGCAATATCCGCCTCGCCACCAGCCGCGACCGGATGGACGAGTATCGCCAATATGCCGGCGTTGCGCGCACCATCGGCGTCGATGTCGAATTCCTCAGCCCGGATGAAGTCGCCGCGATCTGGCCCTTCGCCGTGCCGGACGGGCTCGTCGGCGCGATCCGCCATCCAGATGACGGCTATGTCCAGCCCGCCGATCTCACCCAGGCGCTCGCCACCGGCGCCCGGGCGCACGGCGCCACGATCATGCGCCATACGCGCGTGCTCTCGATCACGCAGAAGCCCAACGACGAATGGGTCGTCACCACCGACAAGGGCGAGATCACCTGCGAGCATGTCGTCTCGGCGACAGGCAGCTTCGCCCGCCAGACCGGGCGCATGGTCGGGCTCGACATCCCGGTCATGCCGGTGGAGCATCAATATATCGTCACCGAGCCGCATCCCGAGATCGTTGCCCGCCGCGCGCAGGGGCTAGGCGAACTCGCCGTCCTGCGCGAATCCGACGGCTCCTGGTACATGCGCGAGGAGCGCGGCGGTTTGCTGCTCGGGCCTTATGAGACCGGCGCGCCGGCCTGCTATCGCGAGGGGCCGGGCGAGGACAGCGAATACGAATTGTTCCAGGAGGATCTCGACCGGCTCGCTCCGCTTATCGAGAGCGCCATCGCGCGCGTGCCAATCTTCGGCGAGGTCGGCGTCAAGCAGGTCTATAACGGCGCCATCGCCTACACGCCCGATGGCAGCCCGATCGTCGGACCGGCTTGGGGCAAGCGCAATTTCTGGCTCAACGAGGGCCACAGTTTCGGCATCACCGCCGCCGGCGGGGCGGGCTGGCAGCTCGCGGAATGGATCGTCGAGGGCGAGCCGACCATCGACATGCTCGGCGTCGATCCGCGCCGCTTCGGTGATTACGCATCGAAAGCCTATCTCGCAGCGAAGAACGAGGAGGCCTACGCCAATGTCTTCACCATCCACTACCCCGACGAGGAACGCTCCGCCGGGCGCCCCCTGCGGCAGGCGCCATGCCATGACCGGATGAAGGCGCTCGGCGCCGTGTTCGGCCAGAAATTCGGCTGGGAGCGCCCCAATTTCTTTGCGCCCCCCGGCATGCCGCAGGAGGATCACTGGTCCTTCCGCCGCTCGCGCTGGTTCGATGCGGTGGGAGCGGAATGCGCCAACGTGATGGAGAATGTCGGCCTGCTCGATATGACCGCCTTCGCCAAGGCGCGGCTTTCGGGGCCGGGCGCGCAGAGCTTTCTTGATCACCTCGTCGCCAACCGCCTGCCCGGCAAGATCGGGCGCGTCGGCCTGTGCCATTCACTATCGCCGGGCGGCGGGGTGCATTCGGAATTCACCATCCAGCGCGAGGGCGAGGACAGCTTCTACCTCGTCTCGGCGGGCGCGTTCCAGCGGCTCGACCATGACTGGATCGCCAGACACCTGCCGCGCGACGGCTCGGTCCGCTTCGAGAATCTGACGGGCGCCATGGGGGTTCTCGTGATCGCCGGGCCGAAGGCGCGCCAGCTGCTGGAGCGTGTGTGCATCGACGACGTCTCGAACGCGGCGCTGCCCTGGCTCGCAGGGATCGAGACGAGCATCGGCCTCGCCCCGGCCAAGCTGCTGCGGGTGAATTTCGTCGGCGAACTCGGCTACGAGATCCATCACGGCATCGAATATCAAAATCACATCTTCGACACGCTGATGAAAGCGGGCGCCGATCTCGGCCTCAAACCTTTCGGCATCCGGGCGATGGAATCGATGCGCATCGAGAAATCCTACCGCATGGTGGGGACCGAGATGTCGATCGAATATCCGGCGCTCGAATCCGGGCTCGACCGCTTCATCCGCCTCGACAAGGGCGAATTCCTCGGGCGTGAGGCGCTCCTCAGGCGCAGGGAGGAAGGGCTGCGCAATCACTTCGTGACGCTCGAGGTGAGCGGCCATAACGACGCGGATTCGCTGGGCAACAACCCGCTCTTCTGCTCCGGCGAAATGATCGGGCGCACCACGAGTGGCGCCTACGGATTCCGCGTCGGGAAATCGCTGGCGCTCGCCATGGTCCGCCCGGATCACGCGGCAATCGGCACGCAGATGGAGATGGACCTTCTCGGCGCCCCCTGCATCGCGACGGTGCTGGGCGAGAGCCCCTATGATCCGGAGAATGCGCGGCTGCGGGCGTGAGGCGAGGGGCGCCTCACGCCTCGCCCCGCCTCAAGCCTCGCCCCGCCTCAAGCCTTGCCTCATGCCTTGCCGTAGCCACCGCCGGTCGGCGTGATCACGGTCACCGCCTCGCCGGCTTCCAGCTGCGTCTGGTCGCAGCCGCGCAGATCCTCGATCCGCCCGTCCCTGCGCCGCACATAGGTGCGCCCGACCTCGCCCGCCTCGCCGCCATCGACGCCGAAGGGCGGCACGCGGCGGTGGGAGGCGAGGATGGCGCAGGACATCGGCTTGAGAAAGCGCAGGGTGCGGGCGGTGCCGTCGCCCGCCTTCCAGCGCCCCTTGCCACCCGAGCCCTTGCGGATGTGGAAATCCTCCAGAACCACGGGGAAGCGCGTCTCCAGGATTTCCGGATCGGTGAGGCGGGAATTGGTCATATGGACGTGGACTGCATCCGTCCCGTCGAAACCCGGCCCGGATGGAGAGCCGGAGCAGATCGTCTCGTAATACTGATACTGGTCGTCACCGAAGGTGAGATTGTTCATGGTTCCCTGCGAAGCACCCATCGCTTTCAGCGCGCCGAAGAGACAGTTCGTCACCGCCTGGCTGACCTCGACGTTTCCTGCGACTACCGCCGCCGGATAGCGCGGCGCGAGCATCGATTCTTCCGGGATCACGATCTCAATCGGGCGCAGGCAGCCGGCATTCATCGGGATCGCGTCGTCGACCATCACCCGGAAGACGTAGAGCACCGCAGCACGGGTCACCGGCATGGGGGCGTTGAAATTGTCCTCGCGCTGGGGCGAGGTGCCCGTGAAATCGACCTTCGCTCGGCGATTCTCGCGATCGACCGAGATCGCCACCTTGATCACGCAGCCCTGATCCATTTCGTATGCGAAGCTGCAATCGGTGAGATTGTCGAGCAGGTTGCGCACGCTCTCGGCGGCGTTGTCCTGGACATGGCCCATATAGGCGCGCACCACGTCGAGGCCGAAGGTAGCGACCATCTTGCGCAGCTCCGCGACGCCCTTTTCATTCGCCGCGACCTGGGCGATCAGGTCGTTGACGTTCTGGGTGACATTGCGCACAGGGTACGCGGCGCCGGTGAGGAGATCCTCGAGCTCCTTGCGCAGGAAGCGCCCGCGATCGATCATCTTGAAATTGTCGATATAGACGCCTTCCTCCTCGATATGCGTCGCAAGCGGCGACATCGAGCCGGGTGCCACGCCGCCCACATCCGCGTGGTGACCGCGGCTCGCCACCCAGAAGAGGATCTCCTCGCCCGCATCGTCGAAGACCGGGGTGCAGACGGTGATGTCGGGCAGATGCGTCCCGCCGTTATAGGGGGCGTTCAGGGTGAAGACGTCGCCGGGATTGATCTGCGGGTTGAGGCGGATCACGGTCTTCACCGATTCGTCCATCGACCCCAGATGCACCGGCATGTGCGGGGCATTCGCGACGAGCTGCCCATCGGGGGCGAATACCGCGCAGGAGAAGTCGAGCCGCTCCTTGATATTGACGGAATAGGCGGTGTTCTGGAGCGTCACGCCCATCTGTTCGGCGATCGACATGAACAGGTTGTTGAAGATCTCCAGCATCACCGGATCGGCCTTGGTGCCGACCGCGACGCGCTGCGGCAGGGCCTCGACGCGCGCAAGCACGAGATGGTCACACCCGGTGAGCTTCGCCTCCCAGCCCGGTTCGACCACGATGGTCTGGTTGGGCTCGACGATGATGGCAGGGCCGGGCACGCGATGGCCGGGCTGCATCTTCTCGCGGCGATAGACCCGCGCCTCGCGCCAGCCCTCGGAGAAGAAACGCGTCTCGTGATCATGCGGTGCGATGCCGGAGGCAGTCGCCGCAACCTCGTCCTCGACGAATTGCGCGCCGCCGCCGATCGCCTCGATCTCGACCTTCTCGATCACCAGCGGCTTGGTCTCGTCGACGAAGCCGAAGCGGCGCTTATGAGCCTCCTCGAACACGCCGCGCATGGCGCCCGCATCGGCGCTGGTGAAGGCCGCGCGGGCGGCCTCGCCTTCCAGCATGGCGGCCTCCACCGGCAGCGCCGTATCGGTGCCGGCATAGCGGATATGCGCGCGCACGACGATCCGGGTGCGATCCAGCGGCACGCCCTGATGCGCGATCTCGCCCAGAGCCTCGGCGACGAGCGGCGTCGCGGTTTCGACGAGTCCCGCCGGGGCTGAATCGTCGAGGGGGATGTCGAGGGCGCCCTGGCGGGTGGCGCGGATATCGGCGAGGCCCATGCCATAGGCCGAGAGCAGGCCCGAGAGCGGGTGGATCAGCACCGTCTTCATGCCCAGCGCATCGGCGACGAGGCAGGCATGCTGGCCGCCGGCGCCGCCGAAGCAGTTGAGCGCATAGCGGGTCACGTCATAGCCGCGCTGAACCGATATCTTCTTGATCGCCTCGGCCATGTTCGCGACAGCGATCTTGAGGAAGCCGTCGGCGACTTCCTCGGCGCTGCGCCCGTCGCCGATGCGCGCGGCGAGTTCTGCGAATTGCGCGCGTACGGTCTCGGCATCGAGGGGCTCGTCGCGGTTCGGTCCGAAGATGCGGGGGAAGAATTCCGGCAGGAGCTTGCCGGTCATCACATTGGCATCGGTCACCGCGAGCGGGCCCCCGCGCCGGTAGCAGGCGGGGCCGGGATCGGCGCCGGCGGAATCGGGGCCGACCCGCAGTCGCGCGCCGTCGTAATGCAGGATCGAACCGCCGCCCGCCGCGACGGTGTGGATCAGCATCATCGGCGCCTGCATGCGCACGCCCGCGACTTCCGTCTCGAAGGCGCGCTCGTATTCACCGTCATAATGGGCAACGTCAGTGGAGGTGCCGCCCATGTCGAAGCCGATCACCTGGCCGAAGCCTGCCGAGTGCCCGGTCTCGGCGAGGCCGACCACGCCGCCGGCGGGACCGGAGAGCACCGCATCCTTGCCCTGGAAGAGATCCGCGGCGGTGAGCCCGCCCGACGACATCATGAACATCAGCCGCGCGCCGATACGCTCGACTTCCAGCGCATCCGAGACCTGCTGCACGTAGCGCGCGAGGATCGGGGAGAGATAGGCGTCCACCACGGTGGTGTCGCCGCGCCCGACGAGCTTCACCAGCGGGCTCGTCTCGTGGCTGACGGAGACCTGCGGGAAGCCGATCTCGCGGGCGATGCCCGCCACCAGCTTCTCGTGATCGGAAAAGCGATAGGCATGCATGAAGACGATGGCGACCGCCTGATAGCCCTCGCTGCGCGCCTGCTCCAGAGCGGCGCGTACGGTCTGCGGATCGGGCGCCGCCTCGATCGTGCCGTCGGCGAGGACGCGCTCGTCGATTTCGACGACGCCGTCATAGAGCTCGTCGGGCTTCTTCACCGCCTTGGCGAAAATGTCGGGCCGCGCCTGGTAGCCGATGCGCAGCGCATCACGAAAACCCTTCGTGGTGACGAGCAGCGTGCGCTCGCCCTTGCGCTCCAGCAGGGCGTTGGTGGCAACCGTGGTGCCCATGCGCACCTCGCCGATGGCGCCTTTCGGGATCGGCTCGCCATCCTTCAGGCCGAGGAGATCGCGGATGCCCTGCACGGCGGCATCGCGATAGGCGCCGGGATTTTCCGAGAGCAGCTTGCGCGAGGTGAGCGCGCCCTGCGCGTCCTTGCCGATCACATCCGTGAACGTGCCGCCCCGGTCCACCCAGAAATCCCAAGCCATTTCGCCGCGCTCCCGTCTCGATTTCGCAGCGCGCAATTAAGCCTGCGCGGCGCGCGGGGGCAAGTGCGGGACCGGGAAGGGGCGGGTGCGCGCCCGCTCATCCGATCCCGTAATAATCGCGATACCAGGCGACGAACCGGCGAACGCCCTCTTCGACCGAGGTTGCGGGGCGGTACCCGGTCAGGGCTTCGAGGAGATCAGCGGAGGCGACGGTTTCGCGCACGTCGCCCTTCTGCATCGGCAGCATATTCCGGATCGCCTCGCGACCGAGTTCACGCTCGATGGTCTCGATGAAGGGCAGGAGGCCGACCGGCTGGCCGCCGCCGATATTGACCACGCGCCACGGCGCGGCGGGGGAGAGCGAATCGTCGACGCCCGGTACGGGCGCGCCGGCCTGCGGCGGCACTTCGATCAGCCGGGTGATGGCCTCGACGAGATCGTCGATATAGGTGAAGTCGCGCTTCATCCGGCCCTCGCCATAGACGTCGATGGGCTCACCCGCGAGGATGGCCCTCACGAATTTGAAGAGCGCCATGTCGGGGCGCCCCCAGGGGCCGTAGACGGTGAAGAAGCGGAAAGCGGTCGTCGGCAGGTTCCACAGATGCGCATAGGAATGCAGCATCGCCTCGTTGGCCTTCTTGGTGGCCGCATAGAGCGTGATCGGATGATCGGCGCGCTGCGTCTCGCCAAAGGGCATTTCGGTATTGGCGCCGTAGACCGAGCTCGTCGAGGCGGCGAGGAAATGCCGGGGCGCACTCTCGCGCACGCCCTCCATCACGTTGAAGGTGCCGGTGAGATTCGAATCGATATAGGCGCGCGGGTTTTCCAGCGAATAGCGCACGCCCGCCTGGGCGGCGAGATGCACCACCACATCCGGCTTCGCCTGCGCGAAGACCTCCGCGATGCGCGGGGCGTCCTCCAGCATCACCTCGTGGAAGCGGAAGGCGTTCGCGCCGGCGCCGCCGGCGCCCTGCAATCGCGCGAGGCGCGCCTGCTTGAGGCGCACGTCGTAGTAATCCGTCATCCCGTCGATACCGATCACCACCCAGCCATCGGCGAGCAGGCGGCGGGCGACGTGGAAACCAATGAAGCCGGCGACGCCGGTGATCAGTGCGGTGCGGGTGGTGGCGGTCATTGCTTCAGATCTCTGGATTTGCGCCGACGCATCTCCCGGCAGGCGACTTATCGGCGGCTCTTAACACCTGATCATCATCGAAACCAGTGGCCGCGCGTGAACGCGATGTTCGATCAGCGACGCCTCACCGGAACCATGTCGCTGCGGCGTATGGCACCGAGCGCGAACATGCCGGCGGCGAGCGCGATCAGCGCGGGCCAGGGCAGGTTCAGCGGCATTGCCGCATCATGGAGACCGCGCAGGATCAACAATCCGATACCGCCCGAGAAGAGCGCGATCCCCACGCCGATCGCCCATGGCTTCCGGTTCGCCGGATCCGCTTTCTCGGCCGATTTCTCGAGCGGACGCACCAGGAGGACGACGAGCACGAGCGGAACGGCGCACCAGAGCACCCATAACGGACGCGTCGCCCACCACAGCGCATCGACCGACGCAGTGAGCGGGATCAGCCCGAGCGGGTGGACGACATGCGCCATGGCGACCATCACGGCCTGGTG
Source organism: Salinarimonadaceae bacterium (assembly GCA_050485405.1). GTDB lineage: Bacteria > Pseudomonadota > Alphaproteobacteria > Rhizobiales > Beijerinckiaceae > Saliniramus. The sequence continues at coordinate 46,860 of JBJHBI010000023.1, forward strand.
CCAGATGAACAGGCTCATCAACAATGGTCCGGCCACCGCGACCGGTGCCCAGACCGCAGGATGGCGCAGGAGCCGCGCCATCGGCCTGCGCAGAAGCAGGACTATGGCGAGCTGAACGAGGGCGAGAGCGAAAAGCGCGGTGGTCGGTGGGGCCGCATTATTTGCATCGACCGTCCCCTCCACCGGCACCATGGTGAGGGGATGGAAGCCGGGGCCGATCATCGCGGCGAGCAGGGCCGCGGCAATCGCGAGAAGCCCCCATTGTCCCGCGCTTGTGGTCGGCAGGCTGTCATCCGCCCAGAAATAGCCGAGCTGGTGGATCGCCACCCAGATCAGCAGGAAATTCACCGCGGCGATTGCGGGTTGCCCGCCGATCGCGAAACCGGCGAGCCCGGCGCCATCCGCCGTGAAGCGCAGGATATCGGCCACGAACGCGGCCACGACGAGGGCGCCGATCAGAGCGAGACTGGCCCCGCGCGCGTGCACCGACAGCGTCGCGGGGGTCAGACAGATCATCACGAGATAGATGGCGAGAAACCATAAAGGTATGAGCGCGACGTCGAGATCGAGAATGAGTGCGTCGTGCCCGGGCCCGAGATCGACGAGTAGAGCGGCGCCGGTCATCACCATGACGAAGACGATCAGCGGGAACAGAAGCCGCCGGGCGCGACGGCTGATCCAGCCCGTCGGCGTTTCGCCCGCGTCAAGCGCCTTCCGCCAGCTGCGCGCGTTCACGAGCCCGCCGACGAAGAAGAAGACCGGCATGACCTGGACGAGGAGCGTCGCCCATTGCCAATGCGGGCGGATTTCGAGGAGATATTCCGCGTGCAGCCCGTCCTCGCCCTCGAGGATCACGCGCACGATCCAGTGGCCGAGGATGACGAGGGTGATTGCCGCGACGCGCAGGAAATCGAGGTAGCGATCGCGATCATCCGGCGTCCGCTGGTCGATGCGTCGTGCGAGCCCGCCGAGCCCGCGCCTGTCCCGCTCTTCCTGTGACTGTGTCACGATGTCGGCTCCCCGGACCTTCCCCAGGGAGTTGAATGCGCTCACCGAGCCTGATGTTCCGGGCGGATCGGCCCCGCGCCGCCGTCAGTGCTTTGCGAGCGCGCCTTCGAGGAGCTTGATCGCGGCGGCGCGGGCTTCGCTGGTGATCGTAGCGCCGGCCAGCATGCGGGCGATCTCCTCGCGGCGATGCTCCTCCACCAAAGGCGCGACACGGGTCGCCACGCGCTCTTCCTCGGCCTTGGATCGCTTCGCGACCGTCTCCTTGGCGATGAGGAAATGGCGACCGGCGCGCGCGGCCACCTGGGGCGCATGTGTGACGGCCATCACCTGCGTACTCGCGGCGAGGCGCGCGAGGCGTTGACCGATCGCATCGGCCACGGCACCGCCGACACCGGTATCGATCTCGTCGAAGACGAGCGTTGGGGCCGAGCCGCGATCGGCGAGCACGACCTTCAGGGCGAGCATGAAGCGCGACAATTCACCGCCCGAGGCGACCTTCATCATCGGGCCGGCGCGGGTACCGGGATTGGTCTGAGCCCAGAACTCGATGCGGTCGATCCCGCTCGGATCGCGCGAATCGGCATCGACGGTAATGTGCGTGATGAAGCGCGCGCGCTCCAGCTTGAGCGGCGGCAATTCCTTCTGGACGGCGGCATCGAGGGCGGCGGCGGTCTTCGCCCGCGCGGCGCTGAGCTTCTGCGCGGCCTCGCGATAGGCGCCCTCGGCCGCTGCGAGCGCGGCCTCGCGCCCGGCGAGCTCTTCCTCGCCGGCATCGATCGAGGCGACATCCGCTGCAAAACGCGCGCGCAGATCGGCGAGTTCGTCGGGCAGGACGTCGTACTTGCGGGCTGCCGCGCGCAGGGCGAAGAGCCGCTCCTCCACATTCTCGAGCTCGCGCGGATCGAACTGCGCGTCCCGTAAGGCCTGTTCGAGCGCGTCACGCGCCTCGTCACAGGCGACGAGGACGGCATCGAGGGCGCGCACGCTCGGCTCGATCAGCTGCGGCGCCTGTTCGACGCGGCGCTCGAGCCGGCGCAGGGCGGCGGATATCGCGGGGATCGGCGAGGCCTGGCCGGAGAGAACGTCCTGCGCATCGGACAACTCGCCGGTGACCTTCTCCGCCTGCATCATCTGCTGACGCCGGGCGGCCAGATCCGCTTCCTCGCCGGGCAACGGTGCGAGCGTTTCGAGTTCTTCGACCGCGTGACGAAGATAATCGACGTCGCGGCGCGCCTTCTCGATCCGTGCGCGCTGGGTCTCCAGCACCTTGCGCGTCTCGGATACCGCCGCAGCCGCCGCGCGAACGGCGACGAGCTGCGGCTCGTGGCCGCCGAATGCGTCGAGAATCGCGCGATGGGTCGCCGGATCGATCATGGCCCGGTCGTCATGCTGGCCGTGGATCTCGACCAGTTTCGAACCGACGGCGCGCAGGACCTGCACGCTCACCGCCTGATCATTGATGAAGGCACGCGTTCGCCCGTCCGCCATCTGCACGCGGCGCAGGATCAGGTCACCCTCGGTATCGATATCGGCCTCGGCCGCGATGCTGCGCGCGGGGTGATTCGTCGCGACGTCGAAGACGGCGGTGATCTGGCCCTGTGATTCGCCGTGGCGAACCAACGAACCGTCGCCGCGTCCGCCCAGAGCGAGGGCGAAGGCGTCGAGCAGGATGGACTTGCCCGCACCGGTCTCGCCGGTCAGCACGCTCAAACCGGCATCGAACTGGAGCTCGAGCCGGTCGATCAGGACGATGTCGCGGATCGAGAGCTGAACCAGCATGGGCGTGCCGGTTCTAGAAACTGACCAGGCCGCGCGTGAAATCGGCGAAGGCGCGGCTGATCCATGATTGCCGGTTTTCGCGCGGCTCGAGACCGCCCGATTCGAGCAGGACATACGCGTCGCGATACCAGCGGCTCTCGGGGAAGTTATGGCCGAGGACCGCAGCGGCGGTCTGCGCCTCGTCAGTTATGCCGAGAGCGAAATACGCCTCGGTGAGGCGCGAGAGTGCCTCTTCGACGTGACGCGTGGTCTGATATTCGGAGACCACCGTCCGGAAGCGGTTGATCGCGCCGGTATAGTTGCGCTGGTTGAGATAGAAGCGGCCGACTTCCATCTCCTTGCCCGCGAGCTGGTCGAAGGCGAGCAGCAGTTTCGCGCGCGCATCCTCGACATATTCCGAATTCGGATAACGGTCGATCAGCTCCTGGAAAGCCAGAATGGCGCGCTCGGTGCGCTCCTGATCACGGGTGATGTCCGGGATCTGGTCGTAATAGGCCATGGCCATGATGTATTGTGCGTAGGCTGCATCCTCGCTGCCCGGATGCTGACGCAGATAGCTCTGCGCCACGCCGATCGCGTCGTCGTATGAGCCGGCGCTGTAATAGGCGAAGGCCTTCATCACCAGGGCGCGGCGGGCCCAGTCGGAGACGGGATACTGCTCTTCGAGCTTGGCGAAGGTTTCGACCGCGCGCTGATATTCACGGCGCTCGATCTGGGCCAGCCCTTCATTGTAGAGTTCCTGCGCCGGGCGCTGCTCGATGATCTCGGGCGTGTAACGCTCCGCACGATCGAACGGATTGAGTGACGTCATGGTGTCGCAAGCGGCGAGGGTGAACCCCAGACCCGCAACGACGAGCGCGCGGGAGATACCCGCTTTCGCGCCGGAAAACGCATTCGCGAAAGACATGCCCCGTCAAACCTCCGAAATCCTGACGTCGCCAGAGCCGCGCCGTCGAGGCTGTTTAGCGCAGCAGCGCCCGAGACGCAAAGGCTGATCGCTTTTCCCCACGCAATAGCGCGACACCGAGGCATCCGCGCGACAGGTGGGAGCTAAAATCGACTGGTGGTGTTCAGCGAAGAGAATTGCCGAAAGCAGGCGCACCGACGCTGCTCGTGGCATGTTCGCGGCGCGGAGCGAGTTCCACCACTTCGTAATTCGCCCGATCCGAGAACAGGGCTTCGAGAACGGCGAAATTGAGGCGATGCCCACCGCAATAGGAGCGGTACGCCCCGAGAATCGGATAGCCGGCGAGGGCGAGATCGCCGATCGCGTCGAGCAGCTTGTGCCGCACGAATTCGTCGGGGAAGCGCAGGCCTTCGGGATTGACCACGCCGTCTTCCGAGATCGCGACGGTGTTGTCGAGCGAGGCGCCGAGTGCGAAGCCCGCTTTCCACAAGTGCTCGACATCGCGCATGAAGCCGAAGGTGCGCGCGCGGGCGATATCGCGGCGGAAGGCTTCGGGATGCGATTCGTGCACCCAGCGCTGCCGGCCGATCGCCGCATCGGCGAAGTCGATCTCGACATCGAGGCGCAGCGGGCCCTCGTGGGGGGTGAGCTCGGCGAAGGCCTTGCCGGAATCCACGCGGACCGGGCGGCGCACGCGCAGCGCCCGACGCGGAGCATCGGAGGGAACGAGGCCGACCGAATCGATCGCGTCGACGAATGGCGCGGCGCTGCCGTCGACGATGGGAAGTTCGGGGCCGTCGATCTCGACGAGGACGTTGTCGACACCGAGCCCGGCGAGCGCCGCCATCAGATGCTCGATGGTCGCGACGGCGCCGGAATTGCGCTCGCCGACGACGGTGCAGAGCTCGGTCGCCGCGACGTTCACGTGCCGCGCATCGATCAGGCGATCGACGCCGTTGGGGAGATTGGTGCGCAGGAAGACGATGCCGTGATCGGCATCGGCGGGGTGGAGAGCCATCTTCACGCTATCGCCGGAATGAACTCCGATCCCCGATACGACCGTCGAGGAAGCCAGCGTGATCTGATGCGTTTGTTTCATTATGCTCACCTCGGCAAGGGCCGTCACCGGAAATCGCTTCCCGTGCCACGATCGTGCCCTGTCCGTCGTTGATGCCCCGGCACGACTCATTCGCCGTGCGCCCCGTTGTTATGTGAGTGCACCATAATCATGGCGTGGCCCGAGGCCAAATCACGCTTTCTTTCGCTCTGTTACAATTGATGCGAATTTCGTCGCTTTTGATAATGCATTGATATGAATGAGCTTTTAACGCGTTCCGCCCCGGGCTTGCGGCCCGGGGCGGAATGTGTCGCGTTCGTGACGGCGCGGTGGCGACGCTTTACTGGGCCTGACGGCGCAGGAAGGCGGGAATCTCCAGCTGGTCGTCGTCGAGCCCACGGGCCGGAGCCTGGCTGCGACCATGGGGGTCGAGCTGGCCCTGAGCGGGGCGGTAGCCCTGCGGAGCCGCCGGACGCTTGGCGAATTCCGCATGCGCGGCGGACATGCCGGGCGCTGCCCCGGGAGCCGGATTCGGCGCCATCGGGCGCTGCGCATGGACCGGAGCGGCGGGCATCGCGGTGGCGGGAGCATGAGCCGCCGGCATATGGGCCGCCGGCATGGCGGGAGCGTGGGCGGGAGCCTGTGCAGGATGCTCGTGACGCGGCGCCTCGGCGTGGTGAGACTCGTGCTGATTCTCCTCACGGCGACCGAACCCGACCGTGGCCAGACGCTGCAACAGGCTCGGGCGCTTGCCTTCGGCTTCCTGATGCGCGCGGATCTGGTTCTGGGCCGGAACCGGCAACTCGTCGACGCGCGGCATGCGCGGCGCACGCAGCACCTGCTCGGGCTGCGGCGGCATGAACGGAGCGTCATGCGCATGCTGCTCGGCCGGATGACGTGCTTCGGCGACAGCCGGGGCGACCGGCGCGGGCGCAGCGGCCACGGGCATCTGCGGAGCCGCTACCCGGGGGGCGGGCTGAGCGAGAGCCTGCGGGGCGGGCGCCGGTTCCGCCACGGGGGCGAAGCGGGCGACGGCGGCCTGCGGTGCGGGCTGATCCTCGCGCGCCTGTTCGGGCCGGGGTGCAGCCGCTTCGGCCTGCGGAGCCTGTTCCGCCGGTGCCGCGAGCGCCTGTGCTACCGCGTCGGACGGGTCGGGACGAAAGGGCTGCGCGGGAGCAGACACCTCCGCCTTCGCCGAATCACCCGCCGGTGCCGCCGGTGCTTCCGCCGCTATCGGCTGCGCGGCCGCAGCCGGCTTCTCCGCCGCTATCGGCTGCGCGGGCGCGGCCTGCGAGGTTTCGGCCGGCTTGCTGCCCTGGACCAGGGAGCGCTGTGCCGCGGCCTGTGCCGCACGGGCACGGGCTTCGGCGCGCAGACGCTCGGCCACTTCCGCGATGCGCTGCTCGGTGGCGCTCACCTCGCCCGCATCGACACCGATCTCGTGATCGATCCCGGTCGCCACGACGGAGACGCGGATCACACCCTCGAGACCCTCGTCGAAGGTCGCGCCGAGTATGATGTTGGCTTCCGAATCGACTTCCTCGCGGATGCGTGTGGCGGCTTCGTCGACTTCGTAGAGCGTGAGATCCGGGCCGCCGGTGATCGAGATCAGCAGGCCGCGCGCACCGCGCATCGAGACGTCGTCGAGCAGCGGGTTGGCGATCGCCGCCGCAGCGGCGGTCATGGCGCGATCCTCGCCGCTGGCTTCGCCGGTGCCCATCATCGCCTTGCCCATGCCGCGCATGATGGCGCGGACATCGGCGAAGTCGAGATTGATGAGGCCTTCCTTGACCATCAGGTCGGTGATGCAGGCCACGCCCGAATAGAGCACCTGGTCGGCCATCGCGAAGGCGTCGGCGAAGGTGGTCTTCTCGTTGGCCACCCGGAACAGGTTCTGGTTCGGAATGACGATCAGCGTATCGACCGATTGCTGCAGTTCCTGGATCCCGGCCTCGGCCAGACGCATACGGCGCGAACCCTCGAACTGGAACGGCTTGGTCACCACGCCGACGGTGAGAATGCCCATCTCGCGAGCGGCCTGGGCCACGACCGGAGCCGCCCCCGTGCCGGTCCCGCCGCCCATTCCGGCGGTGATGAAGGCCATATGTGCGCCGGAGAGCTGATCGCGGATCTCGTCGATCACTTCCTCCGCCGCCGCGCGCCCGATATCGGGCTGTGAGCCGGCGCCGAGACCCTCGGTCACGGCGATGCCCATCTGGATGAGACGCTGCGCCTTCGAAGAGGTGAGCGCCTGGGCGTCGGTGTTCGCCACGACGAAATCGACGCCCTGAAGCCCCGATTCGATCATGTTGTTGACCGCATTGCCGCCCGCGCCGCCGACGCCGAAGACGGTGATGTGCGGCTTGAGTTCCCGGATATCCGGAGCTTGCAGACTGATTGCCATGACTTCGTGCCCTCTCGGCCCCCTCGTGACCTTTTCCGTGACCCGGCGCAGCGAAACCGCGCCTTGCGCTCTTCATCCCCGGTTCCGGTGCGGTTGCGCCGGATCCGGAGCCTTGATCTCTAGAAACTCTCCCGCAGCCAGCGCCCTACCCGCGAGAGGTAGCCGTCGGTTCCGGTTCCTGCGAAAAACCCGCCGTTTCGCATGTCGAAATATTCTTCATGCGCGACCTGCGGATAGACGAGCAGCCCCGTCGCCGCCGCGAAGGCAGGACCCTTCGCGGCTTCGGGCAGGGCCTTGATACCGAGGGGGCGGCCGATGCGGACCTGACCCTCGAGAATGCGGGCGGCCTGTTGCGGCAACCCGGCCAGCTGCGACGCGCCTCCGGTGAGCACCACGCGCCGACCGGGGCGCGGTGGGAAACCCACGGCGGCGAGGCGGTCGCGCGCCAGTTCCAGAATCTCTTCGATACGCGGCTGGATGATCTTCACCAGCTGCGATTTCGGCAGATGCGTCGGCGCGCGGCGATCCTCCTCGCCGATCTGCGGCACCGTGAACAGGTCGCGCTCGTCCGCCGGATCGGCGAGCGCCGAACCGTGCACCAGCTTGAGCCGCTCCGCCGCCGCGATCCCCGTGGAGAGGCCCCGCGCCACGTCCATGGTGACGTGATGGCCGCCCACCGCGAAGGCGTCGACATGGGCCAGATGCCCGTTCTCGAAGACGGAGATGCCGGTGGCACCGCCGCCGCAATCGATCACCACGGCGCCCATTTCGCTCTCGTCGTCGGCCAGCGCGGAGAGGCCCGCTGCGAACGGCGAGGCGACGACCGCCTCGACCCCGAGATGGCAGCGCTCCACGGCGAGCATGAGGTTGCGCACCGCTGCGGCCTGGGCCGAGACGACATGCAGGGCGACGCCGAGATTGTCGCCGATCATGCCGGCGGGATCGGCGATGTCGGTCTGTGCGTCGAGGCTGTAGCGCGTGGGCAGGGCGTGGACGGCGATGCGGTCGCGGGCGATACCGTCCGTCGCCGCGAGACGCAGCACCCGGGCGCGATCCTCCTCGCCGACGGGGCCGCCGCGCACCGAGATCTGGGCCTCGAAATGCTGCGAGCCGAGCCGCGCCCCGGACAGGCCGAGAATCACCGACTGGATTTCCACACGGGCCATGCGCTCGGCGGCGTGCACCGCCTGGCGGATCGCGTTCTCCGCCGCTTCCAGATCGACCACGACGCCGCCCTTCAGACCTTGCGAGCGGTGATGGCCGATGCCGACGATGCGCACGAGATGGCTGCGCCGGCGCAGCGTCTCGATCCCTTCCCAGGGCTGGAGCTGCGCGACGATGCAGACCACCTTGGTCGTGCCGATATCGAGCACGGAGAGCATGGTGGAGCGCTTTGCCGGCAGCGGCTTCAGGCGCGGGGTCATGCTCTGGTGAAGCGGATTGGTCGGGCTCACGTGCGCACCTCCCGCCCACGCAGGGGGCGCTTGAGCATCTCTTCCTCGTAGGTCGACCAGGATTCGGCGGTGAGACGCACCACGACGCGATCGGGCATGCGCAGATCGATGGCGATCACGTCCTTTTCGAGCAGATCGTGCTCGGCATCGAGCCGGGCGAGGCGCTGGAGCGCTTTTTCCGGGTGATTCTCGGGCAGGCGCACATCCATGCCGTTATCCAGCTTGAGCGTCCAGCGCCGTTCCGAGACGAGCGTCCCGGCCCGGATGCGCTGGCTCAGCGCGCCGGCCGAATCGATCAGTTCGAAATACTCCGCGAGCCGCATCTGCGCGCCCTCGCCGACGACGAGCGGCAGCGGCAGATAGCGCGGATCGGGGCGGAAATAATCGATCACTTCGCCGTCCATGGCGATGACGTAGACGTCGCCGTCCACCTGCCACAGGGCGTAGGGTTCGCGCTCGACGATGTTGATGACCACGCCGTCGGGATAAAGCTTGCGTATGGTCGCGCTCTGTACGAGCGGAAGTGATTCGAGTGATTCGCGCGCCGTCGTGACGTTCAGGAAGGGCAGGGCGACGCGCGGATCGATGCCGGCGGCTTCCAGGATCTCGCGCTCACGCAGCTGGATCAGGCCGGAAATGGCGATCTCGGAAATACCGAATCCGAAGAGTTGCGCGGCGATGTGGTGCGGGCGCCCGCGCTCGTCGAAGAACTGCGCGATCTGGCCGCTCGCGGCGAGCCCGGTCACGGCGGTGGTGCCGAAGAACCCGATGGCGAGCCAGAGGCCGACGAAGCGCGGCAGGCGCCGGTCCAGCCGCTCCAGGAGGTTGCGCGGACGACTGCGCCGGGCGGGATCGCGATAGCGGGCGAAGGGGAGGGCGCCGAGGACGAGCGAGGCGAAACGCCGCAGGACGCGTCCGCCCGATCCGGTCCCGGTTTCACCCGGGGCCTGATTCGCGCGCGAATCCGCCCGACCGGTCACCCCGGTCCTCAGCGGTTCAAACTGGCGTCCTCGACCATCCATCGTACAAGCTCACCAAAAGAAATGCCCTTGTGGGCGGCGATTTCGGGCACCAGGCTCGTCTCGGTCATGCCGGGCTGCGTGTTGACTTCCAGAGCGACGAGGAGACCGGTTCCGTCCGGCCCGTCGTCGTATCGGAAGTCTGTCCGACTCACCCCGCGGCACCCGAGAGATTGATGCGCCGTTAACGCCAACTGTTGAATGTGTTGGTAAATATTCGGTTTAATTTCCGCCGGCAGGGCGTGGATCGAGCCGCCTTTCGCATATTTTGCGTCGTAGTCGTAAAAGCCCCCCGATGCGGGCTTGATCTCGATGATGTCGAGGGCCTCTCCGCCCATCACCGCGCAGGTCAGTTCCCGGCCCGCAACGTATTGCTCCGCAAGGACTTCGTCGCCGAACGCCCAGTCCGTACCGCTGAGTTCCTGCGGCGGCGGGCGGCTATCGTCGCGCACGATGATGACGCCGAATGAAGAGCCTTCCGCGATCGGTTTGACGACGTAGGGCGGCGCGAGCACGTGTTCTTTCGCGACCGCGAAACGGTTAACGACCTTACCCATCGGCACCGGTACACCGGCCGCCGCCATCACGGTCTTCGCCTTGACCTTGTCCATGGCGAGCGCCGAGGCGAGGACGCCGGAATGCGTGTAGGGAATGCGCAGATATTCCAGGAGGCCCTGGATGCGCCCGTCCTCGCCCATCGGCCCGTGCAGGGCGTTGAAGGCGACATCGGGATCGAGCCGCGTCAGCGCGTCGGCGACCTGCGGCGTGACGTCGAGCCGCGTCACGCGGTAGCCCTCGCCTTCGAGAGCATCGGCACAGGCGGCGCCGCTCTTCAGGCTGACCTCCCGCTCGGCGGACCAGCCGCCCATCAAGACCACGACATGTTTCATCACGCACTCCACCGCGTCGATTCGCGGGCAACCGGGGCCGATTCGCGGAAAGGACATCGTCGCGTCCCGCATTCGGCAAGAATGCGTTAAGCATGAGGCCGCATGGTTTCCGGATGGTAAATTTCCCGGTCAGGCCCGGTCCGGGAGGTCGCGCTCACCGAAATCGCGTTCGCTCATGATCACCTGGCGATGCGGATAGGGGATCGTCACCCCCTCGCGTTTGAAAGCGTCCCAGAGCGCGAGGAAGACCTCGCCGCGCACGTTGGTCAGTCCGTTGCGCGGATCGGCGATCCAGAAGCGCAGGATGAAATCGAGGGACGAATCACCGAATCCGAGCAGGTGGCAGACGGGGGCGGGGTGGTTCTGCACCCGGGCGATCTGCGAGGCGGCCTCCACGGCGAGCGCGCGCACGCGATGGGGGTCGCTGTCGTAGGAGACGCCGAATCGCACCTCGATCCGCACATTGTTGTCGCTGAAGGACCAGTTGATCACCCGGTTGGTGATGAAATCCTCGTTGGGGATCAGGAATTCGACCCCGTCGCGGGTGACGATCGAGACGAAGCGCGCGCGGATCGAGCGCACCCAGCCGACCTTGTCGCCCAGCGAGATAGTGTCGCCGGGCTTGATCGACTTGTCGGCCAGAATGATCATGCCGGAGAGATAATTCGACACGACCTTCTGCAGGCCGAACCCGATGCCGACGCCGAGCGCGCCGGAAAACACCGTCAGCGCCGTCAGGTCGATGCCGATCGAGGTCAGCGCGATCACCGTGGCGAGCACGATCAGGCCGATACGCACGAGCTTGCCGATCAGCACCCGCAGGCTCGGCGTGAGTTCCTCGGTGCGGTTGAGGCGCTCCTCGATCATGCGCCCGAGCACCACCGCGATCCAGAGCGCGAAGGCGACGACGAAGGCGGCCTGGAGCGCGACGAGCAGGGACAGCCGCACACCCCCGATCTCCAGCGCCGTCGCGTCAAGCCCGGCGCCGAGGGGTTCCCACAGGCCCGTCAGGCGCAGCGCGACGAAGCCCCAGGCGAGCGCGGCGGCGATGCGCCCCACGACGCGGTTGCGGATCAGCCGCGTGACGATCGA
>JBJHBI010000024.1:0-58149 GCA_050485405.1 Salinarimonadaceae bacterium
GCGATTCGCGAATCAGTTCGTCCGTGAGGACGAGACGCGCTTCGCCGATATCGCCGATGGGAAGCCGCGCCACGGGATCGGTACCCTCGGGCGCGTCCGGCAGGCGAATCAGTGCGGTCGTGCCCTCGGCGCCCTCGATCACGCCACGGAAGCGCTTGCGCCCCGAGAGCGGGACGGCCATCTCCACCTTGGCTTCGTAACCGGCCCAGCGGGTGAAGTCCTGCGCCCGCACCAGCGGGCGGTCGATGCCCGGCGAGGAGATTTCCAGATGATACGCGCGATCGATCGGATCGTCCACGTCGAGCGCGGGCGAAACGGCGCGGCTCACGGCCTCGCAATCGGAAACGCTCATCGTGCCGTCGGGGCGCTCGGCCATGATCTGGACCGTGCAGCCGTTCGTGCCGGTGACGCGCACGCGCACCAGACGATAGCCGAGATCCTCGACCACGGGCTCCACGATCGCCGCAACCCGTGCGGCGACGCCCGATTCCTTCACTAGACGCTGTTCGTTGGCGCTCGACATCACTCGTTCCGTTTCGTCCGGCGGAAGGTGCATCGCGTCGCTTTAAAGACCCGCCGAAGGCGATGGTCCAAAAATTTAAGGAGCGGACCCGGTGGGGCCCACTCCCGACATACGATGCAGCGCATCGCAACCAGAGCTGACGACAGCGGTATATCCGCCCCCGCCGCGATTTTCAAGCGCAATCGCGCGCGGGGCCGCTCACCGCGCCCCGGTCAGCCGCTCGAAGCGCCATTGCACCGGTGCCGCACCTGCGACGTCGAAGCGCAGGACCAGTTGCTCGCTCTTGCGTGCGCCGTCCGTCGCCGCGAGGAAGATGCTTTCCTCCAGGGCGAAGGTGAGGCCCGGGGCGCGGGCCTGCCAGGCTTCGCCGTCGGGCAGGACCAGCATGGCGATGCGCCCGCCCTGGGCGAGGCTCGCGCGAATCGCGGGATGCAGGTGAAAGCGGATTTCCGCGCGGGTTCCGGCGGCTCCGGAGAAATCACCTTCGAGCCGGTCTTCGCCTTCGAGCAGGTCCCCGTCGGGTGCGAAGGTGATCCGGCGCTCGTGGGTGATGCCGAAGGCGGGGGCATAGCCGTCGTGATTCATGCGCAGGCGCAAGGGGCTGGGACGCTCGACCTTCACCGCGCGCGGGCCGCGCAGCATGACCGGGCCGAGACGGCGGATCAGCCAGCGCGCCACCAGCCTGCGCCCGAACCAGCCGGTCTCGCTCAGGAATTGCGCGCAGGACGTATCGGCGATGCCCAGCGTGCTGTGGGCCGCCGTGCTGCGCGCAGGCAATGCGATCGGATCGTCACGCCCGCGCGGCGCGCCGCAATTCACGATCATGCGTTGGCCGCGCACGGAAAACTCAAACGCCCCCGGCCCGGCCCCGGCCTCCGCCGCATGGATCGGCTGGGGCGCGGCGCCGGTATCGGCGATGAGGAGCGAATCGCGTGCCTCGATCCGCTCGAATCCCGAAACGAGGGCCCGTTGCAGCGGGCTCGCCCTCGCTTCGTCGTAGAAAAGCAGCGTGGTGAGATGGTCGACGGGGGTCGAGCCCATACCGTTGAACAGGGCGAGCGTGCCGTCGCCGTGGCGCATCAGGCGCAGCAGCGGCGGGATCCGGTCGATCGCCTGGAGCAACTCGCCGGGCGGTTCGATGCCGCGCGCGAGGAAAACCTGCTTCAAGGGCAGGAGATCGAGCAGCAATTCCAGCACGGTCTTCGGATTGCGCCCGACATGCCCGCCATCGGGCAGGATCTGCGCATCGAGTTCGCGTGCGAGAATGCGGGACGCGCGTCGCGCGACGCCCTCGAAGCCCTCGAGGCTGAGCCCGGCATAGGTCACGGCGATGGCGGCCTGCAGGCGCGCGAGCGGGCGCGGGTGGGAGAGCATCGCGCGTTGCAGACGCCGCAGGTCGCGCCCGATCGCGCGCATCAGCTTGTGATAGAAAGCGTGATCGGCGCCATCCAGGATCAGCGGCGACTGGCTGAGGAAGGCGACCACACGGCGCGCGCTCACTTCGGTGCCGCGTGCGATCGGATCGGGCGGGCGGGAGAGAAATTCGCCGACCAGCGCACGCGCATTGGCCCGCGCGAGCGCCGTATCCGCCGCGCGCAGATGGCGCAGCCAGCCGAACCCGTAGAGCAGTTCCGCCCAGTGCCGCGACGGGGGCGGCACGCCGAAAGGTGAGCGGCCACCCGTACTGACGGCGCGTCCGCCGAAGACGAAGGATCCGGCATAGATGTCGTTGGCGATGGTGGCGTCGGAGGTGCGCAGGTCCGGTGGAACGATCAGCAGCCGCTCGGGCACGCGTTTGCGGACGGCGCCGATCCCGAACGCACGCCGCGCGCCGTCCCGCAGGACGCGCCCGGCCTCACGCAGGGCCAGCCCGTAAATGCGCCAGCGATCCGAGCCCGCACTCAATCAATCCCCCACCCGAAATCGCCCCGGAACATAAGCTGCGTCGCGCCCGTCGATACCGTCATGCGCGAACCGCATGCCGGTGATCGTCACCGTTCGACGAGCACGGCGCGCGCCCATCATCTCACAGGTGACCCGTGTATGATTAACAGGTGGTTTCAGTTATGTTGAAAAATCGTGCAATGCCGGCGGGATCGGACCGGCAAACGCGCACGCCTTATTGTGTCGTAACGGGAATCAGCCGGCTCGTTTGACGAAGCGCGCGGCGAAGAATCCGTCGAGCCCTTCGGCGAGGCCGGGGCCGCCGCGATGGGGCAGGGCGCGGAAGTCGCCCTGCGCGTCGATCAGGCCGGCGAGCCCCGCGCTGTCCTCGGTGGTGGCGCGGGTGATCGCGATGTCCTGCGGCGTGATCGGCATGCGCTCCATCCCGGGATGGCGCTTCAGCAGGGCGCGCGCCTGCATTTCGCCCTCTTCGGGCTCCAGCGAGCAGGTGCAATAGACGAGCCGTCCGCCCGGTCCGAGAAGGCCGATCGCCTTGTCGATCAGGCGGCGCTGCAGATCGGCGAGTTTTGCGACGTCTTCCGGGGTCTTCGTCCAGGCGACGTCGGGATGGCGGCGCATGGTGCCGGTGGCCGAGCACGGCGCGTCGAGCAGGATCGCGTCGAAGCGCAGATCATCCTCCAGCGCGAGCACGTCGGCGGCCCGGATCTCCGCGTCGAGGCGCAGCCGCTGCAGGTTCTCGCTCACCCGCTCAAGTCGTTTCTCGGAGCGATCCACGGCGAGAACCCGCCCGCCGCGAGCGGCGAGCTGCGCGGTCTTGCCGCCCGGCGCGGCGCACAGATCGGCGACGCGTTCATCGGGGCGGATCGCGAGGAGGCGCGCCGGAATCGCAGCCGCAGCATCCTGAACCAGCCAGACTCCTTCGGAATAACCGGGCAGGGTCTCCACCGCCCGCCGATCGGCGAGGCGCAGCGAGCCCGTCGGCAGAACCCGCGCGTCGAGCTTCTCGGCCCATTGCACGCGGGCGCCAGCGTCGCTCTCGTCGCGCAGGGTAAGATCGAGCGGGGCTTCACGACGCAGCATGGCGGCGAGGGCGATGCTTTCTTCTTCGCCGAAATGCGTGCTCCAGCGCGTGCGCAGCCATTCCGGAATATCGTCGAGCGGGCCGGCCTGCGCGAGGATCTCCTCGCGTTCGCGGGCGAGGCGCCGCCCCAGCGCGTTCACGAGCTTGGCGTAATGCTTGAGATCGGGATGGACGCGCGCCACTTCGACGCCCGTCGCGACGG
Organism: Salinarimonadaceae bacterium; assembly: GCA_050485405.1. Taxonomy (GTDB): domain Bacteria; phylum Pseudomonadota; class Alphaproteobacteria; order Rhizobiales; family Beijerinckiaceae; genus Saliniramus. The sequence continues at coordinate 3,712 of JBJHBI010000024.1, forward strand.
CAGCGTGGTCCGGCACGTCGAGAAAGAGTACCTGCGCGGCGATGACGGTCAGGAGATCGCGCAGCTGGCCCTTGGCCGGGCGTCCCGTCATGCGCGCAGACAGCGCGGCGCGGATCGTGCCCAGCCGGCGAAAGGCCGTGACACAGATGGCGCGGGCAAGCGCCGCATCGCGGGGCGCGAGGACGGGTTTCGTCTGGGAGAACGCCCGGGCGAAGACGTCGTCCAGCGGCTTTCGGCTGCGCAGGACCTCGCTGATCACCAGGAATGCGAGGCGGCGCGCGCCGCGACCCTCGCCATCGGCCCGGGCGGAGCTGCGGGTGTGCGCGCGCGGCGCGGGTTCGCCGGCTGCGGCTTCGGTTCTGGGGCGGGGCTTCGATGTCATGCGGTCGGGACCATGCGCGCTGCGATATGAAACGGATGAGGCTGCGGCAGGCTTAACCCACCGCAGCCCCGAAAGCGAGCATCGCGACGATCCTCCCGCGACGGGGGAGGATCGGTCCCGTCATTCAATCCTTCTGCGGCGCGATCGCCACGTCCAGATCGATCATGTGACCGGCGCGGTCGCGCTTGGATGCGAGGTAGCGGATGTTTTCCGGGTTGGTCCGCCCGATCGAACGCTCGTCGGCCACCACGTCGAGCCCGGCCTCGCGCAGGGCGCCGATCTTGACCGGGTTGTTGGTGAGCACACGCACGCTCTTCACGCCGAGCTCGATCAGCATCTGCGCGGCGAAATCGAAGCGGCGCTGGTCGAGGCCGAAACCGAGCGCCTCGTCGGCGTCATAGGTGTCGAAGCCTTCCGATTGCAGCTTGTAGGCGCGGATCTTGTTGGCGATGCCGTTGCCGCGTCCTTCCTGGTCGAGATAGAGCAGGATGCCGCCGTCGCCCTCGGCCATGGCCTGGACGGCGCCGCGCAGCTGATCGCCGCAATCACATTTCAGCGAGCCGAACAGATCACCGGTCAGACAGGCAGAGTGCAGCCGCACGAAGACGGGCTTTTCGGGATCGGGCTTGCCGACGATGATCGCCACCTGGTCGCGCATGCCCTCGCCGCCGCGAAAGACGACGAATTCGGTCTCGTGGGCACCTTCGAGCGGCACGGGCGCACGGCTCGCGATGCGCAGGAGCTTCGCCTGCTGCTTGCGGAACGCACCGATCGCCTCGCCGGACACCTTGAGAATGCTCGCCTCGGGCTCGACCGCGTCAGGCAGCGGGATCACGAGGACGGCAGGCGTGACGAAGGAAAGGTTCGCAAGTTCGAGCGCGTCGAGATCGACCTGCGTCGCCGCACGCACGGGCGCATCGACGCGCGCCTCGATCCGCCGGGCGAGGATTTCGATGCGCTGATCATCGACCACGGGCATGGCCACGGCGCCCGCTTCCTCGCGTTCGAGCCCGATCCGGCGAAGGCGCGGACCCGTGAGGATCAGCCGTGCCCGACCGCCGGCAATCGCATCGATCCGCTCGCAAAGTTGCGCGTCGAGATCCTCAATCCCGAGAACCAGCGCGCGTGTATCGGCGTTTTCGATGATCACGGGGCGCCCATGGCGGAATTCCGCGATGGCACGTTCCACATTCATCAGCACGGAATCGTCGGCATAACCGAGAACAAGACGCATCATGGACCAAGGTTTCCTGTATCGCGCGGTGCGCTGCCTCACGAATAGCATTCGATCCGGGATCGAACCTGTTCGCAAGGCGGGTGCACCCTACATCACCCCACAAGCAAACGCCGCCCGGTTTATCGAGACATCACATAAGCGATATCGGACCGTGTCGGCGCGATTGCAAATGTTTCTACGGCTCATCAGTTCCGGCGGATCAACATGAAATCGATTTCGAGCCTTCCGGGCGCCCCGGCATTCAGGCATTTCGGCGACGGTTCGTCGCAGGCGCCCTTCGTCGTGGCGCAGCTCGGACAGTCCCTCGACGGGCGCATCGCGACGGTGACGGGGCATTCCTTCTATATCAACGGCGACGGCGCGCTCGATCACCTGCATGCGATCCGCGCGCATGTCGATGCGGTGGTGGTGGGTATCGGGACCATTCTCGCCGATGATCCGCAACTGACCGTGCGGCGCGTGGCCGGACGAAGCCCGGCGCGGGTCGTGATCGATCCCAATGGACGCCTGCCTTCATCGGCGCGGGTCCTGCGCGATGACGGCGTGCGCCGCCTCGTCATGCGCCGGCCCGGCCGTGGCGCGCGGCTGCCTTCCGATGTCGAGGATATCGTTCTCGACTGCCCGGAGGACGGGCCTGTTGCGCCACGCGACATTCTGAAGGCGCTCGCGCGGGCGGGTTTCGCGCGGATATTGCTGGAAGGCGGCGCGCGCACCGTTTCCGGCTTCCTCGATGCGGGTTGCATCGATCGCCTTCACATCCTGATGGCGCCCGTCCTGATCGGCTCGGGGAAGCAGGGGCTCGACCTGCCGGTGATCGAAAATCTCGACGACGCCTTGCGGCCCGAAACTTCCGCCTATCTACTCGAAGGGGGTGACGTTCTCTTCGATTGCGACCTGCGGGTGCGGCGGGGCGCAGGCAAATGATCTAACCGCAGGAGGCATGCGATGAGCAGCGACACCATAGAAGCGGGTTCCAGGGGAGCATTCGTCCAGCGTTATTCGGGGTTCCAGATCGCCCTGCACTGGATCATCGCCCTGATCATCGTCGGTATGGTTCCGGTCGGGCTGGTGATGACCCGGCTCGACCCGTCCAACCTGACGAACCTGCTCTACGAGCTCCACAAATCCTTCGGCCTGATCGTCTTCGGCCTCGTCATGATCCGCATCGTCGCCCGCCTCGTCCTCGGCGCGCCACCGCTCGAACCCGGCATGCCGCGCTGGCAGATCACCGCCGCGCGCTTCAGCCACGGAGCCCTCTACGTGCTGATGGTGCTGGTGCCGCTCACCGGCTGGGCCGCGACCTCGGCCTGCTGCGCGCCCGTGAACCTGTTCTGGACGATCCCGCTGACCCTGCCGATCGGCGGCGGTTTCGATACGGCCGGGCCGATCTTCCTGCTGCACAACATCTTCACGATGGCGATGGTGGTGCTCGTTCTCGTGCATGCGGCGGCGGCGCTCTACCATCATTACTCAATGAAGGACGACACCCTGCGCAAAATGATGCCGGGCAAGCGTTGAGTTCGGGACGTGCCTCGCCGTTGCGTCATTGCGGAACGGCGAGGAGATCCTGGTGGCCGATGACGCATGCGACGCCAGGTTCCGCGCGGGCCGCGCGCCAGCTCGCAATCTGCTCGGGCGCGACCTGCCTGGTCTGCGCTACCGCCTCGGCCTGCCCCTCGGCGAGCGCCGCGATCAATTCTGCGTCGCCCGCGGCGAGCCGCCACGGGCTGTCGCCGGTCTCGCTGTGATAATCCCGGCTCGTGAAGGCATCCTCGAGGGCCTGCGTCGCTTCCGGCCCGGCGGAGCGCCCGAATCCCTTGTCGGTCATCTGATGGGCGTGGAAAGCCGCGAGCATCACGGAATCGGCGGGATGCGGCGGCTGCCAGATCTCCTTTCCGTCATAGGTCAGCGCGGTATAGAAAATCGCCCTGCGGCGTGCCACGGCATTGGCGAAGGCCTGGATCCAGTCGCGCGCGCACAGATCGAACAGCGCGGCTGCGGTGACGAGATCGGGGGCGGGGTCGAGCACCGGTTCGATATCGCGGGCGAGATCGGCCTGGATGAAATTCACCCGCAGATGCCGCCCGCCCTTGACGAGTTCGAGGGCATCCCCGTCGCGCATGGCCTCGTCCGCCCAGCCGGCGAGCGTGTCGCGCGCCGCGACGAGTAGACCCGCATCGTGATCGACGAGCCGCCAGCTCTGGCGTCTCTGATGCAGGGCCGGCGCGACGGCACGCAGGTTCGAGCCCGTACCGCAGCCGAGATCGATGATCTCGACGCTGTCGCGATCGGCCAACACCTCGGCGAGGCGTTTCAGAAGTGCCTGATCCCGGGCAGCGTGGTCGGCGCTCTCGCGCAGGCTGAGCCAATCGGCGGAAAAACCGGTCATGTCCTGATATCCCTGATGACGTCGGCGATGATGCGCGCGGTATCCTCCCAGCGCGGCAGGGCGGCTCCTGCGCGGGCGGAGGCTTCGGCGAGGCGGCGGCGCAGATCCGCATCGTCGATTATCTGCGACAGAGCATTGGTCAGCGCGGGCACGTCGCCCGGTGGCACTTTCAAGGCGGCCCCGTCCGGTGCCGTCTGCGCGGCGGCGCCGCCGGTCGAGACGACCATGGGAAGGCCGCGCGCCATGGCCTCGGCCAGAACCATGCCGTAGCCTTCGTAAAGCGAGGCTGAGACGAAGATATCGGCCCCGCGATAATGCGCGGCGAGGGTCTCGTCATCAACGGCACCGGCCAGGGTGACGCGATCGCCGAGCCCGTGACGCGCGATGGCGTCAGTGAGCTTGACGGCTTCCTGCGTATCGCGGTCATGCGCACCGATGATGGTGAGATGCCACGGCGTCGTGGCCGCGGATGCCGCGAGCGCCTCGACGAGGAGCGTATAGGCCTTGCGTGGCGAGACCGCACCCACCGCCACGAGCGAGAGCGGCGCGCCGGGCGCAGAGCCTTCCGCCGGCGCGGCGGGATCGGTGCCGGGTTCGGCGACGCTGATCTGCTCAGCCGCAACGGCGAAATCGGCGGTGAGCGTCTCGGCGGTCAGCCGGCTCGTGGAGACGATCCGGGCGCAATGCGCGAGCACGGCTTGCTCATTCGCGATCAACTCTCTTGCGCGCGCGGGGTCGAGCCCGCTCTCCAGCCCGAGCGGATGATGCACCAGCGCCACGATGCGCTGGCTGTAAGGCGCGATCATCTCCGGCGGCATGGCGCCGAGGGCGAGCCCGTCGATCAGGAGCACGGCATTCTCCGGACAATCCGCGAGTGCGGCGCGGGTTGCCGCGAGATCGGCCTCATCCGGATGCGGATAGCCGCCCGGCAGCGCCACATGCCGCAGATCGATATCCTGCGCGCCCATCAGCGGCAGGATGCGTCTGGCATAGGCGTAGCCGCCGGTCGGCGCCGCGAGGTCGCCCGGGATCAGGAAACAAGCCTTGCGCATGCGTCGTCAGCCCGTGATTTCGGCTTCGTACCAGGCGCGTGCCACATGCGATTCGCCGATCAGGACGCGGATCTTCGCGATCTTCTCCGAGCCCGGCCCGAGCGCGCCGTTGCGCGCGGCCTGCGCCATCGCATCGAAGATGTGCTTGCAGAGAAACTCGGTGGTGGTGTTCTCGCCCGCGAACTGGGGGAGCTCGTCGAGATTCTGATAATTCAGCGGGCCGAGCGTGGCCTTGAGCGCATCATGCGCGCGTCCGATATCGACCACGACACCTTCCGGCCCGAGTTCCTTGCGGAAGAAGGCGACATCGATGACGAAAGTGGCGCCGTGCAGCTTCTGGGCCGGGCCGAAGAGCTCTCCCTTGAAGCTGTGGGCGATCATGACGTGGTCGCGGACTTCGACGGCGTACATGCGGCGTCTCCTTTTCTTGCGTTCAGTAGCGAATGGCGGTGCACAGACCGGCGGCCCCGGGGGCGAGCAGATCGGGCAGGGCCTGCGGCAGATCGGCGAAGGCGATCTCGCCGGTGATCAGGGCATCGAGCCGCTCGTCGCCGAGCATGTCGAGCGCCTTGGCGAGGCGCCGCGCATGGCTCCAGCGGGCGCGATAGGCGGGTGCGACCGCGCCGACCTGGCTCGAGATCAGCGACAGGCGGCGCGAATGGAAGGCGAGGCCGAGCGGGGCGGGGACGGTCTGCGCGCCGTACCAGCTCATCTCCACGATCCGCGCCTCGGTACCGGCACAGGCGAGTGCGCAGGACAACCCCGCCGGCACGCCGGATGCATGAAAAACGATATCCATCTCGCCGGGCGCATCGAGCGGCTTGGAGAAGCCGATGCTGAAATGTGCCGCCAGCGCGGCGCGCTGCGGGTCGATATCGACGAGCACCGTCTCGACGCCCGGCATGCGCGAGAGGATCGCACAGAGCATCAGCCCCACCACTCCGCCGCCGACCACCATCACGCGCGTACCGGGGCCGACGCCGGAATCCCAGATGCCGTTGAGTGCCGTCTCCATATTGGCCGCGAGCACGGCCCGGCGCGCGGGCAGGCCCTCGGGGAGGGGGGCGAGCATGCCGAGCGGCGCGTTGAAGCGGGTCTGATGCGGATGCAGGCAGAAGACCGTGCGCCCGATCCACTCCGTCGGACCGTCCTCGACCTCGCCGACGGCGCAATAGCCGTATTTCACGGGAAAGGGGAAATCGCCTTCCTGGAAGGGCGCGCGCATGCGCTCGGTTTCATCGGGGGGCACGTTGCCCTCGAAGACGAGGCGCTCCGTCCCCCGGCTGATCCCGCTCCACAGCGTGCGGATATGCGCTTCGCCCTCGCTCAATGCCGCAAGCGGCGTGTCGCGCAAAACCGCTTGCCGCTTTGCAACGTAGAAGAGAGCATGGGCCATCGAGGCCGCCGATGCGTCGGGGATACCGGTCATGAGAAGGGCGGGTCCTGAAAATGCGCTGAGCGTTCGCGAAACAAGTGTGCCTGTCACAAACGCGGGTCAAGCGTTCGGGTTTCAATCGCTATTAAAGCGACAGGAACATTACGCGCCGCGGCGTGGTTTGGACCAGTGCCGCAGGCTCCGGCGCCTGCCTCTGGCAGAGAGAGGATGATCATCATGCCGCAGCAGGACGCGTCGAGGCAGGTTATCGAGGGCGATACGCAGACGATGGCGGTCTCGCGCCTGCCGGGCACGGCGCGCGCCATCGGGCGCTCGCTGCATATCTATTATGGCGATCCGGAGCGTGCGCGCGCGATGGATGCCCTGCATGCCGGCTTCATCGCGCAGGGCGATCTCGTCTTCGATATCGGCGCGCATGTCGGTGACCGGGTGGCGAGCTTCCGCCGCCTCGGTGCGCGGGTGGTGGCCCTGGAGCCGCAGCCCGGCGCGATGCGGGCATTGCGGCTGATCCATGGACGAGACGCGGATGTCACGCTCCTGCGCGCCGCCGCCGGGCCGCAGCCGGGAGAGGTCACCCTGCATGTCAACAGCGCCAATCCGACGGTGAGCACAGCCTCCTCGGAGTTCCTCGAAGCCGCTGCCGGCGCACCGGGCTGGGAGGGGCAATCCTGGGATCACAGGATCACGGTACCGCTCGTCAATCTGGACGGGCTGATCGCGCAATACGGCCTGCCCGCCTTCGCCAAGATCGACGTGGAGGGGTTCGAAGCCTCGGTGCTCGCGGGGCTCAGCCAGCCGCTCCCGGCGCTCTCCTTCGAGTTCACGACGATCCAGCGCGGCATCGTGCGCGACTGCCTCGCCCAGCTCGCGCGGTTGGGTGATTACACCTTCGATTTCGCACTCGGCGAGAGCCAGACGCTCACCGGAAGGTGGCAGGACGCCGATTCCCTCGTCGCCGTCATCGACGCGCTACCGATGCACGCGAATTCGGGGGATGTGTATGCAAGGCTAAAGGAATAGCCTTTTCCTCAGCGCGCGCGATTGCGCTCGCTCCAGTCCTGGAACATCCGCTCGCCGATCAGGCAATCAGCGCCCGGGCGCTCGCCGGCGCGGTGGATCAGGGGCCGGGGCGGTGTGAGATCGGCGATTTCGAGGATGAGTTTGCGGCGGATCGCCTCGGCGAATTCCGCATGAGCGCGCACCGGCACGATGAAGGCGCCGGGGCCACCGATGACGCAGTCGATATAGTAATGATCGAGATCGGGGATATCGAGCGGGCCGCCGCGTGCGAGCATGATCGGCAGGCCGTTCACGGTGATGCCGGCATCGATCGTCTCGTTTCGCGCGATGGTGACGATGCGCCCTTCGTTATTGGGCCCGTCGCCCGATACGTCGATCACCCGGCGCAGGGCCGAGGCGGGCAATGTCTCGAACAGGCCGCGCGCCGTCGTCAGCGCCGCCGAGATCGAGGTGCGGCGGGTGCGGCGCAAGGGTTGCGCGGCGAGGAAATCGGCGAAGGCCTCGGCGGCCTCCGGCCCGTCGATGATCCGCCACGGCGCGATCACCTCCTGCGTGGCCGCGCCGGCCCATTCCATATAGCTCACCGCAATGCGCTGATGCGGGCCGGCGGCGATGGCGGCATGTACGCGCGGATCGCGAAACGCCGCGACATAGCCGTCGCGCTGGAGGGCGAGCTCATGCATGGTCATGGAGAAGGAGATGTCGACGGCGAGTACCAGCGCCACGTCGACGGGCTCTTCATCCGGGGAAGTGGCGTTCACCGGCGCCGGCGCTGCGAATAGCGCGAGCACGAGGGTGATGCAGGCGAGCCATGGGGCAGGGCGCGTCGCGCGGGTCTGCCGGCGAAGCCTGCCCAACCGGACCTCGTGCAAAGCGCGCAGCATCATGCCACCCCTCACGATCACAATCGATCGTTTCAGGGTGCCTTCGAGCGTCGCCCAAGGCAATGCGCGCTGGCGTCGCCAGCCGATAAAGTGAATAAAGGGTTAACGCGGTACCCCCTTGCGACCCCGCCCGGTTCAATCGCGCACGTAGAGCACCCGCGCGCGGATAGTGCCTTCGAGAGCACGCAGCTCGCCGAGCAGGGCGCGCGGGTCGGGCGGGACGGCATCGAGTTCGACGACGACATAGCCGAGCTCGCCCTGCGTCTGCAGGAACTGGCCGACGATGTTGAAGCCCTTGCCGGCGAAGATCTCCGTGATCCGCGCCAGAATCCCCGGCGCATTGTGGTGCACATGCATGAAGCGCGCGCCGTGCGGGCGGGCGGGAAGCTGGACTTCCGGGAAGTTCACCGCGCCGATCGTGGCGCCGATATCGGAGTAATCGACGAGTTTGCGCGCCACTTCCGCGCCGATCCGCTCCTGCGCCTCGACGGTGGAGCCGCCGACATGCGGGGTGAGTATGACGTTGTCGAGTCCCTGGAGCGGGGTGGTGAAGGTATCGGTATTGGAGCCCGGCTCGACCGGAAACACGTCGATCGCCGCGCCGCGCAGGTGATCTTCGCGCAGCACCTCGGCGAGCGCATCGAGATCGACGATGCTGCCGCGCGCATTGTTGATCAGGAAGGCGCCGGGCTTCATGCGGCGCAATTCGCGCGCACCGATCATGCCCCGCGTCGCCGCCGTTTCGGGAACGTGGAGGGTCACCACGTCGGCCTGTGCGAGGAGGGCGTCGAGCGATTCGACAGGCTCGGTATTGCCGTGGCGCAGGCGCTCGGTGTGATCGTAGTAGATGACCTTCATGCCGAAGGCTTCGGCCAGCGTCGAGAGCTGGCTGCCGATATTGCCGTAGCCCACGATGCCGAGCACCTTGCCGCGCACTTCGTGGCTGTCGTTCGCCGATTTGTCCCAGCCGCCGGCATGGGCGCTGATCGAGCGCGGAAAGGTGCGCCGCATCAGCATGACGATTTCCGCGAGCGTCAGTTCGGCCACGGAGCGGGTATTGGAAAACGGTGCGTTGAAGACCGGGATGCCGCGCCGGGTGGCGGCGTCGAGATCGACCTGGTTGGTGCCCACACTGAAACAGCCGATGGCGATGAGCTTGTCGGCGGCCTCAAGCACCTCCTCGGTGATCTGCGTGCGCGAGCGGATGCCGAGAATATGCACCCCCGCCACCGCCTCGCGCAGAGCCTGCGCATCGAGCGCCTTGGGCAGATGCGTGATCGCGCCGTAGCCCGCATTGCGGATCAGGGCGACGGCGGAATCGTGGACGTTCTCCAGAAGCAGGATCCGGATCTTGTCCTTGGAGAGCGAAAGCGGTCTGGTCATCTGGGAATCCTCGAAGGCATCCTCGCGGCGGTCATCGCCGAGAGGGCTTCGCAGGACCGGGCGCCGGAATCAAGTCCCTGATCAACCCGCCAATGCGGCGAGGATCAGCGCCGCAGCCGCACCACCGGCGAGAATGAGGCGCAGATTGCCGAACCATTCCGGCGCGTTCTCGCGGCAGACCATGCCGTAATCGAGCAGGCCCGCGATCACGATCAGCGCCGCGAGGCTGCCGAGCTGCCAGGACGGCGGCAGGAGCAGCACGGCCCAGGCGAGCAGCGAGGGGATCACCGAGATCACGTATTCGCGCCCGGCATTCGCCTGCTCCTCCATCAGCACGGCGATGCCCCAGCGAATGCCCCCGGTGAAGGAGAGGATCACCGCGCCATAGGCCGCGAGGGCGAAGCGCAGCGTCTCGGGGTCGTGCCCGAAACCGATGCCGGTGACGAGCGCCAGGGCGAGGAGCCAGAACGGGACGAGCCCGGCGAGGCCGAGCATGCGGGGGAGCGGCGGAATGGTCTTGTCGCTTGTGGTCATGATCTCTTCGCGGGCGGTTTCGACGGGTCGGGAGAAGGCCGTGATCGCGCGCATCATGCGAAGGGCCCCGGGCGAGACTTAACGCCTGTAGCCGCGCTTGCAAGGGGAAAGGCTGCCCGCGCTCAGTCGCGGCGGAAGATCACGCTCGCGAGCCAGCCAAAGAACATCGCGATCAGCACCGTGATGAAACCGTATGTGGCCGCCCGCGTCTCCGCCCATTCTGCGACCCGCTGCTCGAACCCGGTCTTGACCAGTTCGAAATTGGTGATGTCGCGCGCGAGCAGGACGCCGTCGGCGAAGAGAAGCGTCTCGACCTCGTAATTCCCCGGCGGGGCGCCGGCGGGCAGCGGGATCGCGGCGCGGAAGATCTGCGGCGTGATGAAGGTGACGCCGCGCCCGATCTCGAAATACTGCCCCTCCTGCATGCGCAGGCGAACGAGCGCTTCGGCGTATTCGGGGTCGAAGCCCGTATCCTGCATGGATCCGGGTTCCTCGGTCTGCATGCGGGTCGCGATACCCGGGTCGAGGCCGAGGCGCAGGCGCTCGCGCATGATGCCGCTGGTGAGATCGTCGAGCGGGCGGGAGGAGAGGATGGCGAGATAGCGCGGAACGTCCTCGAAGGTCTCCTGCGTCCGGTTGATCCAGATCGGCCCCAGACGCTCCTTGCGGCGTACCGTCACCGCATCGAAACGCGGGCCGCGCACGATCACGGCGGCGTCGTAGCCCGATGCGCGCGCGATGGTCTGCTCGTCGCGCTGGACGGCGCCGAACAGCGTGATCTGCGACCCGGTATAATTCGAGGTGATCATCACCTGATGGTTCGACAGCGAGATCACCAGCCCCTCGGCGCGCGCCCGATCGGCGAGCGCGAAAACGACCAGGCCGCAAAGAACGACCGCGAGCCCTCCCATGAAGCGGGCAGCGCGGTGGAAGCGGGTGCGTGCGGTGAGGTGGTGGGTCATCCGCTCTAGCCTCCGTTCGCGATCGAGAACAGCTCGGTCGGGCGCAGCACCAGTTCGATGGCGAAACGCAGGCCGACGCCGAGGATCAGCAGGGCGAGCAGGAAGCGGAACATGTCCGCGCGCAGATGGCGGCTCGCACGGGCGCCGAATTGCGCGCCGAACACGCCGCCGATGATCAGGATGAAGGCGAGCACCGCATCGACGGCCTGGTTGGCGATGGCATGCAGGAGCAGCGCCGCCGTGCTCGCCCAGAGAATCTGGAATTGCGAGGTGCCCACCACCATCGAGGTCGGCACGCGGAAAAGATAGAGCAGCGCCGGCACCATGATGAAGCCGCCGCCGATGCCGAGCACCGCCCCGGCGAATCCGACGAAGAAGGCGACGCCGAGCAGGGGTATCACGCTGGCATAGAGCTGCGAGCGGTGGAAGCGCATGCGCAGCGGCAGGCCGAGATAGGCGGGGTGCTCCCCCGCGCGCCGGCGCGAACGCACCTTGCCCTTGCGGCTCGACCAGAATTCCTTGAGGCTCTCGAAGAGCATCAGCCCGCCGACCACCGAGAACAGCGTCACGTAGGAGACCACGATCACGATGTCGAGCTGGCCTGCGGCGCGGGCCGCGGCGAAGAACCAGATGCCGAGCGCCGTCCCCACGAGCCCCCCGACGGTCAGGAGCGAGGCGAGCTTGATGTCGAGCGCCTTGCGCCGGAAAGCGGCGAGCCCGCTCGTGGTGGAGGATGCGACGATCTGCGCCATCTGGCTCGCGACCGCGATGGCCGGCGGTATGCCGATGAAGATCAGGAGCGGCGTCATCAGGAAGCCGCCGCCGATCCCGAACAGACCCGAAATAAATCCCACCGCCGCGCCCAGTCCGAGCAGGACGAAGACGCTGACCGACATCTCGGCGATGGGAAGATAGATTTGCACGGGCGCGATACCTTTGCAGCCACCATACGCGAAGAACCGGCACGGGAATCAACCCCCGCACCGGTCCGCCTGTCCTTTTCCACCACCATATGGCGGTGATGTGACGCCGATCTCAGCTTGCGGGATCGATCACCATCGCCTGGCGGGAGGATTGCGTACCCGGTGAGCGCGTCGGCATCGCCACGGTATTGGCCGCCGGATCGGGCTCGCGCGCACGCCAGACCTCGACCTCGGCCTCGGCCATGGCGCGCTCGCGGGAATCGAGCCGTGCGGCGACCTCGTCGCGCTTCTCCGCCGCATCCGTGTCGCCCTGACGCGCGGCGATGGCGAACCATTTGTAGGAGCCGGCGAGATCCTGCTCGGTTCCGAGCCCCCGCGCCTTCAGGACGGCGAGATTGTACTGGCTGTCGCGGATGCCGAGCTCGGAGGCGCTGCGGAACCATTCCAGCGCGCCGGCGAAATCGGGGCCGCCATTGACGCCCTCGGCCATCAGTACGGCGAGGTTGTGCATGGCGCGGGCATTGCCGTTTTCCGCCGCGCGCTTGTACCAGAGGCTGGCCAGCGCGAAGTCGCGCGTCACGCCGATGCCCTTCTCGTAGAGATTGCCGATGCGGTACTGTGCCGGCACGAGCCCGTGTGCCGCCGCGCGTTCGAACAGCTTGGCCCCGAGGGCCGGGTCGCGCGTCATGCCGTTGCCGTCGATCGCCATGCTGGCGAAGGCGTAGACCGCCGCGACGTCGCCGGCGAGCATGGCCTCGCGGATATCCGCAGGGCCGCGCCCGGAGGGGATCTCGTCGGCGGAGACGATGTTGGGATGCCGTTCGCTTTCCGGCGCGAGCACCCAACCGGTGCCGCTGCCGGTGGCCTGGCCGGTATCGCGGCGCGGGGGCAGGACGGGAACGACCACCTCCTCGCCACGGGATTGCGCGCCGCCATTGAGCAAATGCTCCATGCCGACGATGCTCGGGAGCGCCGTGCGCGTGAAGTTTTCCATGCCCGCTGCCGCCGGATCGATCGATGCGGTCTCGTCGGGCTGGGTGTCCATATCGGCGGAGATGATGCCCGCCTGCGCGGTATCGAGCGCGGGGGCGGCCTCCGGCAGAGCGCTTGCCGTCTCGGTGCTCGCGGTTTCGGTGATTTCCACATCCGCAACGACGGCGTCGGCATCGTCCTGGACGGCTCCCGCGATCTCGCTGCGCTGGTCGCCCTGCATCAGATGCGGTGCGATCTGGAAGGCGCCGACGGTGAGGACGACTGCGGCGGCCGCCATCAGGAGCGGGCGGCGGCGCGCGCCGGCGGCGGCCTTGACGGCACCGAACGCATCGGAACCGGTCTTGCCCGCTTCGGACTTGCCCGTTTCCGACTTGCTTTCGCCGGGCTTCCTGGCCTCGGGACGCGTGGCGGCGAGCTTGCCTTCGGCGGTGGCGCCGCGCGCCTTGTCGCGGGTCTCGCGCGAGGTTTCCTTGCGCGTGGCGGCGGCTGCTTCGGCGGCGGCATTCTGGGCGGCGCGACGGGCGGCTGCGATGAAGTTGGCCTTGATCTCCGCGGATTCGACTTCGGGATCGCGCGCCGTCTGGCCGGCCGTTCCTTCCGCTGCGGAGAACGCACCAGCATTGCTTCGCGCGATGCCGGGGCGGCCGGCACCGGGTTCGATCAGGATATCGTCGCCGAGCGAGCCGACCATGGCGAAGGGCCGGTCGGCATCGCCGCCGTCCTGCATGACGAAATCGGCCCGGATTTCGGTCGAAGCGGGCGGGGCGGCGTTGATCTGGGCGGCATCCGACGCCTTCATGACCGGTTCCGCGGTGACGCGCTGCGCCTTGAGCTGGTCGAGGAGCTGGGCGGGCGTCATCGGCGTGCGTGGCGTGCCGGCGGAGTCTGCGGCGCGGGCGGTGTCGCGTTGCGCGTTCCGCTTGCGGGCGCCCTCGGCCTGTGGCGCACGGGCCTTGCTCTCCAGCAGGGTGAGGCGTTCGACCAGCTTGTCGAGGGTGCCCTGCACGTTGCCGAGCGTGTCCAGGCTGCGCTGTTCGGCGGCTGTCTGGAGTTCCTTGAGATCAGCCAGCGACTTGCCGAGGCTTTCGATATCGCCCTGGCGGTCGTCGCGCGGGAAGGCTCCGAGCGAATCGGCGATGGCGGTCCGCGCGCCCCGTTCGGCGGCCTCGACGGCGCCTTCGCGCATGCTCTCGATCTGACGCATCAGATCGTCCATGGCCTTGTCGAGCGGGCTCGGCGCGGCGCCGGCATCGCGTTCGCTTTCGAGGCGCTTTGCGATTTCCGAGATCTGTGCTTCGAGCGCGTCGATCGCCTCGAGACCGGCATTGGGCTGCTCGGCCGCATCGAGCTTGGCGGCGAGCTGGTAGAGCATCTCCTCCAAGGGGCGAACTTCGCTGCGCAGATCCACGGCGCGCAGATTGGCGTCGATGCGGTCCATGCGCTCCATGAGCGCCTCGAACCCGGCGGGCGGGCCGGCATTGCCGGCGGCGAGCGCGCTTTCCAGATTGCTCTGGAGCTGCTTGAAGGCGCGCTCGAGATCGGGGCGGTCGGCATTGCCGATGCGATCGATCCTCTGCGCGAGATCATCGAGCCGCGAGAGCACTTCCGCCGGCACCTCGGCGGGCGCGTTACGGGCCGAGAAATTCTCTTCGAGCTTGCGCTCCAGCGCTTCGATCTGCCGCGCCACCGGGCTCAGATCGGCGGTGGCGGGACGCGAGGCGAGGGCGTCGATCTTTGCATTGAGGGTCGAGAATTGCCGGCTCAGCGCGCTGATCTCGGCGCTGCCGGCCTGCGGCAGGTTCTGCAATTCCTGCGACATTTCGGCGACTTCGCGCGCCATGGCCTGGGCCTGCGGTCCGCTCAGACGCCCGGTCAGATCCTCGAGGCGTTCGGCCATGGCCTCGACCCGCTCGCCCAGCCGGGTGAGTTCGGTGCGGCTGTCGCGCGCGGCGAGTTCCGAGATACGGCCGGCGAGATCCTCGTATTGGAGGCCGAGCTGCGCGAATTCGCCCTGCGGCAGGCGCTCGGCGACGGTATCGAGTTTCTTCGAAAGGGTACCGAACTGCTCGCGCATCTGGTCGGCATCGGCCTGCGAGGCGCGCGAGGCCTTGACCGAGCCGCGAATGTCGTCGACGGCGCTGCGCAAGGTGGCGAATTCCACGGCGTCGATCTGGCCGCGCGCCATGTGGCCGACGCGGTGGGACAATTCGCGCAACTGGGCGTTCAGCTCGTCGACCCGGCTCGGATCGGCGAGCTGGCCGTAGAGGCTGCGCATCGCTTCGAGCTCACGGGTGAGCGTCGCGGCGAGTTCGCGGTCGGAACTGCCGAGCGTCTCGATCTGGGCGGAGAGTTTGCGGTAATCCTCGGCGATCTTCGCGTGGACGCCGTCGGCGGTGGCCTGGGCGATACCGGCGATCTCCGTCTGGACACGCTCGATCAGGCCGTTGATGCGCGCGAGTTCCTTCTCGCGGCCGGCATCGGCGGCGCGTACGGCTTCGCGCGTCAGTTCCGATAGCGATTCCTCGAGATCGGCGAGATCGTCGTTTCGCGCGAGACCGTCCAGCTTGTGCGCGAGCGCATCGATATCGGCGCGGACATGCTTCTCGATCTCTGCGACGCTGCGGCGGCTCTCCTCGCCCTCGCGGGAATGCGTCTCCTTGACGGCATGCAACTGGGCGGCGAGGCGCGCGACGTCTCCGCGCAGGGTGGAGAGCATCTCCTCGGTATTGCGCCGGCTGGCCTTCAGGTCGTCGTCGTCGAGCGAGGTCTGGCGCGCGCGTATTTCCGCAACGGCGCTTTGCAGCTCGGCGGCGAGGCCCGTGCGACGACGCTCCTGCGCCGGGGCGCCTTTCACGCTCGCATCGCCGGCATTGGTCTCGGCGAGCTTCTCGGTGATGGCCGCGATCCGGTCCTCGAAGGAGCGCAGGGCGCTCTCGATCGTCTCCTGCTGACGCCCGAGCATGACCCGGGTATCCTCGTGAGCGCGGTTCTCGGCTTCTCTCGCCGACGGGCCCGTGCGGTTGCCCGAGGGCTCGCCGCGCCGCGCGGCTTCTGCCCGGGCCGTGCGTGCCGCCTCGATCTCGGCCTGCGTCTGCGCTTCCTTCTCGCTGAGGCGCGCGAGATGGGTCTCGACCTTCTCCACTGCCTGCAGGGCGGCGGCGATGGAGGGCTGCTGGCCGTCGACCACCTTGTGCTCGATGTCGTCGAGGCGCTTCGTCATCATCGCGAGCGCTTCGCCGAGGACGTTGGCCGTATGATCCTGGCGCTCCAGCGCCATGCGCGTGCTTTCCGAGAGCGTACGGGTGCTCTCGTTCATCCGGTCTTCGGTGCGCTCGATCCAGCGCACGACGGAATCGAGGGCTTCGGCGGTGCGGGCATTCGATTCGCGATTGCGGCGCTCGGTCTCGCCGGCGACGGCGCTGACGATGGCGTCGATCCCGCCGGGCGGGTTGCCGCGTGCCTCGCTGCGCGTCTCCATACGTCCTTCGCCGCGCCGTTCGCCGCGATGGGCGGCAGATGCATGACCGGCTGCCGGCTGATCGGCATGACCGCGCTGGCGGGCGGCCTTGTTGATGCGCGCGGCGATCGCGTCGAGTTCGTCATAGGCGGAGCCGTAACCCTGTTGCGGCTGGCTGCGTGCCGGTGCGGGTGCGGGTGCCGCGCGGCGGCGCACCGTCGGTGCGGGCTCGACCGGTTCACGCTCGCCATAGCCGCGCTCGCCATAGCCGCGCTCGGCATAGCCGCGATCCGCGTAGCCGCGATCGGAGAAGGCCCGCGTGGCCCGGTCCGAGATCGTCGCCTGGAGCCACTCGTCGAGGCTCATGCCGGCCCGGCGCGCCGCTTCCCGCGCTGCATCGCGCGTGTCGGGATCAAGCCCCTCCAGATACCAGGGGGTATTGCTCTGGACGTTGTGCCGCATCGCTGCGCTCTCGACCGGTGGGACAGGCTGTTCACCCGGTTCCGTCGCCGCCCCTTCGCGCCGGACCCCGATGCCCGGTCGGGCGATCCCGGCTTTCAGCCGTCACACCCTTCCTCCACATCGTCAGGAGAGTCTTTCGCGTTAGGGTAAACAAGACGTTAAAAACTCATTCATTGATTGTTAAAATTATCATCGGCTTGACCGTAGGGCGTGTTTGCGCCCACAGCCGAGCCATGCCTCGCTGCGGCGATGCCTGTCAGGGGAGGGGTTTGCGGTTTGCGACAACCACTAATCGCCCCGAGCGCGAATCAGCCGCGATTCGCGCTCAGCGGAACGAGGTATAGGCCGCGTCGGCGTTGGGGGTCAGCGGCTGGGCGCCGTTGAGCAGCCTCGCACCGCGCTGCGGCGGTTGCGGCGTCTCGGCGGCGGCGGGTTCGACCGGCGCATCGCCCGCTTCGCCGGAGAGCCGGTCGCGGGAGAAAAGATTGCCGAACAGCCGCTGATGCAGCGGGCGTCCCGGCTGCCCCGTGGCATCGTCACGCGCGACGCTGGTCACGCCCCCGTCACCCGTCGCGACATCGGGCGCGGCGGCGGTGGTCGCGGCAATGGCGGTCGCGGGTGCGGCGACGGTGCTCGTCGGAGCGGGCGTCTGCCGCTCGGCGAAGGCGGTCGCCGGTGGTGCTTCGAGCGGCTGCCCGTTCGAGCCGATCCGGATCGTCTGCGGGCCGGAGGCGATGGCGTGCGGACGCGAGACCTCGCCGAGGCGCCGCGCGCGGGAGGAGAGGCGCGAGGGGTCCGTGGCGCTCGCGAAGGCGACGGCCTGGCTCTGGAAGGAGGGGTGGCTACCACCGTCTTCATAGACCATGCGCATGGCCGGCGCGCCGCGTTCGACGAGCTGCGCGATGCGCGCTTCGTCGCTGCTGCGGCGTTCGGCCACGGCCTGGCTGACGCTCTCGTCGATCGGGCGGCACCCTTGCGTATTGAAGGAGTAGCGGCGGTCGCAGACCTCGACCTGCGGAGGACGCTGGGTCACCTTGAAGTGATCATGACCTTCCTTGAGATTGCGCCAGAACGCGATGTGCTCGTCATAGCGCTTCGTCGCCAGATTCTCGGGCGTCATCCGGAAGGGGAAGGACTGGACCTGGAAGCCGCGCTGCCCGCCGGCAAACGCTTCGCGGGCGATGGCGTAGATTTCCGCCACGGCTTCGTCGGTCATGGCGAAGCAGCCAGCGGAGGTGCAGGAGCCGTGCACCATCAGATGCTGGCCGGTGCGCCCGTGCTCGCGGTCGAAGCGGTTGGGATAGCCGAGATTGAAGGAGAGATAATAAGCCGAGTTCGGATTCATCAGATCCGGCGTGACCGTGTAGAAGCCCTCCGGCGCCTGACGGTCACCCTCGCGCTTCTTGGGGCCGAGTTGGCCCGACCAGCGGCAGATCGGATAGGTCTTGAGAAGCGCGTAGCGCCCGTCCGAGCCCTCTTTCCAGATCTCGAGCTCGGCTTCCTTCTTGAAGATACGCATCATGATGGGATCGCCCGGCGACATGCCGTTGCGCTGCATCAGCGCCACCGTTTCCGGCGGGATGGGCTGCAGGTGCCGGTTCGACGAAACCGTGCGATCGGCGTTGCAGGCGCCGAGCGCGATCGTGAGCCCGGCGACGAGCATCAAACGCTTCAACATGGGGTCCCCGCTCCAAAATGCGTTCCCCACCCCCGTATCCGCCCGGCCTGCCGGTCGATGCTCTCGACCCGCGCGGACGCGACCGCTTACGACGGTGACCCATCTGAGTATGATCGTTACCGTTAGCGAAGCGTTACCGCAAGGGGGTAGAAGGGGGGTGGCGCCGGTGAACGTGGTTAACAAACGCTTTATGCGCCTCGCATCCGGCGAAGTCCATGGCCGCGCTTACAGATTACGGCCGATGGCGAGGAACTTGTCGGCGCGATGGGCGCGCAGACCATCCGCATCGAGCCCGGCGAGATCCGACAGGGCGGACGCGATCGCGTCTCCGGCCGCGTTGATCGTGGCCTGCGGATCGCGATGGGCGCCGCCGATCGGCTCCTTGACGATCCGGTCGATCACCCCGAGCTTGAGCAGGTCCTGCGCCGTGATCTTCATATTCGTCGCCGCATCCTGCGCCCGCGCGGAATCGCGCCACAGGATCGAGGCGGCACCCTCGGGCGAGATCACGCTGTAGATGGCGTGTTCGAGCATCAGCACCTTGTTGGCGGTGGCGATGGCGATGGCCCCGCCGGAGCCGCCTTCACCGATTACCAGGGCGACGCTCGGCGCCCCGACGCCGAGGCAGGCCTCGGTCGAGCGGGCGATCGCCTCGGCCTGGCCGCGTTCCTCCGCCTCGATGCCCGGATAGGCGCCCGCCGTATCGACGAAGCTCAAAACCGGAAGGCCGAAACGGTCGGCGAGTTCCATCAGGCGCACGGCCTTGCGGTAGCCCTCGGGCTTCGCCATGCCGAAATTGTGCCGGATGCGCGCCTGCGTGTCCGAGCCCTTCTCCTGGCCGATGACGCAGACCGGCTGGCCGCGAAAGCGCCCGAACCCGCCCATCACGGCCTCGTCCTCGCCGAACTTGCGATCGCCTGCGAGCGGCGTGAACTCGCTGATCAGCCCCTCGCAGAAATCGCGGAAATGCGGGCGCTGGGGGTGGCGGGCGACCTGCGTCTTCTGCCAGGGCGTCAGCGCTGCATAGATGTCGGAAAGCGCCTGCGAGGCCTTTTCCTCGAGGCGTGCGACGTCTTCGGAGATCGCCACCGCGTCGTCGGCCTCGCCCATGCGACGCAGTTCCTCGACCTTGCCTTCGAGTTCGGCGACGGGCTTTTCGAAATCCAGATAAGTGCGCATGCGTTTCCGGCGATGATGAAATCGGTGCCGCCCCGCAGGAGGCGAGGCGTGCGGGCGCGGACACTGACCGCAAGCGCAGGCCAAGTCAAGATTTTGTGACTGCGCTGCAATATGACGGGTCGCCCCGCCTCAGCCGCCGCGCGCATCGGCGAGGATCATGTCGGCGGCCTTCTCCGCGATCATCATCACCGCAGCCTGCGTATTGGCCGAGACGAGATGCGGCATCACCGCCGCATCGGCCACGCGCAGGCCCGGGACGCCGTTGACGCGCAGGCGCGGATCGACTACGGCGGCTGGACCCTCGCCCATGGCACAGGTGCCGACCGGGTGGTAAATCGTCTGTCCCGTCGCACGCGCGAAGGCGATCAGTTCTTCGTCGGAGGCGCAATCGGCGCCGGGATTCATCTCCTGCCCGAGATAGGGCCGCATCGGCGCCTGCGCCATGATCTCGCGGGCCATGCGCATGCCCGCCGCGAAGGTCTCGCAATCAACGGTGTCGGTGAGAAAGCGCGGGCTGATCCGCGGCGGCGTCGCCGGATCGGGGCTCGTCGCGTGTATATGCCCGCGCGAGCGCGGCCGCAGCTGGGTGACGCCGATTGTCATGCCGGGCAACCTGTCGAGGACCCGGTCGGCGGCATTCGCATAGCTCGCATGCACGAAGAAATATTGCACGTCGGGCGTTTCGAGCTCCGGGCGCGTGCGCACGAAACCGTGGGCCATCCCGGTGGCGAGGGTCAGGATACCGCGCCGCGTCAGGAGATATTGCGCGACGGCCCGCATCAGGCGCCAGCCTCGGGTCTCCTCGTTGAGGGTGATGGGCTGCGTCACGCGCCAGTTCATGCGCGTGGCGAAGTGATCCTGATAATTCGCTCCGACTCCCGGCAGCGCGCGCACCTGCGTGATGCCCGCCCGGGCGAGAATTTCCGGATCGCCGATACCGGAGAGCTCCATCAGATGCGGGCTCTGCACGGCGCCGGCGGCGAGGATGATCTCGCCGCGTGCTTTGGCGTATTCCGCGACGCCGTCGCGCATATAAGCGATGCCTTCCGCGCGTCCTTCGCCTTTCCCCCGCTCGCCGAGCATGATCCGCGTGGCGAGGCAATCGGTGCGCACGGTGAGATTGGGCCGGCGCATGGCGGGTTCGAGATAGGCGCGATAGGCGCTCCAGCGCCGCCCCTTGCGCTGCATCACCTGATAATAGCCGAATCCGTCCTGGGAGGCGCCGTTGTAATCGCGGTTGAGCGGATGCCCCGCCGCCTGCCCGGAGGCGATGAAGGCGTCGAGCAGGGGATGGCGTTCGCGCACGCGCATCACGTCCATCGGGCCATCCGTGCCGCGCAGATCCGCATCGGGCGTGTCGTCGACGAAGCGCTCCAGCTTGCGGAAGTAAGGCAGCACGTCGGCGAAGCTCCAGCCGCGCGCCCCCGATTGCGCCCACAGATCGTAATCCTCGCGCTGGCCGCGCACATAGATGCTGCCGTTGATCAGGCTCGATCCGCCGAGGCCCCGCCCGCGCGGCACGGCGATGTCGCGATCCCCCGTGCCCGGTTCGGGATGGGTGGCGAAATTCCAGTTGTAGCGCGGATCCTTCCAGACCTTGCCGAAGGCTGCGGGGATGTCGATCCAGGGTGAGCGGGGCACGCCGCCGGCCTCGATCAGGAGCACGCTGTTGCGCGGATCGGCGCTCAGCCGGTTCGCGAGGATGCAGCCCGCCGTGCCGCCGCCCACCACGATGTAGTCGAACGTCCCGGCGGCCCGGGGCTCCTGATCCTGCATGAGACGCGCGCCTTCCACCCGTTTCGTTCCCGATCCGGGCGTGACGTTCCGTCAAAGCGTCTCGCGTGGCAAGGCCGAGGCTGCGGATGCGGCTTTGCGCCGCCGCACGTCCCTGATTTTCCCGCGATGGGTGGTTGCCGGGGTGGCAGCGCGTGTTAGCCTTCCTAACTTGTAGGCGACGGGTCCCCGCCGAGTGGGCGGGAAGGGGCTGGAAGGCAGGAGTGGGTGATGATCAGTCTGACGGTCAACGGCGAGAGCCACGAGCTCGATCTCGATCCGCAGATGCCGCTGCTCTGGGCCCTGCGCGATCATATCGGGCTGACGGGCGCGAAATACAGCTGCGGCATCGCGCAATGCGGCGCCTGCCTCGTCCTCGTCAACGACATGGCCATGCCCGCCTGCGTGGTGCCGCTGGAGGATGTCGACGGGGCGCGGATCACCACGATCGAGGGTGTGAACGGGCGCGTCGCCGATGCCGTGATGCGGGCCTGGATCTCTCGCGACGTCTCGCAATGCGGCTATTGCCAGCCGGGCCAGATCATCCGCGCCATCGATCTTCTTTCGCATAATTCCGATCCGAGCGATGCGGAGATCGCCGAGGCGATGGATGCCAATCTGTGCCGCTGCGGGGCCTATCAGCGCATCCGCGACGCCGTGCGCGACGCCGCCATCATGCTCGCCTGAGGGAGGCCGTCATGCTTTTTCGTCCCGATACACGCCCCTCCCGGCGCGGCCTGCTCAAGGGTGGCGCGGCCCTGACCGGCGCGCTCGTCATCGGTGTCGCGACCGGGCTCGGTTCACGGCGCGCCGGTGCGGCGCCGGATGCCCCCGAACTCGATCCGCCGGCGCGGCCCGACGCCTTCATCCGCATCGACGCGGATGACAGCGTGACCGTGCTGATCAAGCATCTCGACATGGGGCAGGGGATCGCCACGGGGCTGACCACCATCGTCGCGGAGGAACTCGACGCCGCCTGGGAGCAGATGCGCTTCGCCTTCGCGCCGGCCGATCACCGCCTCTACAACAATCTCAATTTCGGCCCGTTGCAGGGAACCGGCGGCTCGACCGCAGTGCCCAATTCCTGGATGCAGCTGCGCAAGGCGGGTGCCGCCGCGCGCGCCATGCTGATCGCCGCCGCGGCAGAGGAATGGGGCGTGCCGCCGGGTAATATCCGCATCGCGAACGGGCGTATCCGCCACGAGGCGAGCGGGCGCGAGGCGGGCTTCGGTGCCTTCGCCGCACAGGCCGCCGAGCGCGACATTCCCTCCGATCCGATCCTGAAGACGCGCGCCGATTTCGTGCATATCGGCCGTCACCGCCCCCGCCTCGATGCGGCCGAGAAGGCGCGCGGGGAGACGCTTTACTCCATCGATATCCGCCGCCCCGGCCAGCTCACCGCCATGGTGGCGCATCCCCCGCGCTTCGGTGCCCGGCTCGCGGGCTTCGACGCTTCCGCCGCGCGCGAGGTGGACGGGGTCGTCGACGTCGTGGCGATCCCCACCGGCGTCGCGGTGGTGGCGCGCGATACCTGGTCGGCGATGAAGGGCCGCGAGGCGCTCGACGTCTCCTGGGACGAATCGCGCGCGGAACACCGGTCGAGCGAGGATCTGCGCGAGGAATTCCACGCACGCGGCCTCGCCCCCGGGCGCCGCGCCGCTTTCCGGGGCGATGCGGATGCGGCGATGCGCAATTCCGTGCGCATGGTCGAGGCGATCTACGATTTCCCATACCTCGCCCATGCGGCGATGGAGCCGATGAACGGCGTGATCGAGCGCAGCGAGGATGGCGGCTACGAGGCCTGGGGCGCCTTCCAGATGCAGACGCTCGATCAGGCCGTGATCGCGCGGATCATGGGCGTCACGGCGGATCGGGTGAAACTCAATACGCTGTTTGCCGGCGGTTCCTTCGGTCGCCGTGCCTCCACCACCTCGGACTGGATCGCGGAAGCCGCGCAGATCCTCAAGGCGACGGGTGAGCGCGCGCCGATCCATCTGGTCTGGACCCGCGAGGACGACATGCGGGCGGGTTTCTTCCGCCCGATGGTGCATCACCGGGTGCTGGTGGGGCTCGGCCCCGACAATCTGCCGCGCTCCTGGGTGCAGCGCATCGTCGGCAAGCCGATCATGTCCGGCACCGCATTCGAGGCGCTCGATTTCTCCGGCATCGAACACCAGACCGTGGAAGGTGCGGAGGATCCGATCTACGCTTTCGATAATTTCCGTCTCGAAATCCACAATACCCGCGAACAGGTCCCCGTCCTGTGGTGGCGGTCGGTGGGGCACACCCATACCGCGCAGGTTACCGAGACCATGGTCGACGAACTCGCCGCGATCGTCGGCGCCGATCCGGTCGACTACCGGCTGCACTGGCTCTACCGCTCCCCGCGCGACGCGACCGTGTTGCAACTCGCCGCGCAGCGCGCCGGATGGGGAAGCGAGATGCCGGCGGAAAACGGCGTGCGGCGCGGGCGCGGTGTGGCCGTGCATCGGTCGTTCGGTTCACATGTGGCGATGGTGGCGGAGGTCGCCGTCGAGGGCGAGCGGCTCAAGGTCGAGCGGATCGTCGCGGCGGTCGATTGCGGCATCGTTATAAATCCCGACAATGTCCGCGCCCAGGTCGAGGGCGCCATCGGCTTCGCGCTCTCCTCGGTCCTGCGCAACGCGATCACGCTGGACGAGGGCCGGGTCGTCGAGGGCAATTTCGATTCGTTCGAGCCGACGCGCCTCACCGAGATGCCGCGTGTCGAGGTGCATCTCGTCGAATCGGATGCGCCGCCCACCGGCATGGGCGAGCCGGGGGTGCCGCCGCTGGCGCCCGCGATCTGCAACGCGATCCATCACGCCACGGGCCTGCGCATACGTTCGCTGCCCATCGATCTCTCCCGTCTCGGCGAGGCTTGATCGCGGCGGTTTTAACCCTTCGGTAACCATACACCCGGCAAAACTTGCCGGGTTGCACGGTGGTGGTCTCGAGGGGTTTGATGAGCGATACGGCGAATGCGGTGACGGCGAGCGGCCCGAGCCAGGCTGCTGCGGGGGCGAGCGCGACCACGGGCGTGAGCCTTCCGGGTCTGCGCGGGCTCGCCACCTATACCCGGCGCACCGATCTGCTGCTCGCCTGCGGCGTCATCGGCATCCTGATCGTCCTGATCTTCCCGATGCCCGCGCCCGTGCTCGACATGCTGCTCGCGGTGTCGATCATCTTCTCAGTCCTGATCATGATGACTGCGCTCTTCATCGAGGAGCCGCTGGAATTCTCGTCGTTCCCCACTGTGCTCCTGATCGCGACGATGCTGCGGCTGTCGCTCAATCTCGCCTCGACGCGCCTGATTCTGAGCCACGGCCACGAGGGTACGGATGCCGCGGGCTACGTGATCGAGGCCTTCGGCGGCTTCGTCATGGGCGGCAATTTCGTCATCGGGGTGATCGTCTTCGCCATTCTCGTTCTGGTGAATTTCGTCGTCATCACCAAGGGCTCGGGCCGTATCGCGGAGGTCGCCGCGCGCTTCACCCTCGACGCCATGCCCGGCAAGCAGATGGCGATCGATGCCGATCTCTCCGCCGGGCTGATCGACGAGGACGAGGCGCGGCGCCGGCGCACCAAGCTGGAGGATGAGAGCTCCTTCTTCGGCTCGATGGACGGTGCCTCGAAATTCGTGCGCGGCGACGCCATTGCCGGCCTGCTCGTCGTCTTCATCAACGTGATCGGCGGCATCATCATCGGCGTGGCGCAGATGGGGATGACTTTCGGCGATGCGGCGGCGAGCTACACCATGCTCACCGTCGGCGACGGGCTCGTCTCGCAGATCCCGGCCCTGATCGTCTCGACGGCGGCAGGCCTGCTCGTCTCGAAATCCGGCGTCAAGGGCGCCGCCGACAAGGCGCTCGGCAAGCAGCTCGCCCATTATCCCAAGGCGCTGGGCATGTCGGCCATGGTGATGGTGGCGCTCGCGCTCCTGCCGGGCATTCCGATGCTGCCCTTCCTTTCGCTGGCAGCCGGTGCCGGGGCGCTCGCCTATTATGTCGGCAAGCAGGCGAAGGCGCGCGAGCAGGAGGCGAATAATCTCGATGCCCAGGGCAAGCCGCGCGCACCCAAGGAGCCGGCGGAGCCCGTCGAGGAGCCGATTTCGGAAGTGCTCAAGATCGACGACCTCAAGGTCGAGATCGGCTATGCGCTGCTGCCGCTCGTCAACGGCAGCAACGAGGGCGAGCGCCTGACCGACCAGATCAAGGCCCTGCGCCGTCAGCTCGCGGCCGAGATGGGCTTCGTCATGCCCAGCGTGCGCATCCTCGACAACGTCCAGCTCGACGCCAACGACTACGTGATCCGCGTCAAGGAGATCGAGGCGGGTACGGGCAAGATCTTCCCGGGCCAGTTCATGGCGATCGATCCGATGGGCGGGCAGGTGCAGCTTCCCGGCCAGCACATGCTCGAGCCGACCTTCGGTCTCCCCGCGACCTGGATCGATCCCGGTTTGCGCGAACAGGCGCAGCTGCGCAGCTACACCGTGGTCGATGCCGCCACCGTGCTCTCGACCCATCTCACCGAGGTGATCAAGGCGCATATGCCCGAACTCCTCACCCATATCGAGGTGCAGAAGCTGCTCGGCGAATTGCCCAAGGATCACGCGGATCTGCTCAAGGAGATCGTGCCGAGCCAGATCACCACGACGGGCATCCAGCGCGTCCTGCAGCTGCTCCTCGCCGAACGCGTCTCGATCCGCGATCTCGGCGCGATCCTGGAGGCGATCGCGGAGGTGGTCGGCAGCGTCAAGAACCCGCGCGATATCGTCGAGCATGTGCGGATGCGGCTCGGACGCCAGATCTGCGCGCAATATATCGGCCCCAACGGGCAATTGCCGATCGTTACGCTCTCGCCATCCTGGGAGCAGGCCTTCATGGACGCCATCGTCGGCCAGGGCGAGGACCGGCATCTCGCCATGCAGCCCTCGAAGCTCTCGGAATTCGTCGCCGCCGTGCGCGACGCTTTCGAGCAGGCGGCGCAGCAGGGTCAGATGCCGGTGCTGGTCACCTCGATCCAGACCCGCCCCTTCGTTCGCTCCATCATCGAACGCTTCCGCCGCGAGACCCCGGTGATGAGCCAGGGCGAAATCCACACCCGCACACGCCTCCAGACGGTGGGCAGCGTCTGAGGTGGGGTGTGGATACACTCAATCGATCTGGCAGAGCTTGATCCAAATCTGGCGGGCCGGATCAAGCCTCAGAAGTCCCATGGATTGATCAGTTCGAGATCTGTTGTGGCGAAATCTGCGAGGTTTCGCGTTGCAAGCCGACCGCCGTTCACGGCGGCGATGGCCCCGATCATCCCGTCCGGGGCTGACATTGGCCGCCCCCGGCGCATGGCGGTGCCCATGATCTCGCCGTATGACAGCGCGGCAGCTTCATTCAGCCCGAAAATCCGATCGGAAAACCGCTCCCGCCAGTCGGAGAGCCCCTGCTCCAATCGGTCAGCGCGTTGATCAGGGCGGATTTTCTGGATGCCGAACGCTATTTCGGCGATGGCGACGCTCGGTAGCGCCAGTTCGGAATCGTACCTGACCAGCCATGCCATGACAGATGGGGCAGGCGCCTTCTTCAAGGTTTCCGAGATGACGTTCGTATCGATGAAGATCATAGTTCAGGCCCTGTATGGGCCTTTCGATTCTCGCGGATGACGGCCTCCAGATCGATATCAGCTCCGCAGGTCGCGGAAATACGCTCATAGAAGCGGGAGGCAGGCTCGCGCCCGGTCGCGCGAATCTCGTAAGATTCAAGCGCCCGTTCGACGATATCGGCAATAGAGCGATTTTCGCGCCGGGCGAGCCGGCGTGCGAGATCGCGCGCTCTGGCGCTGCGTACGGAGAGTTGCGGTTCGGCCACGATATCCTCCTGTTTCGGTTAGCCGAAGAATAGCATTGACGATGTTTGCTAGCAAGATGGCAGTTGATGGCTTGCCGGCAAGCCGGTCGCTGCGCTTTCTTCGCCCGCCTAGCGCGTTCATGCCCTGTAATCCCCCTCCGTGAATCCTCCCTTGGAATGTCTCCACAAACGCCTTAAACAGCGCGGCATTGCCGCGTCGTACGACGCGCTTTTTCGAAACGGCGCGCCGCGCCGGCAGCACAGAGAGACGATCATGGCTCATACCCGACACGCGCTCTTCCCCCTCGGCCCCGACACCACCCCCTATCGCAAGCTCACCAGCGAAGGCGTCACGGTGGAGAAGATGGGTGAGCGGGAGATGATCGTGGTGGAGCCGGAGGCCATTCGGCTGCTCGCCGAACAGGCGATGATCGACATCAACCACCTGCTGCGCCCCGGCCATCTGGCCCAGCTGCGCCAGATCCTCGAAGATCCCGAAGCGACGCCCAATGATCGCTTCGTGGCCTATGACCTCCTGAAGAACGCCAATATCGCCGCGGGCGGCGTCCTGCCCATGTGCCAGGATACCGGCACTGCGATCGTCATGGGCAAGAAGGGCCGTTTCGTCTGGACCGATGGCGGTGACGAGGACGCCATCGCGCAGGGCATCCGCGACGCCTATGACAAAAAGAACCTGCGCTACTCGCAGCTCGCGGCGCTCTCCATGTTCGAGGAGAAGAACACCAAGAACAATCTCCCCGCCCAGATCGAGCTCTATGCCGAGGGCGATGACGCCTACAAGTTCCTCTTCGTGGCCAAGGGCGGCGGCTCGGCCAACAAAACCTTCCTCTATCAGGCGACACCCTCCGTGCTGACGAAGGACCGGCTGATGGCCTTCCTCAAGGAGAAGATCCTCACGCTCGGCACCGCCGCCTGCCCGCCCTATCACCTCGCCATCGTCATCGGCGGCACCAGCGCCGAGCTCAATCTGAAGACCGTGAAACTCGCCTCCACGCGCTATCTCGACGCGCTGCCGACCGAGGGCGGCGAGGAGGGGCACGCCTTCCGCGACCTCGCCATGGAGGAGGAAGTTCATAAAATGACGCAGAGCCTCGGCGTCGGCGCCCAGTTCGGCGGCAAGTATTTCTGCCACGACGTGCGCGTCATCCGCCTGCCGCGTCACGGCGCCTCGCTGCCGATCGGGCTCGGCGTCTCCTGCTCGGCGGATCGCCAGGCGCTCGGCAAGATCACCCGCGAGGGCGTCTTCCTCGAACAGCTCGAGACGCATCCGGCGGATTACCTGCCGGAGGTGGACGAGGCGAGCCTCGGCGGCGACGTCGTGCGCATCGATCTCAACCAGCCGATGTCGGATATTCTCGGTGCGCTCTCCAAGCACCCGATCCGCACCCGGGTCTCGCTGTCGGGGCCGATGATCGTGGCGCGCGATCTCGCCCATGCGAAGATCCGCGAGCGCCTCGATCGCGGCGAGCCGATGCCCGATTACTTCAAGAACCACCCGGTCTATTACGCCGGCCCGGCCAAGACGCCCGAAGGCTTCGCCTCCGGCTCATTCGGGCCGACCACGGCGGGGCGGATGGATTCCTATGTCGACCAGTTCCAGGCAGCCGGCGGCTCGATGGTGATGCTCGCCAAGGGCAATCGCTCGGCCCAGGTGCGCCAGGCCTGTCAGGCCCATGGCGGCTTCTATCTCGGTTCGATCGGGGGCCCGGCGGCGCGTCTCGCGCAGGATTGCATCAAGAAGGTCGAGGTTCTGGAATATCCCGAGCTCGGGATGGAAGCGATCTGGAAGATCGAGGTCGAGGACTTCCCCTCCTTCATCGTCATCGACGACAAGGGCAACGACTTCTTCCGCGAACTCAATCTGGGCTGAACGGGTCGGCGCCGGATCATACCGGCGCCGACATCCGTATTCAGGCGCGCCCGAACACGTCCTCGACCGCACCGGCCAGTGCCGCGATCACGGTATCAGCCTCGTCCTTCGTCAGGCAGAGCGGGGGCGCGAAGCCGATCGTGTCGCTCTGCGGCATGGCGCGTCCGATGACGCCGCGTTCCAGCATCGCCGCGGCGAGCTGCGGGGCGATCTTGCGGGCAGGGTCGAAGGAGACCCGGTCGTCCTTGTCGGCGACGAATTCCACGGCTGCGAGCATCCCGTCACCACGCACGTCACCGACATGGCGGTGATCGGCGAGCGCGTCACGCAGGCCCGCATTGAGATAGGCGCCGACCTCGCGGGCATTCTCGACCAGACCGAGTTCGTCGATCAGCTCCAGATTGGCCACGCCCGCCGCCGCGCAGAGCGGATGCGCGGAATAGGTCCAGCCATGACCGATCGGCCCCATCATGTCGGAGCCCTTGACGAGCCCGTTCCAGACCTTCTCGCCGACGATCACGCCCGAAAGCGGCGCATAGGCCGAGGTGAGGCCTTTGGCGATGGTGATCAGATCCGGCTTCATGCCGTAGTGATCCGAGCCGAACATGGTGCCCATGCGCCCGAAACCGGTCACGACTTCGTCGGCGATGAGCAGGATGTCGTGCTTGTCGAGCACGGCCTGGATCGCGGCCCAGTAACCCTTGGGCGGGGGCACGATGCCGCCGGTGCCGAGCAGCGGCTCGCCGATGAAGGCGGCGATGGTCTCCGGCCCCTCGGCCTCGATCAACGCTTCCAGTTCCTGCGCGCAGAAGCGGCTGAAAGCCTCCTCGTCCATGGAGCGATCGGGGCGGCGGTAGAAATACGGCGCCTGCGTATGCAGGATCGGCGTGCGCGGCAGGTCGAAGGCGTTGTGAAACAAACCGAGCCCGGTGAGGCTGCCGGTCATGATTCCCGAACCGTGATAACCGCGCCAGCGCGAGATGATCTTCTTCTTCTCGGGCCGCCCCAGAATGTTGTTGTAGTACCAGACCAGCTTGATGTTGGTCTCGTTGGCATCCGACCCCGACACCCCGTAATAGACCCGGCTCATGCCCTGCGGCGCGCGGTCGATGATCATCTTCGAGAGCGTGATCGCCGCCTCGCTGCCATGGCCCGCATAGGCGTGGTAATAGGCGAGTTGCGAAGCCTGCTGCGCGATCGCATCCGCGATCTTGGCGCGGCCATAGCCGACATTCACGCAATAGAGCCCCGCGAACGCGTCGAGGCTGGAGCGGCCCTCGCGGTCGACGACGTGGCAGCCCTCGCCACCGGTGACGATCCGGGTGGGCGTCTCGCCGCGCGCATGGCCGCCCATATGGGTCGAGGGATGGAAGAAATGGTCCCGGTCCCAGGCGGTGAGCGTATTGTCGCGGGGATCGTCGTCGCGCAGCATGGTCTTCTCCGAATCCTGATTATGATTTTCGCCGCGAGCATAGAACTTTCGCATGAGACGATGGGGCCGAACTCTCGCGTCGCATCGCGTGAATTGGTCTGCCGGACGGGGTCGGAGCGGCCCGTGTGGTCTTTCGCGTCAACCCGATCTTCACGCGTTCGAGCGATCATCGTCGCAACGACGCAGCAGAATCAGACAGATCGCCATGCATTGCCCCCCGCTTCGACCGGCATCGGATACCGATCAGGCGCTTTCGTCGCATCCCGTCTCGGGCGGGCATGCGCAACGGGCGCGTGGTCGCGGCCCTTGCAGGTGGCTGCCGACGCCCCAACATTACGGTGGAAATCAGGGTGACCATTGCGCTATGCGGGCAGCGGCGATTCCTTTAGGGGAGGCCGCGTGGATATCCATTCGCGTCGGATGAACCTCGGGGCGGAATGCGGCATGCTCCGCGTTCCGCGAGGCGACGCGCTGGCAAGATCATGGCAGGGCTCTTGCAAGGGCAGAGACCCTCGCATGGGATGCGGTATGGCTTCGTGAGAGGCCTTTTGGCCGGACGGGCAGGAGAAGCGGGACAGGATGCTGTTTGGACGGCACAGGAGTCAGAACTGGCGCGAGAAGCTGCGCGGCGCGCTATGGCCGAAGCGGGGCATTACGCGCCCCTTCGTCTATCTGGCAAAGCGCCTTCCGCGGCTGTCGGCGACGCCGCACGCGATCGCTGCCGGTTTCGCCTCCGGTGCGGCCTGCTCCTTCACGCCCTTGCTCGGCTTCCATTTCGTCCTGAGCTTCGTCGTCGCCTTCATCGTGCGCGGCAACATGCTGGCTGCGGCGCTCGGGACCATCGTGGGCAATCCGCTCACCTTTCCCTTCATCTTCGCCGCCACCTACGAAACCGGACGCTGGATATTCTCCTTCATCGACGGCGAGAAGATGCCCGATTCGGAGGCAATCGAATCGCAGAGCGAGGAACTGATCGAGCGTGGCTTGTTCTCCGTCGATCTCGACCAGCTCTGGCCGATCCTGACCACGATGATGACCGGCGCCGTGCCGCTCGGCATCATCGCTTTCGTCGTCTCCTATGTGGTGGTGCGCAGCTTCGTCGTGAGCATGCAGCGCGCGCGCATCCGCCGCCGTGCCCGCCGCGAGCCGCTCGAGAACGGCGACACGGTTCCGCCCTCCGGCAAGATCTGAGAAGCTCCCCTGACCGTTGCGCATATTGCGCGAGCGGTCTTTCGAGGGACGTCAGGGCGGCGCGCGTCAGGGTGGCGCGGCGGCCCGCCGCATGCCGCGATTGCCGGTACCGTGCGGCGTTTTGTGCCAGCCATAGGCATCCGTGAACAATTCACGCAGGGCACACCAGGCGGCGGCGCTCACGAGGATGTAGTAGAAAGGCAGGATCGGGAGCAGGGGCAGAAGGCCCGGTCGCCCGCGGCGAAGCACGCCGATCAGGGCAGGCCCGAGCGTCGCTGCGACACCGAGACAGAACGTCGCTCCCGCCACGGTGAAGAGCAGCCAACCGTAAGGCGTGGCGAGGCCGCGCCGCAGCCAGTCCAGCCAGAACGGTTCGTAGCCGAACGTCATAAGCACCGGTGTCGCGACGATTGCGAGACCGGTCAGGAAGAACAGCGGATAGGCCATGGCCGCGAAGGTCGCCCCGAAGGTGCAGGCGAGCACCACGAGATAATGGATCAGGCCCATGGCGCGCGTAGCCTTGACCGGATCACGCGTATGGGTGATCGCCGTCTGCAGGAAGCCCTTCATCCAGCGTTTGCGCTGTGCATGCCAGCTGCGGAGGTCGACGGGAGCTTCCTCCCAGGTCGTGGCGGGCAGATCGGCCGTCGACAGGCGCATATGGGCGAGGCGCAGTCCGAGATCGGCATCCTCCGTCACGTTCCAGGCATCCCAGCCGCATGCGCCGCGCAGGGCCGCGATACGGAAATGCGGTATTATGTAGTTGACACATATAGATGTCCTTCAAACTGAGCTGCGGGGCAGCTACAGTGGTCTTCATGGATGCAGAGGAATTATCGAAGAATCATACCGTTTCGGGGCTGTTACAAAAACGCTCGCAGCTTTTTAACGAGGCCGAGCGCATTCGTGACCGCCTGGCGGAAATTCGCAACGACGTGACAGCGCTCGATCGCGTTCTTGAAACCTTTGGATTCAAGGGTGATCTCGACGCGATGATGCCCCGGCAGAAACGGAACGTGATTTTCGGGACGGGTGAGCTGTCTCGTGGTCTTTTGCGAGAGATCATGGCGGCTGAAACGCCAATGACCTCCCGTGAATTGGCTCAGAATATCATTTCGTTACGAGGTGATGATGCCAGGGACCGCAAGCTCCTCTCGGAAATCACGCGCCGGGTGTCTAAGGCACTCAGAAAACACCGAGAAGCCGGGCGTATCCGCTCAATGAAGGATGAGCACGGCAACTTGTTGTGGGAGTCTTGCCGCCGCAGGAAATTACCCGGTCCGCAAGGTCAGCTTGCCGCCCCCTCCGATGAGACTGTCTGAGGCTTCAGATATCGCTGCCAATAGCCCCGCATCTTCGACATGCCGAACGTCGCAGTAGCCATGGCGATCAACAGGAACTGCGTACCATTGTTGATCCGGCAAGCATCTTCGCGCCAGGCAAGTTCACCAATGTAGCACTCCCCATGTGTTTCGGAAAAGTGGTGATGGATGCCAGAAACTGAGCGTTCAACACGCGAAAAGAAACTTTCGGCAATATTGGTACATGCTCCGTCAGCCGAATATGCCAACTGATGATTAATTCTTTTCACAGTGACACCCTTTGCAACCAAATCCAGCTCCAGCTTATTCCAGCCGGGATTCTCATCGAGGTGAACCGTGCTGCCAGGCTCAACAAAATTCAGGATGTCCTTTGCTGCATCGCTTTCTTCCCGGAAGATCTTTTTCCACGTGCGGCCACCCCGTTGACGGAGTGTAACCGCAAAACGACGCTTTCCGTTTTGATTTTTTTTCAGACGCATATCGACCCGGTTACGCTTATGATTGCGCTGCCGCATTTTTCCGAAAAGCACCTTCCCATCGGCTTCGAGGGTACCCGACATCGGTTCGGTTACTCCTTCTGCTTCAACGGCTTCGCGAAGCTTGTGAAGGAGAACGAATGCAGTTTTGTACTGGCAATTCAGGTCCCGAGAGAGCTGCAGGGCAGGATAGCCTTTCGCACCGTTCGTGAAGACGGCGATCGCGTACAGAATCTTGGAGATCGATAGTTTGTGGCTCTGAAACGGTGTCCCAACCGTTGCACTGAACTGCTTGCCGCAGGATTTACAGGTGAAAATCCGCCGCGATTTGTGCTTGACGACAGCCGTCGATCCGCAATGCGGACACACCGGCTCGCCCTTATTTTCAACCCAACGGATGGCACAGAACAAATCGTGCGCTTCATCATCCGAGAGGCGAGCGATATCAAAAGTGGAAAGCCGACGAGATGCTGCTGAAAGCAGGAAGTGTCCACGACGGCCTCCCGCACCCTTCGGGCGTGACGTTCTTGCCATAAAGCCAACTCTCAACGTTGACATTGGCATTTGGTATTGACTTTCCGAATGTCAACTTTAGAGTATTTCGTTGGTTAATGAAGTTTAAATAGGCGCTCATGATCCTCTCTCCTAACCAATGCCGTGCCGGTCGGGCCTGGCTGGGTCTCAAACAAGACGAATTGGCTCGTCTGGCGGGCGTTTCACTATCGACCGTGCGGGATTTCGAGGCTGGTCGCCGCCAGCCTATCCGAAACAACCTTCACGCTTTGTGTGATGCTCTCCACCGAAAGGGGATTACTCCCGCTTTCGATGAAGAGGGGAACCCGAGCGGATTAAATTTCCGCTTGACACAATGAATGCGATCGTCCATTGTGATTTCGGGTTCGAGATAACTGGTGCGGACGACGGGACTCGAACCCGCGCGCAATGGGTGGGAAGCCATTTGCTCTGCCTCTGAGCTACGTCCGCAAGAAAAATGGCGTTGCGCCCACGCGACGCCATTTTTTCTTTTCTGGGTCACGACATTGTCGGCCTCCCATGAACTTCAAGGAATTTTTGGCCCTTTTCGGTGAGGCAGTAGGCCCGGTTGACCTTCTGGATCAAACCATCCTGGGTCAGTTTGGACCTGGCCTTATTGCTTGAAGGCTTGCTCAGGCCCGTTCCTAGAACGAGGTCGTCGATCTCGCGAACCGTAAGCTGGCCTTTTTCAGCAAGTTTTCCGAGAATCACTTCCCGAGCAGTCAACCTCCCATTCGACGGGAACTTGTCGTCATTGCGAACCTGATGAACCAGGGGTTCTTCGATCATTTTCAGATCGCCAGGCATTACCTTGGCATCCGTAACGGACGGTGCCGTGGTTTCCAGCAGCTCAGAGATCAGGATGAGCCGCTGCCGCTCGCGAAATAGCGACGCCATCTCACTGTGAAGCTGATCTGTAATCTCCTGAATCGCGTTACGCCCATCTTTCACCGAGAGGTCGGACTTCGCGTGGAGCCCCCAAAGCTTTTCAATAGATGCATCCTTGAGAGCGTCGATGCGGGCATCGATGCGTTCAATGTCAGCCTGCATGGTGTGCGTTACCATTTCGAGCTCCGTTTCGCTATGCTGTGGAGCTCTAAATTGTAATTATCGAAGAGTCAATTATGGGGTATCAAAAAAATAGTCTAATTATCTGAGAAGAATTGATAAAGACCCGCTTACAAATCGACCTTATTGATATTCTTATGATATGCCCTGACTTAACTAAGTTATTGAAATTGAATTGTAATTCTGCTTTTTATAATCCAATAGATTGCGCTTGCGTTTCACGTCATGCTGGGAATCTGAGAATGGCAATGGCTCCATTTGATAGCAAATATAGTTAACGTTCCGTTTGCAAAGATCATGAGAGTTTAGCAAACTGCTGAGAATCCTCACGTTTTCCATCCCTATAATATTATGCAGTTAAAATGTTTTTTCCTAAGAGGGAGAAGCATGGACCATCTCTATTTATATTTATTGTTGTAATACCGAAAGTTACACCCCAACATGAAGGGTGCAATCGAGCACCCTTCATGTTGGTTTCAGAGTTTAGGCGCTACTGTCTCACCCTCATTTAGAATTTCATCTCCTGGATCTGGTGCGACATCGGGAGCACGATCCAGTATCGCTAAAGCTGCTTCAGGATTTCCACGTGCTGCTCTTTTTTGAAGATTCATAATAGCTCGCCTGTGCCCAATTCCGTCAGCAATAAATGCCGCAAGTAATTGGTTGAGTGATACATTATCCTCGGCAGCAGCTTGCTTTGCTTCTTTCATCACATGGTCTGCAAGTCTCAGCGGGTAGGTACTCATGTTGGTTGCCTCCTTTGTTGAAATTCGGCCAGAAACTCTCCTGGCTTGAGAATGGACAGCCCAAAGGCTTCCACAACTGGAGCATTGAAATGCCTATCATTCGTGACAATCGTTTTTGCCCCAGCGGCTAGGGCGCATTCAATGTACAAGTCATCTTTGGGGTCCTGAAGAAATGGTCTGAAGCGAAACCACGGCGACACTAAATATGCCTTTTTT
The DNA here is from genome assembly GCA_050485405.1 of Salinarimonadaceae bacterium. Lineage (GTDB taxonomy): Bacteria > Pseudomonadota > Alphaproteobacteria > Rhizobiales > Beijerinckiaceae > Saliniramus. Next base: position 40,153 of record JBJHBI010000024.1, read on the forward strand.
ACTATTGCATCGAGAATGACATCAATCTCATCCTGAGTAACCCAAGGATGTTTACCAAGTTTCCCCGGACGTTTCACGACATCTTCATACTCCAAGATTACTGCTGATGACACAGCGTACGAGATCGTACCGGTGAGCATCTCTCGCAAAATAACGTAGGAACCGCCGTTCCTCGAACGTAATGCTGAGAGAATGATGTTCGTGTCGAAAACGTACATCCCTTAGGATAGCATCTCATACGATATCAGTCAATTATAAATTAATACTATTATTGATTGAAGTTTTATATAATTTACCATTTAATATAGCGAACAAAATTACCAAAACATGTAAAAAATACAAAGATTTTGACAGCCTAATATATGATCAAGCTTTTTCTCTTCTGGTCAATATGTTTTTGCTACATAATACCGCGGAAATGGTTGGAGGTCCCCCCGAGCGGGACCGGCAGGCCGAGGCGCAAGGTGCCGGGATTGATCACGTCGAACAGGGCTGCGTATTCCACCGCGAAGCAGCCGGGCAGGATGCCGTCGCGATCATTGTCGATGGCGAGCCGCGCCTGAAGGCAGACCGTTTCGGGGCCGAGCGCGGCGAAGGTTTCCGCGGCGAGGCGCAACTGGCCGGGCTCGGGAATATCCTCGGCATCGAAGACCACGAGATGCGCACCGCGCGCGAGCGGCAGCGCGACGTTGAGCGCGCGTGGCTTGGTGCGCGGCTTGCCGTCCGGGGCGACGAGGACGCGATAGCCGTTGGCCTGAGCATGCGGGGCGAGGGCGGCGAAGGTCGCGGGGTCGTTTTCCTCGACCACGAAGATCACGTCGAGCCGGGCGGCAGGGTAGTCGAGGGCGGCGATCGCGGTGCAGAGCTGGTCCACCACCGCCTCCTCGCGATAGAGCGCCACGACGATGCTGTAATCGGGCAAAACTCCGTCATCGAGCGCCGGCGGGCGGGATTTCGGAGAGATGCCGACCCGCTCCCGGCACGCCGTTATCCGCAGGAGTGCGAGAAAGGCGCTGACGAGGCAGATCATTACGCTGATCAGGGCGAGTGCGATATCCAGCGGCAGGGTGGCAGGCAATAGTGCGATCGCTGCGAGGCCGGCGATGACTGCGAGGCGCTGGCGGGGGCGGGCGCCACCGAGATAGCTGAAGCGCGGATGCCGGTCGGACAGTTCATGCGCCGCCTGCCGCGCGATCCGATGGGCATCAGCCGTCATCACCGCCGCTTCGAAACGAGCGGGATCGGTCAGGGCGAGCCCCTCCAGAAAATCATGCCGGGCTGTTCGTGTGCCGAATGTCACGCCGCGCGGCCTCGCCCCCCGTTCGACGAGATGCGCGAGCGCGGCGCCGCGCGGCGCTGCGAGCATGCGCAGATCCCGGCGATGACGCCCCTCGGCGAGCGGGGCATGGCCCGTGGCGATCGCGGTCTCCGAGGGCAGTCCGGTGACGAGAGCGGGGTCATCGAGAAAGGGGAGGCCGAGATGGCGGGCAAGCGCACGGTAATAGTCCTGCGCCGTGATTCCGCCGCCCGCCAGCAGAACCGCGACCGGACAAATGGCGAGACGTCGCGCCTCGGCTGCGGCTTCGCGCAACGGTGCCCCCGGAATGCCGGCCTCCATCAGGAAGGCGAGCGTCGCTGGCAGGGGGTGGTGATCGGCGGGGGCGTTGGAAGCATCGCCGGGAGTGTCGAGCTCTCGCGCATCGCCGTCACGCGGGTGTTCCAGCCGGGCTCCGGGTGGCGGCTGCCGCTGTTGCGGGTGGCATTCGCCCGCTTGACCCTGCATACCCGTCAAGGCTAACCCCGATAATGGACGACGCATGAAACGCACGGCGATGTCGCCTGCGCCATTTTAAAGAGCAAATCATGCGCTATTGCAATTCAGAATCGTCATTTCATCGATCGGTTGCACATGCGTCACGTGCATTGATTGTGATCGCGCGGTTTCCGGCCCGACGCTTTGCGCGTTTCGCTTCCACGTTCGCTCTCGCCTCCATGATCGCCCTCGCGATCGCCCTCGCCCTCTCGCTGCTCGCGCATGACCACTCACACGCGCAGGAATTGCCCGGTGGCGAGACTTGGCGCCCCCCCGAGCCGGCCTTCACGCAGACCGGCATACCCGGCTTCTGGGATCCGCGCGCGCGGATCGAGCCCGTCGACATATCCTCCGGGCGCAGCCTGCGTATCCTCACATCGGACGATTTCCCGCCCCTGCATTTCGGTGGGCCGGATGCGGTTCCCACGGGGTTTTCCGTCGAACTCGCCCGCCTCGCCTGCGAGAAGCTGCAAGTGCCCTGCACCATCCAGGCGCGCAGTTTCAGTACGTTGCTCGATGCGCTCGAAGAGGGCGAGGGCGACGTCATTGCGGCTGCCTTCGCCGGAGATGGGCGGCTGCACGGGCGCTTTGCGGTGACGCTTCCCTATTTCCGTTTTCCGGCGCGTTTCGCCGCACGGGTCGAAGACGTACCGATGACCATCACCGCCGCCGGGCTCGCCAACCGCCGCGTCGGCGTGGTCGCGGATACGGCCCATGCCGCCTGGCTCGAACGTTATTTCCCCGACGCCGTTCCCGTTCCCGCCCCCAATGCCGCGATCGCGCGCAGCGACCTGCAACGTGGGGCGAGCGATCTGGTATTCGGCGACGGATTGTCGCTCGCGCTCTGGATCGGCGGGCGCGCCTCGCAGGATTGCTGCGTCTTCGTCGGGGAGCCTTATTTCGACGATCGCTATTTCGGCGAGGGGATCGGTTTCGTCATGCGTGCCGATGACGGGCGCCTCGCCCGGGCCTTCGATCACGCTCTCCACCGGATCTGGGAGGAGGGTGCCTATGGGCGGACCTGGCTCGCCTTCTTCCCGGTCAGCCCGTTCGAGCCGGCCTCTTCCTTCGTCGAATGAGGTCGGGCTTCACGGCCAGATGAGTTGACGCACGGCACGCAAGGGCGCAAAAGCTGGGCGCGCGTAAAAGTATGCGCATCATCCGCTTTCATCGTCCGGCCTCTTCGCCTCAGCCGCGTGGCCGGACCCGTCGACGCCGCACCAGAGAGACCCCGCCGATGTTCGATCCCGAGCTTCTCGCCACCGCCAATGCCTGGCCTTTCGAGGAGGCGCGCAAACTCGTCGCGCGGGTGGAGCGGCTCGGCAAGAAAGAGGTGATCTTCGAGACCGGTTACGGCCCCTCGGGCCTGCCGCATATCGGCACTTTCGGCGAGGTGGCCCGCACCACCATGGTGCGCCATGCTTTTGAAGTGCTGACGCAGGGCGCGATCCCGACCCGGCTGATCGCCTTCTCGGACGATATGGACGGGCTGCGCAAGGTGCCCGACAACGTGCCCAACAAGGCGCTGCTGGAGGGCGCGCTCAACCAGCCGCTGACGAAGGTGCCCGATCCCTTCGGCACGCACGAATCCTTTGGCCATCATAATAACGCCCGTCTGCGCGCCTTCCTCGACGCGTTCGGCTTCGATTACGAATTCCTCTCCGCCACCGATTGCTACAAATCGGGCCGGTTCGACGAGACGCTGATGCGCATGCTCGAGCGTTACGACGCGGTGATGGAGGTGATGCTGCCGTCGCTGCGCGAGGAGCGCCGGCAGACCTATTCTCCCTTCCTGCCGCTGCATCCGGAAACCGGCGAGGTGATGCAGGTCCCCGTCGAGGAGCACGACGCGGCGCGCGGCACCATCGTCTGGCGTGATCCCGGGAGCGGCGAGCGCTACGAGACCCCCGTCACCGGCGGGCATTGCAAGATGCAGTGGAAGCCCGACTGGGCCATGCGCTGGGTGGCGCTCGGCATCGACTACGAGATGGCCGGCAAGGATCTGATCGATTCCGTCAAGCTCTCGGGCCAGATCGCGCAGGCGATCGACGGCACCCCGCCGGAAGGCTTCAATTACGAGCTCTTCCTCGACGAGAACGGCCAGAAGATCTCCAAATCGAAGGGCAACGGCCTGACCATCGACGAATGGCTGCGCTACGGCACGCAGGAGAGCCTGTCGCTCTACATGTTCCACAAGCCGCGCGAGGCCAAGCGCCTGTATTTCGACGTGATCCCGCGTTTCGTCGACGATTATCTCACCTTCCTCGAGAAGTTCCCGCAGCAGGAAGACAAGCAGAAGCTCGCCAACCCCGTCTGGCACATCCATTCGGGCGAGCCGCCCGCGCCGGAACTGATCGGCGGCGATGCGGTGAGCGGGGGCACGACGCTGTCCTTCTCGATGCTGCTCAATCTGGTCGCGGTGGCGAATTCTGAAGATCCCGCCGTGATGTGGGGCTTCATCCGCCGCTACGCGCCCGGCGTCTCGGCGCAGACGCATCCGCGCCTCGATGCGCTGGTGGGTCATGCGCTGGCCTATTTCCGCGATTTCGTGCGCCCGGCAAAAACCTATCGCATGCCCGACGCGGCCGAGCGCGCGGCCCTGCAGGAACTGCACGAGAAACTCGGCGCGGCTCTCGGCTCGACCGATGCAGGCGCGCTGCAGGATATCGTCTACGAGGTCGGGCGCACGCATTTCCCCGATCTCTCGGGCAAGTCGAAGAGCCCCGACGGGCGCCCCGGCGTGTCGCGCGGCTGGTTCGAGACGATCTACCAGATCCTGCTCGGCCAGAGCCGCGGCCCGCGCTTCGGCTCCTTCATCGCGCTCTACGGCGTGGAAGAAACCCGCGCGCTGATCACCAAGGCACTCGCGGGTGAGCTTCTGGCGGAGCACGAGGCGTTTCTGGCCGCGCGGGGATGAGGTTCCGGAAGACGCGAAAAGTGTGGGCGAAAACACGAAAGCCCCGCAAGGCGGGGCTTTCGGCGACACGAAGTCGAAAAACGGCATTGGCCAAGAGCTTGTCATCGCTCGCCTGACCAATGGCCCCTGGTGGGGTCTTAGACGCGGATGACATGAGCAGAGCCGCTAACAACCACAATTAAGCAATTTAAACGTGCTTTGTCAACTTTGATAATCCCATCCCGTGAAGGGCGCATTTCTGGGCGACCTTGAGGAGGTCCTCGGGGATCGTCTGCATGTTGTATATGCGCTCTCCAGCTCGGTCTTTCCCCACTTTGAGAAGGTTGATGCGATGAAAGCCGACCGCGTTGACCATGTCGCCTTTTATCCACCTCTCGTGGTCTCCCCACGGAGGTGGCAGTGAAAACGGGATTTTGATCAATTTGTTGAAAGGCATAGGCGGGTCTGGTTCCGTCAGACTCAGCGGGACTATGGTGCAGAGATGTGGTCGCCGCTTCATTTTGGGAGACAAGACGATCGCGAGGCGAGTTTTGACCATTTCAGGCTTCTTGAAGCCACGTGAGTAGTCGACTGTGACGATTGTGCCTTGAGGTGGGTGCTCAGAAATTGCCATGATCTTCCTATGCATTCTGAGGATGTGTTGCGCAAGAATTTTTTTCGGATTCCGGGTTCGCCACCCCATCGAAAGCGAGCAATTGCCAACCATTTTCCGAGCCAGCCAATTTCGTGCTAGCTTCTCATCAGGATTTCAGCATCCCGGTGCCGGAGAGAGGGGTGGGAGTCGTGGTTTGCAGTTCGAAGCCGGCGTGGAGCAACTGACGTTGGATATGGAAGCCATCGCGGCGGCGGCCTTCGTCCTGTCCCTGCGCGAGCGTGGTCTGCGCGACAAGGCGGTGCTCGGTGCGATGGAGCGGGTCCCGCGGGAATTGTTCGCGCCGCGCCGTTTCGCCGATCTCTCGCGCCGCGACGTCGCGCTGCCGCTGCCGCTCGGGCAGACCATGACGGCGCCTTTCTCAGTGGCCCAGATGCTGACCGTGCTCGCGGTGCAGCCGGGCGACTCCGTTCTCGAGATCGGTGCCGGCTCGGGATATGTCTCGGCGTTGCTGGCCCGGCTCGGGGCCAAGGTCGTGAGCGTCGAGCGTTACGCCGCCCTCGCCGACGGTGCCGCGATCCGTTTCGGTGAACTCGGCATCGCCGACGCGATCGAGATCAGCGTGCGCGACGGCCTGACCATGCAGACGAGCGAGCGCTTCGCGCGCATCCTCATGAACGGCGCGCTGCCCGCATTTCCCGACAGCGTCACCCGCCTGCTCGCTCCCGGTGGGCGCCTCGTCGGCGCGCTCAACGGTGAGACGGGGCCGCGCCTCGTGAGCGTCGATGCCGACATGCAGGGGCGTCTGCGGGAGACGCCCGGCAAGGATCTGCGGATCGCGCCGCTCGTCCAGTACGAGGCGGCGATCCCGACCGCAAGACTCAGAAACGCATCCCCGGCGGCAGGGGAGGCGCCTCGTTGAGCAGGGTGATCGTCACCCGACGATTGGGCGCGATATAGGGATTGTCGGGAAACATCGGGTCGGTATCGGACATGCCCACCACCGAGGCGAAGCGCTCGTTGGGCAGGCCGTTCGCCGCGAGGATGTCGCGTACCGCGACGGCCCGTCCCGACGTGATCGCCCAGGTATCCTCGACCGTCACCGCACCGGGACGCGGCACGGCGGTATGGCCCGAGACGCGCACGCGGTTGGGCATGCGCCGCAGGACCGGAGCGATGGCTTCGAGCAGGCGGCGGGTGCGCTCATAGGGCTGGACCTCGCCCTCGGCGAACATCGAACGTCCGTCCTGGTCGATCATCGAGATGTCGAGCCCTTCCTCGGTATGCTCGATGATGACGTTGCGCGAGACTTCGAGGATTTCCGGCATGTCCTGCAACGCCTGGCGCAGGGAGGCGGTGGCGAGGGCGAAACCGTAATCCTGCGGCATCTGCGGCAGGCCTTCGTCGCGTTGCTCGAATTCGTTGGGCGTGGTGTGATCCGTCGCTTCCTCGGGCGGAATGTCGCGCAGATTCTGCACATAGGTCGCCGTCGGCAGGCCCTCGACCTCGATGATGCCGGAAAACCGTGATTCCGGGTTGACGCCGAACGCGTCGCGCATCGAGCCGGCGACCACCTGCAGCTTGCGCTGGTCCTGTGTGGAGAAAGCGACGACCATCACGAAGAAGGCCATCAGAACGGCCATCAGATCGGCGAAGGTGACGATCCAGGCCGGTGCGCCGGCGGGAGCCTGAGACTTGCGTCTGGCCATGTGCGCTCCTTCCCGCTCACGCGTCCGCGGAGAATTCTTCGCGGTGCTGATCGGGCAGATAGGCGACGAGCATCTCGCGGATGATGGCGGGGCTGCGCGAATCGCGAATCTGCATGATCCCGTCGATGATCATCGAGCGCGAGATGTCCTCGTCCTCGAATTTCAGGGCGAGCTTGTCGGCGATGGGCAGGCAGAACAGGTTGGCGATCAGCGCGCCATAGAGCGTGGTCAGGAGCGCGATCGACATGGCCGGGCCCAGTTTGGCCGGGTCGTTCATGTTGGCGAGCATGATGACGATGCCGAGAATCGTCCCGATCATGCCCCAGGCCGGAGCCGCGTCACCCATGCCGCGATAGATCTTCTGACCGGCATCGACGCGCTGGAGAAAATTGTCGCGATCCTTTTCGAGGGTCTCGCGGATGAAGTCCTTCTCGTAGCCGTCGGCGACGTAGCGCAGGCCTTGAGCGAGGAAGGTGTTGTCGGTCTGGACGTTTTCGAGAGCGATCGGGCCGCTCTGACGCACCACCTCGGCTATGCGGGAAAATTCCTCGATCAGGTCTCGCGGCGTCTCGGACTTCATCTGGAAGGCGTAGCGCAAGCCGATCGGCAGGCCCTGGATCATGGTCGCAAGGGGAAAGCGGATCATGGTCGAGGCGACCGTGCCGCAGATCACGAGCACGAAGCCCTTGGAATCGAAATAGGTTCCGAAATTGCCGCCATCGAGCATGATCACGCCGATCAGCGTGCCGATACCCGCGACGAGTCCGATGCCGGTGGCGAGATCCATCTTTGCCTCGAAAGCAGACACGATATCGGGATGTGCCGGCGGGCCGGCCTCGTCTCCCGTCATCGAACACTAGCGAGGCTGCGCTGAAGATAGGGTTAATCCGGTTGTGCGGTTGCGGGATTTCCGGCGCCCTCGTCCGGGACGCGCCCGGCCTCCCTCAAGAGCGCGTGGCTGGCTTCCTCGAGACGTGCCTGCAGATCGGCGAAGAATACGTCGCGCGGCATGCCGGGGCCGATCGGGTCGAGGATCTGCACCACGATCGTGCCCGGATTGCGGATGAACCTGCGTCGCGGCCAGTAGATTCCGGAATTGAGAGCGACGGGCAGACACGGCGCACCGAGCTTCGCATAGAGATGCGCCACGCCGTATTTATAGGCGGGCGGCGCACCAGGAGCACGACGGGTGCCCTCGGGGAAGATGATGATCTGCCGGCCCGCGGCGATCTCGGCCCGCGCGCGGGCATTCATCTCCTTGAGCGCCTGCGATCCGCCCTTGCGGTCGACGGGAACGGAGCGCGCCTTCCAGGCATACCAGCCGAAGAACGGGATCCACATCAACTCGCGCTTGAGCACATAGGCCGGGTCGTCGAGAATGACGAGGAGCGCGAAGGTCTCCCACAGCGACTGATGCTTGGAGGCGATGATCATGCCGCCGGGCGGGATCTTCTCCAGCCCGCGAAACTCCACCTTCGTTCCCGCGATCACTTTCAGGAGCCACAGCGAGGAACGCGCCCAGAGCCGCGCTACGCGCATGAAGACCACACGCGGCAGGGCGAGGATCGGCAGGAACGCGATCATCCAGACGATCAGGTTGAGATAATAGGCCAGATTGAAGGCGAGGGAACGCAGGATCAGCATGGTCGACCAGCGGTGAGCGGCGCGCGCGGCGCCGTGAGCGGAACGGGAGCCCACTCCTAAACGCCCGCGCGGCACTTGTGAACGCAAAATGCCGCTCACTCGGCTCCGGATGCGGCGGCGGGGCCACCATGCGAGTGAGGGCGGCGGCTGAGGATCTCGGCGAGGCGCGAGAGCTCCGGGTCGTTCTCGAATTTCGTGCGGCCCCAGACCATCAGGAATTTGAGATATTCCTGGCCGAGCAGCCGAAAGGTCGCCGCATCCTGCCACCAGCGCGCGATTTCCATATCCGCCGGCGAGACCGCATGCGGGTGCTTCGCGACATCGGGCATGGCGTTGTCGAGTTCGAGCATGGTGCGCGGCATGTGGTAGTTCGAGGTGACGACGATAATCGCATCGAAGCCGCGATCCACGACCCAGCGCCGTGTCTCGATGGCGTTACCGATGGTGTTGCGGGCGCGATGATCGAGATCGACGCAGCATTCCAGCCAGTCCTTCTGGCCGGGATTGAGCCGGGCGATCTGGGAGCGGGTGGTGCGTTCGTTGACGCCGGAGATGAGCAGCCGCTCGCCATAACCGCGCGACAAGAGATCGATGGCGTCCGCCACACGCTGCGACCCGCCGGTGAGCGCCACGATGCCCTGGGCGCGCGGCGGCTCGCCGGCTTCGCCATAGGCGTCGAGAGCTCGCACGAATATGAGGAAGCCGCCCGCGAGCGCGAGAAGGCCGATCAACGGCAGGGCGAACAAGGCGCGCAGCACGCGACGACCCCATCCGGGACGCCGGCGAACCGGCGCGCCCGAACCGTGCATCGCATCATTTCGTTCGTCTGCGGCCATCTTCCGGCCGTCTCCCGCCGCCACTCGCGATCCGCTCCTTATCGCGCCCGAGATGGTGCACGGCAATCCGAAAAACGCCGCGCGCAGGCAGATTGCCGATCGATTACGGCTTCAACGCGGCGAGGTTCGTTCAGGGCATGCGCCGCAGGAAACGCCGCACGGAGAGATCGGACATCGCCGCCGTCACCAGCGCCGCGACGAGGGCTGTGCCGCCCATCACGAGATAACCGCGCGTTCCGATCTCGAATGCCCCAAACAGCGCTTCGAGCTGATCACCTGCCGGCGAGGCGCGCCACGACGCGGAAATCCAGCCGAGCGCGACGAACACGCCGATCGCCGCGACCCCGCCGATCGCGCCGCCCTCGAGCCCGAGCCGCAGGAAACGCCGGCGAAACTCCCGGGCGATATAGGCATCGTGCGCGCCCACATAGTGCAGCACCTCGATGATGTCGCGATTGCCCGCCATGGCGCCGCGCGTGGCGAAGGCGACGGCGAGGCCGGTGGCGATCAGCACGAGCAGGACGAGGGCGACGCCCACCGCCACGATGGTCTGCGCCATGTTCGACAGGCGCGCGAGCCATTGCGCGTGATCGTCGAGGCTCGCCCCGGGTACGGTTTCGCGCAACTGGCTGCGCAGGGCGGCGAGATCTGGCGGGGCGGCGGGGTCGAGCCGCAGCTCGATCAGACGCGGCACCGGCAACTCCCCGAGATCGAGGCCGCTCCCGAGCCAGGGTTCGAGCAGGCGCTCGGACTGCCCGAGGCTGAACGGTTCGACCGCCACGATACCCGGTGTCGCCCGCGCCATCTGCGCGGCCTGCGCGACCAGCGCCTCCATATCGGCCTGGGGCTGGGGCCGGATCTGGATCGTCGCTTCCGCCCCGACGGCAGCGCGCCATTGGGCGGAATTCGTCGCCACGAGTTCGGCGGCACCGGCACACAGGGCGGCGAGAAAGGTCAGGATCGCAATGACCGCCACGAGGGCGCGCGCCGCCGCCGAATCGACGGGGACGAGCGGCGTCTCGCGGGCGAGCAGCCGCGCGATCACGGCCCGGCCGGGAAGCGGCTGGCGCGCCGGCTTCTCGCGCCGCTCGGGCTGATCCGCCTGGTCTTCGGACTGGTTCGTGATACCCGGCACCCGGTCCCCCTGTCTCTTTCCCGCGTGCGCGTCAGGCGTCGATATGGAGATGGCCGTCGGCGAGGAGCAGCCTTCGGGCATCGTAGAGATCCATCAAGGCCAGATCATGGGTGGCGATCAGGACCGCCGTACCCAGCCTGTGCAACTCGATGAACAGACGCAGGAGGCGCCGCGCGAGGCTCGGATCGACATTCCCGGTGGGCTCGTCGGCAAGCAGCAGGTCGGGGCGCGTGATCAGGGCGCGCGCGATCGCGGCGCGCTGCTTCTCACCACCCGAAAGCACGGGGGGCAGGACGTGCATGCGCTCGCCGAGCCCCACCCAGGAGAGCAGTTCCGTGACCTCCGCACGATAGCGTGATTCCTCCTGCTCCTGCACACGCAGCGGCAGCGCGACGTTCTCGTAGAGCGTGAGATGGTCGAGCAGGCGGAAATCCTGGAACACCACCCCCATGCGCCGGCGCAGATCGGCGAGCCGCTGCTGGTCGATGCGGCTGACTTCCTCTCCGAACAGGGTCATCACCCCGCGCGTGGGCCGCACCGACATCAGGATGAGCCGCAACAGCGTGGTCTTGCCCGCACCGGAGGGTCCGGAGAGGAACTGGAACGAATGCGGCTCGATCGAGAAGGTGAGATCGCGCAGGACCTCGGGGCCGAGGCCGTAACGGACCCCGACATTCTCGAAATGCACGACCGGAATGTCGCTGAATTCAGGGGCGAAAGCGAAGTCCTTCACGGGTCCTTAACCAAAATGATTCCCCAATGTCCGAACGGGTGCGGCAACCAGCCTACCCGTCGTCACGTGATTCGCCCATGCTGATCGTATGCCCGTCTTGTGAAAGTGAATTCGCGATCGATCCGGCGCTGTTGCAGCCGAACGGGCGCAAGCTGCGCTGTGCGAATTGCCGGGACGTGTTCTTCATCGATGCCCCCGAGGACGAGGAAGGCTTCGACGCGGATGATCCCGTCGCGGCGAGCCTCGCGCGCCGCATGCACGGCGAGGATCACGACGGTCCCGAAATCGCTGTGGATGCGAGCAGCACGAGCGCTGCTCTACATGGCTCGAGGCGCGCGCCCGGCGGTGGCGGGCGCTCCGGCGTCACCGGTGCTCTCGCCGGAATGGGGCGCGGCATCGGCGCGGGGCTGAGGCGCCTGCCGGTCACGCCGATCCTCGCGATGCTGCTCGTGGGCATCGTCATCGGTGCGCTGATCGGCCGCGAGAGCGTGGTGCGCCAGATCCCCGCCACGGCCCAGCTCTACGAACGCGCGGGCATGCCGGTGAATCTGCGCGGGCTCGAACTGATGGAGGTGCGCTCCGAGCGCACCCGCGAGGATGACGGCGAGTTTCTGACCGTCTACGGCACTATCGTGAACCGCACCGATCGCAGCCACATGGTGCCGCCGATCGCGGTCGTCCTGCGCGAGGAGACCGGCCAGTCGGTCTATTCCTGGAGCGTGGAGGCGGATCGCCGCACGCTGCATCCGGGGGAAAACGTCGGATTTCGTGCGCGCCTGGTTGCGCCGCCGCCAGAAGCAAGGCAGGTTCTGGTGCGCTTCGCCCCGAACGCCGACATCGCCGGCGGTCGTGACTGAGGCGTCGCTCCGTGAGGGCGCCGGGCCGGCCGAAACCGGATCAGGCGCCTGGAATTATTGCATTGACGCATCTTCCATATCCGTCGGTCGATGACCACCTGACGGTACGATGCTGTCGCTTCATGAGGCTCGAAATGGCTCAATCGCGCGTGCGCGTCCTGTTCGACGAGGAAACCATTGCCCGGCGCTGCGAGGAACTCGCCGCCGCGATCAAGCAGGCCGAGCCGAAGGATCTGCTCGTCGTCGCGGTGCTCAAGGGCAGCTTCATGTTCGCCGCCGATCTGATTCGCGCGCTGCACCGGGTCGGGCTCGCGCCGCAGGTCGAGTTCGTGCACCTGTCGAGCTACCGTTCCGGCACGACCTCCTCGGGGCAGGTCGAGATCCTGCGCGACGTCGAGAGCGCGGTCGAGGGGCGCGACGTGCTCCTGATCGACGACATTCTCGAATCCGGCCGCACCATCGTCTTCGCCAAGGACCTGATCGCCGCGCGCGGTGCGCGCCGGGTGCTCTCGGCGGTCCTGCTCGAGAAGCCCGGCAAGCGCGCCGTGCATATCGAGGCCGATTTCGTGGGCTTCACCTGCCCGGACGTCTTCGTCGTCGGCTACGGCATGGATGTCGCCCATTCCTATCGGCAACTGCCCTTCGTCGGCGTGATCGATACCGGCGATACCAGCCCTGATCTGTTCGAGCCGGACGATGCGGCGGCGGATGCGGCCAGGCCGGGGGCCTGACGCGATGGCGCGGATCCTGCTCGTCGACGACGAGGAGCCAGTGCGCGGCTTCCTCAGCCGCGGCCTCCAGCTCGACGGCCACGAAGTCGTCACCGCCGAGGACGGGGCCGAGGGGCTCGACGCACTCAAGGATGCGGACGCGCCCTTCGATCTGTTGCTGACCGATATCCGCATGCCGATCATGGACGGGATCGCCCTCGCGCTCGCCGCGAAACGTGATTTCCCCGATCTGATCATCCTGTTGATGACGGGTTTCGCCGATCAGCGCGAGCGTGCACGCGGCCTCGACGCGATCGTCACCAACGTTCTGACCAAGCCCTTCTCCCTCGACGACATGCGCGCGGCCGTCGCGCGCGCGCTCGCGGGAGCGGCCTGACGCTCGGGCCCCCCGACGGGAGCGCGTGCCGCTCTTCCCACACGCTTCGCGCAAGGCTCGCGCGCTATCCCTGAGACTGCGATCACGGCAGTTCGGGAGTGGGAGCCTTGTTCATCATCATCGGCATTATCATCACGATGGCCTCGCTGCTCGGCGGGTTCTGGGCGATGGGCGGCCATGTGCCGGTCATCTGGCAGCCCTGGGAATTCGTCATCATCGGCGGGACGGCCTTCGGTACCTATATCGTCGCCAATTCGCCCAGCGCCATCAAGGATACGGGCCGCGCCTGCATCGAAGCCGGCGCCGGCAAGATCCCGCGGCACCGCGATTATCTCGACGTGCTCGGCCTGCTCTACGTGCTCATGCGCGACATTCGCGCCAAGGGCCGCAACGAGGTCGAGCCGCATATCGACGATCCGCAGAATTCCGAGATCTTCCAGCGCTTTCCGTTGGTTATGAAGCGCCCCGAACTGTTGCAGTTCATCTGCGACTACATGCGCCTGCTCGTCATCGGCAATGCCCGTTCGCACGAGATCGAATCGCTGATGGACGAGGAGATCGAGACCATCCGCCGCGAGCGGCTCAAGCCCTACAACGCCATGATGATCCTGGCCGAGGCGCTGCCGGCGCTGGGTATCGTCGCCGCCGTGCTCGGCGTGATCAAGGCAATGGGCGCGCTCGACCAGTCACCCCAGCTTTTGGGTAGCCTGATCGGCGCCGCGCTGGTGGGTACCTTCACCGGCATCTTCGCCTCCTACGGGCTGGTCGCGCCGATGGCCTACAAGATCAAGGCCACGCGTGAGCATCAGATGCGCCTCTACACGGTCACCAAGCAGACCATCCTCGCCTTCATGAACGGGGCGCTGCCGCAGATCGCTCTCGAGCACGGACGCAAGGCGATCTCCTCGCATGACCGTCCCAGCATCGACGATGTCGAGAACGAGACCCTCGCCGTCTCCGGTCGCCCGCCCGCCAATGACCGCATGCCCAACCAGGGAGCCGCATGATGATCGATTTCGACGATCTCGACGACGACGGCAACATCAAGCCCGCCGCCGAGCGCGCTGCCGCAAGGACCGGAAACGCGATCTCCGACAAGCTGCTCGATGCCGCCGGCATCACCGTCGACCGCCTGCCCATGCTGCATGTGATCTTCGACCGGGTGGCGACCTATTGCGCGGACGGGCTGCGCCACATGTCGGCCTCGCCCTCCTATTTCTCGGTCAGCAACATCGAGAGCGGACGCATCGGCGACATTCTCGAATTCTACGAGTCGAACGCCATCGCCGCCATGTTCCACGCCACCGAATGGGACACGCGCATCCTCGTCGGCTTCGACCGCGACTTCATCTTCACCATGGTGGAAGTGCTGTTCGGCTCCGACGGCACCGAGCCGCCGGTCGACGACGAGCGCAGCTTCTCCAATATCGAGACCCGCGTCGCCCAGACCCTGTTCGAGGAAGCCGGCAAGGCACTGGCCACGGCTTTCGGTCCCGTGGCGCGGACCGGGTTCAAGCTCGAGCGCATGGAAACGCGCATGGACTTCGCCATCATCGGGCGGCGCAACAACCTCTCCGTGGTCGCCAAGCTGCTGATTCAGGCGCTGGGGCGCGGCGGCGAGATGTTCGTGATCATCCCGCAATCGGCCCTGTCCCCGATGCGCCAGAACCTCGCTCACGTGCTCTCCAGCGACGGCGCCGGTGCGGATCCGCGCTGGACCCAGCAGATGCAGGCCGAGGTGCAGCGCACCCGCGTCTCGCTCGAGGCGATCCTCGAGGAGCGGATGATCACGCTGGGCGACGTCGCCCAGTTCAAGGTCGGCCAGGTGCTCGACCTCCAGGCCGGACCGAAGACGCCGGTGCGGCTCCAGTGCAACGGCCAGGCCCTGTTCTCATGCGCTCTCGGCCAGTCGAACGGTGCCTATACGCTGAAAATCGAAGAAGAGATCGATCAGCAGCAGGAGTTCATCGATGCCCTCCATAGCCATTGACATCGCGCTCCTGGTAGCGCTCGTCTTCACCTGCGGTTTCTCTTTCGCCATGCTGCGCGAGTTCCGCCGCTTCAAGGCGAATGCCGGGGAATACGGCAGCGCCCTCCACGAGGCCGCCCAGGCCATGGGGCGGGTCGACGAGGCGCTCGCACGCACCCATGACGAGGGCGCGCGCACCGCGATCACCCTCGGCGAGCGGCTCGACGCCGCCCAGCGAACCCTCGACGAACTGAAGGCGACCGAAGCCACCGCATCGGCCCAGCTCCTGCGCCTGCGCGAGCGTATTCACGAGGCGCGCGACGCCGCTTCCCGAGCGGAAACCGCGATCCGCGAGGCGAACGAGCCCGGCGAAGGGAGCGGCGCGCGCAAGGGTTCGCGCCGGGGAGGTGCCAAGGCCGAGGCCCGCAAGAGCGAGGCCGTGAAGGGTGACGACCACCCGGTCGGGCGCAAGGTTCTCTCCGGCAAGGTTCTCTCCAGCAAGATCGTTTCGGGCAAATCCGGCTCAGAGATGTCGGGCTCGGAAATGCCCGTCGCCGAAGTCGTCGCGGATGCGGTCGCATCGCTATCCGGTGACGACGGCCAGCCCGAGCAGAGCTCCGGCAGGCTCGCCCTCGCCCCCGCCGAGAAGGTCGCGCAGGACGCCCCGCGCACCCGCAAGATCGTTTCCTGGCCGGTCATCCGCAGTGCCCGCCTCGCCGCCGGCAGCTGACCGGTCCACAAGCAACATCGCTCACGAAGTTTCCGGAGTTCGACCCCATGACCCAGAAGAACACCACCACCAACAAGCCTCGCAATGCCAGCCGCAAGGCCGCCGACGACGCCGTGCAGGCGGCGCTCGAAGCCAAGCCCGCAGCCAGCGTCGCCGATCTCGCCGAGGAGATGGCCCGCGACAACGAAATGGCCGAAGCGATGGCGGGTTTCGCCGATGACGGCGAAGAGACGCTCGAGGACGCCCATGCCGGCTACAACCTCGATTCGATCATGCGCATCCCGGTCTCGATCCAGGTCGTGCTCGGTTCGGCCTCGATGCCGGTGGCCAATCTGATGAAGCTCGGTCGCGGTGCCGTGGTGCCGCTCGATCATCGCGTCGGCGAGCCGGTCGACGTCGTCGTCAACGGCCGGGTCGTCGCGCGCGGCGAGGTCGTCGTGGTCGAGGACGACAATTCGCGCTTCGGCGTCTCGCTCACCGAAATCGTCACCGCACAGAACGCCTCGGCCGGCTTCTGAAGCCACGAGGCCGGCAATTCCGCTAACCGGGGGATGACACCAGATGACGGCGCTTGCGGCCTACGAGGCCTCCCTGCCCAAACCGCGTGAACTCGAAGGCGCCGACAAGGTCGCCGCCCTGATGCTCGCTCTCGATCCGGATATTGCGCGGCGCCTGATGGGGCGCTTCGAACCGCCGGAGCTCAAGCGCATCTCCCGCGCCGCCGCCGATCTCGGCGTGGTGAGCGCGGGCGAGCTCGAAGCGGTGATCGAGGAATTCGCCCGCGAATTCTCCTCGGGGACCTCCCTCTTCGGGACCGCCAACGAGGTCGAGCGGCTGCTCACCGGCATTCTTCCGCCCGAGCAGGTCAGCGAGATCATGCAGGAGGTGATCGGCAATACGAACCGTTCGATCTGGGAGCGGATCTCCGGCGTCTCCGAGGGCATTCTCGCGGCCTATCTGCAGAAGGAGCATCCCCAGACGGCGGCGCTGATCCTCTCCAAGGTGAAGCCCTCCTGCGCAGCCAAGGTGATGAGCCAGATGCCCAAGCACATGCGCAACTCGCTGATGCGGCGCATGCTCTCCTTCAAGCCCGTGGTCGAAGAGACCATGCGCATCGTCGAGAAGACGCTGCACGAGGACTTCATGCTCAACTTCGCCCGCAATATGGGCGTCGACACCCATTCGCGCATGGCCGACATCATCAATAAAATGGAGCGCGACCAGATGGAGGACGTGCTCGACAGCCTGGCCGAGGCGCGCCCGAAGGCGGCGGAAATCCTGAAGGGCCTGCTCTTCACCTTCGAGGACGTCATCAACCTGGTGCCGCGTGCGCGTGCCGCGATCCTCGACCAGATCCCGACCGAGCGCCTCGTCATCGCGCTCAAGGGGACCGAGGCCGATTTCCGCGACGCGATCCTCTCGTCGCTCGGCACCCGCGCCCGGCGCATGGTCGAGAACGAGCTCGCTTCGGGCGAGGCCGTGGCCCAGAAGGACGTCGTCGAGGCCCGCCGCATGGTCACCGATCTCGCCCTCGAAATGGCCGGACGCGGCGAGATCGAGCTCAATCCGGATCAGGACGAGGGCGCCTATATCCGCTGATCGCAGTCCATTGCCACTGACGGAGAGACCAGGGTGTCCGAGGAACAGGACCGCGCCAGCAAAACCGAGGAGCCGACGGAAAAGAAGATCCAGGATGCGCTCGAAAAGGGAAACGTCCCGGTCTCCAAGGAGGCTCTGACCTTCTCCTCGATCGTCTCGATCCTCGCCGTCGCCTTCCTCTATATCAGCAGCGGCGTCACGGGCCTCGCGGGTACGCTCGAGCGGCTCATGGACGACCCTTCCGGGATCGTGCTCCACGATGGATCGGATGCGACCAGCCTCATGCACGTCATCGCCATGGCGAGCGGCTGGTTCCTCTTGCCGCTCGTGGCGATCCTCGCCGTGGGCGGGCTCTC
>JBJHBI010000025.1:0-55257 GCA_050485405.1 Salinarimonadaceae bacterium
TCGGCCGCACCGCGCAGGTCGAACTGGTGGCGCAGGGTGTCCGCGAGGCGATGAGCCGGGCGGGCATCACCTCCAGCGATGATGTTCATTTCGTCCAGATCAAATGTCCGCTCCTGACCGTGGCGCGAACCGCGGAAGCGGCGGCGCGCGGGTACGGATGTGTGACCGGCGATACCCTCAAATCCATGGGCTATTCACGCGGCGCCTCCGCGCTCGGCGTTGCGCTCGCCCTCGGCGAGCTCGATCGTGACGCGATCGGCGACGCGGTGATCGGCAGTGATTTCGAATTGTTCAGCCGGCGCGCCTCGGCATCGGCCGGGATCGAGCTGATGGGGCACGAGATCGTGGTGCTGGGCATGAGCGATGCCTGGACGGGTGAGCTGCGCATCGATCATGCCGTGATGGCCGATGCGATCGATCTCGCGCCGATCGGTTCGATGTTGTCGCGGCTCGGCCTGGGCGAGCGCTATCCGCTCGATGCGCAGGCGCGCGATGCGATCGTGACCCTGCTGGTCAAGGCGGAAGCGTCGCGATCCGGGCAGGTGCGGGGACTGCGCCACACCATGCTGGACGATTCCGACATCTCGCAAACGCGCCATGCGCGTGCCTTCGTCGCCGGGGTGCTCGCCGGTGCGATCGGCCATACCGCGCTCTTCGTCTCGGGCGGTGCCGAGCATCAGGGGCCCGATGGCGGCGGGCCATGTGCGGTCATCGTCGATGCCGCGCGCATGCCTTCGCCCGGTCGGCGGGAGGGCAGTCCATGATCACGCATGCCGATTTGCTCGCCGGCGGCTGGCGGCAATTGCAGTTCAGCGCTTTTCGCGAAGGCGTCGACATCAGCATCCTGCATCAGGGAGCCGAGGATTCCGCGACGGTGGCCGTGCTTCGCTATCGTCCCGGCGCCTCTGTCCCGCGGCATCGGCATCGCGGATTGGAGACCATCGTCGTCCTCGAAGGTGTGCAGAGCGACGAGCGGGGGGCGTATCGCGCCGGTGATGTCGTTCTCAACGAGGCCGGCAGCGAGCACCGGGTCTGGTCCGATGAGGGCTGCGCCGTGCTGATCATCTGGGAGAAACCGGTGGAAATGCTCGGATGAGAACTCTTGCTACAGGCTTCTTCGCTTACTTTAGCTGGTTGACAATTTTCACGGCGTTATCTCGGCGAGAGCCTGCGGTCGCCACGGGTGTGACGAGCCGAGTGTCGAGCCTGTCATTCCGGCGGAGCTGCCGACAGAACTCCTCAGATCCGCGTACGTGCGGTCTAGCGGAAAATGTGTAGGCGCGTCGACGAGCGAGATTGCTGACGTTCGCCAAGGTCGGGCGCGTACTTACGGCAAAGAGCGGGCCAAGTCAGGCCATTATTGCGCCATCGGTCGCAGTCGAAGCTTCTTTTTCGGGATCGCACCACGCAGGTCCTTGCAGCCAGTTTAAATCCTACGAGCTGGTGGCGTGGCCCGTCTGCAAGTCATGAAGCAGCTCGACGCAGGTCAGAGTACGGATGCGCATGCGGCCGAGAAAGCCTGTCACCAAAGAAACCCGTTTCAGCTCTCGGCATGGTCCAGCGCGTGGCAGGCGGCAAAGCCCGTAGCGGTCCTTCGTGGAGCAGGCGGTTCCATGCGGCAACGATCGAAAGCCTTCGGGCAGCGCGGATGGAAGGCGCATCCCGATGGAGGTGAGATCGGATTCGGGATCTCGCCTTCGATACGCCGGCGCCGGCGACCGGTAAGGGCGATGTCAGGCACCGAATCGAGCAGCATCCGCGTATAGGGGTGGCGCCCCTCCGTGAAGAGGCGCTTGCCGTCGGCGACCTCGACCAGACGACCGAGATACAGCACGCCTATCCGGTTGGCCATGTGCCGGACCACCGAGAGATCGTGCGAAATCAACAGATAGGTCAAACCAAACTCGTCCTGGAGATCTCGCATCAGGTTCAGGATCTGGGCCTGGACCGAGACATCCAGAGCACTCGTCGGCTCGTCGCAGACGATGAAGTCGGGCTTCGAGGAAAGGGCGCGTGCAATGGCGATTCGCTGCCTTTGACCGCCCGAGAATTCATGCGGAAACTTGCCTGCATCGTGTTCGGTCAATCCGACCACTTGCAGAAGCCGCGCCACTTCGGCGCGCGCATCACGACCATTCAGCAGACCGAAGGTGCGAATCGGCTCCGCGACGATGTCTCCCACCCGCCAGCGCGGGTTGAGGCTGGCGAACGGGTCCTGGAAGATCATCTGGAACCGTCGGCGCAGGGTGCGCGGGATGCCCTTGCCGGCATCGATTGCATGATTATCGAAACGGATCGTCCCGGCACTCGGCGCGAGCAAGCCCACCACCATCTTGGCGATCGTCGATTTGCCCGAACCCGATTCACCGACGAGCGCGAATGTCTCTCCCTTGCCGATCGCGAAACTCACATCGGCAGCGGCTGTGAGTGTCTGCCGCGGCTCGCGTTCGATGACCCGGTTGAGCCAGGGTTTCGAGACGTCGAAGTGACGGGTCAGCCCGTCGATACGGATCAACGGCTCAGTCATGGCGACCCTCCTGCTGCGCGGGCAGCCAGCAGGCGACTTTTCGGGAGCTGGAGAGAGAACCCGGGCGAGCGATCAATTCGGGCCGGTCGCTGCGACAGCGTTCCATGACGTGCGGGCATCGGGGGTTGAAGGCGCAGCCGGAGGGAATGGCGTTGAGGCGCGGCATGGCGCCGGGGATCTGCGTCAGGCGGTCCGTGACCTGCGTGAGTGTCGGGATCGAACCCATCAGCCCCCGGGTATAGGGATGCTCGGCGCGCTGGATCACATCTGCCACCGGCCCGATTTCGGCCATCCGGCCGGCATAGAGCACGGCGATGCGGTCGGCGGTCTCGGCGATCACGCCCATATCATGGGTGATCAGCATCACCGCCGCGCCCCGTTCCGCGCAGATATCCTTCAGCAGGTCGATGATCTGCGCCTGGACCGAGACGTCGAGCGCCGTGGTCGGCTCGTCCGCGATGACGAGCTCCGGTTCGGCGCAAAGCGCGAGCGCAATCACCACACGCTGGCGCATGCCCCCCGAGAAATGATGCGGATAATCGTCGATCCTTCGCGCTGCGGCGGGAATACCGACGCGATCGAGCAAGGCGATCGCGCGTTTGCGCGCCTCGGACGGACCCACATCGTGATGGGTGCGTATGGTTTCCGTGATCTGGCGCGCGACGGTATAGAGCGGGTTGAGGCTGGTCAGCGGATCCTGAAACACCATGCCGATCCGCTTGCCGCGGATGCGACGAAGTTCCTGCATCGGCAGATTGTCGATCCGCTTGCCCTTGAGCAGAATCTCGCCCCCCGCGATATGTCCGGGCGGCTCGATCAGCCCGATGATGGCCGAACCGGTTATCGATTTGCCGGCTCCGGATTCACCGACCATGCCGAGCACTTCGCCGGGTGCGATATCGAAGCTGATGCGATCCAGCGCCCTGAGCGTGCCGTGCCGGTTCGGGAATTCGACGACGAGATCGCGGACTGAAAGCAGGGGATCGGCCATTACCGGAGCCTCGGATTCAGCGCGTCGCGCAACCAGTCGCCGAGCAGATTGACCGAGAGCGCGAGCGCCAGCAACGTGATGGCCGGGAAAGCGAGGATCCACCATTCCCCCGAGAACAGAAAACCCTGCCCGATCCGGATCAGCGTACCCAGGGAGGGCTGGGTCGGCGGCACCCCGACGCCGAGGAAGCTCAGCGTGGCTTCGGCGATGATGGCCAGCGCCAGACCGATGGTGGCGATCACCAGAACCGGCCCCATGACGTTGGGCAGGATATGGGTGAACAGGATCCGGATCGGGCGCACCCCGATCATGCGGGCGGCCTGGACGTATTCCTTGTTTTTCTCGACCATCGTCGCTCCGCGTACCACGCGGGCGAACTGGACCCAGTCCGACAATCCGATGGCGATGATCAGCACCCAGATCGCCATGACGTCCCGAAAGGCCGGCGGTATTAGGCTGCGCGCGACACCGAAGATCAGCAGCGCCAGCAGGATCGAGGGCAGGGTCAGTTGCACATCCGCGATCCGCATCAGGAGACCGTCCACCCAGCCACCGCGCCAGCCGGCGACGAGCCCCAAGGATACGCCGAGGACGATGGCCAGAAGGACCGCCGAGAAGCCGACGAACAGCGATGTTCGGGCGCCGTAGAGGATCGTCGAGAAGACGTCGCGCCCCTGGTTGTCTGTTCCCAGCCAATAGACATTGCCCGTGAGGGCATTGGGCTGCATCGGTGGCGTGAAGCCGTCCATCAGGTTGAGGCTGGCCGGATCGAAGGGATTGTGGGGAGCGATCCAGGGGGCCAGCGCCGCGCCGAGGATGATCAGCAGCGCCACGAGGCCCGACAGCATCACCACGGGGGACCGGCGGAAGCTGTAGGCCAGATCGCTGTCGAAGCTTCGGCGCAGGAAGCCGGCTCGGGGTTCGGGTCGGGGGAGGGTCATGCCATGCCTTGCCTATTCCTCGGCCTTTGCTGTGATGGTCTCAGGACCGCGCTGCGCTGCGCTCGACACGCAGCCGGGGATCGACGGTGTAGTAGAGCAGGTCGACGATGAGGTTGATGACGACGAAGATAAGCGCGATCATCATCAGATACGCCGCCATGACCGGCACATCGACGAAGCGCACCGCATTGATGAAGAATGCGCCGACGCCGGGCCACTGGAACACGGTCTCGGTGATGATCGCGAAGGCGATGATCGCACCCAGCTGAAGTCCCGTGATCGTGATCACCGGAACCAGCGTGTTCTTGAGTGCATGGCCGAAATGGATGGCCCGGTTCGACAGGCCTCGGGCGCGGGCGAACTTGATGTAGTCGGTGCGCAGCACTTCCAGCATCTCGGCCCTCACCAGCCGCATGATCAGCGTCAGTTGATAAAGGCCCAGTGTGACCGCCGGCAGGATGATCGCCCGCCGCCCGGATTCCGTCAGCAACCCGCTGGTCCAGCCGCCCACGCGGATGGTCTCGCCGCGTCCGAAGCTCGGCAACCACTGCAATTCGACGGCAAAGACCCAGATGAGCAGCACACCGATCAGGAATGTCGGCAGGGACACGCCGATCAGGGAGACAGTCATGACCGCGCTCGCGAGCCAGCTGCGTCGGTTCAACGCCGTGTAGACCCCCATGGATACGCCAATGACGAAGGCGGCCAGCCCGGAAACGAAAGCGAGTTCCAGCGTCGCCGGGAGGCGCTGCAGGATCAACCCCATCACCGGCTCCTGTAGCCGATAGGAGAATCCGAAATCGCCGCGCAGCACGCGGCCCATATATTCCATGAACTGGATCAGGACCGGCTGATCGAGCCCCAGCCGCGCACGCAAGGCTTCGCGATCGGCTGCGGACGCCTCCTGCCCCAGAAGGCTGGCGACGGGGTCGCCGACATATCGAAACAGCGCGAAGGAAACCAGCGCGACGACCAGCATCACCAAAACGGATTGGACGAGACGTCTGAGGATGAAGGCGATCATTGCGCTGCGTTTCTCTCATGGCCCGCGAGGCGTTGGCCGCCGAACGATCCAGGCCGGTGCACCGGCGCGTCGTCGCGGAGAATGCCACAGTGGCGATGTCGCCGGAGTGACCCGTAGGGGTTGCTCCGGCGACGTCTTGCGCGTTCAGTCGAGCCGTACGTTCCACATCTTCGGCGAATTGTTCGGGGGCACCTCCAGGCTGATGCCCTCGCGCGTGGCATAGGCCAGCATCTGATTGTGAACGTTCAAAAACACCCGGTCGTCGTTCACCATTTCCCAGACATCGGCGATCATCTGGTTGCGGACATCCGGATCCGTCTCGGTGGCCATGGCCTGAACCAGTTCATCGACATCGGGGTTCGAATAGTTCGACCCGTTCCAGCCGCCGCGTGCTCCCTCGGGGCTGTGCACGAGGAAGTCGAAGACATACTGGCTGTCGAAAGTCGGCACACCCCAGCCGAGCAGATAGAAATCAATCTCCCGGTTCTGGATCAGCGGGAAATGCAGTGTACGCGTCTGCGAGACCAGATTGGCGGTGATCCCGATCCGGCCCAGCATCCCGACGAAGGCCGTGCAGATCGCCTCGTCGTTCAGATAGCGGTCGTTGGGGCAATGCAGATCGACGGAGAAACCGTCGCCATATCCGGCCTCGGCCATGAGTTCGTTGGCACGCTCGATGTCGGGCCCGTCGAAGGCGTGCATTTCCTCGGTCCAGCCGTTGACGAAGGGGGGCAGCGGTGCCGCCGAGGGCTGGGACTGGCCGCGCATCACGACCTGCCGGATCGCCTCCCGGTCCAGCGCATGGGCCATCGCCTCGCGCACCAGGGGATCGGCGAAGGGATTACCGGGTACGGATGCACTTCGCAGTTCTTCGGAACCCTGATCGTAGCTGAAGAAGATGTTGCGGTTCTCGGGGCCCGCGAAGAGATTGATGCCGGCAGTCTGCTCGAGCCGGGCGATATCCTGTACCGGTACGTCCTGAACGAAGTCGACATCTCCGGCGAGGAGCGCGGCGACCCGTGTGGCGGCTTCCGCGATCGGCTCGTAGATGATCTCGGTCACCGCCGGCGCCTCGGCCCAGTGATCGGGGTTGTACTGCATCACCGTGCGTACTTCCGGATCGCGTTCCACCAGGATGTAGGGACCGGTGCCGTTCGTGTTGCGGACCGCGTAGTTTTCCTCACCTGCAGCAAAGTTCTGCGGTTCGGTCACCCCGTTTTCCTCCGCCCAGGCCCGGCTCATGATGAATGTGTTGGTGACGTTCTGGATCCATAGCGGCGACGGGCCGCTCATCCGGACATGCACCGTCAGATCGTCGACTGCCGAGACATCGTCGATGGACGCATGCAGGCCGCGGAAGTCCGACGTCTCGGAACGCGCACGGTTGAGCGAGAACACCACGTCGTCTGCCGTCATCGGCGAACCGTCGTGAAACGTTACGCCCTCGCGCAGGGTGAATTCCCAGACCGTGGGATCATCCGGCAGGACCTGCCAGGAAGTGGCGAGGCGCGGCTCGAGCGAGCCGTCCAGTGCCCGCTCGGCCAGGGTTTCGTAGATGTGATGCAGAACCGCCGTGGTCGGGCCTTCATTGGCCGCATGCGGATCGAGCGTCAGCGCGTCACCGGTTCGGGCCCAGCGCAGGGTCTCGGCCGAGGCCGCGCCCGCCATCAGGGCTAGCACGGCCGTCGAGGCCACGAGGCGTTTGATACAGGGTCCCAATGTCATGATCATCTCCCTTTCCCTCCGGTGCAGGCCGTTGCGAGCCCGAACATTCCTCGACGTTATTTGGCTATTTATAGTCGGTCAATCGCCTTGAAGTCTTACTATGGCTTGCAGTGAGGCAATTGCTGCCTGTTTTCTCGTCACCGTTCCGCAGGGGCGGAATGCGATGGCTCGCTACCCGAGGGGACGACGCTCAAACGTCTCCTCCGGGCGACCATGCGACGCGCCCGTTATTCTCGGAGCCTTGGACGGCGATAGACCAGCAAGCGGTTGTCGGCGGGCATCAAGCGGTAAGGTTCGACCGCAAAATTCTGAGCCACGGCGGCCGCATCGACCATCTCGCGATCACGCAGACCCCATTCCGGGTCCTGCTTGCGAAGAGCTTCATCGAAGCTCGCATTGCCTGGGCCGGTAAAGCCGCCGCCCTCATTGAAGGGGCCGTAGATCACGAGAATTCCGCCCGGTACGATTCGCGCCGCAGCACCGCTCAGGAGTCCGAGCGTTGTGGACCAAGGGGCGATATGCGTCAGGTTCGCTGCGAAAACGGCATCCACCGGCTCGCCGTCCCATGGTGGTCGCGCGGCGTCGATCTGGACAGGCGGCCGAACGCGACCATCGAGATCGGGGCAGTGCGCCCGCCACTTATGGATAGTGGTCAGCCCGTCCGCCTTCGCCTCGCTGGGCAGCCATGTGACCTGCGGCAGATGGCGCGCCATCCAGAGCGCGTGCTCGCCGGAACCCGAGGCGACCTCCAGCACCGTACAGGCGCGTTCGGGGAGGAGATCGGCCAATGCCCGCCGGATCGGTTCACGGTTGCGGGTCGTTGCTGGAGCATGGCGAAGGTCCGGATGCCGTGCCGCGAAGGCGGCGGGATCCGCGAGTGGGTCCTTCGATGCGCCGTTGGTCGTCATGCTGCACTCCAGAAATCCACGATAATGGCCTGTTTCCGAATTTCTGCCTGCGGGCGGCCACGCAGACGCTTCTCATGGAAAGATACCGATCGGAACGGAGGATGTCTTGCGCGCCGGTTCATTCGCCCAGAGCGTGAACCAATTGTGTCGCGAAGCGCGATGTGGCCACGGGCAGAACGCGGCCCTTCATCTGACCGAGCAGGAGCAATCCCGGCGGCACGTCTCGCGCGGCGATGGGGCGCATGACGAGGCCGGATGCGGCGCCGGGGCGCAAACCGATCGGAATCTGAAAGCCCACAACGCCCTCGTGCAGGGCGTAATGACGGATCAGTTCGAAGGATTCGGTTTCGACGACCGGCTCCAATTGCCTGCTGCCGCGCCGCGCCGCCGCGTCCAGCAGGTAGCGCACGCCGTAACCCGTCGCCGGGGCGATGTGGGGGTGGGCGAGGCAGTCACGCAGACGGATCTCGCCATCGGCTGCGAGCGGGTGATCGGCCGCGATCAACGCACAGACGGGTTGCGGAATCTGATGGATGACCTCGAAATCCACCATCAGCTGAGGCTCGAAGACCAGCGCCAGATCACTGCGCATTGCGGCGAGCTCCTCCTCGGCGCGCGCCCGGTCGCGCACTTTCACTGCGAAGGTGACGCCGGGATGCTCGCGGCGATAACGGGCAATCTGCTCCGGCATGAAATAGGGCAGGAGCGCCTGGCTGCAGGCTACCGTGACGTGCCCACGCCGTACGCCCTTCAGATCGGCGATCTGGCTCTGCACCCGCGCCATGTCCGAGCGCTGGGCACGATAATGCTGCAGGACGAGCTCGCCTGCGGGATTCAGCCGGACACCGCGGGTGAGACGCTCGAAGATACGTGCGCCGAATTCGTCCTCGAAACGCGCGATCCGGCGATTGAGCGCCGAGGCCGTGAGGCCGGCATCCTCCGCAGCCTTGCGGATCGACCCGGCGCGCGCCACCGCTTCGATCAGGCGGAACGTTTCCAAGTGCCGCATGGGAACCTCCAGCGGTGCATGAAATGCACCGATCCTGTGAAATCTTAGCATTTCACGAACCGCGTGCAACGCGGCATGCTCTGGCCGTTCCTGGAAGGAATCACCGGTTACGCCATACCGTTGGCGCCGCGCCGACCCCTTCCGGCCGTATCCGCCCGACCGCTTCGGAGTCCGCCATGTCCTCACTCAATCGCCGCGCTTTCCTCGCCACCGCCGCCGGCGCCGGCATTCTCCCCTTCCTGCGCGTCCTGCCCGCCGAGGCGCAGGGGCGCGACACCCTCGTCACCGTGTTCGGCCAGACCATCAACAGCCTCGATCTGCATCGCGTGGGAACCAACCGCGCGAGCTATCAGGTCGCGATCAACTGCTATGACCGTCTCGTCGGCTTCGGCGCGATGCGGCTGCCCAGCGGCGAGATGTCCTATGACTACGACACGATCGTGCCGGAACTGGCCGAGAGCTGGACGATCTCGGATGACGGGTTGACCATCACGTTCAAGCTTAAACCGAACGCCACCTTCTGGGATGGTTCGAAGGTCACCGCCGAGGATGTGAAATGGTCCTTCGATCGCGCCGTCCTGGCTGGCGGTTTTCCCACGACGCAGATGAGCGCGGGCGGGTTCTTCCGGGCCGACCAGTTCGAGGCGATCGACGAGGAGACCTTCGTCGTCCGCCTCGATTATCCCTCGAAGCTTTCGCTGCCCAATCTCGCCGTCCCGGTTCCCTTCATCATCAATTCGAAGGTGGCCAAGGCCCATGCGACCAGCGACGACCCCTGGGCCATGGAATACCTCCATACCAACCCGGCCGGCTCAGGTGCCTACAAGGTGGCGCGCTGGGATCAGGGGCAGCAACTCGTCTATGAACGCAACGATGGCTGGGTCGGTGGCGAATTGCCCGCGATCCGAAGGGTGATCGTGCGGGAAGTGCCTTCGGCCTCCACCCGCCGCGCTCTGGTCGAACGGGGCGACGTGCAGATCTCTTTCGATATCCCAGATCGTGATGCCGCCGAACTGGCCGACCGGTTGACGGTGCATTCCACCCCGATCGAGAACTGCATCCATTGTCTGTGCCTGAATTCCAAATTCGAACCCTTTCAGGATGCGAATGTCCGCAAGGCAGTGGCCTACGCGGTGCCTTATCAGGCGATTTTCGAGAGCGCGGCCTATGGCAGGGGTGCCAAGCTCTGGGGTGGGCCGGAAGAGATCGACGACATCGCCTGGCCGCGTCCTTTCCCCTACGATACTGACCTCGACACGGCGCGTGAATATCTGGCGCAATCAGGTTATCCGGACGGTTTCGACGTCACGCTCTCCATCAGCCTCGACCTCGCCGACTGGATGGAGCCGACGGCGTTGCTGATCCAGGAAGCGCTCGGCCGCATCGGCATCACGGTCACTGTCGATCGTATTCCCGGCGCAAACTGGCGCACCGTAGCGCTGGTCGACAAGTCCCTCGATCTGCATTTGGAGAATTTCGGCGGCTGGCTGAACACGCCCTGCTACTACTTCTTCTGGGCCTATCAGAAGGATCGCCTGTTCAATTCTTCGGCCTACGAGAGCGACGCGGTGCACGAGCTCACCGAAAAGGCGCTCCACATGCCGATGGACGACCCTGAATACGCGCCGCTGATCAAGGAGATGTTCGCACATGTGATCGAGGATCTACCTCGCATCCCGCTCTATCAGCCGGCGCTGAATGTCGCACTCAACGGTGCCGGCGGTTATGAATTCTGGTTCCACCGCCAGCTCGACGTGCGTCCGCTTAACGGCGGAGAGGTCTGAGTCATGGCGTCGCGCGCTCACCCGGTCATCTGGCGCCTGTTGCAGACGATCCCGGTTCTCGCCGGGGTCGTCGTCATCAGCTTCATCCTGACGCGGGCGTTGCCCGGCGATCCTGCAGTTCAGTTCGCCGGCCTCGCCGCCACGCCCGAATCGATCGCCCAGGTGCGCACGGCGCTCGGCCTCGACGAACCGTTGTTCCGTCAGTTTCTGATCTATTGTGGTGCGCTCCTTCAGGGGGATCTCGGGCGGTCCGTGGTGACGGGGCAGCCGGTGGTGACCGACCTCGCGATGCGCCTGCCGGCTTCGCTCGAACTGACCGTCGCGGCGCTCTTTCTGGCTTGCCTCGTGGCAATCCCGCTCGGCCTGCTGGCAGCCGTACATCAGGGTAGCTGGATCGATCAGCTCTGCCGGGTGGTGGTGACGGCGGGGGTTTCGCTGCCGACGTTCTTCACCGGAATTCTCTTGATCTATGTGTTCTACTACCTGCTCGGCTGGGCGCCTTCGCCACTCGGGCGGCTCGATTTCATCTATCTCGATCCTCCCCGGGTAACGGGTTTCTACCTGGTCGATTCGCTCATCGACCGGGATATCGAGACCTTTTTCGGCGCGTTGCGGCAGATCACCCTGCCGGCGATCACCCTGGCGCTGTTCACGCTCGCCCCGATCGCGCGCATGACCCGCGCGGCGATGCTGAGCGCGCTCGCTTCCGATTACATTCGCACAGCGCGGGCTGCCGGGCTGAAGCCCTCCAAGATCCTATTCGGCTATGCCTTCCGGAACGCGCTGCTGCCGGTGGTGACGACGCTCGGCATGGTTTTCTCATTCGTGCTCGGCGCCAACGTGCTTGTGGAAAAGGTCTTCGCCTGGCCCGGGATCGGATCCTATGCCGTCGAGGCGCTGGTGCAATCGGATTACGCCGCCGTGCAGGGGTTCGTTCTCGCAATGGCACTGCTCTTCGTCCTGCTCAACCTGCTGATCGATCTCAGCTACACGCTGATCGATCCGCGAATCGGATTCACCGCGAAATGATCCCCGTCGCACCCGCCCCGACTGCCTCCGGACAGCTCGCGCATATCGCCTGGGTACTGCGTGAGAACCCGGTTACGGGCCTCTCATTCCTGCTCTTCGGCTTCATCGTGCTGTCGGCGCTGATCGGTCCCTATGTGGTGCCCTACGATCCGCTGGCCACGAATTCCGCGCGGGCATTGGAGGCCCCTTCGGCAGCGCATTGGTTTGGCACCGATCAGCTCGGGCGAGACGTGTTTTCCCGTGTGATCGTGGCGACGCGGCTCGATCTGACGATCTCGGTCGCCGCCGTTGCGATCTCCTTCGTGATCGGCTCCGTTCTGGGTGCGGTGGCCGGGTATCGCGGCGGTTGGATCGACGCGGTGCTGAACCGTATCCTCGACACCATCATGGCCTTCCCGCTCTTCGTTCTGGCGATGGGAATCGTGGCGGCGCTCGGCAACTCGGTCGAGAACATCATTTACGCAACCGCCATCATCAACATCCCCTTTTATGCCCGGGTGGTGCGCGCGGAGGTGAACATCCGGCGCGAGGCGGGATTCGCCCTGGCGGCGCGGCTCGCCGGCAATTCGCATGCGCGCGTGCTCGCCTTTCACATCTTTCCCAACGCCCTGCCGCCGATGATGGTGCAGGTCTCGCTCAATATGGGCTGGGCCATCCTCAACGCTGCCGGTCTCTCCTTCATCGGGCTGGGTGTGCGCCCGCCGACGCCGGAATGGGGGATCATGGTGGCTGAAGGGGCGAATTTCATCGTGTCCGGGCATTGGTGGATCGCACTCTTTCCAGGCCTTTGGCTGATGCTTGCGGTCTTCACCTTCAACCTGATGGGTGACGGTCTGCGCGACATCGTCGATCCCAGACGCCGCACCTGAGGAGCCAGCCATGCTTTCGGTAAAGGATCTGATCGTCGGTTTCCGAACCCGTCGCGGCGCGGTCGAGGCGGTGCGCGGCATCTCCTTCGATCTCGACCCCGGCGAGACGCTCGGCATCGTCGGTGAATCCGGGTCGGGAAAATCGGTCACCTCCTATGCCCTGATGCGCATTCTCGATGCCGGGGGCAGCATCCGTTCCGGCGAGATCAGCTGGGGCGGGCGCGATCTCGTTCGGGCCCGAGAGGGGGCGATGCGGACGATCCGGGGGCGAGAGATTTCGATGATCTTCCAGAACCCGCGTGCGGCGCTCAATCCGATCCGCAAGATCGGCAAGCAGATCGAGGATGTTCTGCTGCAACATGGCCGGGCGAGCCGGCGGGACGTGAAGGTGAGAGCCATCGAAGCGCTCGAGGCGGTGAAGATCCGTGATGCCGCCGCGCGCTATCACGCCTATCCTTTCGAGCTTTCCGGCGGCATGTGCCAGCGCGTGGTCATCGCCATCGCGCTCGCCTGCAATCCGAAACTCCTGATCGCCGACGAGCCCACGACCGGGCTCGACATCACCACCCAGAAGGCGGTGATGGATCTGGTGCGCACACTGATCCGCGAACGCGGCATGTCGGCGATCGTCATCACCCATGATCTCGGCCTCGCGGCGCAGTATTGTGACCGCCTCGCCGTGATGAAGGACGGCGAGATCGTCGAGACCGGCACATCTGCAAATTTGTTCGCCGGCGCGACGCATCCCTATACCCGCAAGCTGATCGACGCGACGCCGCGCCCCGGGCTCACGATCCGCGAACTCCTGCCCGCCGAGGCACGAACCCCCGAGCCGCAGCACGAACCAGGCCGGCGCAAGCTTATCGAAGTGGTCGGCCTGGAGAAGACCTTCGCCGGCAAATCCGGGCCTGTCAGGGCGGTGAAGGGGATTTCCTTCGATATTCGTGAGGGGCAATCGGTCGGGCTCGTGGGCGAATCGGGCTGCGGCAAGTCGACCACCTCCGCCATGCTGGTGCGGCTGCTCGATCCGAGTGCCGGTGCCATCGTCTTCGACGGTAGTGACATTGCCGGTATTTCCGCCGATCGTTTCGCCCGAGATCCGCGCCGCGGACGCATCCAGATGGTCTTCCAGGATGCTACCGACAGTCTCAATCCCCGCCACGCCGCGTTCGACGCCATTGCCGAGCCTTTGCGCCGGCTGGGAGGCAATTCGAGAGGAGGCATGTCGGGGCGGCGTTTGCGCGAGCGGGTAGGGGAGCTCGCCCATCTCACCGGCCTGCCCGAACATCTGCTGACGCGCTATCCGCACCAGCTCTCCGGGGGGCAGAAGGCGCGGGTGGGTATCGCGCGGGCCATCGCGCTCGATCCTGATTTTCTGATCCTCGACGAGCCCACCGCCGCTCTCGATGTCTCGATCCAGGCGGTGGTGCTCAACCTGCTGGCTGACCTGCGGGCGCGGCTGAACATGACTTATCTGTTCGTCAGCCATGATCTCAACGTGGTGCGCCTGCTCTGCGACCATGTTCTCGTCATGCGCGACGGGCTCATCGTCGAGGCCGGGCCGGCGGCCCGGGTCATGCAGGATCCCGAGCATCCCTATACCCGGGAACTCCTCGCCGCCGCGCCGAAGCCGCCGATGCTCCAGCGCGTGCCCGGAGAATCCGTCAGAGCCGCCGAGTGAAGGAGCGCCTCATGTCCGTCGACCGTGCCCGGGCTGCAGATCATGCCGGCAGCCTCGCAGATCCCCCTTTCACGCTGGCATCCCTGCGCGCTGCCTATGCACGCGGCGTGACGCCACGCAGCGTGATCACCGCATTACTCGCCCGGCTGGCGCAAATCGATGATCCGGGGATATTCATCCATCTGGAGGAGAGGCAGAAGCTGCTCGCGCAGGCCGATGCGCTCGGACCGTTCGATCCCGCCCGTCCACTCTGGGGCGTGCCCTTCGCGGTCAAGGACAATATCGATGTGGCCGGCATGCCCACTACCGCCGGCTGCGAGGCGTTTACCTGGTTTCCACAGACGGATGCTTTCGCCGTGGCGCGGCTGCGCGAGGCAGGTGCGATCCCGATCGGCAAGACCAATCTCGACCAGTTTGCCACGGGGCTCGTTGGAACGCGCACGCCGTATCCGGTGCCGCGTAATACGCATGATCCCGCGCTCGTTCCCGGCGGCTCGTCTTCGGGCTCCGCCGTGGTGGTGGGGCATGGCATCGTGCCCTTCGCTCTGGGAACCGATACGGCGGGGTCCGGCCGGGTGCCTGCGGCACTCAACGGGATCGTCGGGCTCAAACCGACGCTTGGCGCCGTCTCCGCCGGAGGTGTCGTACCAGCCTGCCGCACCCTCGATACGATCTCGGTCTTCGCCGGCAGCGTCGAAGACGCTTATACCGTCTATGCCGCGATGGCGGGGTACGATGAGGGGGATGCCTTTGCGCGGCCCGTGCGCGTTGCGCCCATGCCCGCGCCGCTTCCTGCGCCGCGTATTGCCGTGCCCGATCATGCGGGTCTGCGCTTTTTCGGCGACAGCCTGCAGGCGGAGAGTTTCTCGGCGACGCTCGACACCCTGCGCCGGCGCGGGGCCGCGATCACGCCCATCGATTTCGGCCCGTTCCACGAGGTTGCGCAGATGCTGTACGACGGCGCCTGGGTGGCTGAGCGCCACAGCGTGATCGAGGACCTTATGGAGAGCGACCCGGATGCGCTTCATCCCGTCACCCGCGCGGTGATCGGCAAGGCGCAGGGGATGAGCGCGACGGCTGCGTTTCGCGGGATATATCGTCTGGCGGAGTTGCGGCGCCGCTGCGCGCAACTGATGGCGGGTTTCGATTATCTCGTCGTGCCGAGCATTCCATGTTTCTACAGCCGCGCCGATCTCGCCGCCGATCCGGTCACACCCAACACCAACCTCGGAACCTACACGAATTTCGTGAATCTCCTCGACATGTGTGCGCTCACCATCCCCGTCGCCCCGCGCGAAGACGGGCGTCCTGGCAGCGTGACGCTGATTGGCCCGACCGGAGCCGACGGGCGGCTCGCGGCAGAAGCATCACGACTTCTCCTGGAGGTGAGGGGGGAGCCCGCTCCAGCGGCGCCGCCGGAACCCGCCGATGACGAGTTGGCGCTTGCTGTCTGCGGCGCGCATATGGCGGGATTGCCACTGAACGGGCAACTTCTGGAACTGGGCGGCCGCTTCCTTCGGCAAACGCAATCGGCGCCTTGCTACGGGCTCCACGCGCTCGCAGGCGGGCCCCCTGCGCGTCCGGGTCTGGTGCGCAGGGAGGCGGGCGGTAAAGCCATCGCGCTCGAAATCTGGGCTTTGCCGCAAACTGCGATCGGAGCGCTTCTCGCGCAGATTCCTGCGCCGCTCGGACTGGGTCGGATCACTTTGGCCGATGGCGGCAGCGTCGCCGGCTTTATCTGCGAACGTGCCGGGCTCGCAGGCGCGGAGGATATCAGCGATTTCGGCGGCTGGCGCGGCTATCTCGACGCGCGCCGCGCGCCCGAAGAGGGCGTCGGCTGAGCGTTTCTGCGCATAGCTGCGACATGATCGATCACAGGGTTACGGCCCGACCGGCATGCCTTCGAGGCCCGCGGTTTCCGGCAAGCCACACATCAGGTTGGCATTCTGCACTGCCTGGCCGGCTGCGCCTTTGCCGAGATTGTCGACGACGCCCAATGCCATCACCAGATTACGTTCCGGATCTGCTGCATAGTGGAGGAAGGCCAGGTTGGAGCCGCTCGCCCATTTGGTCTGGGGTGGTTTGTCGGTGACACGGATGAACGGGCGGTCGGCGTAGAAACGCCGTGCGGTGGCCATGCATTGATCGGTCGTCGCCGTGCCACGACAATAGATGGTGACGAGGATGCCCCGCGTCATGGGCACGAGATGCGGTGTGAAGACGAACCCTGCGGCGCTCGCGCCGCTCAGCCGTTCGATCGTCGTCACCATTTCGGGCATATGGACGTGCTGGAGCAGGCCGTAAGGCACGAGGTTCTCGTTGCTCGCCGCATATGCGAACCCGCCGCCTCCACCCCGGCCCGCGCCGGAGATACCGGTCTTCGCGTCCACCACGATGTTCGCCGGCTCGGCCAGGCCATCGACCAGCAGCGGTGCCAATGCGAGCTGTACCGCCGCCGGGAAGCAGCCGGGATTGGCGATACGGGACCGCCCCTTGATCTCATCGGGCCATATATCCGCAAGCCCATAGGTCCAGCCATCTGCATAGCGATGGTCCCCGCCGATATCCACGATCTTCATATCCCGCGAAACGCGTGCGAGCGCCTCGGCCGATGACCCCGTCGGCAAGGATGCGAACAGAAGGTCGAGTTCGGGTAGCGTGGCTGGGTCCCATTTCGCGATGACGATTTCACCCAGCCTGGCCGGCACTCCGGGAAAGTGATCGCTCAACCGGCTGCCGGCGCTTCCCTCGCCAGCGGCGTAGACCAGTTCGAAAGACGGGTGGCTCGCGATCAGGCGCAGAGCCTCGCCGCCACCGAAGCCGCTGATGCCGACGATTCCGACACGAATACTCATCTCAATTCCCTTCCATCCGGATCGGCGATCGATAACAGCACATCGGCCCATCACGCGACACATCAAGCATGAGTAATACAGCAACTTCGGATGGCGCCAAGGATGCAGTCCCGACGAATTGAAATGTTTTGCGGATGTCGAACAGGTAACTCGTCACCAATGCGCCTGGAGCGCATCCGCTCGTTATCAAACCCGTCGCGTACCTGTTTTGGGGCGCGATGCGGGTCCCGCCGGCCTTTTGGGGCGAGCCCCGCGACGAATCGGTTGCCCGCGCGGCATCGACGCGTCACTTTGGCCCGGGGGCATGTGCGGTACAGGGCGGAGTGGTGCCATGATCATGTCGAGGCAATCGCGGACCATCGCGGGCGGAAGCGCTTCGGTGGTGTCGCCGGGCTGTGCGGCGTTTCCATGAGCACGGGGGACACGCGGGACGCGTTCGGTTTCGCGGAAGGCGAGAATTGCTGGCGGCTCGCTCAGGCGGAAAAGGTCGCCTGTCTCGTCGACGGGGAAGCTTATTTCCGGGCCTTCAAGCGCGCGGCCTTGGAGGCGCGGGAATCGATCCTGATCATCGGTTGGGACGTGAACAGTCGCGTCGCGCTGGAATTTCCCGACAAGGCGATGCCGGGCGTGCCGAACCGCCTCGGCGCCTTTCTCACGCATCTGCTGCGACGTCGGAAAGATTTGCGGATCCATGTCCTCAACTGGGATTCGCCGCTGCTCTACAAGATCGATCGCGAATGGCTGCCGCGTCTGCGCATCGACTGGTTGAACCACCGCCGCGCCTTCTATGCGCTCGACAACCAGCATCCGTTGGGCGGCGCGCAGCATCAGAAGATCGTCGTGATCGACGATGCGCTCGCCTTCGTCGGGGGTATCGATTTTTCCGCCGGGCGTCTCGACAGCCGGGCGCATGCGCCGGGTGACGAGGGGCGGCGGCTGCCGGGTGGCGGGGAGATCCCGCAACCGCATCACGACATCCAGATGGCCGTTTCCGGCGAGGCCGCCCGTCATATCGGCGAGATCGCCCGTGAGCGCTGGGAGGTGGCGACGGGGGAGGCGATCGCGGCACCGTCGCGGTCAGGCGATCCGGGCGCGCTCTGGCCGGAAGGGCTGGAGCCGGATTTCACCGACCATGAAGTCGCCATCGCTCGCACCCGCGCGGCCTGGAAGGGCATCACCGAGATGCGCCAGATCGAGGCGCTGTATCGCACCTCGATCGTCGCGGCACGCGACTGGATCTATATCGAGAACCAGTATCTGACCGCGCGCGCGGTCGGTGCAGCGCTCGCTGAACGCCTTCGCGAGCCGGGAGGGCCGGAGATCGTCATGCTCCTGCCGCGCGAGCCCTCGCGCTGGATCGAGCAGACGGCGATGGGCATCAACCAGCGGCGCATTCTCACCCTGCTGCGTGAAGCCGATCACGAGGGAAGGCTGCACGTGTACATCCCGATGACCGGCGAGGCGGGGGATGTGCCGATCATGGTTCACGCCAAGACCATGGTGATCGACGGCCGCTTCCTGCGCATCGGCTCCTCCAATCTCAACAACCGCTCGATGGGCCTCGACAGCGAATGCGATATTGCGCTCACGGCCGAGGCGGGCAGTGCGGATGCGCAGCGCATCGTCGCCTATCGCGACGACCTCCTCGCGGAGCATCTGGCCTGTGACGCACATGACGTCGCGCGGGCGATCGCGGAGGAGGGGACGATCGCGGGTGCGATCGCGCGGCTGCGCCCGCAGCGGGGGCGCACGCTCGTCGACTATCCCCACAGGCCGCCCGACGAGCTCGACACGATGATCGCCGATACCGGCATCCTCGATCCGAGCGGGACGCCCGAGCCCGAGCGGCTCGCCGACAGCCTCACTGCGGATGCCTTCGCGCGCGGCCAGTTGCGCAGCGCGCTGCTCGGCCTCGCCGTGACCCTCGTCGCGCTGGTCGCTTTCGCCGTCTTCTGGCAGACGGCGCCCGGCGAGATGCTCGACGAAGCGGGGCGGCTCAATGCGGCGGGGCTCGCGGCATCCTGGTGGGGCGGGGTCGCGCTGATGCTCGCCACCTACCTCGTCGCCGGCATCGTAATGTTTCCCCTGCTTATTCTGATCCTGGCCACCGGCCTGATCTACGGCCCGCTCGTCGGGCTCGCGATCACCGCCGTCGGATCACTCGCCTCGGCGTGTCTCGGCTATGCGGGCGGGGCGCTGATCGGGCGAAAGCGCCTGCGCCGGCTGACGCGCGGGCGGCTCGAACATGTCGGGCAGGCGCTGATGCGCAACGGCATCCTCTCCGTGCTCCTGATCCGGTTGATCCCGGTGGCGCCCTATGGGCTCGTGAACATGGTGGCGGGAGCGCGACGGATCGCCTTTTCGCGCTATCTCACCGGGACGGCGCTCGGTCTCGCCCCGGGCGCTATCGCGATCACCCTGTTCTCGAGCCAGCTACGGACGTTGCTGGTCGATCCGGGCGTCGCCGATGTCGCCGTCTTCGCCCTCGTGCTCGCCGGGATCGTCGGGATCGGGAGTTTCCTGTGGCGACGCTTCGCCGAACGCATCACGCGCCGCAGACGTTGAGCGGCGGAGGGTCTGTCGCTTGTACCGGTTTCGTGTCGCTTCCTACAATATTCACCGGACCGTGGGCTCGGATCGCCGGCGCGATCCTCAGCGGATCGCGCGTGTCATCACCGAGGTCGGCGCGCCGGTGATCGGGTTGCAGGAGGTCAACTGGCGG
Organism: Salinarimonadaceae bacterium; assembly: GCA_050485405.1. GTDB lineage: Bacteria > Pseudomonadota > Alphaproteobacteria > Rhizobiales > Beijerinckiaceae > Saliniramus. Next base: position 20,066 of record JBJHBI010000025.1, read on the forward strand.
CCCGAACGCGCGCTCGGCGGCGCGTCGCAAGCCGCATTCCTCGCCCATCTCCCGGGCTACGAGGCGATTGCAGGCTCCAATCTGATCGAGCATCGCGGGCATTACGGCAACATGCTGCTCACGCGCTATCCGGTACGCGATATCCGCCGGCATCCCATCCATTACAAGGCCCGCGAGCCGCGCGGCGTCGTCGACGTCACCCTCGATATCGAGGGGCGGCCGCTGCGGGTGATGGTGACGCATTTCGGTCTGTCGTTGTTCGAGCGATACAGCCAGGCGAAGCGGGTGATGGAGATCATCGCGCAGGCCGCCCCGGAGCCCGTGCTCCTGCTCGGCGATCTGAACGACTGGCTGCCCTTCAGTCCGACGATCTCACCGCTCCTCGCCGCCTGCGATCCGACCCGCGCACCGGCGAGTTTCCCCGCGCTGCTGCCGGTCTTCTCCCTCGATCGGATCGTGACGTGGCGGCTCGGCGCGCCATTGCGCGTCTACGCCCACCGCTCCAAGGAGGCGCGATGGGCGTCCGATCATCTCCCGGTCGTCGCCGAGATCGGGATGTCCGACGATCAGTGATCGGCGGAGCTGCTCATGTATTTGGCGATGAAGGCGGGCTCGCCCATCCGCTCGAGCAGGTTCAACTGCAGGTCGAGCCATTCCGAATGACCTTCTTCGTCGAGGATGATGCGCTCGAAAATCGCCTTGGTGCCCACGTCGCCGTCTTCCATCGCCTCCTGAAAAGCCTTGGTGTAGAATTCGATGGCGCCGTTTTCTTCCTTCAGATCAGAGGCGAACAGAGCCTGCAGGCTGTCGGCGCGCTTGGGCGTCTTCTCCTCGGAGACGACCGGCTCGCCTTCCAGGAAGAGGATACGCTCGATGAATTCGCTGGCATGGCCGAGCTCCTCCTGCATCTCCTCGCGCATCTTGGAGGCGAGCTTGTCGAGCCCCCAATCGTCGAGAACATGGGCGTGGAGCAGGTATTGATGCACTGCGGTGAGTTCCATCGACAGGGCTTTCTGCAGGTTCTTCAGGCTGCGCTCTTTCTTGGCCATGGTCTCCTCGTGGTTATCGGTTGCCGTCTGAATGACGACCATTGATGAAACGTCCGGCGCGCCCGGAAGTTTCTTCCGCAGCAATCGAGGGCCGGGGCATTGCTTCCGCACCGACATTGCGGCACGACAATCGAGGACCGTCGAAAGCAGCGGCAGCTCATCGCGAAGAGCGGATCGACGGATCGACATCAGGAGGAGGGCAGCGGGTTTTGGCGGGAGAGCAGGATCAGCCGGTCAGACATCTCATCGATCCCCGTACGGGTGACGTAGAGGACGATGCCGCGAGCCCGCGCGACCGCTCGCTCCTGATCATGGCCGGCGCGATGCTGGTCGAGATCAACTTCCTCAAGCTCGCCCTCGCCATCGTTCTGCTGATCATCGTTCCGGCGATCGTGCTCGGCCTCGCACCGCTCGTCGTGACGGGCTGGTACGCTCAGGTCTCGCGCGGCTTCACCACCCTGACCACCGGTCTCGTGCCGGCGCTCGCGACGCTCGTGATCGTCGCACTCGCGGCCTGGTACGGCGGAAAACCGCTCTTTCGCAATGCCGAGCGCAGTTTCTGGTCGCTGATCTCGCTCGTCGTCCAGCCGGGCTATGCGTTCTTCCGCGAGGCTCTGCGTCATCTGGGCGAGCGGGTGATCCCCTACGGCACCGCGCCACGCACGCGCCGCGCCTTCAGCGCGATCGCAACGGCCCTGGCCGGGCTCGCTCTGAGCGCCATCGCGCTGTGGCTGGCCTGGCTCGCCTGGCCGGAGACGCGTTGGGTCGGCAGCATCTGGGACCTGCGCTTTCCTCAGCGCCTGATCCTGCCGACGCTGGCCAACAGCGCCGTCCTGATCGGCCTCTTCCTCGCGGTCGCCTCACTGGTCTGGAGCCTCGCCGACGCGACCATGGACCAACCGCGCGACTACGAGGATTACGACCCGGAAGAGCCCGGTCGTCCGGTCTGGCGCGTGGCCCAGCTATCCGATCTCCATGCGGTGGGAAGCGCTTTCGAATTCCGCATCGAGGCGGGGCGGCGCGGTCCACGCGGCAATGCCAAGATCGAGGCGGCGCTCGCGGCATTATCGCGGGCGCATGGCGAAAGCCCGGTCGATTTCGTGCTGATGAGCGGAGACATGACCGATTGCGGGCGCTCGGCGGAATGGGCGGAATTCTTCGCCATTCTGGACCGTTACCCGGAACTTCGCAGCCGCTGCCTGATGCTGCCCGGCAACCATGATCTGAACGTCGTGGACCGCTCCAACCCGGCGCGGCTGGAATTGCCGACGAGCATCGGCAAGAGCCTGCGTCAGATGCGCGCGCTCTCGGCCATGGCGGCTGTGCAGGGGGATCGTGTGCTGGTGATGGACAAGCGCGCGGGGCGTTTCGCGCGCACGCTCACCACCGCCCTCGCACCGCATCGCGAGACGATCGCCGCTTTCGCCGATACGGGCAGCTTCCGCCGGTCGCTGGAGGTTTCGCAGATCTGGGACGACGTCTTCCCCATGCTGGTGCCGCCGCGCCCGGAGGACGGGCTCGGGGTGATCCTGCTGAATTCGAATGCCGAGGCGAATTTCTCCTTCACGAACGCGCTCGGGCTCGTTCCCTCGGAACAGATGCGCGACCTCACCATCGCCTTGCGCCAGTTTCCCAATGCGCGCTGGCTGATCGCGCTGCATCATCACCTGATCGAGTATCCCAAGCCCGTCTCCGCCTTCGCCGCGCGGATCGGGACGGCGCTGATCAACGGCAGTGCCTTCGTGCGCAAGCTGAAGCCGCTCGGGCGCCGCGCGATCGCCTTGCACGGGCACCGCCATATCGACTGGGTCGGGGCATGCGGCCCCACGCGTATTCTGTCGGCGCCCTCGCCGGTGATGAGCCCGATGGCGCAGCCGTATTTCTACATCCACCGTTTCGCCGCCGGCGGGGACGGCGATCTCGCCCTGCTTACGCCGGAGCGCGTCAGCCTCGAGCCGCTCGCGGAGCCGCCGATCATCACCGATCCCGCAGCGATCCCGACCGCGCGTCCCGCTTGATCTGAAACAAGGAATGTTTCGCCGGCTCTCCATATGATCTGTGTGCGAGGGCAGCCAAGGGGAGGGGCTCATGAGTGGCGACGAAGACGACAGGGCACCCGTCGCGGATACCGGTGCGGGAGAGCCGTCCGAGGAAGCGCTCGCCGTCTCGCCCCAGCATCGGATAGCCGAGTTGCGGCACGATCCGGAGGCCGTACGGCATTTCTTCGAGAGTGGCGAATTCCCTTACCGCACCCGCATTCGCCGCGCCGTCTACGACAAGAAGAAAGCTGCGTTGCAGATCGAGCTGCTCAAGGTCCAGCGCTGGATCAAGGAAAGCGGTGAGCGGATCGTCGTCCTGTTCGAAGGGCGTGACGCCGCCGGCAAGGGCGGCACGATCAAGCGTTTCATGGAGCATCTCAATCCGCGTGGCGCCCGCATCGTCGCGCTGGAGAAGCCGAGCGAAGTCGAGCGCGGACAATGGTATTTCCAGCGCTATATCGCGCATCTGCCGAGCGCCGGCGAGATCGCCTTCTTCGATCGCTCCTGGTACAACCGCGCCGGCGTCGAGCGCGTCATGGGATTCTGCACGCCCAACGAGTATCTGGAATTCATGCGCCAGGCCCCCGAGCTGGAACGCATGCTCGTCCGCTCCGGAATTCGCCTGTACAAATACTGGTTCTCGGTAACCCGGGAAGAGCAGCGCAAGCGTTTCGAGGCCCGCGAGCGCGATCCGCTCAAGCAATGGAAGTTGTCTCCCATCGACGTGGCGAGTCGCGACAAATGGGACGAGTATACCGAGGCCAAGGAGGCGATGTTCTTCCACACCGATACTGCGGACGCACCCTGGACAATCGTCAAATCCGACGACAAGAAGCGCGCGCGGCTCGAATGCATGCTGCATTTCCTCTCCGCACTTGATTATCCCGGCAAGAATGCGCGGATCGTCCACGCACCCGATCCGCTGATCGTGGGCAGTGCGAGCCAGGTCACCGGGGGCAGGTGAGGGGCCGGTTCAGTCGCAGGCGGGAGGGCAGGCGGGCGGTATGCGAATCTCGCCGATATGCGGTTGGCATGGCGGCTCGGGCCGTGCCCGCACGCGAAACCGCAACCGCAGGCGGTCGCCCCGCAAGCGCGGCAGGCGCAAAAACACCAAAAAACCTCTGTGCAAAACCCAATCAGAGGTCGTCGCAGCGCAGCAATGTCTCAATTGCCTTCCTTTTGGTAAGAAAACAGCATTTCTTGGCGCTTGACGCAGAGGAAATTGCGTGCAGTGATGGAACCTGCGCAGAGCAAAAAAACAAAAATCTCCGTGCAAGAAAAACTAAAAGTCGAGGAGGGGACGACAGAGATGGCATTCATTGCCGGTGACGGGGTTATTTCGTTTCGTATGGCGTGATTGGGTAATCAGCTGGATCGTCGGGCACTCCTGCCGCCGCGATAAGATCCGGATCGAGATTTCACGTATTCGAGGCGCAGATATTCCGGAACAATACGAGCCCGGCTGGCCGCTCTTCCGTTCTGTCCATTGAAATTCTGTAGGTCCCGTGCATCCCGGCATGCACGGGAGCAGATTCTGGCGAGCGTATTGAATGGCTGAAGACTACATTCTCGAAACGCGGGACCTGACCAAAGAGTTCAAAGGGTTCGCCGCAGTCGAAGGCGTCAACCTGAAGGTCAAGCGTGGCACGATCCACGCCCTGATCGGACCGAATGGCGCAGGCAAGACGACCTGCTTCAACCTGATCACCAAGTTCCTGCCGCCGACGCGCGGGCAGATCCTGTATAACGGGCAGGACATCACCACCGTGAAGGCCGCCGACATCGCGCGGCTGGGCATGGTGCGCTCCTTCCAGATATCCGCCACCTTCATGCATCTGACGCTGCTCGAGAACGTGCGCGTCGCGCTCCAGCGTCAGCTCGGGACGTCGCTGCATTTCTGGCGCTCGGAGAGCAGCCTCAACGTGCTCAACGACCGCGCCATGGAGCTCCTCGACGATGTCGGGCTCGCATCTTATGCGAAATACACCGCCGCCGAGCTCTCCTATGGCCGCAAGCGTGCGCTGGAAATCGCGACGACGCTGGCGCTCGAACCCGAGCTTCTGCTGCTCGACGAGCCGACTTCCGGTATGGGCCGCGAGGATATCGGTCGCACGACTGATCTGATCCGCCGCGTCTCGAAAGACCGCACGGTGCTGATGGTCGAGCACAATCTGGCCGTCGTGTCCGACCTGTCGGACATGATCACGGTGCTCGCACGCGGCGAGATCCTCGCCGAGGGGCCCTACAGCCAAGTGTCCAAGAATCCTGAAGTGGTGGAGGCGTATATGGGGACCGGCCTGGAGACGAACCATGGCTGATAACGACATCGTCCTGAAGGTCGAGAATCTCGAAGCCTGGTACGGCGAAAGCCATATCCTGCATGGTCTGACGTTCGAAATCCCGCGTGGAGAGGTGGTCACGCTGCTCGGTCGCAACGGCGCCGGCAAGACCACCACGATGCGCTGCATCATGGGCATGGTCGACAAGCGCAAGGGCTCGATCGCCTTCGAGGGCAGCGAGACGATCGGCATGCGCTCGGACAAGATCGCCCGCCTCGGGATCGGCTACGTGCCGGAGGAGCGCGGCATCTTCGCGAGCCTGAACGTGCTCGAAAACCTGGAGCTTCCCCCGGTGGTCAAGCCGGGCGGAATGACCCGCGAACAGGTCTTCGATCTCTTCCCGCGTCTTCGCGAGCGCCGCAACAGCCAGGGGACGAAGCTCTCGGGCGGTGAGCAGCAGATGCTCGCGATAGCCCGCATCCTGCGCACGGGCGCAAAATTTCTGCTTCTGGACGAGCCGACCGAAGGTCTCGCACCCGTCATCGTCCAGCAGATCGGCGAGATCATCCGCGATCTGAAAGCAAAGGGCTTCACGATTCTGCTCGTCGAGCAGAACTTCCACTTCGCCTCGACTGTGGCTGATCGACATTACATCGTCGAGCACGGCCATGTCGTCGAGATGATGCGGAATGAAGAGATCGGCTCCAACATGGAAAAACTTCAGGAATATCTCGGCGTCTGAGCCGCGCCCACAATGGAGGAACACATGGTTTCACGCAAACTGCTCTACGGTCTCTCGGCCATCGCATTCATGAGTGCCACCAGCGCCCATGCCATCGACGTCAAGATCGGCGTCCTCACCGACATGTCCGGCCTCTATGCCGACCTGACCGGCCAGGGCTCCGTCTGGGCCGCGCGCAAGGCCATCGAGGATTTCGGCGCTGCCGATAAAGGCATGAATGTCGAGGTCGTCTTCGCCGATCACCAGAACCGCCCGGATGTCGGCTCGACCGTCGTGCGCCAGTGGTTCGACACCGATGACGTCGATGCCATCTTCGACGTGCCGACCTCGTCGGTGGCTCTCGCGGTCAACGAACTGACCCGCGACCGCAACAAGGTCTTCGTCAGCTCCGGCGCGGCGACGTCCGCACTGACCGGATCGGCCTGCTCGCCGAACACGGTGCACTGGACCTACGACACCTGGGCGCTCGCCAATGGTACGGGTCGCGCCATCGTGGAAACGGGCGGTGAGACCTGGTTCTTCCTGACCGCGGATTACGCCTTCGGTCATGCTCTCGAGGAAGATACCGCCGCCGTCGTCGAGGAATCCGGTGGTCAGGTGCTCGGCACCGTGCGCCATCCCTTCCCGGGTACGGATTTCTCGTCCTTCATCCTGCAGGCGCAGGCATCGGGTGCGCAGATCATCGGTCTCGCCAATGCCGGCGGTGACACGGTGAACGCCGTGAACACGGCTGCCGAATTCGGCATCGTGCAGGCGGGTCAGAACCTCGCCGCGCTGCTGATGTTCATCACCGACGTGCATGCGATCGGTCTCGACAACGCGCAGGGCCTGATCTTCACGGAAGCGTGGTACTGGGATCAGAACGACGTGAACCGTGAGTTCGCGGCGGAATTCGCCGAGGCGCAGGGTGGCAACAAGCCCACCATGGTCCAGGCCGGCGTCTATTCCTCGGTGATCCATTACCTGAAGGCCGTCGAGCAGGTCGGCTCCGCTGAAGACGGCGTGGCCGTCGTCGAGGCGATGAAGGAAATCCCGACCGACGACAAGCTCTTCGGTGAGGGCGTGGTTCGTGAGGACGGCCGCAAGATCCACGACATGTACCTCTTCGAGGTGAAGTCGCCGGAAGAATCCACGGGTGAGTGGGACTACTACCACCAGCGCGCCGTGATCCCGGCCGATCAGGCCTTCCGTCCGCTCGAAGACGGTGGCTGTGAGTTCGTCTCGGCGGCGAACTGAAGCGTGACGTGAACTGCTGCGTACGGGGCGGCGCGCCGCTGCCGCCCCGTACATCTTCGGAAAAAAGCATAAAAGGGATACAGGACGGATGTTCGAGCTGCTCGGAATCCCGCCACAGGCCTTCTACGCGCAATTGACACTGGGTCTCGTCAACGGCGCGTTCTACGCCGTGCTCAGTCTCGGGCTCGCGGTGATCTTCGGCCTGCTGAACGTGATCAACTTCACCCACGGCGCGCAGTACATGATGGGCGCCTTCGCCGCCTATATCCTGCTCACCCTGTTCGGGGTGCCTTACTGGGGTGCGCTGGTTCTCGCGCCGATCATCGTCGGTGCCGTCGGCATCGTGATCGAACGAACGATGTTGCGACACCTCTATCATCTCGACCACCTCTACGGCCTGCTGCTGACCTTTGGTCTGGTGCTGGTGATCGAGGGGCTGTTCCGGCAGCAATACGGCGTCTCGGGCAGACCCTATCCGAACCCGCTCCCGGGCGGCCAGAATCTCGGCTTCATGTTCCTGCCGAACTATCGCCTCTGGGTGATCATCGCGTCGGTCATCGTCTGCTTCGCGACCTGGTACCTGATCGAACAGACGCGTCTCGGCTCGTATCTGCGCGCCGCCGTCGAGCGCCCCGATCTCGTGCAGGCATTCGGCATCAACGTGCCCGTCATGGTGACCTTGACCTACGGTTTCGGTGTGGCGCTCGCCGGGTTCGCCGGTGTGCTCGCGGCCCCCATCCAGGTGGTCTCGCCGATGATGGGGATGAACATCATCATCATCGTCTTCGCGGTGGTCGTGATCGGCGGTATGGGCTCGATATTGGGAGCGATCGTGACCGGTTATTTCCTCGGCATCGTCGAGGGGCTCACCCGCGTGTTCTGGCCCGAAGCCTCGAGCACCGTGATCTTCGTGATCATGGCCATCGTCCTGCTCATCCGGCCCCAGGGCCTGTTCGGCAAAGCGAAATAAGGCGCTGAAACCATGAATGTGGAAAACAGAACTCTCATTGCCTTCATCGCCTTCATGGTGATCGCCATCGTTGCACCGTTCTTCCTGTATCCGGTGTATCTGATGAAGATCCTGTGCTTCGCGCTGTTCGCCTGTGCCTTCAACCTGTTGCTCGGTTACGGTGGATTGCTGTCCTTCGGCCATGCCATGTTCTTCGGTGGCGCGTCGTACTTCACCGGGCACATCGCCAAGGTCTGGGGCTGGTCGCCGGAACTCGCCATCCTCGCCGGAACGGTTTGCGCTGCCATGCTCGGTCTCGTAGCCGGTTTCATCGCGATCCGCCGCGTCGGCATCTACTTCGCGATGGTGACGCTCGCGCTCGCGCAGATGTTCTACTTCTTCGCGCTGCAGGCACCGTTCACCGGCGGCGAGGATGGCATTCAGGCGATTCCGCGCGGCCATCTGTTCGGCATCATCAACCTGCGTAACGACATGGCGCTGTATTTCGTCGTGCTCGCGATCTTCACCTTCGGCTTCCTGTTCATCTACCGGGTGATCCATTCGCCCTTCGGTCAGGTGCTGAAGGCGATCCGCGAGAACGAACCGCGCGCGATCTCGCTCGGCTACAAGACCGACAACTACAAGCTCATCACCTTCGTCATCTCCGCGACCTTCGCGGGCCTTGCCGGCGGTACCAAGGCGATCGTGTTCCAGATCGCCTCGCTGACGGACGTGATGTGGCAGATGTCGGGTGAGGTGGTGTTGATGACGCTGGTCGGCGGCATGGGCACGATCTTCGGGCCGATCGTCGGCTCCGTGGTGATCGTCACGATGCAGAACTACCTCGCCGGCTTCGGTGAGTGGGTGCTGATCATCCAGGGCGTGGTCTTCGTGATCGTGGTGCTCGCCTTCCGCCGCGGCATCGTCGGCGAACTCATCGCCTGGTACGATCGCCGCGAGCGTCGCCGCCAGAACGCCATGGAAGAGGCGAGCAGCGAGCGGGTCGCGACACCCCATCCCGAGCAGGTCTGAGGCCGGGCCTACTTTACGATGACAGGCGGCGGCGCGTTCATCCTGGAGGTGGGCGCGCCGCTTCCCGTTTCGCAGCGCCCGTCGCGCAGAGGCGCGATGCCCGTATAGGCGAATTCGCCGAGAGCCGCTTCCAGCGCAACGACGTCCCGTTCCGCGCGGATCGCTTCCGCCTGTGGCGCTTCGATCGCGAGCTGTTCGAGGGCGTGGCGGTAGTCGCCCGCGCGGCGTATGGCGGCGGCATAAACCCAGGCGATCAGGCAGCGGTTCTCCTTCACCCGGGCAGTCGCCGAGCGGGCCTGGAATTCATCGAGGGAGCCCGCCTGCGTCATCAGCTGAAGGCGGGCCTCGTCGCTGCGCAGGACGGCGCGGGCGCGGGCGACGAAGGGGGTGATCAGGGCGCGATCGGCGCCGGCATCCTCGCCGATCCGGTTGAAGAGCGGGGCGGGTGATTGTCCGCGCGACCAGCGCAGCGGGCGCAGATAGGCGCGTTCGTCGTCGATGACGGCTTCGCGCGGGAGAATGCGGGTACGGGCGAGTTCGGCGACCTGGCGCTGGAAGATCGCCTTCTCGTGGGCAGGCATCAGAAAGCGCCAGGCGCGATCGCGCAGTTCCCGCTCGTCATCCGTCAGCATGAACCAGGAAACCGCCTCGCCGCGCGCTTCCGCTGCGGCCTTGCCCGCGAAGGGGAGGATATGGTCGTTCCAGATGGACGGGGCAGGGCGCCCCAGATCGCCCGTGCGGGCGCAGCCGGCGACGAGGAGGGCGGTTATGGCGATGGTCGCGATGCGCCCCGGGCGAAAACGGGTGAGATATCGGCCGGCGCATCCAGCCGCGGCGCTTCTCTCAGCCGCAGCGCTTTGACTAGCCGCGGCGCTTTGATCAGCCGCGGCGCTTGCGCCTGCGCGATCCGCGAACCCGACCGTCGTCGCAATGCTGATCGGGCGGGGTATGCGCGATCGGAGGAGACTCGGTCGGTTCCGTGAGGCGCTCATAGCGAATTCCGGTGAACAGCAGGATCTCGCCGCGAGGGGCACCGTCCCGCGAGGGCATGGCCGTGCGTTTGGGAAAATCAGCCAGACGCAGGACCTCTGCACCGGTCGACGCGGTCGCGTATGCATTCTGCACGTGTGATCTTCCCATGACACTCACTCCCCGCTTCCTGCGGCATCGGCGTGGTGATCAACCCACCTTCGAGCCTCTATGGTTAACAGTTGGTATACGCCGTTCCGGAATGCCCGCTTTCATCATCTGTCTCTGATATAATACTACTTACGATCGTGACCACGGTTAAGAGAGTGCTAAGAGCTTTTCTCTATCTTTCGTTAACACAGTGTTTTGTGAATGCTTGGTGACCCCGGTGCGTAGCTCCATGCGAGACGGCATTTCCTTCAATGATCGACGTAACGACGCATCGGAGCGCCCGGTCGCGGCGCGTCCGCGCCATCAGGATCTCCTGCGCTTGAGCATTCTCGCCGGTCACGCTGATGCGGGGCTGGAGGCGATGCGGCCCGATCTGGTGCAGGTGCTGTTGCGTGTCCAGACGGATCTGTTCGCGGGTGCGCCCGCGGCTGCACGCGACACGTTGCAGGCGTTCGAGGCGCTCGCTCTCGCGCTGGTTCCGCGCGCCGAGAAAGATACGCTCCTGCATGTCGCGCGCCGTCTGCGCGGTCTTGATCACGTGCCGGCCAATATCACGGCGGCCCTCGCTGCACGGGCGCAGGCGCTCGGCATCGACATCGCTGTCGAAGCGCCGCCACAGCATTCCCTGCGTGAGACTCCCTCCGCGCATGAGGTGGTCGCCCGGCCCGCAATGCCGCAAGCGGCGCTCCCCGGGAATGCGCCTGCGCCCGTCTCATCCGCGCTCGATCTCGCCCTTGCGCGTGATAGCCACGCCATGCTCGGCGGGCGGCTCCTCGACGACATGGTGGCGCGGGCGCGACGCAATCCCGAACTCGCCGAGGCACTTCTCGCGCGTACCGATCTCCCGGCGCGTCCCCTCGCGCCACTCTATCTGCATGCCGATGCTCCCCGCCGGGCCATCCTGCGCAGCGCGATGGCGCAGGACGGGGGCGTGGGGCGACATCTGCGTCTCGTGCGACCGACGCGCGAGCGCGTCGCGTCCCTTCATGATGCTGCGGAAAGCGCGGACAAGGCCGCTTTCGGTGTGCGTCTCGCCCAGGGCCTCGGGCTCGCGGCGGTCCCGGAATGGCGTTTCGAGCAGCCGGCGCGGCAAGATTGCCTCGCCCTCGCCCTGCTGGCGATGGGGGCGCCCGAAGAAGCCTCGATCCGCATCTTCCTGACGCTCGACAACGCACTCGCCCGCGATGTCGCGCGCGTCTTCGCGCTCGTCGAGATCATCCGGCGCACACCGCGCTCCGTCGCCTGCGCACTGATCGAGGCGATCTACGAGACGAGCATCGCATTGCCGCAACGCCATGCCGTCCCGCAAGCGGGTGCGCTCGTGATGCAGGCGAGCGAAGCGGGCAGTGGGCTCGGTCTCGACCGGGCAACCGGTTCGGAGCGCGGTATCGGGGCGGTCGCCCGCGACGCATTGCGCGCGGGTACGTTTGCGCCGAGCGACGGACGCAAGGCCGGCTTCGGTTCCCGGAATGCGGGCGGGCGCATCGCACGCGATCGTGCGTGACGTATCGCGGCGCGAGAAGCGGGCGGGACCCGTTCAGCCCCGCCCGTCCTCATCTCATTCCGCAGCTTCAGTTTGCGGACGTTCCTTGCCCTGCCGCTCGCGCTTGATCAGCTCAGAGGTCAGGAAAGCGATCTCGAGCGCCTGTTCGGCGTTGAGGCGGGGATCGCAATAGGTGTGGTAGCGATCGGACAGATCGGCATCGGTGAGCGCGCGGGCGCCGCCGGTGCATTCGGTCACGTTCTGTCCGGTCATCTCCAGATGGATGCCACCGGCATGCGTGCCTTCCGCCTGGTGGACGGCGAAGAAGTTGCGCACTTCCTGCATCACCTGATCGAAGGGCCGGGTCTTGTAGCCCGATGCGGCCTTGATCGTATTGCCGTGCATCGGATCGCAGGACCAGACCACGTTGCGGCCCTCGCGCTTGACGGCGCGGATCAGGGCGGGGAGGTGGTCGAAGACCTTGTCGGCGCCGAAGCGGCAGATCAGCGTCAGGCGCCCGGCTTCGTTCTTCGGATCGAGCGCCTCGATCAGCTGCAGCAGCCCGTCGGGCGTCAGCGAGGGACCGCATTTCACGCCGATCGGATTCTCGATGCCGCGCATGTATTCCACATGGGCGTGATCGGGCTGGCGCGTGCGGTCGCCGATCCAGAGCATGTGGCCGGAGGTGGCATAGTGGCTGCCGGAGGTCGAATCCACCCGCGTCATCGCTTCCTCGTAGCCGAGAAGCAGCGCTTCATGGCTGGTGTAGAAGTCGGTGATGCGCATTTCCGGATGCTGCTCGGGATTGATCCCGATGGCACGCATGAAGTCGAGCGTCTGGGTGATCTGCTCGGCCAGTTCCGCATAACGCGAGGATTGCGGGCTGTCCTTGATGAAGCCGAGCATCCAGCGATGCGCGTTCTCCAGATTGGCGTAGCCGCCGGTGGCGAAAGCGCGGATCAGATTGAGCGTCGCCGCCGACTGACGATAGGCCTTGAGCTGGCGATGAGGATCGGGATTGCGCGATTCTTCGTCGAAATCGATGCCGTTGATGATGTCGCCGCGATAGCTCGGCAGCTCGACGCCGTCGATCGTCTCGGTGGGCGCCGAACGCGGCTTCGCGAACTGGCCGGCGATCCGCCCGACCTTCACCACCGGGCAGGAGCCGGCGAAGGTGAGAACGACGGCCATCTGAAGAAAGACGCGGAAGAAGTCGCGGATGTTGTCGGCGGAATGCTCGGCGAAGCTCTCGGCGCAATCGCCGCCCTGGAGCAGGAAAGCTTCTCCCGCAGCCACGCTCGCGAGCGCCTTCTTCAGCTTGCGCGCCTCGCCGGCGAAAACCAGCGGCGGAAAGCCCGAAAGCTGCTCCTCGACGACTTTGAGGGCGGCCTCGTCCTTGTAGGCCGGCACCTGCTGGATATCTTTGGATCTCCAGCTATCGGGCGTCCAGCGTTCGTTCATCGTATCAACTCCTCGCGCGTTCCGGTTCCGGGCGCGCAGCCTCGCTCGTTGTGTCAACGAGCGGCTTATACACGAGATTTGGGCGGTGTGGCGACAAAACTGAACCCGTCGCGACAGATTATTGCGTTCATGTCGCAATCCGGCGAAGAACCATGCGATTTTGCGTCGCTGACGGGCATGATGAAAAACGTGGCAGATCGGCAACGCCGCTCGCCAAACGCGTGCCCCGGGACAAGTTCCGGCGGCTATTCCCCGGGGCGAGCGTATATGAAGCGATTTGACACGGCGGCGACATTCACCCACTTACACCACGAGCGGCGCCGCGCGGGGCTGGGCGCCGGACGAATCGCCATCGCTTGCAGCCCCCAGGATCGGGAACGCTCTGGATGAAGGTCGTCGTCGTCGAATCTCCCGCCAAGGCCAAGACGATCAACAAGTATCTCGGCCGTGACTACGAGGTGCTCGCCTCCTTCGGTCATATCCGCGATCTGCCGGCAAAGGACGGTTCGGTCGATCCCGAGGCTGATTTCTCGATGATCTGGGAGATCGATTCCCGCAGCACCAAGCACGTCGCCGAGATCGCCCGCGCCGTGAAGGGCGCCGAGACGCTCATTCTCGCCACCGACCCGGATCGCGAGGGCGAGGCGATTTCCTGGCACGTGCTCGACACCCTGCAGAAGAAGCGCGCGCTCAAGGACGTCAAGGTCGAGCGCGTGACCTTCAACGCCATCACCAAGGATTCCGTGCAGAAGGCGATGGCGCAGCCGCGCGAGATCGACCAGGCGCTGGTCGATGCCTATCTCGCCCGCCGCGCGCTCGATTACCTCGTGGGCTTCACGCTGTCGCCGGTCCTGTGGCGCAAGCTCCCCGGTTCGCGTTCCGCCGGTCGTGTGCAATCGGTGGCGCTTCGTCTCGTCTGCGACCGCGAGCGCGAGATCGAGACCTTCGTGGCGCGCGAATACTGGTCGCTCGTGGCGACGCTCGCGACGCAGGACGGCGCCCAGTTCGATGCCCGCCTCGTCGGCGCGGACGGCAAGAAGATCACCCGCCTCGATATCGGCACCGGCGATGAGGCCGAGGCCTTTAAGCGCGATCTCGACATTGCGAGCTTCACCGTCTCGAAGGTCGAGGCCAAGCCGGCCAAGCGCCATCCGCAGCCGCCTTTCACCACCTCGACGCTCCAGCAGGAGGCCTCCCGCAAGCTCGGCATGGCGCCGGCCCAGACCATGCGTGTCGCGCAGCGGCTCTATGAGGGGATCGAGATCGGCGGCGAGACGGTCGGCCTCATCACCTATATGCGAACCGACGGCGTCGACATGGATCCGAGCGCCGTCCAGGGCGCGCGTCGTGTGATCGGGCGCGAATACGGCGATGCCTACGTGCCCGACGTGCCGCGCAAATACGCCACCAAGGCGAAGAACGCGCAGGAGGCCCACGAGGCCGTGCGCCCCACCGATCTCGGCCGCCTGCCCGCGCAGGTCACGCGCTATCTCGATGCCGAGCAGGCGCGGCTCTACGAGCTGATCTGGAAGCGCACCATCGCCAGCCAGATGGAATCCGCCGAGCTGGAACGCACCACGATCGACATCGCCGCGAAGGTCGGCCCGCGCGTGCTCGATCTGCGCGCCACCGGCCAGGTGGTGAAGTTCGACGGTTTCCTCACGCTGTATCAGGAAGGCCGCGACGACGAGGAGGACGAGGAGGCGCGGCGCCTGCCGCCGATGGCCTCCGGCGATCGCCTCGACCGTAAGCGCATCGCCGCCAACCAGCATTTCACCGAGCCGCCCCCGCGCTATTCCGAGGCGAGCCTCGTCAAGCGCATGGAGGAACTCGGCATCGGGCGACCCTCGACCTATGCCTCCGTGCTGCAGGTGCTCAAGGACCGCGAATACGTCGCCATCGAGAAGAAGCGCCTCGTCGCGCAGGACAAGGGCCGCATCGTCATCGCGTTCCTCGAGGCGTTCTTCAAACGCTATGTGGAGTATGATTTCACCGCCGATCTCGAAGCCCAGCTCGACCGGATTTCCAATCACGAGATCGACTGGAAGCAGGTCCTGCGCGATTTCTGGCAGGATTTTTCGACGGCGGTGGGCGAGACCAAGGATCTGCGCACCACGCAGGTGCTCGATGCGCTCAACGATTATCTCGGCCCGCACATCTTCCCGCCGCGCGAGGATGGCGGCAATCCGCGCGCCTGCCCGTCCTGCGCCGACGGCATCCTCTCCCTGAAGATCGGGCGCTACGGCTCGTTCATCGGCTGCTCCAACTATCCCGAATGCCGCTTCACGCGCCAGCTCTCGGCATCCGCCGACGGTGATGGCGAGGGCGGTCAGCCCGGAACGCGGATTCTCGGTACCGATCCCCAGAGCGGGCTCGAGGTCAGCGTCCGCGACGGGCGCTTCGGCCCCTTCGTGCAGCTCGGCGAGCAGCAGGAGGGCGGCGAGAAGCCCAAGCGCTCCTCCATCCCCAAGGGCACCTCGCCCGGCGATGTCGATCTCGATCTCGCGCTCGGCCTGCTCTCGCTGCCGCGCGAGGTCGCGAAGCACCCGGAAACGGGCGAGCCGATCATGGCCGGGATCGGGCGCTACGGCCCGTATGTGCAGCATCAGCGCACCTACGCGAATATCGGCCGCGACGACGATATTCTCGCCATCGGCGCCAACCGCGCCATCGATCTGATCGTCACCAAGGAAACGCAGGGGCCGGGCCGGCGCGGCGGCGGTGATCCGGGCCGCGAGCTCGGCAAGGATCCCGAGAGCGACAAGCCCATCGTGGTGAAAGCGGGCCGCTACGGCCCCTATGTCACCGACGGCAAGACCAACGCCACCCTGCCCAAGGGGCTCGAAGCCGAGGGTATCGACCTCGAAAAGGCGATCGAGCTGATCCGCGCCAAGCAGGCCAGCAAGGGTGGCAAGGGTGGCGCGAAGGGTGGCAAGAAGGCCGCCACGAGCAAAGCTGCAACGAGCAAAGCTTCCGAGGCGAAGGAAAAGAAGCCGGCGGCAAAGAAGCCTGCCGCGAAGAGCAAGGCAGCGTCGAAGACGACGAAGACCAAATCGGCTGCATCCAAGGCGACCACATCGAAATCCACCAAGGCGAAGGCAGCATCAAAGACCGCCGAGGCCGGCAGCGGCGAGGGCGCCTGAGGCCCTCGTCGTCAATCGAGCGCGTTCAGAAATCCGTTGAAGACCCGGGCGTAACTCTCGGGGTCTTCGATATAGGTCATAAGGTGGTCGCCCGTGCCGCGCAGGGTGAAGGTCATGGCGCGCCGACGGGCGACGATCTCGTGCGTGATAGAAACCGGCACCACCGAATCCCCCGTCCCGTGGGCGATGAAGAGCGGCCCCTCGAACCCGACGATCTCGGCACGCACATCCGCCTGCGAGAGATCCACCGGCCCCTGCAACCGGAACATGGTCAGGGCGATCTCGGTCACGATGTCGGGAAAGACCACCCCGGCGCGGCCTCCGAAAAATGCGAGAATCGCGCGGAAGTCGAGCGCCGGGGCATCGAGTGCGATGCCGGCCACGTGCTCGGCATGGGGCGAATGGCGCATGAACTGGCCGACGATCGCTCCGCCCATTGATTCGCCCACGAGCAGCACTCGCCCGTAGCCGCGCTCGCGCATGGCGATCACGGTGCTTTCGAGATCGCGCCATTCGGTGATGCCGAAAGCGTAGTGCCCGTCCAGCGAAGCGGGCGCGCCGTCATCGTTGCGATAGGTAATCAGCGTGGTCGATATACCCGCATCGGCGAGAAGCCCGAGATGACGGTATCCGTCCTCCCGCGCGCCGGCGACGCCGTGGACGTAGATCGCGACGAGATCGCCGTCAGCGCGCGTCCCGGGCACGTACCAGGCCTCGGCGGGGCCGAGTTCGCCGTCGATCGAGAGCGTCTCGAACGGCAGATCGAAGGCTTCCAGCGGATCGCCGCGAAAGCCGAGCTCGCGCGGGTCGACGGGGCGCATGTCGGGGGTGAACATCGCGGTCAGCGGCCCCACCCGCAACGTGTCGCTCGCGCCGCGATGCATGGCGAGCGCGGCAAAGAGGAAATAAGCGAGCACCAGCCCCAGGCCCATGAAGCCGCAGGCGAGTATGATGCGTCTGCCCTTCGTCATGCTGCGCCTCCGCCCTTCGCCCCCTTGAGGCAGATATGACGCCACGGCGCCATTTCAATCGCCATCGTTATCGCCGACGCCTGCGGCAGGATGGCGCCTTCGCGCTCGACCTAGCGGGCGAATTGCTGAACAGTAGTGCGCATTACAACTGATTCGCGACGCGCCGACGGGCCGCGCGGAGAGGGAGATTGCGACGGGATGGCCGCAGCGGACGATCTCACGAAGCCGCTCACCGGCGCGCGCCGTTCTCGCGGCGGGCGCGGGCCGTTGTCGCGCCTGCCATGGGGCGGCATCCTCGCGGCACTTCTCGTGACCGGGCTGGTCGGCGTCGGTCTCTTCGTGGCGATGACGGACGATCCCCTCGGTGGCGAGCCCCATGCACTGGTGCCGATCGAGACCGGGATCGCCGACGCCACCCGCGACCTTGCAGGCGGTTCCGGCGGTGCGTTGATCGCCGACGTGCCGCGCGACCGACCGGGAACGCCCGGTATCGTCCAGGAAGAATCGGGCGGCGTCACCGTCGTGCGACCGGACGGGGCCGGCGGCGGGCAATCCATCATCATCTCCATTCCCGAGGATGCGCGTGACATGCGCAGCCGGGCGGAGGCGACCACGCAATCCTCGCGCGAGGCCTCGGAGCCCGTCGGAGCGCTGCCGCCGGCGCCGGATCCACGACTCGTCGAGGAGAGCCGTTTCGGCGCCTTGCCGCGGATCGGTGACGACGGCGCGCGCCCGGTCGACGTCTATGCGCGCCCGTCTCCGCCGGGCAGCAGCCGCGCGCCGGCACGCGTCGCCATTCTCGTCACGGGGCTGGGCATCAGCCAGTCGGTGACGGGCGATGCGATCACCCGCCTGCCGCCGGACGTTTCGCTCGCCTTCGCGCCCTATGGCGGCGATCTCGATCGTCTCGTCGCCCGGGCGCGCAGCGCCGGCCACGAGGTGATGTTGCAAGTGCCGATGCAGCCCTTCGACTATCCCCAGAACGATCCCGGCCCGCACACGCTGACCGTCGAGGCCGGGGCGAACGCGAATATCGAGAACCTGCACTGGGTGATGGGGCGGTTCACGGGCTATACCGGCATCGTCAATTTCATGGGCGGGCGGTTCACCGCCGAAAGCGAGGCTCTCGAGCCGATCATCGCCGAACTGGCGGCACGTGGTCTCGGCATCGTCGATGACGGTTCGTCCTCGCGTGCTCAGATCGGCACGCTCGCCCGTGCCGCCGACGTGCCCGTCGCGCGCGGTGACATCCTGCTCGACGTCGTGGCGCAGCAGGATGCGATCGACGACATGCTCGGCAGGCTCGAGGACGAGGCGCGCGAGCGCGGCTTTGCGGTCGCCACGGCCTCGGCGCTGCCGATCACGATCTCACGTATCGAAGCCTGGGCGCGCGGCGCCGCCGGGCGCGGTATCACCCTGGTACCCGTTTCCGCCGCGTTCTCGGATGAGTTGGGAGGCTGAAAGCCGTGGATTTCAAGATCGTCGATCCGGCGCAGGACCCGGCTTATCGCCCCTGCGTCGGCGTGGCGTTGTTCAACGCGGCCGGTCTCGTCTTCGTCGGTCGGCGTTTCGCCTCGGCCGGTCCCGAACATGTCGACCAGACCTATTCCTGGCAGATGCCGCAGGGCGGGATCGATCCGGGCGAGGATCCGCTCGCGGCCGCGCGCCGGGAATTGTTCGAAGAGACCAACGCATCGAGCGTGTCGTTTCTCGCCGAAGCGCCTCACTGGCTCGCTTATGATCTGCCCGGCGATGTCGCGGGGCGCGCCTGGCGGGGGCGCTATCGTGGACAGACCCAGAAATGGTTCGCATTCCGCTTCGAGGGCAATGATGACGAGATTGACATTGCGAGCCCTGCGGGTCACAAGCCCGAATTCGACGAATGGCGCTGGGAGAAGCTCGCATCGACGCCCGGGCTGATCATCCCTTTCAAGCGTGGCGTATACGAGGAGGTCGCGCGGCTTTTCGCGCCCTTCGCAACTGATTGACACAGACACGCGGCTCGGGTCGAATATCGTCGCGGCAGCATTATGGGGAGCAAGGCATGTTCAAGCTGACTGAAGACATTCGCGAGGAATTGCGTACCGGTATCGCCGTTTTCGCGCTGACCTTCGTGCTCTTCAGCATCATCACCAGCTTCGTGATGGGGCCTTCCGGCATCCGCGCCGCATTGGTGGTCGCGATTTCGGTGACGTTGTTCTGCCTGTTCCCGATCTTCCTCGAATTGCTGCTGACCTCCCGGGTCAAGGCCGTGCACTGGCTCGGACGCATACTCGTCGTCGCGACCTTCGCGCTCGTCGGTGTCGCGGCGGGCACGTTCCTGATCACCCGGCTCGACGGTGTCGATCCCGCAGGTGCCGCATCGATCGTTCCGGCGCTGTTCGCTGTCCTGCTCGGCTATGCCGGCTTGCGGATGCGCGTGCTCGGTCTCGAATACTGAGCCGCCTCCGGGCCGCGCCTCACAAACCTTCCAGCCGCGCGTCGAGTGCCGCGACCTGTGCCGCCTCCACATTCGCGAAGGCGACGCGCAGGAAATCTCCCTGATCCGGCCCGAAATACGATCCCGGCAATGCCAGCACACCGCGTTCACGGGCGAGCCGCTCGGCGATCTCGGTGGCGGGTGTCCCCGGTCGAGGGTGGCGCAGATAGGCGAAATAGGCGCCGATCGATTCCACCTTCCAGCCGGGATGGCGCGCGATCACGTCCATGAAGATGCCCGCGCGGGTGAGGATGTCGGCGCGGTTCTCCGCCCGCCATTGCCGCAGGTTGGGGATCGCCCAGGCCAGCGCGATCTGCCCGGTGCGGGCCGGGCAGATCTGGAGATTGTCGAGGATCTTGACGATCCCCTCGATTGCCTGCGCTCCCGCGATCATCGCACCGAGGCGGTGGCCGGGAACGGCATAGGATTTCGAGAACGAATACAACGCGATGAGGTTGTCGCCCCAATCCGCCGCATCGAAGAGTGCATGCGGCGCGCCGTCATCGGCGAGAAAATCGCGATAGGTCTCGTCCAGAATGAGCCAGAGGCCTTCCTCGCGCGCGAGTGCAGCGAAGGCGGCGAGGGTCGCGGGCGGGTAGATCGCGCCGGTGGGATTGTTGGGGGTGACGAGCACGATGGCGCGGGTGCGGGGCGTGATCAGCGCGCGCGCATCCGCCGGATCCGGGACGAAACCGTTCTCGGCCCGGGCGGGGAGGGCGACCGGCGTGATCCCGAGCATGGCGAGCGTGGTCTGGTGGTTGAAATACCAGGGCGTGGGCAGGATCACCTCGTCGCCCGCCTGCGCCCCGAGCATCGCCGCCACCGCGAAGGCTTCGTTGCAGCCCGCCGTGATCGCGACATTCTCCGCACCGATCGCGGCGCCGTACTGCATCGCGGTTTCCGCCGCATAGGCCTCGCGCAGGGCGAGATCACCTTCGATCATGCCGTAGCGCGCCGCATCGGCGCTGCCCGCCGCGCGTGCGAGCTGTGCGAGCAGATCCGCATGGGGCGGAGTGCCGGGCACGGCCTGCGAGAGATTGATCAGCGGGCCGAAGGCGCCGTCATAGCTGCGTGTCCAGCTCTGCGCTTCCGGGATCGGTGGCAGCGCGAGATCGGCGATCAGCGGGTTCAGCGAGGCACGCAAGCGGGGCTCCTTTCAGCCGATGCGCAGATCCGGTGTATCGCCGTGCATCTCGCGATGGACCGTCAGCGCGTAATTGTCCGTCATCCCGGCAATGTAATCGGCCACACGCAGCGCGCGCTGCCGGTGATCGGCGCCTTCGAGCCCCGCGCCCCATTCGTCGGGCATGCTCTGCGGGTCGGCCATGAAATGCGAGAACAGCTCCCGCACGATCCTGTCCGCCCGGCGCCTCACCGCAATCACCTTCGCGTGGCGGTACATGTTCGGATAGAGGTAGTTCTTGATAGCGCGATCCGCCTCGCGCAGCGTCGGTGAAAACGCCACGACCGGATGGGCAGCGGCGCGGATCGCATCCGCATCCGCTGGCGCGAGCGCTTCGATACGCCGTTCACTCTCGGCCACCACATCCTCGACCATGCGCGTGATCACCCGCCGGGTGAGCTCGTGGATGCGCCGCGGTGTTTCGAGCCCCGGCCAGCGCGCGTCGATATCGTCGAGCAGATCGGCGATGAAGGGGATGGCGCGCAAATCCTCCAGCGTGAAGAGGCCGGCACGCAGGCCGTCATCGATGTCATGCGCATTATAAGCGATGTCGTCGGCGAGCGCCGCGGCTTGCGCCTCGCCCGAGGCATGTGTGGCGAGGCGCAGATCGAAGATCGCGTCGAAGGCGAGGATCGCACCGGGTACGCCGTGCTCGCGATAGCGCGGCGTCGGCTCGCCCGCATCGTCGAGGAGCGGGCCGTTATGCTTGACGAGCCCCTCCAGCGTCTCCCAGGTGAGGTTGAGCCCGTCATAGGCCGCATAACGTCGCTCCAGCTGCGTCACCACGCGCAGAGCCTGGGCGTTGTGGTCGAAGCCGCCATAGGGGGCCATGCAATCCTGTAGCGCGTCCTCCCCGGTATGGCCGAAGGGCGTGTGGCCGAGATCATGCGAGAGCGCGAGCGCCTCGGCGAGATCCTCGTCGAGCCCGAGCGAACGCGCGAGCGCCCGGGCGATTTGGCTCACTTCGATCGTATGGGTGAGGCGGGTGCGGTAATGGTCGCCCTCGTGGAAGACGAAGACCTGCGTCTTGTGCTTGAGGCGCCGGAAAGCCGAGGAATGGATGATCCGGTCGCGGTCGCGCTGGAAATCGCTGCGCGTGGGGGAGGCGTCCTCCACGACGAGCCGTCCCCGTGTCCGCGCCGGGTCGCAGGCGTAATCGGCCCGCCATCTTTCGCCGAATGCGCGCATGCGCCCTCACATCCCATTGCGCTTAGCTCACAGGTCCTTACATTTCATGGTGAGAGATTGGCAAGCGGCGCGGGGCGAACTCGGGCCATATTGCGGAAACGGATGACATGAACGCGATCACTCTTTCCCAGAGCGCGGCGAAGCGCATCAACCAGATCATGGCGAAGGAAGCGCCCGGATCGAAGCTGCGCATCAGCGTCAATGGCGGCGGCTGCTCGGGATTCGAATACGCTTTCGACATCGACACCCAGGTGCAGGAGGACGATCTCGTGATCGAGCGCGACGGCGCCGCCGTCCTCGTGGACGAGGTCTCCGCCCAATATATGGAAGGCTCGGTGATCGATTTCGTCGACGATCTGATCGGCCAGAGCTTCCAGATCAAGAACCCGCTCGCCACCTCCTCCTGCGGCTGCGGCACCTCCTTCTCGATCTGACGCGCCATGGCGCGCAAACCTTCGATCGTCCTGAACGGCACGCAGGAGCGCGCGCTCGATCCGCATGCGCGCTTCGCCGGAATCGACGAGGTCGGGCGCGGCCCGCTCGCCGGGCCGGTGACGGCGGCGGCGGTCATTCTCGATCCGGATGCGATCCCGCAGGGGCTGCGCGATTCGAAAGTGCTCACGGCGGCGCGGCGCGAGGTTCTCTTTGCGCAGATCATCGCCGGCGCCGAGGTCGGCATCGCCTTCGCCGGGCCGGAGGAGATCGACCGGCTCAACATACGCGGGGCGACGCTCGCCGCCATGCGCCGCGCGCTGGCCGCGCTTCCCGCGCCTCCGGACCGCGCCCTGATCGACGGACGCGACGTACCGTCGATGCTCGGGATTCCCGCACAGGCGGTGGTGAAGGGTGATTCGGCCTATGCCTGCATCGCCGCCGCATCGATCGTCGCGAAAGTGATTCGGGATCGCGCCATGCGAATCGCGGCACTCCATTATCCGGAATACGGATTCGAGGACAACGTGGGGTACCCGACGCGGACCCATCTGGACGCGCTTGCGCGGCTCGGGCCGTGTGCAATCCACCGTATGAGTTTCGCACCGGTGCGATCATGGTTGACGAAGGATTAACGCGACGCGCGGCTCGTCTGAATTATCGCTGATAAATCAATAACCCGGCAAAATTTGCAGCCCCAAAGCGGGACGCATTTTCGCGATCCCGGCAACACGATCTTTACCCTATCGGGCAATCATCCTCCTCGTAGTTCGAGTGAATGGTGCATGCCCATGGGTACCTCGCGTACCGGGGCTGCCGTCGCAACCGCCCGGAAACATGTCTCGCGTACCGGGCGGGTCGCGACGGTGCCTCGGATGGGGACCGAGCTCCCCGTCAATGAAATCCTGATCGGCGATTGTATCGCCGCCCTGGAGAAGCTCCCTGCGGAGAGCGTGGATCTGGTATTCGCCGATCCGCCCTACAATCTTCAGCTCGAGGGCGCGCTCATGCGCCCCGACCACAGCCGCGTCGATGCCGTCGATGATGCCTGGGACCAGTTCGCCAGCTTCTCGGCCTATGACGCCTTCACCCGGGCCTGGCTGCTCGCGGTGCGGCGCGTCATGAAGAAGAACGCGACCTTGTGGGTGATCGGCTCGTATCACAACATTTTCCGCGTCGGCACCGCCTTGCAGGATCTGAATTTCTGGATCCTCAACGACGTCGTCTGGCGCAAGGCCAACCCCATGCCCAATTTCCGCGGCAAGCGCTTCACCAATGCGCATGAGACGCTGATCTGGGCGAGCCGCAGCCCCGATGCCAAGGGCTATACCTTCCACTATGACGCGATGAAGGCGGCCAACGAGGACGTGCAGATGCGCTCCGACTGGCTGTTCCCGATCTGCACGGGGGAGGAGCGGCTCAAGGACGAGGACGGCCGCAAGGTTCATCCCACGCAAAAGCCCGAGGCGCTGCTCGCGCGCATCATGCTCGCGAGCTCCAATCCGGGCGACGTGGTGCTCGATCCCTTCTTCGGTTCCGGCACCACCGGGGCCGTTGCGAAGATGCTCGGGCGCAATTTCATCGGCTGCGAGCGCGATACCACCTATGCCGATGCGGCGCGTGAACGCATCGCAGCCGTCGAGCCGGTTGATCCCGAAGCGCTGAAGGCTGCGCCGGAGAAGCGCACCGAGCCGCGCATCCCGTTCCTTTCCGTCGTGGAAGGCGGCATGCTCAGGCCGGGCGAGATGCTCATCGATGCACGCGGACGCCACCAGGCGCTCGTGCGCGCCGACGGGCGGCTGTCTCTCGGTCCCGCCATCGGCTCGATCCACAAGATCGGCGCGCTGGCCCAGGGGCTGCCGGCCTGTAACGGCTGGA
Source organism: Salinarimonadaceae bacterium (assembly GCA_050485405.1). Classification (GTDB taxonomy): domain Bacteria; phylum Pseudomonadota; class Alphaproteobacteria; order Rhizobiales; family Beijerinckiaceae; genus Saliniramus. Next base: position 44,750 of record JBJHBI010000025.1, read on the forward strand.
CCTTCTGGCACGTCGATCGCGGCGGCGAGCGTATCTGCATCGACCAGTTCCGCACCGAATTGCGTGCGCGCATGCGGGCGGCCTGAGGCGAGCCTCAGCCGCTTCGCGTTTCTCCCAGCGTATCCGCTACCGCGGCACCACGCTCGCCCATCTCGCGATCGGGCGGGATCGTGGTGTCGCGCGTCGTCTGCTGCTCCAGCTCGGCATTGAACTCCGCCCCGATGAGCAGGATCAGCACCGAGATATAGGCCCACATCATCGCCGCCGCGATCGCTCCGAGCGAGCCGTAGGTCGCGGAATAATCGGCGAAATTCGACATGTAGAACGAGAAGCCGGCGGAGGCGATCACCCAGACCGTCGCCGCAGAGACCGATCCCGGCGAGATCCAGCGCCAGCGCGCCGGCACGCGGCTCGGCCCGTAGCGGTAGAGCACCGCGATACCGATATTGGCCACGATGAAGATCACGACGAGGGGCAACACGGTCATGATCCAGCCGGCCACGGGGCCGAGCGGCAGGAAACGCAGGACGATCGGGATGGTGATGACGACGTTGACGAGGATGGCGGCGAAGATCAGGGCGCCGATGGTGAACAGGATCGCCGTCCCGTAGAGCCCGATGATCGAGCGCGTCTCGCGCTCGCCGTAGATCACGTTGAGCGCATCGAACAACCGCAGGACCGCGTTGTTGACCACGTAGACGGCGATCGCGAAGGTCGTGGCGAAGGTGACGCCGAGCGTGTCCGGGCGCTGGTCGATCAGCCGCGCGAGTTCATCGTCCATGAGTTCGAGCATGGCGGGGGGCAGGAATGCGCCGAGATCGCCGAGCTGGTCGCGCAGACGTGCCGGATCGCCGATCAGCCCGTAGAGCGAGACCATCGCGGCGAGTGCGGGAACGATGGCGAAGATCATGAAGAACGCCGCACCCGCAGCATTCGCGCTCACCCTGTCGACGGAGAACGCGCGCGCCACGCGGAACAAAACGTCGAGATAGCCCCGCCACGGAATACCGAGTGGTGACACCGCCCGGCGCCCGCGATTGGCTTCGGTTTCGCGCGCGGAGATTCGGGCTGCGTCGCTGTCACGTTCCATGGGCAGGGCTCACCGTTTTCCTCGTCATCGATGGGACACCAACGCGGAGGAAGCTTGGGAGTTCGCCTCGACCGGCCAAACGGCGGGCGAATCCTCTCGGGTTCCGATTTCTCGGGCTCCGCCTTCTCTCGGCTCCGATTTCTCGCGGCTGTCGATTTCTACCGTTGCTCGCCGCTCGCCTGCTCGATACCGGAGGAGGCATCGGCATGCGTCAGACGAAAGCCGGAAGCGGCGACGATGGTGAGTGTGGCGAGACACAGGGCGAGCACGAGCGCGATCCGCGCAGTATTCGCATGCCGGCTACGCTGGTCCGGTACCCCGAAGCGGCTGTCCCGTGTCGGATGATCTGACTGACCATCCCTGCTTGGTCGTGACATTGCGGAACCGCGCCCCCATGGTAGGATTCCTGACGAGATGATGGATACTGGCTACTGTCGAGCGGCACCTCTTCCGATCAACCCGAGGCTGTCCAGCGCCTCTACATCCTTATAATACCCTTCAACAGTCAAGCTAGGCGAATCGGTATCTTCACGTACATGCCGGTTTTCCGCGCGCGCCTTGCTCTCCATGAGGCATTGACCGATTTCCGTAAGATAAACAAGTACTTTCGATTGTAAATTTCGTCAGATAAATATTCACGCGTATTCCCGAAAGTTATCAGCCGCATTTTTCGCAGCACAATCAGGGGGTGCGCATAACTCCGTCTCGGCCTCCCACTACGTCGAATCACGCAGAATCCCGGAGGTATTCTCGGCAGGTTGTGCGTTGCGCGTCGAAAACGGGCGGTGGCGGATCATCGGATGCGGGGTGATTCGCGTGCCGGCGCGCCTTGCGCAAACGATATTCGCAACGGCTGCCGGATACGCTCTTCCGTCTGCGCCATGAGCCGCTATGTTGAGAAAAAGGTGGTCCGGTGCGTTGCCGCGCGGTCTTGTGCGCGCGCCCAATGAAGAGATCGAAGAAAGGGAATAACCCATGTCAGACGCGTTCAAGCTCGAATTCGCTTCGCTTGAATTGCCGAAATCCGGTGATCTGGTCGTATGTGTCGGGGAGGATCTCACGCCCGGCCCGCAGGCGGCCCGCCTGCTGGGTGAGCAGGTCGGGCTGATCGCCCGTGCGGCGAAGGCCGAGAAGTTCAAGGGCAAGTTCAAATCCGTCATGAAGATCACGGCACCGGCCCAGCCCGAGCTCGACCGGCTCGTCGTCGTCGGCATCGGCAAGCCCGTCGAGGGCGAGGCGCCGGACTGGCCGGCTCTGGGTGCTGCCATCGCTGCCGCGACCGCCGGGCGCGAGGCCATGCTCGTGACGGAGTTCCCCGGTTTCCAGGGCGACGATGCCGCCATTGCCGGCCTCGCCCTCGGTGCGCGCCTGCGCTCCTATCGCTTCGATCACTACAAGTCGAAGAAGAAGGACGAAGACGAGGATGCACCGAAGAAAGGCGGGCGGCTCACGCTTGCGGGCGATGATCCGCAGGCGCTGAAGAAGGCGGCCAAGCAGAGCGCGGGGCTCGCCGACGGCGTGATGCTCGCCCGCGACCTCGTCAACGAGCCGGCCAACACGCTGGGCCCCGTCGAATTCGCCGAGCGCGCCGCGGCGCTCGAGAAGCTGGGCGTCGAAGTCGAGATCCTCGACGAGAAACAGCTCGGCAAGATCGGCATGCGCGCGCTCCTCGGCGTCGCGCAGGGCTCCGAGCGACCGGCGCGGGTCGCGATCATGCGCTGGCAGGGCGGCAAGAAGAGCGAGAAGCCCGTGGCCTTCATCGGCAAGGGGGTCGTGTTCGATACCGGTGGCATCTCGATCAAGCCCGCCGGCGGCATGGAGGATATGAAGGGCGACATGGCCGGTGCCGCCTGCGTCGTCGGCCTGATGCACGCGCTGGCCTCCCGCAAGGCGAAGGCGAATGTCGTCGGCGCGATCGGTCTCGTCGAGAACATGCCCGACGGCAAGGCCCAGCGCCCCGGCGACATCGTCGAGACGCTTTCCGGGCAGACGGTGGAGATCATCAATACCGATGCGGAGGGGCGTCTCGTCCTCGCCGATCTCCTCAGCTATGTCGAGGAGAAGTACGAGCCGCAATTCATGATCGACCTCGCGACCCTGACCGGTGCGATCATCGTGGCGCTCGGCAAGGACCATGCGGGCCTGTTCTCGAACGACGACACGTTGTCGACGCGGTTGAGCGAGGCTGGCGCGGCGACGGGCGAGAAGGTCTGGCGCCTGCCGCTCGGCAAGGCCTACGACAAGCTGATCGATTCCAAGTTCGCCGATATGAAGAATACCGGCGGGCGCTTCGGCGGGGCCATCACCGCCGCGCAGTTCCTCCAGCGCTTCGTGAAGGACACGCCCTGGGCGCATCTCGACATCGCGGGCACCGGCATGGCGGCGGAAGCGAGCGACGTCAACAAGAGCTGGGGTTCGGGCTTCGGCGTGCGCCTGCTCGACAGGCTCGTCGCCGATCACTACGAGAACTGACGCCGCCGCACGCCGGCAACGGCTTTTGCCGGCGTAGCGCGCGCCCGGCGCCAGCTTCGTCGAAGAACCCGCCCGGCCCGTCGGTCGGGCGGGTTCAGTATTCCTCAATTCCTCTGCGCTATCACGCTGCCATGGCCTCCGCTGCGGCGGATCGATGGCTGCGGAGTTTGCAGTGACGCGTCTGCGCAAGATCCTTACGTCGATGACCTTCGTTCTCCTGATCATCCGCTTCGGCGGGGCAGGGGCGGGTTTTCTGACGCAACTCGCTCTGGCGCGCCTGCTCGCGCCGGAGGATCTCGGGCTGTTCTTCGCCGCGACCTCGCTCGCCATCGTGACGGCGGCGATGGTGAGTTTCGGCTATCCCGAAATCGCTCCGCGTTTCATGTCGCGCTATCAGGAGCGTGAACGCCCCGGAACGCTCGCCGCCTTTCTGCGGCAGGCCCACAGGGACACTTTCGCCCTCGCGGTGCTCTTTTCCGGTCTGATCCTCGTCGCCGCGCTGCTCTGGCCCGGAGCGACGCAGGCCGAGCGGCTGCCCTTTGTGATCACCGCCATCGGGATGCCGGTCGTCGCCTTCATCGGCCTCAATTCCGGGATCGCGCTGGCATTGCGCGCCTTCCTGCTGGCATATGGGCCGGAATCCTTCCTGCGGCCCGTGGTGTTCCTGGCCATCGTCACCAGCATGACCTTCGCCGGAATGAACCCCGATGTCGGCACGGTGGTGGTGGCCTTCTTCGTCGTGACGGGTGTTCTCGCGGGGACCCAGTGGCTCCTGCTCCGGCGGCTTCTGCCCCGTGTCACACAGGCGCGGCTGCATGCCGATCGCCGTCTCGTCGCGCGCTGGCGGCGGGAGGGCGCGCCGCAGATCGCGGTGGGGATCTACACGCTGATCTTCGCCGATCTCGCGATCCTGCTCGCCGCGACCGTGCTCGAATCGGCGTCTCTGGCAGCCTACGGCATCGCCTTGAAGCTCGCCCTGCTGGTCGGCTTCGGCGTGCAGGTGGCGCATCAGGTGATCATCCCCGATCTCGCCGACGCACACGCGGCGAGGCGCCTGCGGGGGACGAGCGACACGATGCGCGCCGCAGCGATTTTCCCGATCGCCTTCACGCTGGCGGCGCTGATCGTGACGGCGTTCTTCGGCGACATGATTCTCGCGATCTTCCATCCGGATTTCGCGCAGGCCCACGCGGTACTCGTCCTGCTCGTCGGCTGTCAGGTCCTGCGCGCGATCGCCGGGCCGGTGGTCCAGCTTCTCACCGTTGCGGGAGCGCAGATGTTCAATGCGCTCCTGTGTATCGCCTCGACGATCGTCCTCGCCCTCGGCAACCTCGTGCTGGTGCCGTATTTCGGGTTGATGGGAGCGGGGCTCGCGGTGTTGCTCGCCTGGCTGTTCTGGCTCGGCGGATCGGCCTTGGGGCTCTATCGCATCACCGGGATGCGTTGCGACATCGTCGCGCTGTTTGCCCGCGCGTCGCGCCCGGCCGCGGCGCCTCAGCAACCGTGAAACGGCTCAATCCGCGAAGCGCGACGGCGGCTGCTCGATCATGAGGTCGATGGTCAGGCCGACCACCAGCAGGACGAGGCAGGCCACGAAGACGAGCGGGCTCCTCAGACGCGCATAGTGGGCATAGAAGCCGATCGCGAAAACGATACCGACTGTAATCCAGGTCGCCATGTCGCCCTCCTTTCATCGGATCAAGGGCAGTAACAAAGCGCAAGCGCATGTATTCGTTTCACACTATGCCATTTTGCTTGATAATTTGACATTAAATCCGGACTTGTTGGTAAATTAATCATGAATATTTTCGAATTTCCGTGTATTGCGCTGCAGCATTTCTTTGATCCCGAGTGCGCGCGTAAAGGCTTGACACTTCGTCACGGGCGGCCAATCTCCCGGCAACGAAAACGGAAGGAGCGACGATGAGCGGGATACGTGTGGGGATCGTGGGGCTCGGTGCCATCGGGCGCAAGCTCGCGCAGGCGCTGAATGACGGGATCGACGGGCTGGAACTGGCTTGCGTCACTGTCGGCGGTCGCGACAAGGCGCAGGCCTGGATGCGCGAGCAGGGTATCGACTGCCCCATCGTCGCGATGCAGGACCTGCCCGCCCATTGTGATCTCGCCGTCGAATGCGCCCCCGCCGCAATCGTCGAGGAATTGTGCACGACCATGCTCGGTGCCGGTCGCAAGGTCATGATCCTCTCCGCCGGCGCGCTGCTGCCGCATCCCGAACTCGTCGCGCTGGCCCGCGAGAAGGGTGGCCAGATCATCATACCGACCGGCGCGCTTCTCGGCCTCGACGCCGTCAGCGCCGCAGCCGAGGGCGAGATCCGTATGGTGCGCATGATCACGCGCAAGCCGCCCGGGGGGCTCGCCGGAGCGCCGCATCTCGTCGACAACGCCATCTCGGTCGAGGGGCTCGAAGAACCGCTTCTCGTCTTCAAGGGCAGCGCCCGCGACGCGGCGAAGGGGTTCCCGGCCAATGTGAACGTAGCGGCTGCGCTGTCGCTCGCGGGTATCGGACCGGATGCCACGACGATCGAGATCTGGGCCGATCCCAGCGTCACGCGCAATTGTCACCGCATCGAGGTCGATGCCGATTCGGCTTCCTTCGCGCTGGAGATCGAGAACATCCCCTCGGAGAATCCCAAGACCGGGCGGATCACGGCGCTCTCCGCGCTCGCGGCCCTGCGCAAGCTCGGCGCGCCGTTGCGGGTCGGGACCTGATCAGCGCCAGCCGATCTCGCCGAGGAAATCGGCCACGAGCGCGTTGAACAGCGCAGCGCGCTCGAAATAGACCGAATGCCCGGAAGCCGGCACGCCGTGGACGCGTACGTCGGGGATGTGGCGTGCTACCGCGCGCACGCCCGCCGGCGAGATCACGATATCGTCCTCGCCGGTGATCATCAGGACCGGACAGGCGATGCGCGCGGCATCCTCCGGCCCGCGCTTGCGCATGCTCCAGATGGCGGCGCGCACGGCCTCCTTGTCGAGCCGAGCATTCAGCCGGTCGATCATGCCGTAGAGCTGGTGCAGGGCGGGCTCGGCCCGGGCGAAGACGGCGCCGGTCGCCGGATGGACGTTGTCTGCGAGGAGTTGCTTGCGGATTTCCGGCGCCTGCTCGTACCAGCGCGCCACATCCGGATCGTCGTAACCGTCGAAGGCGAAGGAGCCCGTGGTGCAGGCGAGCACCAGCCCGGCCAGCCGCCCGGGATGCGCGAGCGCCGTCTCGACGCCCGTCCAGCCCCCCATCGACTGTCCGATGAAGACGGCCCGGTCGATCTCCAGATGATCGAGAAGCGCGATCGCATCGCCGGTATAGTCGCGCGGATCGGGCGCCGGCCCGGGGCAGGTGGAGGGCGCGAAGCCGCGATGCGAGAAGGCGATGCAGGTATGGCTTTCGGCGAAGGCCGGGATCTGCTGCCACCAGCTCATGTGATTGCCGCCGAGCCCGTGGGCGAAGAGCAGGGCCGGGCCGCTCCCGGTCACCTCGTAATGGATCGACGCGCCGTCGGGGCGCTCCAGACGCCCGGTGCGGGTTGCGGGGAGGGGGGCTTCGCTCATGATTTACGGCTCACGGTTCGCGCTCGGGATCAGACCGGATGCGAGGCTGCCGCAGCGCTGCGCCGCGCGCAATCGGGCAAGCTGCCCTAACGATAAGCGCAGCATGCCCGATCGCGACCGTCGCGATCAGCGGAAGGGTGGCTCGTCGAAGGAGCGCAGCTTGCGCGAATGCAAAGCCGTGCGCTGTCCGCGCAGGATTTCGAGCGTCTCCAGCCCGATCATCAGATGCTCGCCGACCGCGCGCTGATAGAACGCGTTGGCCGCGCCGGGCAGCTTGATCTCGCCGTGAAGCGGCTTGTCGGAGACGCAGAGCAACGTGCCGTAGGGCACCCGCAGACGGAAACCCTGGGCGGCGATGGTGCCGCTCTCCATGTCGATGGCGATGGCGCGCGAGATGTTGAAACGCCGCCGCTCCTGGCTCCAGCGCAGTTCCCAGTTGCGGTCGTCATTCGTGACGACGGTGCCCGTGCGCAGCCGCCCCTTCAGCGCCTCGCCCTTCTCGCCGGTGACCTGGCCCGCCGCCTGTTGCAGGGCTATCTGGACCTCGGCCAGTGCCGGGATCGGGATATCGGGCGGGACGAGGCTGTCGAGAATGCCGTCCTGGCGCAGATAGGCGTGGGCGAGCACGTAATCGCCGATGGTCTGGGACTGGCGCAGACCGCCGCAATGGCCGACCATCAGCCAGCAATGCGGGCGCAGCACCGCGAGATGATCGGTGATCGTCTTGGCGTTGGAAGGGCCGACGCCGATATTCACGAGCGTCACCCCCTCGCCGCAACCCTCGCGGCGCGTCAGATGATAGGCCGGCATCTGGTGGCGATGCCAGGGCGATTGCGCCATCAGGGTTTCCGCATCGGTATGCGCCGCCTGCTCGCGGCTGACGCTGATGCCGCCGGGCATGACGAGACGCTCGTGCACGCTGTCCTCGCGCCGCAATTCCTCCAGCGCCCATTGCACGAACTGGTCCACGTAGCGGTGGTAATTGGTGAGCAGGATCCAGGGCTGGATGGCGCGCCAGTCGGTGCCGGTATAATGCACCAGCCGGCGCAGCGAGTAATCGACCCGCACGGCGTCGAAGAGCGCGAGCGGGCGCATCGCGTCGGCGGGCGCTTCCCAGACGCTGTCGGCGATCTCGTCGCCCACCTCGGTCAGATCGGGGATCGGGAAATGCTGGGCGAGCGCGCTCGCGGTCACCTCGCCCTGGGCGAGTTCGTCGCCGCGCTCCAGCACGTAGGGGTAGGGGATTTCCTGAGCGCCCGGCCCGACCTGGAGCCGCGCGCCGTATTCCTCGACGAGCGGTGTCAGCTGCTCCAGAAGATAGCTGCGGAACGCGTCGGGATGGGTGAGGGTGGTGGCGTAGACGCCGGTACCCAGAAGCTTGCCGAAGGCGCGCTGCGTGCGCGGGGGACGGGCTTCCTCGCGATAGACGACGCGCAGTTCCGGATATCGGAAACGCGCCCGCGTCTCCGGATCGGGTGGCGTGCCGTGCTTGACGAAACGGGTGATCGCCCCGCGCAGGGTCTCGGCGGCATCGTCATAGAAACGGCTCAGCGCTTCGATCGCGGCCTGCGGCCCGGCATGTTCCGTGAAGGGGGTGCCGTTCGCGTCGAAGCTCGTATCGGGTGTGTCGGTCATGATGCGTCCCTTCGCGGTCGCGCCCGGAAATGCATGAAATCAGCTCTCGGCGCAGCGCACCCATTCGATCTCGTTCGGCCCGTCGACCATGAAACGCCGGTCGGGCCCGTCGATTCGCAGGGTCAGTTCACCGGTCAGGCGATCTCCGGTCTGCGGATCGTGCTCGAAATAGACGATCGCTCCCATGGAGGCGAAGACGCGCATCTCGCGCCAATCGTCGTCGCGCTCCGCGAGTGCGCCGTCACGCAGGAGCATGATGCGCTCCTCTTCGAAGACGATGCGCTCGCGCAGGGCCTGCGGATCGATCGCCGCGCACCATTGCCCTTCGAGGAAGGCGATTTCCTCGCGCTCGACATCGCAGTGCCGCAGCGTCGAATCGCATTCCTGGCCATATTGCTGGAGCAGGTAACCGACATAGGCGATGATACCGATCGCGAAGACGAGCCCGCCCAGAACAATCGCAACGCGCTTGCTCATGCCGTATCACCCTCCTCGAGCACCACCGTGATCCGCGCCCCTTCCGCCACCTGATCGCCGATCGCGGCGGCGATCTCGCCGATCACGCCGTCGAGGGGGGCGGTGAGGACATGTTCCATCTTCATCGCCTCGACCACCGCGACGCGTTGTCCCTTCTCGACCGCTTCTCCGGACTCGACGAAGAGCGCCACCAGCTTGCCGTGCATCGGGGCCTTGATCAGACCGCCCGCATCGAGATGTTCGAGATCGACATTGGTCGGATCGTAGATCTCGACGCGCGTCTGACGGCCCTCGCGCAGGACGAGCATGACTTCGCCCGCCTCGACGATGCTCGCCTCGACGGCGCCGGGCTCCGTCTGCTCGCCGGGAAGTTCGAAGGCCGGGCCGTCCTCATCCCAGGTGAGGGCGCCGTCGACGCGTGCGCCGTCGACCATCAGCGGTAGCCCCGTCTGGCGCCGGCCGACGAGCTGGAACCCGTCGCTCGCCCACCAGGGCCCCGGAAGATCACCCACCGCGACGCTGCCCGCGAGCGCGTTGCGGTCATGGTCGCGCCGCACCAGCGCGAGCGCGCCCGCCGCGACTGCGAGGGGATCGTGCGGGCGCTCGACGGCGCCGAGGCTTTCGAGATTCTGGTCGATGAAGCCGGTATCGAAAGCGCCGTCGCGGAAGGCCTGCGCGTCGACGAGCTTCTTCAGGAAGGCGGCATTGCTGCGCGGACCCGCGACGAGCGTCTCGCCCAGTGCCCGCGACAGACGATCGAGCGCCTCGCCGCGATCGGCCCCGCGCGCGATGATCTTGGCGATCATCGGATCGTAGAACGGGCTGACCTCGTCGCCGGCCTCGACGCCGGAATCGATGCGGATGCCGAAATCCTCCGGCAGTTCCAGCGCCCAGAGCCGCCCGGTCGATGGCAGGAAGCCCTTCTCGGGATCCTCCGCATTGAGCCGCGCCTCGACGGCATGGCCTTCGAGGCGGACCTCCTCCTGGGTGAAGGGCAGCGTCTCGCCATGGGCGACGCGGAATTGCAGCTCGACGAGATCGAGCCCCGTCACCGCCTCGGTCACCGGATGCTCGACCTGAAGGCGGGTGTTCATCTCCATGAAATAGAACCGGTCGGGCCGCAGGCCCTCGCGACCGTCTGCGATGAATTCGACCGTGCCCGCACCGACATAGCCGACCGCGCGCGCCGCCTCGACGGCGGCCTTGCCCATCGCCTCGCGCATTTCCGGCGTCATGCCGGGCGCGGGCGCTTCCTCGATCACCTTCT
>JBJHBI010000026.1:0-54121 GCA_050485405.1 Salinarimonadaceae bacterium
TTGTAATAATTGTCGCAGACGATCGCGTAGTCACGGATGATCCGCCGGAACGGGGTGAGCGAGAGCAGATGCGTCATCACCGGCCCGCCGTTCTGCGTCAGGATCTCGAAGGCGAGCCGCCGCTCGATGATGCCGAGCTTCAGCCAATACGGCCCCACATCGGATTCCGGGATGCGGAAATGGTTCGATTCGAGGATATCGTAGATAGCGACGGCGCGTTCGTGCTCCTGGTCGGGGCTGCCCCGACCGATGGATTGCTCGTCGAGGGTCAGGGCCACGAGGCGATCGCTCTCACGGAATTCCGTTTCCTGCCTGCCCCCGTCGCCGCTCATCCCTCGATCCTCACAGATTGAGCCTTATCGCGACCGAGCGCGCATGCCCCTCCAGCCCCTCGGCCTCTCCGAGCGCGATCGCCGCAGGACCGAGCACACGCAGAGCGTCGGGCGTGCAATGAAGGATAGACGAACGCTTCATGAAGTCGAGCACGCCGAGACCGGAGGAGAACCGCGCCGAGCGGGCCGTCGGCAGCACGTGGTTGGGCCCGGCGACGTAATCGCCGATCGCCTCCGGCGTATGGGCGCCGAGGAATATCGAGCCGGCATTGCGCACGCCGGCGACGAGCGCCTCGGGATCGCGGGTCTCGATTTCGAGATGCTCTGGCGCGATCCGGTTCACGAGCGGCAGCGCGCCGGCGAGATCGGGCACGAGGATCACGGCGCCGAAATCGTTCCAGCTCGCCCGGGCAATGTCGGCGCGCTTCATCGTGGTGAGATGGCGCTCCACCGCCTCGCAGACCGCATCGGCGAGTTCCGCGTCATCGGTCACGAGGATCGATTGCGAGGCGGGGTCATGCTCCGCCTGGGCCAGAAGGTCGGTGGCGACCCAATCGGGGTTAGCGGACGCATCGGCCATGATCAGCACTTCCGAGGGGCCGGCGATCATGTCGATCCCGACCTGCCCGAAGACCCGGCGCTTGGCCGCCGCCACGAAGGCGTTGCCCGGCCCGACGATCTTGGCCACCGGCGCGATCGTCTGCGTTCCGTGAGCCAGTGCCGCCACGGCCTGGGCGCCGCCGATGCGGTAGATCTCGTCGACGCCTGCGATCTGCGCGGCGACGAGCACCAGCGGATTGATAACCCCGTCCGGCGTCGGCGAGACCATGACGACGCGCTCGACACCCGCGACGCGCGCCGGTGCGGCGTTCATCAGGACGGAAGACGGGTAGCTCGCGGTGCCGCCCGGAACATAGAGGCCAACCGCCTCGATCGCCGACCAGCGCCAGCCCATGGTGACGCCGAGATCGTCGGTCATGCGATGATCGGCGGGTTTCTGCGCTTCGTGGTAGCGCACGATGCGTTGCCAGGCGATCTCGAGCGCTTGAATCGTCTTCGCGTCGCAGGCCGCGCGCGCCTTCTCGATTTCCTCACCGCTCACCCGCAACGTCTGCGGGGTCAGGTCGAGCCGGTCGAAACGGCTCGTATAGTCGATCACCGCTTCGTCGCCGCGCGCCACGACATCGGCGATGATGTCGCGTACGATGTCGTCGACCTCTTCCGAGACCTCGCGTTTGGTGGTGAGAAAGGCCGCAAAGGCCGTGTCGAAATCATCCTGGCGCGCATCGAGCCGCAACGGCATCACTGATCATCCTCGTCATCGAGCGGCGGAGGCGGGTCCGCCTCCCAGACAGGCCCCATATCACGCATCTGCGCCTCGATGCACTCCACTTCGAGCCGCAGGGCGCGATCACCGGCGAAGAACATGATGATGGCGCCCGAGGGGGCATCGCCCGGCTCGAAGCCGATCGCGATCAGTTCCAGATCGGTATCGCCGGTGCGTGGGTCGATATTGCGCAGCTGCGCACCCAGAACCCGCTCGAAATGCAGCCCGGTGAGCCGGCGGCGCCGGGGGGATTGCGGGTCGTGTTCCCATTCGTAGCGCCCCACGCACAGCGCGAAGCGCCGCTCGCCCGGCAAGAAGGCGAGATCGGCGACACGCAGCTGCGCATGCTGCATATGCGCCGAGATCACCGCCAGATCGTCGATGTCGAGGGCGAGCAGCTTCAGTGGATCATCGACCGTCGCCGCACCCTCTCGTCCCGCCTGATCGTCCATGGCCTGCGACCCCCGTGGAATACTCGGTTTAGGTAACGATGCCCGCGCGCGCATGCAAGCACGAGAGCGCGGGAGCGCGCCGCCGCCTCCTTCCGCGATCACCAACCTTGCCATCACCCGCCACCATGCGCCAAACAGCTTGGACGGGCGCCGGCGGATGCGCCGGTCGATTCGGATTTGCGGGATGCTCAGGAAGATCGCCTCGGTCGGCAGCTGGACGATGGTCTCGCGGATCACCGGTTTTGTGCGCGACGTCGTCATGGCGGCGATCATGGGTGTCGGACCCGTCGCCGACGCCTTCGTCATCGCGCTGCGCCTGCCCAACCATTTCCGCACCATCTTCGGCGAAGGCGCCTTCAACGCCGCCTTCATCCCGACCTATGCGCAGACGCGGGAGAAGGACGGCGCGCGGGCCGGCCACCTCTTCGCGAGCCGGATCTGGACCCTGCTGCTCGCGATTCAGATCCTGCTGCTCGCCCTCGCGCTCGGCTTCATGCCCTGGCTCGTCTCCGCCCTCGCGCCGGGTGTGGTTGGCGACGAGCAGCGCTTCGACCTGACGATCACGCTGACGCGCATCACGTTTCCCTATCTGCTCTTCGTCACGCTGGTGACGATGCTCTCCGCGCTGCTCAACGCGCATGACCGTTTCGCTGCGGCTGCTGCCGCGCCGATCCTGCTCAACGTCTCGCTGATCGCCGCCCTCGCCCTCGCCTTCCTCTTTCCCACCGCCGGCCATGCGGCGGCCTGGGGCGTCGCGGTGGCGGGGGTGCTCGAATTGCTGCTCGTCTGGGCGGCGGCGCGGCGCGCCGGCCTCGCCCCGAGCCTCGCGATCCCGCGTCCGGACAAGGCGGTGAAGCATTTCTTCAAGACATTCGGCCCCGCCGTGATCGGCTCCGCCGGCGTGCAGATCGCGATGTTCGCCGATACCATCATCGCCTCGCTGATGCCGGTCGGCGCGGTCTCGGCCTTGTATTACGCCGACCGGCTCTACCAGCTTCCCGTGGGCGTGATCGGCATCGCCGCCGGCACGGTGCTTCTCCCCGAGATGAGCCGGCGCATCGCCGAGGGCGACATTGCGGGCGCGCATCGCTCGCAGAACCAGGCGGCGGCGATCATCCTCGCGCTCGCCCTGCCCTGCACCGTTGCCTTCGTGATGATCCCCGATCTGATCATGCTTGCCCTGTTCGGTCGCGGCGCCTTCACCGCGCAGGATGCGGCGGCTTCCGGCGCCATCCTCGCCGCCTACGCGCTCGCCCTTCCCGCCGTCGTGCTGATGCGCTCGGCCTTGTCGAGCTTCTACGCGCGCTCGGATACGGTGACGCCGCTGAAGATCTCGCTAACGGCGGTCGCGGTGAACATCGCCTTCAAGATCGTGCTGACGGGTCCGTTCGGCGTCGTCGGCCTCGCGCTCGCCACGGCGATCGGCGCCTGGGTCAATCTCGGCCTGCTGCTCGTGATCGCGCAGCGTCGCGACTGGAGCGCGCCGAATGCGCTGCTCGGCAAGACGCTCGCGATCGCGCTCACCGGCTGCGCGCTGCTCGCAGCACTCGTCGCCGGCCTCGAAGGCCCCGCCCTCGCCTTCATGTCGAGCCAGGCCGAGGCCTTCGCTGCCGAGGGCACGCTGATGATCCTCGCGCTGGCTGGGGGGCTCGTCTACGGCGTCGTCCTGATCGCGGGATTGCGCTTTGCCGGCATCGCCTTGCGGCCATTGCGCAGAAAACCCGGCCACGGGGACGGCCCGGGCCGGGATTCTCATGCGCCGCAATGAGGTCGCGCGTCAGTCGATCTGTGGTTCGCCGATCGGGGTTCCGTTCGGTGAAACCGGGGTGCCGTTATCGGGGACGGGAACATCCTCCAGCCGCGCGAATTCCGGTGCGTCTTCGATCGCGGCGCTGTCGAGATTGATCATCACCTCGTCGATCTGACCGCCGGCGGATCTCCCGGATTCCGCGATCGATCCGGTCTGCTCCACTTCCGGCCCGATCCCCATCGCGGTGATCGGAATGCCGATCTCGCGATCGCCGATCCCGAGGAAGCCGCCGACGGAGACGGTAATGCCCGCGAGCCGGCCATCCTGGTCGAGGATGACGTCGGCGACATTGCCCACGCTCTCGCCATCGGCGCTGACCACGTCGGCTCCGATCAGATCGTTGGCCAACAGATGGCCCGGCGTCTGCGCCACGATGAAATCGCCTTGCATCTGCAGATCGTTCGTCGGGGTCGTCCCGTTCTCGGTGGCTTGCGCAGTCTCGGATGCCTGCGGCGTCGTATCCGCGAGTGCCGGCGCCGTCACGGCGGGCGCCGCAATGACGAGCGCCGCGAGCGCGGTGCCGCCGGCGACGAGCGACGCGAGGCGGCTGAAGCGCGTGGGATTGGTATGGGTATCAGACCGCATGACCGGCATCTCCTTCTGCTGACGCCATCACGGGCGGGTTCGTCATGGGCTGACGGGGCCGCGTGATGCGTCGAAACGATCGCCCGGAGCGGCGGGTTCGCCCGGATCCACCGGATCCTGCTCCAGGCACCTCTGGCTGCGAGAACGCGCGTCACCCGCTCGCTGTTCCATGAATTGCGTCAATGACTTCGCGCGATCACGCTCGCTTGACGGGATCGCATTCGCCCGGGCACGCGCGTCCTGCGATGCGCCGGAGGCGAGCGCCACGGGTCAAGGAACGGGTCAAGGAATGGGTCGAGAGACGGGCCGCGCGGTGAAAGCCTGCGCGGAGATGCCACGCGACGGCGATCAATCCACCATTGATTCAGAATATATTGATGAACTAACTTACCGGCGCAACTACGCCGTTTCGTCACGTGTTTCATAAAGGACGCCACCATGAAGAAAACGCTCACTGCCATTGCCGGCGCCGCCGCGCTCTCGATCTCCGCCCTCACCGTGTCGCCTCAGGCGGCAATCGCGGAGGAGGTCGAACTCGTCACGATCCTCACCGCGCCCGACGCCCAGACGCAGCTGATGGCGATGGTCCTGACCATGCAGTCGATCCAGGCCGGCGCCTCCGCGCATATCCTGCTCTGCGGCCCCGCCGCCGATATGGCGCTGCGCGATGCCCCCGAATCCGCTACCGCGCCGCAGGCACCCCGTGACATGAGCCCGCAGGGGCTGATGCGCACGATCATGGATCAGACCGGTACGCAGGTCGAAGTCTGCGCCATCTACCTGCCCAACAAAGGGGTCGGCCCCGAGGCTCTGATCGAGGGTGTGAGCGCGGCGGATCCGGCCGAGATGGGGCGTCGCCTCGTTGCACCGCAGGCGAGGATCATGAGCTTCTGAGGCGGGGCGAGACGGCAATACCCGCGCACCGAGCTTGCGTACACGAAACCGTTATCCGGCATCGCTGCATGGAACGGGCACCACCTGAAGTGGATTGGTGACACGCCATTTCACGAAAGGAGTGAATCATGCAGGCAAGTCCGAATAAGCCGCACTCTCGAAACGATGCATCGCGCGCCATCGCAGGATCGCGCGGTGCGTTTCGGCGCGCATTGTCGAAGGCGAGCCCGCTCTCACTGATCCTCGCCGGCGGCCTTGCCGGTGCCGCGATCCTACCCGCGAGCGCGCAGGCCGATTATACGGTCGAGACCGTCGCGGAAGGCCTGTCCAATCCCTGGTCGCTCGTCTTCGTGCCCGACAGCCGCATGGTGCTCGTCTCCGAGCGCCCCGGGCGCATCCAGTTGATCGACCGTGACAACGGCGAGATGCACGAGATCTCCGGCGTCCCCGAGGTCCATGCGGAAAACCAGGGCGGCCTTCTCGATCTCGCGCTGCATCCCGATTTCGAGGAAGAGCCCTACCTCTACATGAGCTTCTCCGGCACCGACGGTCAGGGCCTGTCGACGACCTACGTCGCCCGCGCCCGGATCGATCTGGACGAGCGCGCGCTCGATGAGGTCGAGGTGCTGCATGTCGTCGAACCCTTCATCGAAAGCGACGCGCATTACGGCTCGCGGCTCGCCTTTGACGATGACGGCTACCTGTTCGTGACGGTCGGCGACCGCAATTCCAAGGATTTCGGCCCGCAGCACTATTCCCAGGACCGCAGCAACGGCCTCGGCTCGATCCTGCGGCTCGAAGCCGACGGGTCCATCCCCTCGGACAATCCCTTCGTGGATGACCCGGATGCCGACGACGCGATCTGGTCCTACGGCCACCGCAATCCCCAGGGCCTCGCCTTCCATCCGGAAACGGGTGAGCTCTGGTCGAACGAGCATGGCGAGAATAACGGCGACGAGATCAACGTCATCGAAGCCGGCGGCAATTTCGGCTGGCCGATCGCGACCTGGGGCGTCGATTACCGCACCGGCGAGCGCTTCGCGCCGACGCCGCCGGAAGTCGAGGGCACGATCGATCCGGTCTATTGGTGGGAATCCGATCACCCGGAAGGCTTCCCGCCCTCGGGCCTCGTCTTCTATTTCGGTGACGCTTTCCCCGACTGGGAGGGTGACATGTTCATGGGCAATCTCGCCCATCGCTATCTCGGACGCTTCAGCGTCGACGGCCACGAGGTCGAGCAGACCGGGCGCCTTCTCGAGGACGAGGAATGGCGCATCCGCGACGTCGCGGTCGGCCCCGATGACGGCTATATCTACGTCCTCGTCGACGATTCCGACGCGCCGCTCGCGCGGCTGAGGCCGGAATGATCGACGTCCGAGGTTGATCCCCGCCCCGCAATGACGGGGCGACCGCGCGAAGCCGCCTTACGAGGCGAGCTTCGCCGCAGCGTCACGCGTGTCGCTCATGGCGCGCGTGACGTCGCCGATCGCGGTATTGACCGCATCGAGCGCATCGGAAATCTGCGTCACGGCGGAAGACGTCTGCTGCATGTTCGCCGACATGTCCCGCGTGACCGCGCTTTGCTGCTCCACCGCACTCGCGCTGCTGACCACGTGATCGCGCATCCCGCCGACCGCCTGCGAGATCGCATCGAGGGCATCCGACACGTCCTGCGAGACGGCCTGGACACCGGCGATTTCGGATGTGATCTGCTCCGTCGCCCGAGCCGCCTGATTGGCGAGGTTCTTCACCTCCTGCGCGACCACCGCGAAGCCACGCCCGGCCTCTCCGGCACGCGCCGATTCGATCGTGGCATTGAGGGCGAGCAGATTGATCTGCCCGGCAATCGTCTGGATCAATCCGACGATGCTGCCCATCGCCGCTGCGGCATCGGCGAGGCGACGCGTCGATTCGCCCGCCTGTGACGCACGCGCAAAGGCGTCCTCCGTCGCACTGCGCGATTTCACCATCGTATCGGAGATCTCGCTGATCGAAGCGGCGAGTTCCTCGGCCGCCGCCGCCATGGCCTGGACGTTGCCGGCGGTTCCGCGTGCGGCCTCGATCGCCGTGCGGGACTGGCCGTCGGAGCGGCTGACGGCGTCGTCGATCTCGCAGAAATTCCGGTCGATCATCTGCCGCAGCTGCTGCGCGAGGCGCTTTTGCCGGGTGATGTCGGTGGCGAATTTCACGATCTTGTAGGGCTTGCCGGAGGGATCGCGGATCGGATTGTAGGTCGCCTCGATCCAGATCTCGCTCCCGTCCTTCGCGACCCTGCGGAACTGGCCGGCCTCGAATTCACCCCGGGCGAGCTTGCGCCAGAAGGCCGCGTATTCCTCGGATTTCGCGTGCTCGGGATCGACGAAGAGCCGGTGATGGCGACCGATGATCTCCTCCGGGCGGTATCCGGTCACGGCACAGAAATTCTGGTTGGCTTCACGTATGGTCCCGTCGAGATCGAAGGCGATGACCGCCTGGGCCGCATGGATCGCCGCGATCTGCCCCGCGCGATCCGCTTCGGCATGTTTGCGGGCCGTGATGTCGGCGGCGTATTTGACGATCCGCAGCGGCTTGCCCTTGGCATCGAGGATCGGATTGTAGCTCGCCTCGATCCAGATCTCGCTCCCGTCCTTGCGGAAGCGGCGGAATTCCCCGCTCCGGAACGCGCCGCGGCGCAGACTCTCCCAGAAATCCGCATAGGCGGCTTCACCGGCTTCGGCGGGATCGACGAACATGCGATGGTGTCGACCCGCGATCTCGTTCAGCGCATAGCCGGTCGCCTCGAGGAAATTCGCGTTGGCCTCCAGGATGTTGCCATCGAGATCGAAAGCGATGACCGCCATCGAACGGTCGAGTGCGGCAAGCCGCGCGTCTCTCTCGTCGAAGCGAGAGCGGAAAATCGACACATACCCCTCCATCGTCAGTCGCATACGGACAAGTACGTAGACTATGGGGCATTCGTAAAAATTTCGTACAATCAAAAGCTGCTAATCGGCACCTTCCGCAAACGGACGCAGGCGCAGGCGCGTGCGGTGTCCCTGGGCGCTCAACCGTTCACCCGCCGCATCCTGTCCGCGATGGTAGAGCTTCTGCCAGCCCGCGCGCGTCGCTTCGGTGTCGGGGCGGGAGAGATCACGGTTGAACGCGTCACGGCTCTTCGACCATTCCCGGTGTCGGCGCTCGAGCTCCGGATCGGACGAGAGCGGGCGGATGGCAGGAGCGACCTCTTCCAGCACGCCCCGCTGCACGGGGTAGATGTGGCAGAAGGCCTCGCCGGCGGCGAAGCTCACGCGCTGGGCGGTGCGGGTGAAGCGCCAGTTCATGGTGAAGCTGAACGGCGCCCAGTCGGTTTCGACGACCCCCGATAGCGGCGCGATGGCGTCTTTCGGCGCATTGATCGGGCCGCTCACCATCAGATCCCAACCCGGCTCGGTGCGGAAGATCACCGGCACGTGGAACGTCAGGACGCCGTGCCCGAAATGGGAGACGGCAGCCGCCGGCTGCCCCGGTTCCCCCGTGACGCGGATGGCCTCCAGCCCGAGCCCCCCGTCCCAGACGGCGTGGGTCTCGTGCGGGCACAGCAATTCCCAGCCATGGGCGTTGGCGATGGCGAGGGGAAGGCAGCGATAGGCGAAGCGGCCCGTCGTCTCCTCCATCCATTGCCGCTCGACCGGCGCCGGACGCATCTCCAGACGATGCCCGTCGATCATGAAGGCTTCGAGCTTCACGGCTTGCTCCCCGATATGCGCGCAGAGGCGGGGCGCGCAGGACCCCGCCTCTACCTCTCACATATCAGCGCGATATCCGCAACGCGTTGATCTGATTAGCGATCTGGCGGAATGCCGAAACCAGGGCCTCGCCCGAATCCGCGCGGTAGACATGGCGGTTGGGCGTCGTCGCGCATTGTTCGAGCAGCGCCTCGACATTCGATACATCCGTATAGCCCTGTGGGTCGAAGAGAACCGTGTAGATCTCGATGTCGCGACCCTTGATGCGCTCGCAGACCTCGGCGGTGCGCTGATCGAGAATATTCATGATCTCCCGCCGATCGCGCGTTCCCAGACGTTGCCGCGCGACGTAACCCGTTCCCGCGTAATCGGATTGGTTCCAGTGGTTGTTCTGCGGAACGAAATCGTTGAATCCGTCGGTCATCAGGATGACGATCTTGCGGTTATCCGGCGCATAGGGCCGCGCTTCGGGCACGAAATTCGGCGAGATCATGCGCCATGCCCAGACGAGACCCTTGGCGATGTTCGTCCCCGATGCGCCATAAGCCATGAAGCCGTCGGCGGCGGAAAGCAGCGCGCCGCGATTGCCGGTCAACGGTACGATCGGATCGGGACAGGCCAGATTCGGCCCGCGATTGGCGGACATGTAAGGACGGTCGATGATCGGGGACAGGTCGGGGGTGACGCCGGAATTGTATTTCCAGATCCAGGCCTGACGCAGGCTCGAATTGACGCTGGTCAGCCAATCGGGGACGCCGCCGGCAAAGTCCGGCAGGTAATTGTTGCGCACGTCCTGGTCCTCGCCGCCATCGTCCTCGTCCGGCCAGAAATAAGGTACGAAAAAGCTGTCGCGATTCGCGGCGGTGGGCGCATCTTCGCTCAGATCGAGCGGATAGGGTCGGCTTTCCACGCAACCTTTCCAGGCCACGCCCATCGCGTTGAACAGATTGAAGTGATTGGGACGCGGCACCCGCCGGTCGCATTCGACGGGCGTCGAATCCGTCAGGGTCCCGTAAGGCCAGCCGTTCGCGGCCTGAGCCTCCGTCGCTCCGAAAATCTCGGCGAGGAAGCTGGCAAAGCCGCCCTCTTTGGGCATATCGGTGCCGACGGGAGTCGGGGGAGCCGGGGGAGCCGGGGGCGCCATCGCGAAGTGCGGCCCCTCCTCGCTCATCGGCGCCTTCTGTCCGAGATCGGGATGCGGCCCGGTGGGCAGAGGCGGCGGTGGCGGCGGCGATGGAGGCGGTGGCGGTGATGGCGGCCCGGGCGGAGGCGGAGGGCCGGGAGGCGGATTGCCCGACGACGACGAAGCGTTGTTCGAGGAAGTCGGCGGAGCGCAACGCTCGTCGTTGATCCTCCGATTGACGAAATTATCACCGTGGTAGCGCGCCTCCCCCGCGACATCCATCCAGTTCATATGCGCAGGATGCCTGGAGACGTTCACTGAAGTGACGTAGGGCACGAGCGAGATGCGCACGTTTTCCGTGTTGCGTCCGGCGGGTTTGAGGATCTCGATCAACTCGCGCGTCGCCTCGCGCATGGCGGGAATATGCGTGCGCATCGACCCGGTCACGTCGAGGGCAACAGCGATCTCCGCGAAATCGACGGCGGCTCGCGCTTCGGCCACGATGGCGCCCGCCATGGTCTCCTGTCCGATGACCCGCGTGAGCGTCGTCGGCAGTGCGTAATCGAGCTCGATGCGCGCGCCGACACGATCAGCGGGAAAGCTGATCCTGACATCGACCGCATTCACAGTGCGGGGCAGGCGCTCGATGATGTAGGCCTGCAGTTCCGATCGAATCTGCTCTTCGCGCGCGCCACGCTGTGCCAGGCGCTGCGCGGCGGCGAGTGCGGCCGAATCGACCAGCCGCTGCGCTTCGACCCGGGTGGCGGTTGCGCGCCCGTAATCGACCGCCGCACCGGCGATCCCGATCACGGGCACCGTCGCGAGAGCGAAGATGATCGCGATATTGCCGCCTTCGTCGCGCGCCGCCCGGCCGAGCACGGCGGGAGAAACGTGTTCGAGAAAGGTGATCGCGCGTCGCCTGAGCCGCCGGAGGAATGGCTCTCGGCTTTCGTCGGATTGCGGGCGCGATTGACGCAACTGATCCATGG
This sequence comes from Salinarimonadaceae bacterium, assembly GCA_050485405.1. Classification (GTDB taxonomy): domain Bacteria; phylum Pseudomonadota; class Alphaproteobacteria; order Rhizobiales; family Beijerinckiaceae; genus Saliniramus. Next base: position 11,238 of record JBJHBI010000026.1, read on the forward strand.
TAACCTCACGGGCGGCAAGGCCGGTTTCCGGCCTGGAACCGTTTCGGAACGCAATGTGCGTGACGTTCTGGAACACGCAATGCTACCAGAGGTAACCCGAAAAATTGAAACAAATGCTTTCCTGGGTTTCAATTCGGAGCGGTTTTTCTCAAGAATCCGTCAACCAACCTCCGCACCATTCCCGCCACGCGCCGCATGTGCCCGATCGCCCCGCTTCGGTTGACGATGGATAAGGCGAAATTCATGCATGATTTCCGCGCCGGATGATGGTAAGCCGCGCCCGGCCCGGCATGATTGGCCGGCAAAATATCGAGGAGCATCGGTGGCGAAGAGTACGCTCGACAAGGATCTGGGCAAAGTCGGTACGCTGGAGACGGCGACCTATTCGGTGGCGCGTTCCATTGCGACGCCGGGCCTGCTGCTCGTCTTCTTCATCGGCGCGATCACGCTCGCGAGCCTGTTCGTTGTCGAGGGGCCGCTAAGCTGGTTCGTGATCGTCGCGGCGGTGATCGCGGCCTATATGGCGCTCAATGTCGGCGCGAACGACGTCGCCAACAACATGGGGCCCGCGGTGGGCAGCCGCGCGCTGACGCTCGGCGGCGCCCTCGTCATCGCCGCTTTTTGCGAGGCGGCGGGCGCGATCCTCGCCGGTGGCGACGTCGTCAATACCGTCTCGCGCAATCTGCTGCGGCCCGACGATGCCATGCCCGCGCTGCAATTCATCCTCGTGATGATGTCGGCCTTCCTCGCCGCCGCCATGTGGATCCACCTCGCGACCTATCTGAGCGCACCGGTCTCCACGACCCATTCGGTCGTCGGCGGCGTCGTCGGAGCGGGAATCGCTGCGGCGGGATTCTGGGTAGTGCACTGGCCGATGATCGGCGCGATCGTGGCGAGCTGGGTGATCTCGCCCGGGCTCGGGGGCCTGATCGCCGCGGCACTGCTCGGCTTCGTCAAATGGTCGATCCTGTTTCGCGAAGACCGCGTCACGGCGGCGCGGCGCTGGGTACCGGTGATGGTCGGCCTGATGACGGGCGTCTTTGCGATGTATCTCGCCAACAAGGGTTTCTCGCGCATCTGGAACCCCTCGGCGTTTACGGTCATCGCGCTCGGCATCCTCTTCTTCCTGATCGGCTGGGGCATGTCGCGCCCCTGGATCGCCGAACGCTCGAAGCATATCGAGAACCGGCGCAAGCATATCGCCAACCTGTTCACGGTGCCGCTGATCTTCGCCGCCGCGCTGCTCTCCTTCGCCCATGGCGCCAACGACGTGGCGAACGCGGTCGGCCCGCTCGCGGCGATCGTGGCGGCTGCGGAGACCGGATCGTCGGAAGTCGGGCGCGTCTCCCTGCCGCTCTGGGTGCTGATGATCGGCGCGGTCGGCATCGCCGTCGGCCTCGCGTTGTTCGGCCCGCGCCTGATCAAGATGGTCGGCGAGAAGATCACCAAGATGGACGCGATCCGCGCCTATTGCGTCGCGCTCGCCGCCGCGATCACGGTGCTGATCGCCTCCGCGCTCGGGCTGCCGGTCTCCTCGACCCATATCGCCGTGGGCGCGATCTTCGGCGTCGGCTTCCTGCGCGAAGCGGTGATGAACAAGGGCGTGCCCAATCCCGCCGTGCAGCCGAATTCGCTGTTCCTGCGCGTCGACAAGCTGAACAAGACGCCCGAGCAGGCGATCGCGAAGGCGCAGAAGCGCGAGCGCCGCCGCCTCGTGCGGCGCCAGCACGCGCTGGGCATCGTGACGGCATGGGTGGTGACGGTGCCGGCTGCGGCGACGCTCGCCGCCCTGCTCTATTTCCTGATGAGCGCCTTCGCCGAGTTCTGAGCGAATTCGGCCGCGCGCGCCGCGATGGCCCCGCCCCGGCCGGCATTGCCCGCACCACGCTTGCGCAGCACGGTGTGCAGGTCTCTCGTGATCTCGGAGAGCCGCGTCTCGGAGAGGAGACGGCGTGCTTCGGGCAGCAGCGCCCAGTGACGATGTCGCTGCCCGGCCTCCTTCCACGGATCGAGCTGGCGGGTCACTTCGAGCGGATAGAGCGTGACGTGCAGCGGCGTCCGCACCATGCCCTTGACCTTCACCGTGTCGTAGGTGCCGATCGGCTCCGGCCAGATCAGCCCCTCGACGCCGGCCTCCTCGAGCGCCTCGCAGGCGGCGCTCTCCTGCGCGGTCATGCCGTCGATCACGGCACCCTTGGGATAGATCCAGCGTCCGGTACGCCGCGAGGTCACGAGCAGGAAGACGACGTGTCCGTCGACGACGCGATAGGGAATCGCCCCGACCTGCGTCAAAGGCGCAGCGTCCCCGGGGCCGGAACGACGGCGAAACAGGGATGTCAGCAAGGCGCACTCCAGTAACGGCTCGGGAAGAACATCCCGTAGCAATTAACAGGTGCGCGCCCGCTATACAATTGCGCGATAAGCCGGATGCGCGGTCGGGCGCATGGGTCGGACCGCGCAGACACGGCGCTCAGGCGCGTGTCGGGCGACGCTTGCGGCGCTGCTGGCCGAGACCCATCTCCTTGGCGAGCTCCGAGCGCGCACGCGCGTAATTCGGCGCCACCATCGGATAGTCGGGCGCGAGCCCCCACTTCTCGCGATATTCCTCCGGCGTCATGTCGTATTGCGTGCGCAGATGCCGCTTCAACGACTTGAACTTCTTGCCGTCTTCCAGGCAGATGATGAAATCCGCCGTGACCGAACGCTTGATCGGCACCGCCGGCTTCGGCGGCTCCAACGGCAGATCGGCGGCCTTGTCCGAAAGTCCGGCGAGCGCGCCGTGCACATCGGCGATGAGACCGGGCAGGTCGGCGCTCGGGAGAGGGTTGTGGCTGACATAGGCCGAAACGATATCGGCGGCGAGTTCGATATATTCAGCGCGATTTTCTTCGCTCATTGCTATGACGATTCCTTGAGGTGGGTTTGGGTCGAAGGCCTCACGAATCGGTTTCTTCCAGATTATTCTTCTTCTGATGCCGCGATGGATGATCGAGGATCAATCCGGCGGCGCGTTGGTCGTTGTTACGGTATACGACCTTACCAGTTCAGGCTTATACAACGATCGCAAGGATTGCAACGATCAATCATATGTATTCATGAAATTGTTCGAGCTTCGGCGCCACTATGGTCGAATCCTCGACGCAGTCCATATAATCGTGCGATGACCGCGCGCGCCCGATGCGGCGCCAGATGCCAGGGAGTGAAAGCATGAGCGAAGTCCCCGCCCCGGAAAAGATCGTCAAGAGCGACGAGGAATGGCGCGAACAGCTGACGCCGGAACAATACGAGATCACCCGCAAGCACGCGACCGAGCCCGCTTACTCCGGCCCGCACCAGGACGAGAAGCGCGACGGGGTCTATCGCTGCGTCTGCTGCGGCAGCCCGCTCTTCCGTTCCGAGACGAAATACGATTCGGGCTCGGGCTGGCCGAGCTTCTACGATCCGATCGAGCCGGGAGCCGTGGGCGAGCGCGTCGATCGCTCGTGGTTCATGCGCCGCACCGAGATCCATTGTGCGCGCTGCGAGGCGCATCTCGGCCATGTCTTCAACGACGGGCCGCGCCCTACCGGCCTGCGTTACTGCATGAACGGCCACGCCCTCGATTTCACACCGGACGAAGCATGAGCGAGTTCCTCGCGAAAGCGCAGCCTCCCGTCGCCGAACGGCGGGAGACGCTCACCCATGTGCACGGCATCGCCCTGCGTGACGATTACGCCTGGCTGCGGGCCGAGAACTGGCGCGCGGTGCTCGATGATCCGGCCACCCTCCCCGCCCCGATCCGCGCGCATCTCGAGGCCGAGAACGCCCATACCGAGAGCGTCACGGCACCGCTCGCCGCCCTGCGCGAGACCTTGCGGGCGGAGATGCGCGCGCGGATCAAGGAGGACGATTCCTCCGTTCCCGCACCGGACGGCCCCTACGCCTATTACCGGCGCTATCGCGAGGGCGGCGAACACCCGCTCCATTGCCGCGCGAGCCGCGACGGCGGCGACGAGACGCTGCTTCTCGACGGCGACGCGCTGGCCGAGGGCCACGCCTATTTCGCCTTCGGCGGCGTCGATCACAGCCCCGACCACCGGCTGATCGCCTGGTCGAGTGACACGGAAGGCTCGGAAAGCTACACGATCCGCATTCGCGATGCGCAGAGCGGGGCCGATCATGCCGATACCGTGACCGAAGCCACCGGCGATCTCGTCTGGGCGCGCGATTGCAAGAGCTTCTTTTATGTGGAGCGCGACGACAATCACCGCCCGGTCCGCGTCAAGCGCCATATTCTGGGCACGCAGGAAAGCACCGATACCCTCGTCTACGAGGAGCCTGAAACCGGCTGGTTCGTCTCGCTCGACGAAAGCGCGTCGGGCGATTTCGCCGTGATCGGGATCGCCGATCACGAGACGAGCGAAGCGCGGCTGATCGATCTGCACGCACCCGATGCGCCGCCCCGCCTCGTCGCGGCGCGGGAGACGGGTGTGCTCTACGATGTCGACCATCACCGCGAGAGTGAGAGCCTCGTCATCACCACCAATGCCGATGGCGCGGAAGATTTCCGCATCGTCACCGCCCCCATCACCGCGCCCGATCGCGCGCAGTGGCGCGATCTCGTGCCCCATCGCAAGGGCGTGATGATCACTGCCGCCATCCCCTTCGCCCGCCATCTCGCGCGGCTCGAACGCGAGGACGCCAATCCCCGCATCGTCGTTCGCGAATGGGAGAGCGGCGACGAGCACGTGATCGCCTTCGACGAGGAGGCCTTCTCGCTCTCGATGCAGCCGGGTTTCGAATACGATACGGACATCCTGCGCTTCGGCTATTCCTCGCTCACCACCCCGGCGCAGGTCTGGGATTACGACATGGCGACGCGCGAGCGCGTCCTGCGCAAGACGCAGGAGGTGCCAAGCGGCCACGATCCCGCCGATTACGTCACGCGGCGCATCTTCGCGCGGGCCGAGGACGGCGCGCTGGTCCCGATCTCGCTGATCCATCGCCGCGACGCCCTCGCTCGCGGACCCGCGCCCTGCCTGCTCTACGGCTACGGCGCCTACGGCATCGCCATGCCGGCGAGCTTTCGCACCACCATCCTCTCGCTCGTCGATCGCGGCTTCGTCTACGCGATCGCTCATATACGCGGCGGCACCGAGAAGGGCTGGCACTGGTACGAGAGCGGCAAGCGCGCGCACAAGCCCAATACCTTCAAGGATTTCCTCGCCTGCGCGCGAACGCTCGCCGATGAGGGTTTCACCCGGCGCGGGGCGATCGTCGCCCATGGCGGCAGTGCGGGCGGCATGCTGATGGGGGCGGTCGCGAATATGGATCCCGGCATGTTCGCCGGCATCGTCGCCGACGTGCCCTTCGTCGATGTGCTCAACACCATGCTCGATGCCGAATTGCCGCTGACGCCGCCGGAATGGCCCGAATGGGGAAATCCGATCGAGAGCCGCGAGGCCTTCGACCTGATCCGCAGCTATTCGCCCTATGACGCGATCACCGCACAGCCCTATCCGCCGATCCTCGCGCTGGCCGGCCTCTCCGATCCGCGCGTGACCTATTGGGAGCCGGCGAAATGGGTGGCGCGGCTGCGCGCGACCATGACCGGCGGCGGGCCGATCCTCTTGCGTACCAACATGGATGCCGGCCATGGCGGTGTGTCCGGGCGCTTCCGCCAACTGGAGGAAACCGCACTCGTCCACGCCTTCGCCCTCGCCTGTACGGGACGCGCGTCATGAAATGACGCCGCCGGGGGGAACCCCACGGTCACCTCGGCGGTTTAGTCGCCGGGGCGTCGCCGTTCGGAGGTTCATGATGGCGGAGAAGAAAACATCGAAACGTGGCTTTGCATCGATGAGCCCGGAGAAGCAGCGCGAAATCGCGAGCAAGGGCGGACAGAGCGTGCCTGCCGGCAAGCGTTCCTTTGCCCAGAATCGTGAACTCGCCTCTCAGGCCGGGCGCAAGGGCGGACAGACGTCGCAGACGCCGAAACGTCCGGAACCCGCCTGAGGCGGGTCATCCGGGCGGGGCGGCACCCGCGCTCTCAGGATTTCCAGAACACCTGTTCGGGCTCGTTCTGCCAGGCGAAGGCATCCAGTATGCGGCGGTGGCTCTCACTGCCGTAGGCTGCCAGCCGCAACGGATCCCTGATCGCCATGAGGCCGCGCGAATAGGTCACGATCCCTTCCCGCTTTAGCATGGACAGGGTCGAGCCGACGGTGATCCGCCGCACGCCGAGCGCCTCGGCGAGGGAATCCTGGGTCAGGCCGAACGGCTCGCCCTCCATGCGCACATGCGCCATGCTCAGCCAGTCCGCAATCTGCGCCTGCGCCTGGTCGAGCCGGGCGCTGAGCACCGTCTCGAGCAGCTGGACGATGAAGGACTGCGCATAGCGCATCATGATGTAGCGAAAGCAGCCGAACCGGTCCGCGGCCTCGCGTATCGCCTGCATGGGGATGTAGGTCGCCTCGCCGCTCACGCGCACCACCGAGCAGCTCAGCGCGTTCTCGCCGCCGAGCATGACCGCGACGCCGAGCAGGCCCTCGCGCCCGATAGACGCCTTCTCTCCGAAGCTGCCGTCGCCGCGCTCTCCCATCAGGGAGATGATGCCACGATTGAGGAAGACGGCATGGCTGAAGGGCGTGCTCTCACGGTAGAGCACTTCACCCGCAGCAACCGGGCGCGTCAGTGCATGTTGCAGCAGAAACGAGCGGGTTTCCGGCGCCATGGCCATCAGGATGCGGTTCGGAATGGCCTGCACTCCTCCCAATCCCCCTGAAGCGGATATTCGGAACGATCATCGTGCGCGCGGCAGCCGGGGGAACTGCGCTGCGCCTGATCTGATCCGGCAAAACACTCTTAGATCAGCAAGCGGGCACGGCATAAGAAAAAAGTACGCGCCATTGATGCGAAAAACAGACCCTTCAGGCAAGTATTTCTCCCTAGGTAGAAGAACCTACAATAACACCCGGATCAACGGAAACCAAACGGAGCGCCGGCAATTCATAGCTATCTTGTATTGTATTTTTGCTCGACACGGCTGCATTTACAGATCACAATATAAATTATGCAATTAATGTAAAATTAACTCGTTTTGGATAGTATCGATCACAACAAAGAAAACTAACAATCATATCAACGACAATCTTCATGGATATGTCGCGATCGATCAACCGCCAACAAGGCTTCTGGTGGGGGAATCAATGAGGTTTGCAAGTTTCGGTGCGCGCCGTGAGGCGCGACATACCGGCGCGCCGTCTTCCTTGCGCGCGGTTTCGAGCCGGCACGAGCCGTTATCCTTCGACACGCTCGCCGCCGATCTTCCAGTGAACATACTGGCACTCGATCCCGAGACCGGGATCATCCTCTACGCCAACCGAACGAGCATCGCGACACTGGAACGGATCCGGGATCATCTTCCCCCGGGCTTCGACCCGCAGAAGATCGTGGGTACGTCCTTCGATATCTTCCACGCCCGTCCCGAGCACCAGCGCGCCATCGTGGCCGACCCTTCGAAGCTGCCCTGGCGCGCCAAGATCAAGCTCGGTCCGGAACGCATGGACCTCAACATCACCCCCGTCTTCGACACCGAAGGCAACTACGTCGCAGCCGCTCTGACCTGGTCGGTCATCACCGAATTGTCGAACGCGATCGAGGAGTTCGACGCGATCATGGCGGGGGCCATGGAGGCCGTGCGCGGCGCGAACGAGTCGATGCGTGCAGCCACCGAAACCACCCTCGAATCGACGCGGGAGGCAGCCGATACGGCGACTTCCGCCTCCTCGGGTGCGCAACAGACGAATGCCAACGTCCAGGCCGTGGCGGCGGCTGCGGAAGAGCTCGACAGTTCGATCGGCGAAATCTCGCGGCAGGTCGACCAGTCGCGGGCCGTCACGCGCGATGCCGTCCGCGAGGCACGCGAGACCTCACAGAGTGTGCAGACGCTCGCGGATGCCTCGCAGAAGATCGGGCAGATCGTGTCGCTGATCCAGCAGATCGCGGGGCAGACCAACCTCCTCGCCCTGAACGCGACGATCGAGGCCGCGCGTGCCGGCGAGGCGGGCAAGGGCTTCGCCGTGGTCGCGCAGGAGGTAAAGAACCTCGCGGCCCAGACCGCCAAGGCGACCGAGGAAATTTCCGAACAGATCACGGCTATCCAGGAATCGACCGGAACGACCGTCGCCGCGATCGGGCGTATATCCGGTACCATCGATACGATCGACGAGACCTCCATGGCGATCTCCGCCGCCATCGAGCAACAGGCTGCGTCGACGAGCGAGATCTCGCGCTCCGTCACCGAAGCGGCCACGGGCAGCGCTTCCGTCAGTCACGCGATGACCGAGGTCGCACATGCGGCGCAGCGCTCGACCCGGGCGAGCGAGAGCATGACCGCGAGCAGCACCATGGTCGACGGGGAATGCGAGCGCGTGGCCGAAGCCGTGCGAGCCTTCATCGCACAGGTACGCAAGATGTGACCGCTTCCCGCGCAGGGGAGCGAGCGAGGGCGAGACCGGGACGGAGAGCGATCGTGGAACTGCAGGCAGGCAAGGGAGATGGCAAGGGGGATGGCAAGGAGGCTCGCAAGAGGCAGCCCGACGCGGTCGATCTCGATTGCGCCTGGGACGAGCGGGCGCGGCGCATTGCGCAGGCGGTGGGAAGCCTGTCGCGCATCGAGGCCGAACTCCTCGCCTATAAAAACGCCCTCGACCAGCATGCCATCGTCGGGATTACCGACCGGCGCGGCCTGATCACCGCCGTGAACGCCCCGTTCTGCCGCATCAGCGGGTATTCGCGAGAGGAACTCGTCGGCAAGACCCATGCCGTCCTCAATTCCGGCGTTCACGGCAAGGAATTCTTCCGCACCATGTGGCGCACCATCGCCTCCGGCGAGACGTGGCGCGGCGAGATCTGCAACAGGGCGAAATGCGGGCGGCTCTATTGGGTGGACAGCACGATCGCGCCGATCAAGGCCGAGTGCGGGCGCATCGAGGGATATCTCGCGATCCGCATCGACATCACCGAGCGCAAGATCATCGAGGCGGAGCGCGCAGCGGAAATCGAGGCGCGCGCACGTGCCGAAACGCTGCTGCGCGACATCATCGAGGCCATTCCCGACGGCGTCGCCGCTTTCGACGCGGATGACCGCCTGATCGTATGGAACAAAGCGTTTCCGCAAACCTATCCGAAGGTCGCCGACATCATCCGCAAGGGGATGTCCTTCGCCGACATGGTAAGGCTCGGCGTCGAGCGGGGACAATTCCCGCAAGCCGGCACCAGCCCGGCCCGCCAGGAGGCCTGGATCGAGGCCTGCATGCGCGACCATGCCCAGGCCGCGCGCCCGCTTCTGCGCGATCTCGGCGACGGGCGCTGGATACAGGTGCGCGAGAGCCGTTCGGCTTCCGGGCATCTCGTGGGCATCCGCACCGACGTCACGGAGCTGAAGCGCGCCGAGACGATCATCCGCAAGCAGGCCGAGAGCGATCCGCTGACCGGCCTCGGCAACCGCAAGGCGCTCATCAAGCGCCTCGCCGCAGCCACGCGGGCGCGCAGGCGCGACGGGGATTGCGGGGCGCTGTTCTTCCTCGATCTCGACAATCTGAAGCAGATCAACGACACCTTGGGCCATGATGCCGGGGATCAGCTGATCGTGACCCTCGCCGAGCGTCTGTCGGCCTATGCGCGCGAGGCGGAGACCGTGGCGCGGATCGGCGGCGACGAATTCGCCATCGTCGTCCCGCGCGTGGCCGACATGGCCGAGGCGATCGCCTATGGCGAAGATCTGCTCGCCATGCTCGACGCGCCGCTGCGGATCAAGGGGCGCAGCATCGCGCCTCGTTGCAGCATCGGCCTCGCCCTTCTGCCCGAAGATGCGCGCACGGCGAAGGACATCTTCAAGCATGCCGATATCGCGCTCTATCAGGCGAAGGCGCGCGGGCGCGGTACCTTGTGCCGCTTCGATCCCGCGATGCGCGCAGAGCTCGAGGAACGGCGCGCCATCGCCGACGACCTCGCCCTCGCGCTCCTCACCGACGAGATCGAGATCGCGCTCCAGCCCAAGGCCTCCTTCAGGGACGGGCGCCATACCGGCTTCGAGGCCCTGGTGCGCTGGCAGCGTCGTGGCGCCCCGGTGCCGCCGCCGCTGATGATCGCGGTGGCGGAGGAGAACGGCCTGATCGTCGCGCTGGGCTATCGGGTGATCGATCTCGCCCTCGCTACGATACGCGGGCTGATCGATGCCGGGCTCGAACCAGGCACCATCGCGGTGAACGTCGCGGCGATGCAATTGCGTCAGGACGATTTCGTCGCACGCGTCTTCGGCCTTCTCGAAAAACACGGCCTGCCCGCCTCGGCGCTCGAAATCGAGGTGACCGAGCATGTCCTGCTCGACGGTGAGGAGGACGGCATCGCACGCTCGCTCGCGGATTTGCGGGGGCGCGGAATCCGCATCGCCCTCGACGATTTCGGCACCGGCTATGCGTCACTGACCCATCTGAAGCGCTTTCCGGTGGATTGCCTGAAGGTCGACAAATCCTTCGTGCGCGACATCGTGCGCGACCCCGAGGACGCGATCCTCACCCGCACGATCATCACCCTCGCCCATTCGCTGGGCCTCGAAGCCGTGGCCGAGGGCGTGGAGAGCGTCGAGCAGTATCAGTTCCTCGAGGAACAGGGCTGCGACTACGCGCAGGGCTACCTGATCGCGCGGCCGATAAACCGCCGCGCGGTCGCCACCTATCTGCGCAACGTCAGCGCATCGCCGCAAATCACGACAGGGTCGCCAGCAGACCGGCCATGACCCGCCCGCGGCTCGCGAGCGTCTCCACCCGGATATGCTCCTGGAGCGTGTGCATCATCGCCCCCTCGACACCGAGACCGTCGAGCGTGGGAATACCCATTGCACCGGTGAAATTGCCGTCGGAGCCACCGCCGGAACTTTCATGGTAGAACGGCAGCCCGACCTGCTTGTGGAACGCTTCGGCCATGGCGCAGAGTTCGAGCACGCGCTGATCGGGCTCCCAGACCGGGCGCGTCACGCCGCGTTTGACCTCGAAACCGACATCCGCGTCGGGATCGGCCAGCGAGAGCATCTTGCGCACTCCCGCATCGAGATCCTCCTGGCGCTTGGCCATGGTGAGCACCTCGGCATCGGCGCGCGAGGAGACGCAGTTCACCCATTGCCCGGCATGGATCACGCCGACCGAAAACGTGCAGGCCTCGGTGGTCATCTCCTCGATCTGGATGATCCGCCGCGCCATCTCGCGAATGGCCGAGCGCCCGTCGGAGAGCCGCGCGCCGGCATGGCTGGGGCGCCCGGTCGTGGCGATGTTGAAGCGCGCGATGGCGTAGCGCCCCGAAGTGACGCCGCCCTTGTCGCGGCCCGGCTCGGGCACGAGCACCACTTTCGCGCGAGCGGCCTCCGCCTCGATCAGATCACGCACGGAGGGCGTGCCGATCTCCTCGTCGGGAGTGAACATGATCGTCACCGGCAGCTTCGTCGCGATCCCGGCACGGGCGAGCTGGCGAATGGCCTCCAGGGTGAGGTAGTTCCCGCCCTTCATGTCGCAGATGCCGGGCCCGTAGCAGAATTCGCCGTCACGTCGGAAGGGCAGCTTTTCCAGCGTGCCGACCGGATGCACGGTGTCGAGATGGCCGAGGATCAGGATACCCGGCTCCCCGGCATCGGGATGCGGGAAGCGCGCGCGGACGCTGTCGCCGAGCCCCATGCGCCCGGGAATCCGCTCGATCGTGGCACCCATGCAGGCGAGCTCGCGCGAGGCGAGATCCATCATGCGGTTGACCGCTAGCGCATCCCAGGTCGGGCTCTCGCATTCGACCCAGGCGCGCAGGCCCTCCAGCATCTCGTCCGCGTCGAAGGGCAACGCCTTGATATCCATGATTTCTCTCCCGGAATTCTTATGATTGTCCTTGCGCCTGGGCAGCCAGCGTTTCGGCGACGGAACGGAAATTGCCGAAATCCCAGTCGCGCCCCGGCGCCGCCTCGATCAGGGCGCGGGTGTAATCGGTCTTGGGATTGCCCAGAACCGTGGCCGCAGGCCCGTATTCGACCACGTTGCCGTGCTGCATCACCATGACGTCGTCGCAGATCTGGGCCGCGACGCGCAGATCGTGGGTGATGAAGAGCAGACCGATTCCGAGCCGCTGCTGGATGTCGTCGAGCAGTTCCAGCACCTGCGCCTGAACCGAGACGTCGAGGGCCGAGACCGCCTCGTCCGCAACCAGCAGATCCGGGTCCATGGCGATGGCGCGCGCGATGGCGATGCGCTGGCGCTGACCGCCCGAGAACTGGTGCGGATAGCGGTCGAGCGCCGATCCGGGCAGGCCGACGAGTTCCATCAGCTCCCGCGCACGCGCCAGCGCCTGCTTGCGCGGCACGCCGAAATTGGTCGGCCCCTCGATGATCGATTCACCCACCTCGATGCGCGGGTTGAGCGAACGGAACGGATCCTGGAAAACGATCTGCACCTTCTTGCGATGCGGCTTGAGCGCCCGCTGGGAGATATCCGCGACCTCCGTGCCGGAAATGCGGATCGAGCCCTCCGTCGGATCGATCAGGCGCACGATGCAGCGCGCCACGGTGGATTTGCCCGAGCCGGATTCGCCGACGATCCCCAGCGTCTGCCCCTGACGCAGGCTCATATTGACGGCCTTCGCCGCGATCACCGAGCGTCCCTTGCGGAACCATCCGCTCGATTCGTAGGTCTTGCCGAGATCGGTCGTCTGCAGGACGATCGGCTTGTCGGCGAGCTTGCGCGGCTGGCGCGGGATCAGGCTCGGCACGGCCTGCAGGAGCTTGCGGCTGTAATCCGTCTGCGGCTCGCGCAACAGCGCATCGACGGGTCGCGTCTCCTCCACCTCGCCGAGGCGCAGGACGGTCACGTCGTCGGCGATTTCGGCGACCACACCCATATCGTGGGTGATGAAGAGCACTGCGGTGCCCTGCTCCTCGCGCAATTCGCGGATCAGGCCGAGAATCTGCTTCTGGGTGGTGACGTCGAGCGCCGTCGTCGGCTCGTCGGCGATCAGCAATTGCGGGCGCAGGATCAGCGCCATGGCGATCATGATGCGCTGGCGCTGGCCGCCTGAGAGCTGGTGCGGGTAGCTGTAATACAGGCTCTCCACATTCGGCAGATGCACGTGCTCCATCATTTCGAGCACGCGCTTGCGCCGCGCCTTGCCGTCGAGCTTAGTATGGGCGTCGAGCACTTCCGCGATCTGGTCGCCCACCCGGTGCACCGGGCTCAGCGCCGTCATCGGCTCCTGGAAGATCATCGACATCGCGGTGGCGCGCAGCGCCCGCATGCGCTTGCCGGAAGCCGCGAGCACGTTCTCGCCCTTGAGCAGGATCTCGCCGCGCGTCGGCGCGAGCGCCTTGGGCAGAAGCCCCATCACCGAGAGCGCCGTCAGCGACTTGCCGGAGCCGGATTCGCCGACGAGGCACATGGTCTCGCCGGGGCGGATGGCGAGCGAGATGCCCTTGACCACCTCGTGCGCCCGGTCCCCGCCGAGGCCGATACCGAGATTGCGGATGTCGAGAAGCGTATCGCTCACCGGTCGATCCCCCGCTTGGCCATGCGCGGATCGAGCGCGTCACGCACCGCGTCACCCACGAGATTGATGGACAGAATGGTGATGGAGAGCACCAGACCCGGCCAGAATATGATGCCGGGATTGATCTGGAAGTAGATCCGCCCCTCGGCCATGATGTTGCCCCAGGTCGGCGTTTCCGGGCTGATACCGGCGCCGAGGAACGAGAGAATCGCCTCGATCAGGATCGCCGAGGCGCAAATGTAGGTGCCCTGCACGATCAGCGGCGCGATGGTGTTCGGCAACAGGTGCCGCGTCAGGATACGCCAGGTCGAGGAGCCGGCGGCGATCGCGGCCTCGACATAGGGCTCCTCGCGCGCCGAGAGCACGACGGAGCGCACCAGACGCACCACGCGCGGCACTTCCGGTATGGTGATGGCGACGAGCACCGTCCACAGGCTCGCCCCCGACAATGCGACGATGGCGATGGCGAGCAGGATGTTGGGGATCGCCATCAGCCCGTCGACGATGCGCATCAGCACGGCATCGAGGGTGCGGAAGAAGCCCGCCATCAGACCGATGGCAAGACCGAGCAGCACCGCCGCCACCGCCGCGCCGATCCCGACGACGAGCGAGATCCGCGCGCCGTAGACGATACGCGAGAACAGATCACGCCCGAACGCGTCCGTCCCCAGCCAATGTGCATCGCTCGGCGGTCGCAGCCGCATGCCGGGCGAGAGCCGCGTCGGGTCATAGGGCGTGATCCAGGGCGCGAAGACCGCGCAAAGCACGATGAGCACCAGCATCAGCGTGGCGATCGCCACGATGGGGCTGGAGAACACGATCTCGCGAAGTTGCGTAAAGCGCGAGGGCGAGCCGCTGGAAGTGGCCACAGGCGTACTCATTGGTAGCGAATCCGCGGATCGAGGAAGACATAGGCGATGTCGATCAGGAGATTGACGACGACATAGACGAGCGAGGCGAGCAGGATCACCGCCTGGATCACCGGATAGTCGCGCGCGAGCACCGCATCGACGGTAAGGCGGCCGATACCGGGCAGGTTGAACACGCTCTCGGTAACGACCACACCCGAGATGATCAGCGCGAAGCCGATACCGATCACGGTCACGATCGGCACCGCGCAATTGCGCAGGGCATGGCGCATCAGCACGCGCATGTCGGTGAGCCCCTTGGCATAGGCCGTGCGCACGTAATCCTCGTTGAGGATCTCGAGCATCGAGGTTCGGGTGATGCGCGCGATCAGGGCGATATAGAGCAGGGTCAGCGAGAGCGTGGGCAGGAAGATGCGTTGCGCAAAGGGCCCGAGCCCCTCCGTGATCGAGCGGAAGCCCTGGACCGGGAACCAGCCGAGCTGCATCGCGAAGATCTGGATCATGACGTAGCCGATCACGAAGATCGGCACGGAGAAGCCGACCACCGAGATCGCCATCACGAGGCGATCGATGATGGTGCCCTGCTTCCAGGCCGCGATCACCCCGAGCGGCACGGCGATGACGATCGAGAGCGTGATCGTGGTCAGCGCGAGGCTGATCGTCGGCTCCAGCCGGCTGGTGATCATGTTGATCACCGGCGTACCGGAAATGATGGACACGCCGAAATCACCGCGCATCAGATCCGAGATCCAGTTGATGAACTGGATGTGGATCGGGTCCGTCAGCCCCAGCCGCTCGCGGATCGCGGCAAGCTGCGCGGGCGTCGCGGCATCGCCGGCGATGATCGCCGCCGGATCGCCCGGCGTCAGGCGCAGGAGCAGGAAGACGAACAGGGCGACGAAGCCCATGACGGGGATCGCGGCGAGAATGCGCTGCACGATGTAGCCGAGCATCAGACGCTCTCGAATGCTGAGGAGGGGAAGCGCATACCCGCACCGCACGAATTTGCGGCGCGAGCTGCCGTCGTCGAGGCGCCACCGTCCCCGGTCACCGCATCGGCGACGACCGGGGATCGCGGTGAGCGGTCACTCGGATTTCGAGATGTTCCAGAAGAACGGCGCGGGGCCGTCGAGCACACCTTCGAGATTGTTCGACCAGGCCGAGGGAACGGTGTACTCGCCGAGCGGCACATACATCACCTCGTCATAGGCGAGCTCCTGCAGCTGGCGGGCATATTCCACCTGCTGATCCGGATCGGTCTCCTCGGCGAAGGCCGTACGCAGATCTTCCGCATCGGGAACGTCCGGCCAGCCGAACCAGCCGCCTTCGGCGCCGCGTCCGTTGACCATGTTGTTCACGAGCGGGTTGAACACGTCAGCACCGACCCAGTTGGTGAAGAACATGTTCCAGCCGCCCTCGCTGGGCGGGGACTGGCTGGCGCGACGGCCGACCAGGGTCTGCCAGTCGGTGGCCTGGAGATCGACCTCGAAGCCGGCATCGCGCAGGAGCTGGGTGGCGACCACGGGCTGGGTGCGCAGGGTCACCACGTCGGTGGGATGCATGATCACGACGGGCGTGCCGTCGTAGCCGGCTTCCTCCAGAAGCTCGCGGGCGCGCTCCACATGGCTCTCGACCGCGTATTCCGCGCCGGCATCGCTGGCGAGCGGCGTACCGCAGATGAACATGGCCGCGCAGACATTGTAGAGATCGGGATTGCCGATCATGGCGTCGAGCACGTCCTGCTGGTTCAGAGCAGCGAGTGCCGCCTGGCGGATCAGCTTGTCATCGAAGGGAGGGTGCAGGAAATTCATCCGGCCGATGGTCTGATAGCCGAGTTCGTTGAGGTTGCGGACGGTCAGATCCGGATTGGTCTCGAGAATCGGCAGCAGATCCGCAGGCGGCTGCTCCCAATAGTCGATCTCGCCGGCCAGCAGCGCGGAGAGCGCGGTCTGGTCGTCGGACATCGTCACCCATTCGACGCGATCGACGTTCACGACCTTGCCACCGGCGGCCCAGCTCGATTCTTCCTCGCGCGGGACGTAATCCTCGAAACGCTCGTAGACGGCGATGACGCCCGGCTGGAACTCGTCCTGGATGAAGCGGAACGGACCCGAGCCGATCTGCTCCGGGATCGCCTCGGTCGAGGGCGTCTCGGCCAGTCGCTCGGGCATGATGAAGGGCACGTTTGAGGACGGCTTGGCGAGGCTGTCGAGCACCAGGCCGTAGGGCTGGGTCAGATTGATCACGACCACGTCGTCGCCATCGCCTTCCATGCTGTCGATATAGGTCATGAGCACCTGGCCCATGCCGTCACGCTCGCCCCAGCGCCGGATCGAGGCGATCACGTCAGCGGGACGCACCGGCTCGCCATCGTGGAACATCAGGCCCTCACGCAGGGTGAAGCGGTAGGTCATCCCGTCATCCGAGATCTCCCAATCCGCCATCTGCGGCTGAACCTCGAAATTCGCATCGAGCGCGACCAGCGTGTCGAAGACCATGTAGCCGTGGTTGCGCGACATATAGGCGGTGGTGATGATCGGATCGAGCACGCGCAGGTCCGAGTGCTTGACCGCGCGCAGCGTCTGCGCCTCCACGGGCTGGGCCATGGCACCGAGGCCGATGGCGGCGACGCCGAGCGCCGTCATGCTCAGGAGCGACCGCCTGAGCAACCCGAGCGAAGATTTCGCCGGGCTGGAATTCGAGAGTACTTTCATGTTCGACTCCTCCGCATGATGACCCGCTGCCTGCCCCTCGTTTTCATCTGAAAGCTTGCGCAGCGGAAGTTCCCGTCATCTGACCTGCGAAGGGGAGCACCACGCAGATGGCATGTCAACACGACGCCGGCGCGCGTTTGCAATGGCCTATGCGGGAATTTTCGCACGCAATCAGCAGGAGAGCACCATCAAGAGGCGTTTTCCGCACAAGATTTGGGACTTTGGCGTGATTGCAGGCAGTTGGTTGTGCGGTGAGAACTCGTCAATCCGCTTCAAATCGCCAATTCGCCCTGGGTCAGTTCATCGAGCCTGATGATCCCGAGCAACATCCAGGTCTGCGGGCGCGCTGCGACGTTGCCGACCGCGAAAGCCATGCCCTTGCGTGGATACTCGTGATTGAACTTCTCATCCATCCATTTGAGCGCTGCTTCGTCGCCAAGCGACGGTATCAAGAAAACAAATCAAGTCTACCAATCGCTTTCAATTGCGCCCTAACCCAATCTGTATATCCAGCGGAGGCACCCTTGAGCTCGTCAGAAATATTAATTTCTGACACAGAAAAATCTTTAGGAACCGTGAACTTAAGCTCGAATTGAAGCAACGTACTTACTATGTAGTCGTACCCAATCGCATCATCTTCGTGATACTCTATCGCATTAAGACCAAAAAATTCGGAAATCAAAGGATCTATCACTGTGTAAATAAACTCTAATGATAATTTCGAAAAATTTTGGTTTTCGGGGACGCAAAAATGCTGAATCGCATTTCTTGCCAAACGTATCCGTTTAAAGCACTCAGGATTTGGAATCCTCCTGCCGCTAACGGCCCATAAAATTTGGGGCAATCTCTCAAAATCATGTGTTTTACCACGCTCTATTAATGATTTTATATTCATTTCCCCGCTTTTATTGTCATCTATACTAAATATATCTTTGAAAATCAACAATGGGTGCTCTGATGCAATGATTGCCTTGAGAAAAAGCTCTCCAGCATGCGCAGAATTTAAAACACAAATATACTCCAGATACTCACGCCCGCAACCTGAGTATACTGCATGCGTATTGGCTTGCGCCAAGGCCCCTATAGCTAGCCTTAAAATCCGATCTGGAATATCGCTAATATCAGGATTCATTCACTTTCACCGAGTTAGCATTACTCGAAATCGACCCAATCCCAACGGTGAAACGTGCTGCCCTCGCCGAGTTGCCGAAACCTGATCGGATAGAGCCGTTTCCAGGCGCCATCCACAGTCACTCCCGCACAACAAACCGTTTCCTTGTGCTTCTTACTCGGCTGCGGCAAGGCCTTGACGAGGATCAGGGCGCGGGATCGATGAAGCATCCTGGCTATATTTTTCCAGCTTGTCCGCAAACAAATGAAATATTTTCGCCGGCAAACGATCCGCCATCCGCTCGGCCACGATCAGGCGATGGCATGTTGCCGGATCGCGCTCGTAACAGAGCAGGCAAGTCGGCTCGTCGACGAGAAAATCCGCAAGATCAGCGAGTGCACCCTGCGAATCATGCAACCTTAAATGATTTGTATAGATATTCAAGAAGTCCTGATAGCGCCCTGCACGTGCCGCCTCACGCCCGGGCTTCGGATCCCCGAGGGCACGGAACTGCATGTACTGTATACCCGCCTCGGCCAGACGAGCCGCGAGCGCCGTTTTCGAAAACCCTCTCTTTCGGGAGACGGCAACGGCACGAACATCCGCAAGGCGCCTGATACCGGCTGCCTGAAGGGTCGCGATGAAACGGTCGATATCCGTTCCCTCGTAGCCGATCGTGAAGATCGTCGTCATCGCACCCCTCCCGTGGCATGGCGAATCGCGCAATGATGGCGCATCATCGCTTAACACAATCCTCACCCCCCATTCACCACCCCGGCGACCAGTGCGATCGCAATCACCCATAATGCGGCGACGAGGGCGCGGCTGCGCCAGGCGGCGGCTTCGCCGGCGCGTTCGATGGAACTCGGCGACAGGGCGATGCCTTTCTCGGTATCGCGTTCGAGCTGGGTGAGGAGACGCTCGGCGCGCAACGCGATCTCGGGCGCGCGCGCGGCGACGCCGGCGAGCGTCGAGAGGCCGCGCCCCGCATCCTCGATCTTGCCGATCGGCCCCAGATTGCGCTCGATCCATTCGCGCACGACCGGATCGGAGAGCTTCCAGATATCGAGATGCGGATCGAGATGGCGGCACACGCCCTCGACCACGACCATGGTCTTTTGAAGCATCACGAGTTCGGTGCGGGTTTCCATGTCGAAGATCGCGGTGATCTCGAACAGCAACCCCAGCACACGCGCCATCGAGATCTGATCGGCCCGGCGATTGTGGATCGGCTCGCCGATGGCGCGGATCGCCTGGGCGAAATCGAGCACCGAGTGATGCGCGGGAACGTAGCCCGCCTCGAAATGCACCTGGGCCACGCGCAGATAGTCGCGCCTGATGAAGCCGAGCAGGATTTCTGCCAGGAAGCGCTGCTCGCGCAGGCCGATCCGCCCCATGATCCCCGCATCGATGGCGACGATCTTGCTCTGCGCATCGACGAAGAGATTGCCCGGATGCATATCCGCGTGGAAGAAGCCATCGCGGATGGCCTGACGCAGGAAGCTCTGGAGAACGACGCGCGCGAGCGCCGCGCGGTCGTGTCCCGCCGCGTCGATCTCGTCGAGCTTGTTGAGCTTGATCCCGTCGACCCATTCCATCGTGAGCACGTCACGATCAGTGTAATCCCATTCCGGCACGGGAACGCGGAATTCCTCGTCGTTCTGGGTATTCTCCGCGAGTTCGGAGAGTGCGGCCGCCTCGAGGCGCAGATCCATCTCGATGGTGACGGAACGCGCAAGCGTCTCGACCACCTCGCGCATGCGAAGCCGCCGCGCCTCGGGCGACATCGCCTCCGCGAGCCGCGCGGCGAAGCGCATCGCCTGGAGATCGCGCGCGAAGCGACCGCGAATGCCCGGGCGCACGATCTTGACGGCGACGGGCTTGTCGCCGTCGGCCGTCTTCAGCAGCGCCTTGTGTACCTGGGCGATCGAGGCGGCGGCGACGGGCGGACCGAATTCCGAGAAGACCTCCCCGATCGGGCGGCCGAGCGATTCGGTGAGCGCGGCCTCGGCGAGGTCCTGCGAGAACGGCTCCATCCGGTCCTGCAGCGCCTCGAGATCGCGCGCGGCGGGGAAGCCGACGATGTCGGGGCGCGTGGCCAGAAACTGCCCGAACTTCACATAGGAAGGCCCCAGCCGGTTCATCGCATTGGCCATGCGTGCCGGATCGTCCTTGGCCCCGCGACGCTCGAACAGCCGCGCGACCTTCAGCCCGAACTGCGCCATGGGCGGCAGCGGGTGCGGATCGACCATCGAGAACACGCCCTCGCGGGCGAGCACGTATCCGGCCCGGATGTTGCGGGCGATGTGAACCAGCGCGCCGAACACGTCAGATCTTCCAGCCGGAATGCAGGCAGACGATCCCCCCGGTCATCGGGGTCCAGGTCACGCGCCTGAAGCCCGCCTCCTCGATCATCTGGCCGAAGAGACCCGGCGGCGGGAAGCGACGGATCGATTCGACGAGATAACGGTAGCTTTCCGCATCCCCCGTCACCATCCGCCCCATCTGGGGAATGACGTTGAAGGAGTAGAGATCGTAGATTTTGTCCAGGCCAGGCATGTCGACCTTCGAGAATTCGAGGCAGAGGAAGCGCCCGCCCGGCTTCAACACGCGGAACGCCTCGGCGAGCGCACGCTCCATGCGCGGCACGTTGCGAATGCCGAAGGCGATGGTGTAGCCGTCGAAGCTCTTATCGTCGAAGGGCAGATCCTCGGCATTCGCCTCGACGAAATCGACCCGCCCCTCATGGCGCGCCGGGACGCGCTCGCGCCCCACTTCCAGCATGTCGCCGTTGATGTCGAGGACGGTGACGTGGGTCTGCGGTCCGCCGCGATCGAGGATGCGGAAGGCGATGTCGCCCGTGCCGCCGGCCACGTCGAGATGCTTGAAGGGCCGCGTGCGCGACGGCGAGAGCGCGGTTGCCATGGCATCTTTCCAGGGCCGGTGAAGGCCTGCGCTCATCAGGTCGTTCATGATGTCGTAGCGCCGCGCCACGGAGCGGAACACGTCGTCGACGCGCGCCTGCTTTTCCTCCAGCGGAATGTCCTGATAGCCGAAATGCGTGGTGTCGCCGCTCATGATACCGCCCGCTCGCTGATACTCTGCGCTCCCTGATAGCGAAACGCCGCGCCTCTGGCTATGTAAGGCGGCGAGGAATTTCGTCACGGGGCCGCGAATCGATGCCAGAACTGCCCGAAGTCGAGACCGTGCGCCGCGGTCTTCAGCCCGCCATGGAGGGTCGGCGGATCACGCGGATGCGGGTGAACCGGCCCGATCTGCGCTTCCCCTTCCCGCCCCGCTTCGCTGACCGGCTCACCGGGGCGCGGATCGATTCGCTGGAGCGGCGGGCGAAATATCTCGTGGCTCGGCTCTCCACCGGCGAGGCGCTGATCATGCATCTGGGCATGACGGGGCGCTTCCTGATCGAGACGCCGGAGGCGCTGGTCGCGCCCGGTGAGTTCCACCGCGAACCGGGCGCGGGCGCGATCCACGATCATGTGATCTTCTCGCTCGAAGGCGATGCGCGCGTCACCTATAACGACGTGCGCCGCTTCGGCTACATGGATCTCGTGCCCATCGAGGGGCTCGCGGAATGCAAGCATTTCAGGGGGTTGGGGCTGGAGCCTCTCGGCAATGCGCTCTCGGGCGAGGTGATCGCGAAGCTGTTTGCCGGCAAGTTCGCCCCGCTCAAGGCTGCTTTGCTCGATCAGAGGCTGATCGCGGGGCTCGGCAATATATACGTCTGCGAAGCGCTGTTTCGCGCCCGCCTCCACCCGGAAGCGCCGGCGGGCAGCATCGCCACCAAGACCGGGCGCCCGCGCGCATCGGCGCATCTGCTCGCCGCGACGATCCGCGACGTTCTCACCGAGGCCGTCGCCGCCGGCGGCTCGACCTTGCGCGACTTCGCCCATACGGACGGCACGCTCGGCTATTTTCAGCACGCTTTCCGGGTCTATGATCGCGAAGGCGAGCCCTGTGTGACGCAAAGGTGTGGCGGCACGGTGACGCGGATCGTGCAATCGGGCCGCTCGACATTCTATTGCCCGCGCTGCCAGAAGCGATGAGCGCGCCTTCAGGCCGCGAGGCCGTGCCGCGTCGCATCCCAGATCGCGCCGTAGAATAACGCGCTGCCGGCCAGCACGAAGACGTGCCAGATGGCGTTCTGGAAGCGCAGCGCCTTCCACAGATGGAAGATCACGCCGACGGAATAGACGATGCCGCCTGCCGCGATCAGTGCGAGTGTCAGGCCGGGAAGCGATTGATGGACGGCGCCCCCTGCCGCGAGACCGCTCCAGCCCATTCCGAGATAGAGTACGATCGACAACCGGTCGAAACGCCCCGGCAATCCGATCTTCAGAGCCATGCCGACCAGCGCGAAGAGCCAGATCACGACGAGCAGTATCCCGGCGGTGACGCGGTCCTCGAGCAGGGTCAGGAACGGCGTGTAGGTGCCCGCGATCAGGAGATAGATCGCCGCATGGTCGAAGCGGCGCAGCACCCATTTCGTGCGCGAGACGGGCCACATGTTGTAGAGCGCCGAGATCGCCTTCACGGCGACGAGACCGGCGGCGTAGATCCCCAGCGCGACGACGAGCGCGATTTCCGCCCCGGTCGCGGCGAAGCCCATCAGGAGGACGACGCCGACCAGCGCCGCAACCAACCCCGCCACATGCACCACACCATCCGCCCAGAGCTCTGCCCGGTCATAATCCCATCGGACGCTCACGGGCGGAGTGAAGGCATTGGTCATGGAACGGATACCTCGTCGTTGCCGTCGTGCGGGTGGAGGCGGCGCGTGTGAGAGCTTACCCCTCGGAAGTGACGATACACTCCGATATTTAATTATGGATGAGACAGATCGTCCTTCATGGGGGGCGTTTTCCTTGCCACCAATAGCATCAGCTAAATTGAAACCGTCAAAGCAGCCCTTCTCTCTGGAACCAGGGCGGCGGAGCTAACCCCCGCACTTTCCCAAATCCGCAAGCGCGGCGATGGGGCTGGCGTTTTGCGTGTCGGGCTGCATTGTCGACGGCGTAAGCTGAAATCTGCCGGCTTTGCACCCGGCATTCCGTTGCGAGAGCGATAGTTTTTGTCATGACGATCTTTGCGACGCTGCTTTTCGCCTACACGCTCAGCCAGTTCTTCCGCGCTTTCCTCGCCATCGTTGCCGTCGATCTGAGCCGCGATCTCGGGCTTGATTCCGCCCAGCTCGGCGCCGTTTCCGCGATCTGGTTCGCCGCCTTCGCCCTCGCGCAATTTCCCGTCGGCTATGCGCTCGATCGCTACGGCCCGCGCCGCAGCATCGCCTATACGATGATCGCCGCGGTGATCGGCTGCGGCCTGATGGCGGGGGCGACGGGGTTCGTCTCGGCGCTCATTGCGATGGCGGCGATCGGGATCGGCTGTTCGGCGATCCTGATGGGCAGCCTCTATCTGTTCGCGCGCAACCATGCGGCGGAGAAATTCGCGATGTTCTCCTCGCTCTTCATCGGATTCGGCGCACTCGGCAACCTGCTCGGCGCGACGCCGCTCGCGCTCGCGGTCGAGCTCGTCGGCTGGCGCTGGAGCATGATCGGCATCACTGCGATCACCGCGCTCTCGGCGTTTTTGTGCTATCTTCTCCTGCGCGATCCCGAGCGGATCGAGACGCAGGACGGCAGCGGCGGGATGATTGCCGGGCTCGTCGAAATTGCCTCCCTGCGCACGCTATGGCTGATCCTGCCCATCACTTTCGTGAGTTATGCGGTGGTGATCGCGACCCGCAGTCTCTGGATCGCGCCGTTCTTCACCCAGGTGCATGATTACAGCGTGACCGCGACCGGCAATGCGGCGCTCCTGATGGCGATCACGATGTCGATCGGCGCGCTCGCCTATGGCCCGCTGGAGCGGATCATGCGCGATACGAAGCGCACCGCCGTGATCGGAAGCGCGGTGACGGCCGGCGCCTATCTCGCGCTCGCGGGTTTCGGTGCCCAGAGCGCGGCGGCGAGCGTTGCGCTGATCGGGCTGATCGGCGCGGCGGGGCTGACCTACGGGATCATCATGGCGCATGCACGGCTGTTCTTTCCCAAGCATCTCATCGGGCGCGGCGTGACCTTCATGAATTTCGTTTTCATTTCCGGCGCCGGGATCATTCAATGGAGCTCCGGGCAGTTCATCGCCGCGAGCGAGCGCGCCGGGCTCGATGCGGGCGAACGCTATGCGACGCTCTACGGTGCTTTCGGTCTGCTGGTTGCGGCGGCGCTCGTCATTTATCTGTTTGCGCCGGCACGACCGTTCTCACGGCCCGCTCGCTGAGTAGCAATGTTATAACGTAAGATTCAAGTAGCCGCGATCTGAATACTTGCGCTCGCCCCGAATTCGCGCTCCACTCGCCGCACAAGGTGATAATGCCGCAACGAGGGGAATAGAGATCATGTGCACGCATTGTGTGATGGAGACCGTCAAGCGCCGGATGATGAACCGGAGG
Source organism: Salinarimonadaceae bacterium (assembly GCA_050485405.1). Taxonomy (GTDB): domain Bacteria; phylum Pseudomonadota; class Alphaproteobacteria; order Rhizobiales; family Beijerinckiaceae; genus Saliniramus. Next base: position 35,955 of record JBJHBI010000026.1, read on the forward strand.
GATTTCTTTCGTCGCGCGGCGACCGGGAGTGTCGCGGCAGCTGCGGCGACGAGCGGTATCATCGCGGCGGCACCGGCGGCGCGTGCGCAGGGTGCCATGCGGGTCGAAGACCTGACCCACGAGCTGTTTCCAGAGTTTCCGACCTATTTCGGCGAGCAGCAATTCTTCGTGGAGGAGGTCTTCAACTGGGATGAACACATGTTCAATCTCAACGTGAATACCATCAACGAGCATACGGGCACGCATGTCGACGCGCCCCTGCATTTCTCCGAGGACGGGCAGAGCGTCGCGGAAATTCCGCTCAGCAATCTCGTCGTGCCGCTCGCCATCGTCGATATCCGCGAGAAGGCCGCGAGTGATCCGGATGCGCAGGTGACGCCGGACGATCTGCGCGCCTGGATCGAGGCGCATGGCCCGTTCCCCGAGAATTGCTGCGTGGCGATGAATTCGGGCTGGGACGCGCATGTCAACGACGCGAAGTTCCGCAATGCCGACGATGACGGCGTCATGCATTTCCCCGGCTTTCATATCGAGGCGGCGCAGATGCTGATGGAGGAGACGACCGCGGTCGGCATGGCCGTCGATACGCTCTCGCTCGATTACGGGCCCTCACAGGATTTCGCGACGCATTACGAATGGCTGCCGAGCAACCGCTGGGGGCTCGAATGCATCGCCAATCTCGATGCGCTGCCTGCGACCGGGGCGACCCTCGTCCTCGGCGCGCCGAAAATCCGCGGCGGCACCGGCGGCCCGGCCCGCGTCTTCGCGATGCTCTGAGGATCGGCTCACGATGCGCGCGCCCGGAGCGATCCGGGCGCGGCGATCATTCCACGGTGACGGATTTCGCGAGGTTGCGCGGCTGGTCGACATCCTTACCCATGAAGACCGCCGTGTGATAGGCGAGCATCTGCACCGGCAGCGCATAGAGGATCGGCGCGACCACGGAGACGACGTCGGGCATCACGATCGTGGCGACCGTCTCGATGCCGGCCTCCTCGGCGCCCTTCTCGTCCGTGATCAGGATGATGCGCCCGCCGCGCGCCGCGACTTCCTGCATGTTGGAGATCGTCTTCTCGAACACCGCATCGTGCGGCGCCACGACGATGACGGGCACGGTCTCGTCGATCAGCGCGATCGGCCCGTGCTTGAGTTCGCCCGCCGCATACCCCTCGGCATGGATGTAGGAGATTTCCTTGAGCTTGAGCGCGCCCTCGAGCGCCATCGGATAGGAGGGACCACGCCCGAGATAGAGCACGTCGCGTGCCTTCGACAGATCGCGCGCCAGCGCCTCGATCGCGGCTTCGTGGCGGATCGCGTCGTTCATCAGGCCGGGAATGGCGACGAGCGCGTCGACGAGTTCACGTTCGTGCTGCTCGTCGAGCGTTCCGCGCCCACGCCCGGCTTGCAGGGCGAGAGCGAAGAGGACGGTGAGCTGGCAGGTGAAGGCCTTGGTTGATGCGACACCGATCTCCGGCCCGGCCAGCGTCGGGACGACGGCATGGCTCTCGCGCGCGATCGAGGAGGTGGGGACGTTGACGACGCTGAGCACCTTCTGGCCGTGCTCCTTGGCATAGCGCAGCCCCGCGAGCGTATCCGCCGTCTCGCCCGATTGCGAGATGACGATCATCAGCCCGTTCTCGTCGAGCGGCGCCTCGCGATAGCGAAACTCGGAGGCGACGTCGATCTCGACGGGAATGCGGGCGAAACGCTCGAACCAGTATTTCGCCACGAGTCCGGCATAATAGGCGGTGCCGCAGGCCGTGATGGTGATGCGCGACAGCGCCTTCCAGTCGATATCGACGCCGTCGGGCAGGCGCGACAGGCCGTTCGCCATGTCCGTATAGGCCGCGAGCGTGCGCCCGACCACTTCCGGCTGCTCGTGGATCTCCTTGGCCATGAAGTGGCGGTAATTGCCCTTCTCGGCCATGAAGGCGCCGGCGCTGATCTGCTGCACGACCCGCTCCACCGGCTCGCCGTCTTCGCTGAAGATCTGCAGCGAATTCTGCGTGAGCACGGCGATATCGCCTTCGTCGAGATAGGTAATCGTCTCGGTGAACGGCGCGAGCGCGAGCGCATCGGAGCCGAGGAACATCTCGCCGTCACCATGGCCGACGGCGAGCGGCGAGCCCTTGCGCGCACCGATCATCAGATCCTCGCGGCCCCGGAAGAGGAAAGCCAGCGCGAAGGCCCCGCGCAGGCGCGGCAACACCTTCTTCACGGCAGCGACCGGGTCGAGCCCGCCGGCCATCTCGTAGCTCACGAGGCGGGCCACCACCTCGGTATCCGTCTCGGATTCGAAACGCACGCCCTCGTCTTCGAGCGCATGGCGCAGCGGGCGGTAATTCTCGATGATGCCGTTATGGACGATGGCGAGATCGTCGGTGGAATGGGGGTGGGCATTGGCTTCGTTGGCGCGGCCATGGGTGGCCCAGCGCGTGTGGCCGATGCCGATCACGCCGTCGAGGGGCTGCCGCTCGAGCTTGTCCTCGAGATTGCGCAGCTTGCCTTCCGCCCGGCGGCGCTGCATCGCACCGCGGGTGAGCGTCGCGACGCCGGCGGAATCGTAGCCGCGATACTCGAGACGCTTGAGCGCATCGACGATGCGTTCCGCCACGGGCTCCTTGCCGATGATGCCGACGATGCCACACATGTTCGCTACCCCTCTTCTCTGGCCGCGCGGTCGTTTGCGCATCACGCCGGTTGCCGGCGATGCGAAGCACGACCGTTCGTGGGTCATGGGTAAGCCAGGACCCGACATACGCCCAAATCAACTTATCTGACGCATTGTTGCAAAAATGCTTAAGCGAACAGGCGAGGAAGTCGTACGGCCCGCCGTCGCTCGCCTTTGTCGGCCTTATTTGCCCGCCTTATTTGTCGGTCTTGCCTTTCCCCGCCTTGCTCTCACGAAAGGCCTGAGCCCATCCCTCGCGCAGGATCTGCCGCCCGCGCGCGATGGCGAGGGCGTCGTCGGGGACGTCCTGCGTCACCACCGAGCCGGAACCGACATAGGCCCCGGTACCGATCGTGACCGGGGCGACGAGCGCGCTGTTCGAGCCGATGAAGGCACCTTCGCCGATCCGGGTGAGATACTTGTCGAAACCGTCGTAATTGCAGGTGATGGTGCCGGCTCCGATATTGGCGCGCGCGCCGATCTCGGCATCGCCGATATAGGTGAGGTGATTGACCTTGGCGCCCGGCCCGACCTGCGCCTTCTTGATCTCGACGAAATTCCCGACCTTGGCCTTCTGCGCGAGCACGGTGCCGGGACGCAGGCGGGCGAAGGGGCCGATCTGTGCGCCGGCGCCTATGGCGGTGCCCTCGATATGGGAAAAGGCGTGAATGACGGCGTCGTCGGCGACGCTGACGCCGGGGCCGAAGAAGACGTTCGGCTCGATCACGACGTCGCGGCCGATCACCGTATCGGCGCTGAAATGCACGCTCGCCGGATCGATCAGCGTGGCGCCTCCCGCCATCGCCCGCGCACGCAGACGCTCCTGCATCACCGCTTCCGCAGCGGCGAGCTGGGCGCGATCGTTGACGCCCTGGACGAGGCGCTCGGGCGCGCGCACGATCGCGATACGCTCTTCGCGCGCCGCCGCGAGTGCGACGGCGTCGGTGAGGTAATACTCGCCCTTGGCATTGTCGTTGCCGATCGCGTCGAGCAGCGGCAGCAGGCGCTCGCCGCGAAACGCCATCAGCCCCGCATTGCACAGGGAAATCGGCTTCTCCTCGATGCTCGCATCCTTCTCCTCGCGGATGGCGCGCAGATTGCCGCTCTCGACGATGAGGCGCCCGTAACCCGTGGGATCGAAGGCATCGAAGCCGAGAACCGCCATCGCGGCCCCCTCGCCGAGCGGCGCCCGCAGGCGGGTGAAGGTGTCGGCATCGATCAGCGGCGTATCGGCGAAGGCGATGATCACGTCGTCGACGGGCTGCGCACAGGCTGCACGCGCGGCGAGTACGGCATGGGCGGTGCCGAGCCGCTCGCGCTGCTCGAAGATCTCGCAGCCGGGTGCGAAGCGGCGCGCGGCCTCGGCGACGTCGTCACGATCCGGGCCGACCACCACGGCGATGCGTGTGGCGCCGGCCTCCTGCACCGCCGTGAGGACGTGGCCGAGCATGGCGCGCCCGGCGATCTCGTGCATCACCTTCGGCTTGGCCGAGCGCATGCGCGTGCCCTCGCCGGCGGCGAGGATGACGGCGAGGCAGGTCCGGGAGCGGGTAGCTTGCGACATGGTCAGATCCGTTCGAATGCGGGAGCCGACTGCGTCATTGCCCGATCGCGCGCCGCGACGCAATCACGTGCCGGGGCCGTCGCGCGCGGGCGGATGGTGGGCGCACGGAATGCAACCTCTCGGAATTTACGAAAAACGGGCGTGAAAATGGGCCTGCAAGCAATTCGATAGCAGCCTGGACTCGAAAAAAGGGTGTTTCAGCGCATTTTCTCGCTAAACAAAAAAATGGCCGCAAGATTTGCGGCCCAAGTTCAGGGAGGAAACGAACCCACAAGGGGGAGATTCAGAGATGAAGATCCGAATCACACTTAAAACATAAGTCAATCCATCGCTGTTTTCAAGCAGGACAGTTTTCGCGTCGATCCAATACATGGGGATAAGATGATTTATCGTAAATCATTCGCAAACATGCCGATTGTTCAAAATTGATTTGCCGGAATGAAAATTAACAACTCACAATTATTGAGCCCTCTTCGTAGCTTGAGGCGACGCGGATCATCACACCCTTCGGTCCGATCGTGCCTCGCATGCGTACACAAACGTGTCATGAGCGCGCGCGGGGCTTGCATCGCGCCGCAGCCGGGCGCAAGTGGTGCTTTGCGCGCCTGTCGATGCTGGAGGATCATTTCGCCAGATCGCAACGCGCTCTAACCGGGATGGTGAGATGGTCGATCGGGCGGATGACGAATCGGACAAGGCCGGCGGCGCGAAAGCGGATGCGGGTTCGCGCGGGCTGTTGCGGTTCTCGCCCTTCATCGTCCTCGCCGTCCTCGTCGCCGCGTTCTTCGGCTTCGGCCTCGACGAATACGTCAACCTGCAGACCGTTGCCGACAACCAGGCGGCGCTGACACGGTTCGTGGAGGAGAATTTCGTCACCGCGATCATCGCGTATCTTTTGTTCTACGCGGTTTTCGTCGCGGTCTCGGTGCCCGGCGCCGCCGTCTTGACCGTCACGGGCGGGTTTCTCTTCGGCACCTTCCTGGGCGGTACGCTCACCATCATCGGCGCGACCGCCGGAGCGACCGGGATATTCCTGATCGCGCGCACCGCGCTCGGCGACTTCCTGCGGCGCCAGGCCGGCGGGGCGATCTCGCGCATGGCGGAGGGTTTTCGCAAGGACGGGTTCAGCTATCTGCTGGTGCTGCGGCTGGTGCCCGTCTTTCCGTTCTTCGTCGTGAATCTCGCCCCCGCCTTTCTCGGCGTCAGCCTGACGAGCTTCGTCGCGGCGACGCTGATCGGGATCGCACCGGCGACCTACGTCTTCGCCTCGGTCGGAGCGGGGCTCGGCAGCGTGATCGCGCGGGGCGAAGCGATCTCGCTCGGCTCCGTGATGACGCCGCAGATCATTACCGCGCTGTTCGGCCTCGCGCTCCTCGCGCTGATTCCGGTCGGGGTGCGGCGCTGGCGCGAATGGCGCGAGACGCGCGGCTGAGCGCTCCTCGCGGCGAAGGACTGCGGCTCCTGCTGCATGATGCGCGCTGGTGAAACCATGCCCGCCCAGAACATACACGCTGTAGAATCGAAGGCTGAAATGTCGAAGGCCGCCCTGCATGAGGGCGGCCTTCGCATTGTCAAACCACGGTCGGCATCGACCATGACGGCGCGTGAATTACGCGGCGCGGACCCCCACGAAGGTGCGGACCCAGGTCATGCGAGCGGCGTACCGCGGAAACCGACAATGAGACACTGGATCACCTCCTTTCGTTTGTTGACGACAATTGAATGGTAAGCTGAAAAGCGCCGATTCGCATAGCATAATATTGCGGGTAACTGCCGCGTTTGCAGGCAAGCCTGCTCATGATTGCAGCTTGTTGCTGCGCAGCCGGCACGGGACCGTTTCTGCACATGTCGCAACCCTGTTCCGCCCTCGCTTCCCACCTGCGGTGACCGCCTCCTCTTGCGTCATCGCGCCGCGACCGCCATCATGATCGCCAAGAACGAAGATAAAGAACGAAGACCAAGACCGGTATCCGCCTGACGGGCGCGCATCCACGTGCGACGGCAGGCCTCGCAGGAGGCTCGATGAGCGAGAGCGACAAGGCGAAGGCGCCGATGAACGCCCATGTATTGCCGTTCCAGCCGGGCCATGGGGAAGGTCACCCCCGCTCCGGCGCGCCACAAAGGCGGATCGCCTTCAATCGTGACGAGTTGCGCGAGATCCTGAACGTCTATGGCCGCAAGGTCGCAGCCGGGGAATGGCGCGACTACGCCATCGACTTCACCCGCGACAAGGCCATCTTCTCCGTCTTCCGCCGCACCACCGAAACCCCGCTCTACCGGATCGAGAAGGACCCGCGCGCGGCGCGCCGGCAGGGCGCCTATTGCGTCGTCGCCGGCACCGGACGCGTGATGAAACGCGGCCACGAGCTCGCTCGCGTGCTTCAGGTGCTTGAAAAAGAGCTGCGTCTGGTCGATTGAGAGACGCGCGGCACTCGCCTGTTCCGCATTTTCGTGCTTAAGGTTCCCGCGTGTTTCGGAGGCCGACATGTTCCTGACTTCGCAAGGCGGACGCGCCGTCATCGTCGCAGCTGCCATCGTCCTGACGCTCGCCGCCTGTGGTCGCCGGGGGCCGCCCGAAGCGCCGCCCGCCGCTGCGGATCGCCAAGCCATCCAGGAAGAGCGGCAGGACGGCGAGCGTGACGTTACTGGTCCCGCGCGCCCCGATCGCCCGTTCGTGCTCGACTTCTTGCTCTGATCCTCCCTCTCGCCAGCGAGCGCTTTCCCCCATGCACCATTTTCAGTATCGCGACGGCGTGATGCATGCCGAGGATGTCGATCTCTCGCGCATGGCGGAGGCGGTTGGCACGCCGTTCTATTGCTATTCCACCGCGACGCTGGTGCGCCATTACGACGTGTTCGCGCAAGCCTTCGCCGCCGACGACGCGCTCGTCTGCTATGCGATGAAGGCCAATTCCAACCAGGCCGTGATCAAGACCCTGGCCGATCGCGGTGCCGGCATGGACATCGTCTCGGAGGGTGAATTGCGCCGGGCGCTCGCCGCCGGCGTTCCGGGCGAGCGGATCGTGTTTTCCGGCGTCGGCAAGACACGCCGCGAGATGGAAGCCGCGCTCTCGGCCAGGGTGATGTGCTTCAACGTCGAATCGGAGCCGGAGCTCGAGGCCTTGTCGCAGGTGGCGAGCGCCATGGGCGTCGAGGCCCCAGTCTCGCTGCGGGTCAATCCGGACGTGGATGCGCGCACCCATGCCAAGATCTCGACGGGGCGGTTCGACAACAAGTTCGGCATCCCGATCTCCGATGCCCGCGCCGTCTATGCCCGTGCGGCGAAGCTACCCGGCATCCGCACCGTCGGCGTGGACATGCATATCGGCAGCCAGATCACCGATCTCGCGCCCTTCGACGACGCCTCCGCGCTGCTCGTCGAACTCGCCCGCGACCTGATGGCGGCGGGGCATGAACTGCACCATATCGATTTCGGTGGCGGGCTCGGCATTCCCTATCGGGAGGGCGATCCGCCGCCTCCGGAGCCGAAGCTCTTCGCCGAGGTGATTCGCAAGCATATCAAGGGCCTCGGCCTGCGGCCGGTCTTCGAGATCGGTCGCATGATCGCGGGCAATGCCGGCATCCTCGTCACGCGCGTGATCTATGTGAAGCAGGGTGCGGGCAAGACCTTCGTCATCGTCGATGCCGCGATGAACGACCTGATCCGCCCGACGCTCTACGAGGCGCATCACGACATAAAGCCCGTCACCGAGGCGACCGGAGAGGGGATGATCACGGCGGATGTGGTCGGCCCGGTCTGCGAGAGCGGCGATTATTTCGCCAAGGCGCGCGACCTGCCGCCGCTCGCCCCCGGCGATCTCATCGCGGTGATGACGGCGGGTGCCTATGGCGCCGTGCAGGCCGGCACCTACAATACGCGCCTGCTCGTGCCGGAAGTGCTGGTGCGCGGCGATCGCTTCGAAGTGGTTCGCCGGCGCGACAGCTACGAAAAGCTCATCGCGCAGGACCATATTCCCGACTGGCTGCTGGCCTGACCCTGCCGGGTCTCACTCGGTCATCCGGGCGAGGAATTCGACCAGCGCCCGGCGGTCCTCCTCCAGCGGGATACGCTGCTCGGGCATGCGCGATCCCGGCGTATAGGCTTCGGGACCGTATTCGAACAATTCGGCCACCGTTTGCGGCGACCAGACGATGTCCATCTCGCGCAGGGCCTGCGAGAAATCGAAGCCCTCGGCTGTCCCGATCCGGCGACCGAATATGCCGTGCATGGTCGGGCCGGCGCGGTTGCCGTCATCGGGGGTGAGGGCGTGGCACAGGGCGCACGAGCGCCAGACTTCCGCCCCCCGGCTGCCGTCGTCGAAGGCGACTTCGCCGGGCGCTTCCCCGGTTCCGCGCGGTTCACCCGTCGCGATGTCCCAGCGCCTGATCAACCCGTCGGCGCCGCCGGTGAGGAGGTCGTCCTCCATGATCGCGAGCGACCAGACGGCGCCCTGTTCGGGCAGGAGCGCGTGGCGCGTGGCGAGATCGGCGCCATCCATCACCCAGACCTCACCGGTCACGGCTGCAGCGGTCACGACGCCGTTCCCCGCACCGATGCTCACGAGCGGTCGCTCGGCGAGCAGGCGCTCGTTCGTCATGCCGTCGCCGACATAAAGACGCAACGACCCGTCTGCGAAGATCACGGCGGTTCCCGTATCGAGAACGGTGACGCCGTTCGGCGAATCGGGCAGCCCGATGCTGCTCGTGAGATTCCCGTCGCGCCATGTCGCGAGCCGCAGATCCGAACCGACGCTGACGAGATCGCCATCCGCGCGATAGGCAAGTCCGGTGACCATGCCCTGATGCGCGTCGATCAGCCGGGATTCGCGCCCGGCCAGATCGACGAGCTGGATGCGCCCGTCCCAGCTCGCGGCGGCGAGGGTCGTTCCGTCCGGCGAGACGGCGAGTTCGGCGACGGGGCCTTCATGCAAAGCGGTTGTGAAGGAGGGCTCGCGCGCATCGTCCTGCCACAGCGCGATACGCCCGTCCTGCCCCGCCGTCGCATAACCGCCCCCGGGCAGGAAGGCGGTCGCGGTGACGCTGCCGTCGTGGAAGCGCAAAACGAGCCGCGCCACGGCATCTTCCCCGTCCCAGACGATGGCCCGGGTATCGAAGGAGCCCGACAGGACGGCGGTTCCGTTGACCGCCATCGCACTCACCGGGCCGCCATGGCCACGCAGATCCTGCGCGGTCGCGGGCATTGCGAGGAGCGGCAAGAGCGTGAGCGGAGCGAACAACGCGGCGAACGACATACGGCGCATACGAACCTCTCCCGGCATTGGGCCGGCACGCTCGGCCACGCGTTATTGCCGCAAGGTTATGTCAGCCTCGCTTGACTGACAATGCGCTTGGTTGCGATGAGCTTGGTTGCGATGAGATTGCCGCAGGGGGTGGGGTGTGCCCCCGGTATCCGGGCGTCAGGCGATTTCCTTCAGCCCGCCGCCGGAGGCCCAGTCATTGACCAGACGCTTGCGCTTCGCGCGCCGGCGCAGAACCGTCTTCAGCTTGCTCTTCAGGAGCGTGATATCGAAGGGCTTGAGCAGAAAGGCGTCGACCCCCGCCGCATGGGCGGTGGTGACCTGCTCGAAGGTGATCGAGGTCTCGGTGAGGATGAAGGCGATCTTATAGAGGTTCTCGTCGCTCTTGACCGCCTTGAGGATCTGCATCCCGTCGACGGGTTCGAGGTCGAGATCCGAGACGATCAGCCCGTAGGACCCGCGCCGGATCATCTCCAGTCCCTCGACGCCCGAGGTCGTCATTTCGACATCCTCGAAGCCGAGACGGTTGAAGATCTCGACGACGAGCTTCCCGATCTTGTGGTTGTCGTCGATGATCAAAACTGAGGGAAAGGGATCGTCCGCCATGGATTACCGCGCCCCCTCGCGGATGCTCTGCAACGCCGCCGTCATGTCAGCACCTCGATGCCGCGCTTGGACAGGAGCGTCGTCTGCAATTCGATGATGAACTCGCGCAGCCAGCCGGCCTTGGGCGTGCCGCGCGTATAGGCCTCCTCGAGATTGTAGCGGTCGAGGACCTCGTTGAAGCCCGCCTCGCGGTCGATCAGTTCGAGTGAGGGCAGAAGTTCGCGCCGCGGCACTTCGCGCCATTCGACGATGCGCACTTCCTTGTGGCGATTGTCGGCGGCGATGCGGTTGAAGGTCTGGTTCAACGCGTCGCGATCGCCCTCCAGCATCTGCGTGAACCAGCCCTTGTCGTGCACGAGGATGCTGGTCATCAGCGAGAACTCGTTCTGCCGCCGGCTGGTGCGGATCAGCTGCGCCTTCTGCTCCCTGCGCGTCTCGGGGTCAGGGTCCAGCGCGGAGCGGCTGTAATAGATGATCCGGCTGTGACTGCTGCGCGACAGCATGCGTTGCTCCTTCTCTGCACGCAGCTTTGCCAGAACGGAGATAAAAAAACGTAAAGTCGTTGCGGGAGGCGTTCAGCAGCCTTTCCCGGGGCCCGCCGGCGTCAACCGATGAGCGCGGCGAGGCAGAGGCCGGCGAACAGGATCAGGCCGGCATCGCGGTTGGAGCGAAACAGCTTCAGCGCGCGTGGGCCGTCCTCGCGATCCATGGTCACGACCTGCCAGGCGAGATGCGCGGCGAAGGCCGCAACGGCGAGATAGGCGATCGGCCCGACGCCGCTCGCCGCGACGGCGCCCGTCACCAGCGCGATGCTGAGCGCGTAGAAGCCTGCGACGGCGGGCTTGACGTTCTCCGCGAAATAGCGCGCGGCGGATTTGATGCCGACGATCTCGTCATCCTCGATGTCCTGGATCGCGTAGATCGTGTCGTAGCCGATCGTCCAGGTGATCGCGGCGGCGTAGAGCAGGAGCGGCGCGAATGCGAGCGAGCCGAATTCCGCCGCCCAGCCGATCAGCGCGCCCCAGGCGAAGCAGAGGCCGAGCACGACCTGCGGCATCCAGATGAAGCGCTTCATGAAGGGATACAGCAGCACGATCCCGATCGAGGCGAAGCCGAGTGCGATGGTGAAGGCGTTGAACTGGAGGAGCACCATGAGCCCGACGAGGCATTGCAGGCCGACGAAGGCGATCGCCCCGCGCAGGCTCACTTGCCCCGACGGCAGAGGCCTGTCGCGGGTGCGGGCGACGCGGGCATCGAGATCGCGATCGACGATGTCGTTATAGGTCGAGCCCGCTCCGCGCATGGCGACCGCGCCGATCAGGAAGAGGGCGAGATGCCACGGGTCGGGATAGGACGCACCGGCAGCGCCTGCGGCGAGCGCGGCGGACCACCAGCATGGCAGGAGCAGAAGCCACCAGCCGATCGGGCGCTCGATCCGTGCGAGCCGCAGATAGGGCCGCAGGAAGATCGGCGCGTTGCGATCGACCCAATGCCCCTTCACGGCATCGGGAACACCCTTGTCGGCGAATGGCGAGCGGAACACGGGCTACTCCGGAGCGGTGTCGGGGCGAACCCGACGCGCGGATGACGGAAAACGGCGTTCAGAGCGCGCCTTGCGGGATCGGGAAACGACCGGTCAGGCCCGGACCACCGAACTGGCCCTGCTCCTGCTGCTGGCGCGCTTCGCGCTCCATCCGGTTGATCTGCGCCGCCGCCTGGCAGGCCTGATCGCGCACCGAGGTCACCTGCTCGTGATCCTGCATGAACCCGTCGACGAAGCTCTGCGGGATCTGGCACCAGGCCTGATTGTCCTCGACGAATCCCTTGACCTCTTCGCCGTTCTCCACGAGTTCGCGGAAGATCGGGCAGGCCCGGCGCGGATCGACATCCTCGGTCCCGAGTGCATTGATGCGCTCGACGAGGCCCGAGCGCGCTTCGAGCATCGGGTTGATGTCGTTGCAGGACATGCCCTGCGCCGCCGCCGGCGTGACCGTCTGCGGTCCGGAGAAGGCGAAACCCGCCACGATCCCCGCCGCGATGATGGTGAAGGTGATACGCTTCATGGTCGCTCGTCGCCCCTTTCGACCGGCCCTGTCGCATGCCGGTACACGATCCCATAGCAGATGTGACGGTGTGGCGCCAAGCGTCGGCACGAAAACAGGCGCGCCTCCGCGATACGGGCACGCGGGCATCCCGGCCCCTGTCGACCGCCATCCGAAAATCCAGAAGGACTTGCAGCATGAAATTATGGCGGCATTGTCACGGATATGCCACTGACGGGCCAGATGACGGCAGGAGAATGCTTTGGCCAGTTACGATTTCCGCACCCAGCGCCTGTTCCTCGACACCCCGCTCGGCCTCGGCACGCGGATCCCGCTCGAGCGCGCCCAGGCGAATTATCTGCTCAACGTGCTGCGCCTCGGCGAGGGGGCGGAAGTGCTCGTCTTCAACGGGCGCGACGGCGAATGGCGGGCGCGGATCAGCGTAGACGGGCGCAAGAGCGGCTCGCTGCTCGCCGTGCAGCAGACCCGCGCGCAGAGCCCCGCCCCGGATCTCGTCTATCTCTTCGCGCCGCTCAAGCACGCCCGGCTCGACTACATGGCCCAGAAGGCGGTGGAGATGGGCGCGGGCCGGCTGCAACCGGTCCTCACCCGTCGCACCCAGGCCAACCGGGTCAATCTCGAGCGGATGCGCGCCAATGCGATCGAGGCAGCGGAGCAATGCGGCATCCTCGCCCTGCCGGAAGTCATGGTCGAGACGCGGCTGGCCGATGCGCTCGCGGCGCTGCCGGCCGAGACCGTTCTCGTCTTCTGCGACGAGGATGCGCCGATTGCCGATCCCGTCGCCGCGTTGCAGGTCGCGGCCGAGGGGCCGCTCGCAGTGCTGATCGGGCCGGAAGGCGGGTTCGATCCCGAGGAACGCGCCGCCCTGCTCGCGCGCCCCAACACCGTCCGGCTCGCGCTCGGCCCGCGCATCCTGCGCGCCGATACCGCCGCCGTCGCCGCGCTGACCCTCGTGCAGGCGGTGCGCGGCGACTGGCATTGAGGCGAGACCGAATCCGCTCTTTCCCATTCGCGCGCGACATCCCATATTGCGCGGATGGCGAAACAGAACGCATCCTCCCCGAGCGACGATTCGAAACCCGCGAAGCCGAAGCGCGTGGCCAAATCCCCCGGGAAATCGGGCAAGGCCTCGAAGCCGGAGTTGAAGCCGCTCGACGCGCATCTCGCGGAGCTGCTCAACCCGGCTTTGAACAAGCCGCATGTCAGCGCCTACGACATGCCGGAAGGCGCGGCCCCCGGCGCCATGGAAGAAGCCCCGCAGGCCGGTTTCGAGGCGGGTGACTCCACCCCGGTGCTCGCGAGCGACGCCGTCTCGGCCACGATGCAATCCCTCGAAAAGCTCTTGATGGAGGGCAATCCGCTCTTCAAGGACGGCAAGACCTGGGTGCCGCACCGGCCCGAGCGCCCGGAGAAATCAGAGGGCGGCTATCGCTTCACCATGAAGAGCGAATACGAGCCCGCCGGCGATCAGCCGCAGGCCATCGCGGAACTGGTCAAGGGGGTGGGCGAGAACGAGCGCGACCAGGTGCTGCTCGGCGTCACCGGCTCGGGCAAGACCTTCACCATGGCCAAGGTGATCGAGGAGACGCAGCGTCCGGCGCTGATTCTCGCGCCCAACAAAACCCTGGCCGCGCAGCTCTACGGCGAGTTCAAGAGCTTCTTCCCCGACAATGCGGTGGAATATTTCGTCTCCTATTACGATTACTACCAGCCCGAGGCCTATGTGCCGCGCTCGGACACCTTCATCGAGAAGGAGAGCTCCATCAACGAGCAGATCGACCGGATGCGCCACTCGGCGACGCGCGCCCTGCTCGAGCGCGACGACGTCATCATCGTCGCCTCGGTGTCGTGCATCTACGGTATCGGCTCGGTCGAGACCTACACCGCCATGTCCTTCTCGCTGAAGGTCGGCGAGCGGATCGACCAGCGCCAGATCATCGCCGATCTCGTGGCGTTGCAATACAAGCGCATCCAGTCCGATTTCCAGCGCGGCTCGTTTCGCGTGCGCGGCGACGTGATCGAACTCTATCCCGCTCACTTGGAAGACCGTGCCTGGCGCATCGGCCTGTTCGGCGACGAGATCGAGCAGATCGTGGAATTCGATCCCCTCACCGGGCAGAAATCGGCGGAGCTCGAATTCGTCAAGGTCTACGCCAACAGCCACTACGTCACCCCGCGCCCGACGCTGCAGCAGGCGGTGAAGGGCATCAAGCAGGAGTTGAAATGGCGGGTGCAGGAGCTCACCCGGATGGGCCGGCTGCTGGAGGCGCAACGGCTCGAGCAGCGCACCACCTTCGATCTGGAGATGATCGAGGCGACAGGCGCCTGCAACGGCATCGAGAACTATTCGCGCTATCTCACCGGGCGCCGCCCGGGCGAGCCCCCGCCGACCCTGTTCGAATACCTGCCCGACAACGCCCTCGTCTTCACCGATGAGAGCCACGTCACCGTGCCGCAGATCGGCGGGATGTATCGGGGTGACTTCCGGCGCAAGGCAACGCTGGCCGAATTCGGCTTCCGCCTGCCGTCCTGCCTCGACAACCGCCCGCTGCGCTTCGAGGAATGGGACGCCATGCGCCCGCAATCGGTGCATGTCTCGGCCACGCCCGGCAAATGGGAGATGGAGCAGACCGGCGGCGTCTTCGCCGAGCAGGTGATCCGCCCCACCGGGCTCGTCGATCCCCCGGTGGACGTGCGCCCGGCGCGCTCGCAGGTGGACGATCTGCTGGGCGAGGTGCGCGAGACGGCGCAGGCGGGCTACCGCACCCTCGTCACCGTGCTGACCAAGCGCATGGCGGAGGATCTCACGGAATATCTGCACGAGAACAACGTACGCGTGCGCTACATGCATTCCGACATCGACACGCTTGAGCGCATCGAGATCCTGCGCGATCTGCGGCTCGGCGCCTTCGACGTGCTGGTGGGCATCAACCTGCTGCGCGAGGGGCTCGACATTCCCGAATGCGGCCTCGTCGCCATTCTCGATGCGGACAAGGAGGGTTTCCTGCGCTCGGAAACCTCGCTGATCCAGACCATCGGCCGCGCCGCGCGCAATGTCGACGGGCGCTGCATCCTCTATGCCGACAAGATCACCGGCTCGATGGAGCGCGCCATGGCGGAGACCAGCCGCCGCCGCGAGAAGCAGCTCGCCTGGAATGCCGAGCACGGCATCACGCCCGAGAGCGTCAAGCGCAATATCGGCGACATCCTGCAGAGCGTCTACGAGCGCGACCATGTCCGCGTCGATACCGGCCTCGCCAAGGACGCCCAGACCGTCGGCCATAATCTGAAGGCCGTGATGGAGGATCTCGAAAAGCGCATGCGCGAGGCCGCCGGCAACCTCGAATTCGAAGAAGCCGCCCGCCTGCGCGACGAACTCAAGCGCCTCCAGGAAACCGAACTGATGATCGGCGACGACCCGATGACGCGGCAGAGCGCCATCGAGGATGGCGCGGGGCGTTATGGTGGCGGTTCAGGCAAGGGACGCGGACGTGGCGGCGCGAGGAGCCGGGCGGCGAAGCCCGGCCTCGACGATATGGGGCCGGGCACGGATCGCGAGCGCCCGCTCGGGGCGGAGGGATATGTGCGGCCGGCGGGGCGGAGTAGTGAGGGACAGCCGGGGAAGGCGCCGCGGTATAAGGGGCGGCGGCGGTGATGGGGGTATAATAGTGATCGGCTCCGGTGCGTCAGGAGCTGATCTTAGCTCTCGTAGGCTCATTTTTCGCGTTTTAGTCCCGATATGGTCTCATTTTTGAGCCTCGATTGATCGGCAACGCAAATCGGCCCCGATCTGCTAAGTCACTCTGCTGCGCCATTTTCGGGAAGAGAAGGATCAAGCGTGCGGCAGTCTCTGCCACGTCGAACTTCCGCCACGCGCCTTCGATGAAAAAGAATACCACGCGTGAACGATCCAAAACGGCGCGCTCATGCGGTCTCGTCTTCATCCGTAAATCTCGCGTCAGAACACACCAACCGCCATCTTTATGCAAAGCGCCAATAAATGAAACATCAGAGATCCCTTCGGGAAATTTGTCTTTCAAAGCAATGATATCATGGCGATCGGAAAAGATCGCCTGAAGTGCCCGTGCAATCCTCGGGCTCAGATTATGATCAAGCAATAGCTTCAAGCCACCAATCTCTCCCGAAACCGTACCGCATCCTTCACAACCCCGACCGGCACTTCATACGCGCGCGCTGCATCGGCAACTGAACCCTCCACGGCTACGGCGTCAGCCAGCACCTCCACAGGAATTCCGCTTTCGGTCGCCACAGGCCTGCCGAAGGCGCGTGCGGGGTCTATCACGAGGCTGCGGCGGTCGAGGCCGAGAGGGAACCAGCGGGCGACGCTGTCGGCTTCGAATTCCAGGTCTTTCAGGCTCGGTGCGACGACATGCCGGAAGACGTGCTGGCGGCTCTTCAGGTCGATCATCGCGCCATCGGGGAGATCGCTGGTGATATCGAGGAAGATCGTCTTGCCGTCCGTGCGGAACCGGCGCGTCGAGAACGGGCGGCTATCGCCGATGACGTCGACGGCACGGGCGAGGCAGGTGCGGATGGCCGGCAGGGACAGGCCGAGCGCCCGGAACGCGTTGACGAACCGCAATTCGATCAGATCGCGGAAGCTGATCTCCAACGGCATCGGCACTCCGGCATCGCGACCACCGACCGCGTAATCCGGCTGCCAGAGCGGTGCGGCATGGCGAATGCCATCGCTTGCCACATAATCATAACCCCGCAGCCACCGATACAAAGTCCGCGCCTGCGCCCGCCGAACGGGCGTAGCGTCACGCTGGAAATTCAGCAGGCGCACAGCCTCAACAGCATCATAAACACCATGCCCGAGCGCGTTTTGCGCGACGGGGCCGGGTTGCGGCGGGGGCGAATCGGTGGCGGGCGTCATGGCTGCAAGAATACCGCAATCCCCCATCCACGCCACCCCCGCGCCCACACCCTCGATGAAGGCCGCGCCAGAACTCCCCTCTCCCGCCGCGGAGAGGGGTTGGGGGTGAGGGGCGCATCAGGATCAGGCTTGGCCGTGGAAAATGCGCATGTCGTTGAGGGAGCGGTGATTTTTCTGCGCCGCCCCTCACCCCCGGCCCCTCTCCACGGAGGGAGAGGGGAGATTGTGCTGCATTACTCTCGCGCGCCCTGCCGGTGCGGCGGGGTCAGGGCGGGGTGGGTTTGGTCGAGCGGGAGCAGGGCCGGGGTGTCGTCGGGCGGCGTGTGGCGCAGCACGCGGTATTGGCCGGATGCGTCGCGATGCACGGTGTAGACCAACTCGCCGTCAATCTCCGGCGCGGGACGCTTTGCGCGCAGGAGCAGAGCGGTGAGCAGCAATATGAAGGCCGGCGGGACGATCAGCCAGAGTGCCTTGATCCAGTCCGCCAGTGATTGATACGTGCCGAGAAACGCCTGAAACGCCGATATGTCTTCCATGCTCGAACTCCCCGAAAACCATTCAAAACCGGTTTTGTGGTCACCAGAGGTTCGCTCTGGTGACCGGGGAGATCGAAAGCCGCCTGTAGACGACCGCACTGGCCTTTGGGCCGAAGCCTTGAACATGCGCCAGCGCCTCCCCGGCCATGAAGGTCGAGGAGGTGCCTTTTCGGTCGCACCGACCGCTACAGGAAGGGGTTTCGACGCCCCGGAGCCGGATTTCCCGGCTCTGTGGCGACATTAAAACACGTATCAGACATTGAAAAGAGGGGTTTTGGTTGTATCGGAGCACAACTGAGCACACCCTCGATGAAGGCCGCGCCAGAACTCCCCTCTCCCGCCGTGGAGAGGGGTTGGGGGTGAGGGGCGCATCAGGATCAGGCTTGGCCGTGGAAAATGCGCATGTCGTTGAGAGAGCGGTGATTTTTCTGCACCGCCCCTCACCCCCGGCCCCTCTCCACGGAGGGAGAGGGGAGATTGTGCTGCATCGCTCGCTCGCGTGACCGGATGCCGCTCGTGGCAGGATAGGCCCGCCCCTCGATGAAGTCCGCGCCAGAACTCCTCTCTTC
>JBJHBI010000027.1:0-51549 GCA_050485405.1 Salinarimonadaceae bacterium
GGACGAAGCTGTCGAGATCGGCGCCGAGGCGCGCCACGCGCAGGCCCGTCACGAAACCGATCAACTGGAAGGCATGGGTGCCGATATCGCCGATCGCACCGCCCCCGCCGCTGAGGGCCGGATCGGTACGCCAGGCGGCCTGCTTGTGGCCGTTCGCCTCGAGCGGGGCTGCGAGCCAGTCCTGCGGATAATCGGCACGCACCACCCGCAGGGCGCCCAGCAACCCCTCGCGGATCATGGCGCGGGCCTGGCGGATCATCGGATAACCGGAATAATTGTAGGTGACGAAGAGCCGCGCCTTGCTTCTGGCCGCAGCGGCGGCGAGCTCGCGGGCCTCGCGCAGGGTCCCGGTCAGGGGCTTGTCGCAGATGACGTGGATGCCCCGGCGCAGGAATTCCTTCGCGACCTTCGCATGGAGATGGTTCGGCGTGACGACGGCCACGGCTTCGATCCCGCTCGATAGCCGCGCCTCGCGCTGCGCCATCTTGCGGTAATCGTCATAGCTGCGCGCCGGGTCGAGCCCAAGATCAGCCCCCGATTCACGCGCCCTCACGGGATCGGAGGAGAGCGCGCCGGCAACCAGCGTGAACCGGTCGTCGAGCCGTGCGGCGATGCGGTGCACGTTGCCGATGAAGGCGTCGCGCCCACCACCGACCATGCCGAGCCGGATCCGGCGAAAGTGCTTCGGCGCGGCGCTCATGCCCGGCCCTCCCGGTCGAGCCCGAGCATGCGGCGGTTGGCGGCTTCGTCCGCGCCGCTCCCGGCGAAATCGTCGAAGGCGCGATCGGTGACGCGGATGAGATGGTCGCGCACGAAGGCGGCTCCCTCCCGCGCCCCGTCCTCGGGATGCTTCAGGCAGCATTCCCATTCCACCACCGCCCAGCCGTCGAAGCCGTGCGCGGTCAGGCGCGAGAATATCCCGGCGAAATCGATCTGCCCGTCGCCCGGGCTGCGGAACCGCCCGGCCCGCTCCAGCCAGGGCCGGAAACCCCCATAGACGCCCTGCCGGCCATCCGGATTGAACTCGGCATCCTTGACGTGAAAGGCGCGGATGCGTTCGTGATAGATGTCGATATGCGCCAGATAATCCATCTGCTGCAGAAGGTAGTGCGAGGGATCGTAGAGCATGTTGCAGCGCGGATGATCATCCACCGCCGCGAGGAAGGTCTCGAAGCTCACCCCGTCATGCAGGTCCTCGCCGGGATGGATTTCATAGGCGAGATCGACGCCGTTCTCTTCCGCCTGATCCAGAATCGGGCGCCAGCGCCGCGCCAGCTCGCCGAAGGCGGTTTCGATCAGCCCGGGCGGGCGCTGCGGCCAGGGATAGAAATACGGCCAGGCCAGCGCGCCGGAGAATGTCGCGAGCGTGTTCAGCCCCAGACGCCGTGAGGCGATGAGCGCCTTTGCGAGCTGATCGGTAGCCCATTCCTGCCGCGCCGCCGGATTTCCACGCAGGGCGGGCGGGGCGAAACCGTCGAAGGCTTCGTCATAGGCGGGATGCACGGCGACGAGCTGGCCCTGCAGATGCGCCGAGAGTTCGGTGACGACGAGCCCGGTCTGCGCGGCGATGCCGGTGATCTCGTCGCAGTAATCCTGCGATTGCGCCGCGCGGTCGAGATCGAACAGGCGCTTGTCCCAGCTCGGAATCTGCACCCCGGCATAACCGCAATCCGAAGCCCAGGCGCAGATCGTGGCGAAATCGTCGAACGGCGGATCATCGCCTGCGAACTGGGCCAGAAACAATCCCGGCCCCTTGATTCCACGCATTGCCTTCGTCGCGCCCGCCATCCTCACGCCCGTCATGGCCCGCTCCTCCCGTCCCGCTCCCGATGCGGGGTTTTTCCACCCCGTTCGCGTTCAGGCTGTTTGGGACGCGCCGCCGTGTCAAGCGCGCGATCGCCCGGCAAGGGCCGGATGCGTCGTCAGGCCGGCGCGCCGCGCATCACGAGTTTGTAGACGATGGAATCGAGCAGGGCCTCGAAGGACGCGTCGATGATGTTGGGCGAGACGCCGACCGTCGCCCAGATATCGCCGTCGCGATCACGCGATTCGATCAGCACGCGGGTGACGGCATCGGTGCCGCCCTGGAAGACGCGGACCTTGTAATCCACCAGTTCGAGATCGTCGATGAAGCTCTGGTACTTGCCGAGATCCTTGCGCAGAGCGACGTCCAGCGCGTTGACCGGACCGTTGCCCTCGGCGGCGGAGATCATCACCTCGCCATCGAGCATCACCTTGACGATGGCCTCGGCCACGGTGGTGAGCTCGCCGATGGCGTTGTAGCGGCGCTCGACATTGACGCTGAACCGGTCGACCAGAAAGTAATCCGGCACCTCGCCGAGAACGCGCCTGACCAGCAGATAGAACGACGCATCCGCGCCTTCATAGGCATAGCCCTGCGCCTCCTTGCGCTTGACCTCCTCCAGCACCCGCGAGAGCCGCGCATCGTCCTTGTCGAGGCTGATACCGATGCGCTCCAGCTCCGCGCGGATATTCGATTTGCCGCCCTGATCGGAGACGAGCACCCGGCGCAGATTGCCGACATGTTCGGGATCGACATGCTCGTAGGTTTTCGGATCCTTGAGTACTGCGGAGGCATGGATGCCGGCCTTGGTGGCGAAGGCGGAGGCGCCGACATAGGGCGCGTGCCGGTTGGGCGCGCGGTTGAGCAATTCGTCCAGCGCGCGCGAGACCTGGGTGAGCCGCGCGAGCTCCTCCGGCCCGGCATTCAGCGAAAACCGCTCCGCCCAGGGCTGCTTGAGGGCGAGCGTCGCGAGCAGCGTGACGAGATTGGCGTTGCCGCAGCGCTCGCCGAGACCGTTCAGCGTGCCCTGGATCTGGCGCACCCCCGCCTCTACGGCGGCCAGCGAGTTCGCCACCGCGCAGCCGCAATCGTCATGCGCATGGATGCCGAGATTCTCGCCCGGCACGTGCTCGCGCACTTGCCCGACGATGCGGGCGATCTCGTCGGGCAGGGTGCCGCCGTTGGTATCGCACAAAACCACCCAGCGCGCGCCGGCTTCATAAGCGGCTTTGGCGCAAGCCAGCGCGTAATCCGGATTGGCCTTGTAGCCGTCGAAGAAATGCTCGCAATCGAGCATCACCTCGCGCCCGCGCGCCCGCGCGGCTTCGACGCTCTCGCGGATGCCGGCGAGATTGTCCTCGAGGCTGATCTCCAGCGCCACATGCACGTGGTAATCCCAGGATTTCGCCACGAAGCAGATCGCATCCGCCTGCGCATCGAGGAGTGCTGCGATGCCGGGATCGTTGGCGACCGAGCGTCCCGCGCGTTTCGTCATGCCGAAAGCGGTGAAGCCCGCCTTGCGGGTGCGCTTTTGCGCGAAGAATTCCGTATCGAGCGGGTTCGCACCGGGATAGCCGCCCTCGACGTAATCGATGCCGATCTGGTCGAGGAGGTTGGCGATGGCGATCTTGTCGGCGAGGGAGAAATCGATGCCGGTGGTCTGCGCCCCGTCGCGCAGGGTGGTATCGAAGAGATAGAGCCGTTCGCTCATGACGTCACCTTTCGTGGCGGCTCTCCCCCGAGCCGTTTGGTCATCGTGGTATTCGACAGAAATTCACCGTTGCGGATGACGGTATTACGGCTTTGCGGCGCGTAGCCGTGTTTCTCGAAGAACAACAGTGCCGTCTCGCTCGCATCGACGGTGAGCGCGTCCGTGCCGCGCGCGCCCGCGAGCTTTTCCACCGCATCGAGCAGCGCCGAGCCGACCCCCATCCCCGCGCAATCGGGATGGACGTAGAGCATCTCGATCTTGCGGTTGTCATTGAGCGTGGCGAACCCCGCCGGATCCCCGTCGATCGCGGCGATCAGGGTGAGATGCGCCGCGAGTTTCTCACCGAACGTCTCCGGGTCATCCCCCGCCGCCGCCCAGGCCTCGCGCTGATCCTGCGAGTAATCCTCTTCGGTGAGCACCATGATCGCCGCCTGGAAGATCGCCGCGAGCGTCGCTGCGTCGTCGGGCAGATAGGGGCGAAGCGTGACTGTGGGCAGGGTCATGGGTTTTGCTCCTTGCAGAGCACGATGCTATCTCCCCTCTCCCTTGTGGAGAGGGGTCGGGGGTGAGGGTGGAACCGCTGCGCGGACATGGTGAGCGAAAGACCCTTCATGAGCGCCCCTCACCCCCAACCCCTCTCCGCGGCGGGAGAGGGGAGCCGGCCTGCATCACGCGACCACTCATCCTCCGAGCTGCGAGGTGGCGGTGCGCCTCGGTGCGGATGACGGAATTCGGCGAAATCCCACTACCTCCCCTCTCCCTTGTGGAGAGGGGCCGGGGGTGAGGGTGGAACCGCTGCGCGGACATGGTGAGCGAAAGACCCTTCATGAGCGCCCCTCACCCCCATCCCCTCTCCGCGGCGGGAGAGGGGAGCCGGCCTGCATCACGCGATCACTCATCCGGTGAGCTCCCATGTGGCGGTGCCGTCCTTGTTGTCCTTGACGATCACGCCGAGTGCCGTGAGTTCCTCGCGGATGCGGTCGGCCTCGGCCCAGTTCTTCGTGGCGCGGGCCTCGCTGCGCGCGGCGACGAGGGCGTCGATTCGCGCGCGCAGATCGGGAGCGACGGTACCGGAGGCGGCGGGCGCGTAGGTTGCCGGGTTGAACAGCCCCAGAAAGGCGAGGCCGGCGGCGAGTGCCTCGCTGTCGCCGGCCTTGCGCAGGCGGTGGAGTTCGGCGATGGCGCCGGGCGTGTTGAGATCATCGCTCAATACCGCGACGAGGCCCGCCGGCGGGGCGTCGGACGGTGTGATCTCCGCGATGCCTTCCGCCGTATGCCAGCTCTTGAGATTGGCCAGAGCTTCCTCCAGGCTGCGCACCGTCCAGTCGATCGGGGTGCGATACTGCGTCTTGAGCATGGCGAGCCGCAACACCTCGCCGGGCCAGGCGCGATCGCCGAAAACCTCGCTGGCGAGCAGCTCATGAATGGTGATGAAGTTGCCGAGGGATTTCGACATCTTCTCGCCTTCCACCTGCAGGAAGCCGTTATGCATCCACACATTCGCCATCCGGTCCGAGCCGAAGGCGCAGCAGGATTGAGCGATTTCGTTCTCGTGATGGGGAAAGACCAGATCGATGCCGCCGGCATGGATGTCGAAGACGTTGCGGTCGGCATCGTCGCAGCGGATCCGGGTGTCGAAGGCCTCGATCAGGTGCTTCCACGACATGGCGGAGCATTCGATATGCCAGCCCGGGCGCCCCTTGGTCGCGATGCCGCCCGGTGATTCCCAGCCGGGCTCGTTTTCCTTCGAGGGTTTCCAGAGCACGAAATCCATGGCGTCGCGTTTGTAGGGCGCGACATCGACGCGCGCGCCGGCGATCATCTCGTCGAGGGAGCGGCGCGCGAGCGAGCCGTAAGCGGGCATGCGCGGCAGCTTCTCCATCGCGCTCACGGAAAACAGCACATGATCTTCCGCCACATAGGCCGCGCCGCGTTCGATCAGCCGCTCGATGATGGCGCGCATCTCGGCGATATGCTCGGTCGCGCGCGGCTCGACATCGGGAGCGAGGCAGCCGAGCGCCCTCGCATCGGCCTTGAACTGCGCCTCGGTCGCCGCCGTGACCTTCGCGATCGCCTCGTTGAGGGGAAGATCGGGATAGTCGCGCGCGGCGCGGGCGTTGATCTTGTCGTCGACGTCGGTGATGTTGCGCGCATAGGTGACGTGCTCGGCCCCGTAGAGATGCCGCAGCAGGCGGTAGAGCACGTCGAAGACGATGATCGGGCGGGCATTGCCGATATGGGCATAGTCATAGACGGTCGGCCCGCAGACATACATGCGCACGTGATTGGCATCGATCGGCACGAAGGGCTCCTTCGTGCGCGTGAGCGTGTTGTAGAGGGTCAGACCCTGCGACATGCGAACTTCCCCGTATGGCCGCCGGCCCGGGAGAGTGTCTGTCTTTGCGTGAAGAAAACAGGACGGCTCCGGCCAGCGTTGAGCGCTAGCTGATGATAATCTCGCGACAAATGAGCGTGAGCCTCGTCATGGGGCGAGATTTGCCCGGATCGGACGGATGCGTCAAGCGCGCAAACGGGATCGGGCCCGCAATGGGGCGATAAATCTGCACAGGCGGGCGCATCATTCCGTCAGGCGGATACCGGCTGACGGATAAAATGATGCGCCAATCAATGACCTGGAACGCACCGGCGGCGGGTCGAGGCCGCCGGTGACGCCTGCTGTCAGATCGGCTTGTAGACCGGCTTGCCGGCGGGGGCGGGATCGGCTGCCATGGCCTCGGCGACGGCGGGATCGCGCTGGTTGCCGTAGCGGGCCACGCGCAGATCGGCCTGCGCCTTGTGGCCGGCAAAGCCCTCCATGGCGCAGATGCGCGAGCAATATTCTCCGAGGATCGCGGTGGCTTCCGGCTTCACGCGCTGATGCGTCACGGTCTTGAGATACTTGCCGACCCAGAGCCCGCCCGTATAGCGCGCCGCGCGCTTCGTCGGCAGGGTGTGGTTCGTGCCGATCACCTTGTCGCCATAGGCGACGTTGGTCTCGTGGCCGACGAAGAGCGAGCCGTAATTGCGCATGTTGGCGAGGAACCAGTCATCGTGACGGGTCATCACCTGGACATGCTCATAGGCGAGTTCATCGGCGACCTGCAGCATTTCCTCGCGGGTGTCGCAGAGGATGATCTGGCCGTAATCGGCCCAGGCCTGACGCGCGACCTCCGCCGTGGGCAGGGTCTCGAGCTGCTTCTCGATCTCGACCATGGTGGCGCGCGCGAGTTCCTCGCTGTCGGTGATCATCGCCGCCGGCGAGGTCGGGCCGTGTTCGGCTTGGCCGAGGAGATCGGTGGCACAGGTCTCCGCGTCGCAGGAATCGTCGGCGATGACGAGGGTCTCCGTCGGCCCCGCGAGCAGGTCGATCCCCACCCGCCCGAAGAGCTGGCGCTTGGCTTCCGCCACGAAGGCGTTGCCGGCGCCGACCAGCATGTCGACGGGGGCGATGTCCTGCGTGCCGATGGCGAGCGCCGCCATGGCCTGCACGCCGCCGAACGCGTAGATCTCGTCGGCCCCGGCCATGGTCATCGCGGCGATCACATAGGGATTGGGCTTGCCGCCATGGGGCGGTGCGGCTGCCGCGACACGGCGCACGCCGGCGACCTTGGCGGTCACGATCGACATCAACGCCGAGGCGATCAGCGGATATTTGCCGCCGGGCACGTAGCAGCCGACCGAATCCATCGGGATGTGGCGATGGCCGAGCACCACGCCGGGCAGGGTCTCGATCTCGAGATCCTGCATGCTCGCGCGCTGCGCCTCGGCGAAGCGCTTCACCTGCTCGCGCGCCACGCGGATATCCTCGATGGCCTGCGCCGGCACTTCGGCGATGGCCGCGTCGATCTCGGCTTGGCCGAGCCGGAATTGCGGGGGATCCCATTTGTCGAACCTGCGCGAATATTCGCGCACGGCTTCGTCGCCGCGCGTCTCGATATCCTCGAGGATCGCCTCGACGGTCTGGCGGGTTCTTTTGTCGGCGGCGGCCAGCGCTTCGGCGGGCGCGCCTTCCTTGAGATGACGGATCATGCAACCTCCCTCGTTTATTCCTTATGCGGATTTGACGGGATTCTAGCATCCCCGCCGCGCCGCGTCGCCCTGCTGGAGCGGGCCCGGCGCCCGCGGAAATGAAAAGCGGGATCGGGGCTTTGCCCGATCCCGCCTCGCTTTCGGATCATGCGACGCCGAAGGGCCGATCACTCGGCCTTCCGCGCGCTCGCGGATGCGGCGGGTGGCGTCTGCTCGCTGCCCGTCACGAAGGGGCCGGGCATGCCGGCATTGTTGCCGAACAGGCCCTTCAGGAGATCGATGGGAACGGGGAAGACGATGGTCGAGCTCTTGTCGCCGGCTATGTCGTAGAGCGAATTCAGGAGCCGCAACTGCATCGCTTCGGGCGCCTTGCCGAGCATCGTCGCGGCATCGACGAGCTTTTCGGCGGCCTGGAATTCGCCCTCGGCATTGATGATCCGGGCGCGACGGTTGCGCTCGGCCTCGGCCTGGCGGGCGATGGCGCGCACCATGCTCTCGTCGATATCGACATGCTTGATCTCGACATTCGCGACCTTGATGCCCCAGGCATCGGTCTGCTTGTCGAGGATCTCTTGGATGTCCTCGTTGAGCTTGTCGCGCTCGGCCAGCATCTCGTCGAGCTCGTGCTTGCCGAGCACCGAGCGCAAGGTTGTCTGCGCGAGCTCGCTCGTGGCGATCATGAAATTCTCGACCTGGATGATGGCGCGGTCGGGATCGACGACGCGGAAATAGATCACCGCATTCACCTTCACCGAGACGTTGTCGCGCGAGATCACGTCCTGGCTCGGCACGTCGAGGGTGATGGTGCGCAGATCGACCCGCACGATCTGCTGGACGAAGGGGATGATGAAGATCAGGCCGGGCCCCTTGACCCCCGTGAAACGCCCGAGCGTGAAGACCACGGCGCGCTCGTATTCGCGCATGATCTTGATCGCCGAGCCGATCACGACGATGACCAGCGCGGCGAGAAGGATATAGGCGGCGAAGTCGATTGGCATCTGGATCCTCCTCAGGTGGTTTTCATTCCGGGCGTGCCTTCACCCGGCCCGGTATTCGATCCGGCATCCGGTCCCGCGCGCGTCACGCCGGTGACGCGCAGGTTGAGGCCCTCGCGGGCCGTGACCCGGACGGTGGTGCCGGGGCTGAGCGTCTCGTCGGCGACCGCATGCCAGCGCTCGCCATGGATCATGATCTCGCCCGCCTTGCCCGACCAGGTGAGCACCGTCCCGGTCTCGTCCCGCAGGCCCTGGTCACCGCTGACGGTGCGGGCGCCGAAGGAGCGCATGGCGGCGGCGAGCGCGACGAAGATGATCAGCGCGGTCACGGCGGTCGCGGCGATCACGACGGTGGTGTCGAGTTCGTAGCCGGGCACCTCGCCGTCGAAGATCATCATCGAACCGAGCGCGAAGGCGATGGCGCCGCCGATCCCCATGATCCCGAAGGATGGCGAGAACACCTCCGCGATCATCAGGGCCACCCCCAGACCCACGAGCGCGAAGGCTGCGTAATTCACCGGCAGGAGGTTGAGGGCGAACAGGCCGAGGATCAGCGAGATCGCACCGATCACTCCGGAGAAGACGATGCCCGGATTGGCGAATTCGAAGATCAGGCCGTAGATCCCGATCAGCATCAGGATATAGGCGACGTTGGGATTGGTGATGACGCCGAGAAACCGCGTCATGAAGCTCGGCTCGAATTCGACTACCTGGGCGCCGGTCGTCTCCAGCACGAAGGCGCCACGTGGCAGGTTGATGACGCGGCCATCCGCGCCGTCGATCGCCGCGCGCAGATCCTCGGCGATGTAATCCGCGACATTCTCCGTGACGGCGACGCTTGACGTGATGCTCGCGCCCTCGCGCACGGCCTCCTCGGCCCAGTCGGCGTTGCGCCCGCGCAGTTCCGCGAGCCCCCGGATGAAGGCGACGGAATCGTTGACGACCTTGCGCGTCATCGCATCCTCGCCATCGTCGCCGCCGCCGCCGATCCCGCCCATCTGGACGGGTGTGGCCGCGCCGAGATTGGTCGAGGGCGCCATCGCCGCGACATGGCTCGCATAGAGAATATAGGTGCCCGCACTCGCCGCCCGCGCGCCGCTCGGCCCGACATAGGTCATCACGGGCACGTCGCTCGCGAGGATCAGGCGGATGATGTCGCGGGTCGAGGAATCGAGCCCGCCCGGCGTGTTCATGCGGATCACCAGCATGGCATCGCCGAGATTGCGCGCCTCTTCGAGCCCTTCCTCGATCATCATGGTGACGGCGGGGCCGATACCGCCTTCGAGATCGGCGACGACCGCGCGATTGACCGCGAGCGGGGTCGCGTCCTCGACGGCGACCTCCTGCGCGCGCTCGGCTTCGCGCTCGATATCGCTCAGCAATTCGTCGGCGATGGCGATCCCCAGACCGATCAGCAGGCAGATCACCGCGAAGACGATGCGCGGCACGCCACGCAGCCGCGTGAGAATGCCGCCACGCGGGGTCTGGTCGGCATAGGCCGCCTCGAACGGGTTTTCTCGCCGGTCTTTCATGGTCACGAACCTAACATGCGCGTGCTCTCGTCAATAGCGTAGCCCTACGGAGCCGATACCGCTCAATTAACGCGTCGCACGCGGATATCGCGTCCCGCGTGCGGGTTTGACGCAGGCGGGCCTGTTCAATAGCCCTTCCAGAGGCCCGGCGTGGCGAGTTCGAGCAGATGCCCGTCGGGATCACGGAAATAGATGCTGGTGCCGCCGCGCGGCCATTCCATCCGGCTCTCGATATTGATGCCGCTCGTCGCGAGATGCTTCTCCCAGAGCGGGAGTTCCTTCTCGGTGACGGAAAAAGCGATATGGGCCGGGCCGTCGCCGTCATGGGGCGGGATAGTGCCCATCGGCGTCTCCACCGGGCGCAGCGACTGGCCGGTCACGAAGAGCAGGAGTGTGCCGTTGCCGCCGACATCGAAGGCGCGCATGCGCTGATCGGCAAAGAGCACCGGCAATTCCATGAATTCCTCATAGAAATCCGCCGCGCGCTCCAGATCCTTCACGTAGAGGACCGTTTCGAGGATCCGTTCGAGCTTGGGCATGGTCGCACTCCCCTGCTGGCCTGACCGTCAGGATGGAACCGTGACGGCCTGCGTCAACACCCCGGGCCTTGCGGGTGTTCCGGAGGAGGGCGATGCGACCGGTCGGCCGGGGTGTGCGGCCGACCGGTTTTCTCATCTGGAAAGGGGCCTGTGCCGGCTTATTCCGCCGCAGCCTTCACGTAATTCGCGGGGTCGTAATTCAGGACCGGGGCGAGCCAGCGCTCCATCTCGGCGACGTCCATGCCCTTGCGCATGGCGTAATCCTCGACCTGGTCGCGCTCGACCTTGGCGACGCCGAAATAATACGATTCCGGATGACCGATATAGAAGCCGGAAACCGAGGAGCCGGGCCACATCGCCTTGCTCTCCGTGAGCTCGACGCCGATGCTCTTCGACGCGCCGAGGAGCTCGAACAAGGTGTCCTTCTCGGTGTGATCGGGCTGGGCCGGATAGCCCGGCGCGGGGCGGATGCCGGCATAGCCTTCCGAGATGAGCTCCTCGTTGGTGAGGCTCTCGTCCGGCGCATAACCCCAGAATTCCTTGCGCACGCGCTGGTGCATGCGCTCGGCGAAGGCCTCCGCGATACGGTCGGCGAGCGCCTTGACGAGGATCGAGCCGTAATCGTCGTTCGCGCGCTCGAAACGCTCCGCAATGCGCACTTCCTCGATGCCCGCGGTGACGACGAAGCCGCCGACATAGTCCTTCACGCCGCTGGTTTCCGGCGCGACGAAGTCGGACATGCAGACATTGGGACGGTCACCGCGCTTGGCTAGCTGCTGGCGCAGGCCGTGCAGGGTCGCGAGCGTCTCGCTGCGGCTGTCGCCGGTATAGAGGCGGATATCGTCGCCGACGCTGTTGGCCGGCCAGAAGCCGATCACCGCTTTCGGATTGAACCAGCGTTCCTCGACGATCTTCTTGAGCATCTCCTGCGCATCGTCGAAGAGCTGGCGCGCGACCTCGCCCTGCTTCTCGTCTTCGAGGATCTGCGGATAGCGCCCCTTCAGCTCCCAGGTCTGGAAGAACGGCGTCCAGTCGATATAGGGGATCAGATCCGCGACATCGTAGGTGCGAAACACCCGCGCGCCGAAGAAGCTCGGCTTCACCGGTTCATAGGCGCTCCAGTCGATCTTCAGCGCGTTCTCCCGCGCCTTGGCGAGCGGCAGGCGCTGCTTGTCGGCCTCGGCGCGGGCATGCGCGTCGGCCACCTTGGCGTATTCCGCCTTGATCCCTTCGATATACGGATCGCACTGATCCTCCGAGAGCAGATTGGAGACCACACCCACCGCGCGGCTGGCATCGGTGACGTAGATCGCCTGGCCGCGATTGTAGGAGGGGTGGATCTTCACCGCGGTATGGACGCGGCTCGTGGTGGCGCCGCCGATCAGGAGCGGAATGTCGAAGCCCTCGCGCTCCATCTCGGAGGCGACGTTCACCATCTCGTCGAGGGAGGGGGTGATCAGGCCCGACAGGCCGATCACGTCGACATTGTGCTTCTTGGCCTCGTCGAGGATCTTCGCGGTGGGCACCATCACGCCGAGATCGATGACCTCGAAATTGTTGCAGGCCAGCACGACGCCGACGATGTTCTTGCCGATATCGTGGACGTCACCCTTGACGGTGGCCATCAGGACCTTGCCGGCTGCCGATTGCTGGTCGAGCCCGGCTTCTTCCTTCTCCTTCTCCATATACGGCATCAGATGCGCGACGGCCTGCTTCATCACGCGGGCGGATTTCACCACCTGCGGCAGGAACATCTTGCCGGCGCCGAACAGGTCGCCGACCACGTTCATGCCCGCCATCAGCGGCCCCTCGATCACGTGGAGCGGGCGCTCGACATTCTGGCGGGCTTCCTCGGTATCCTCGACGACATATTCGGTGATGCCGTTGACCAGCGCGTGTTCGAGGCGCTTCTCGACCGGCAGCTTGCGCCATTCGAGATCCTGCACCTTCGCCGCCCCCGACCCGTCGCCCTTGAAGCGCGCGGCCGCGTCGAGCAGGCGCTCGGTCGCGTCGCTGCGGCGGTTGAGGACGACGTCCTCGCACAATTCACGCAGTTCCTTGTCGAGATTTTCATAAACCCCAAGCTGGCCGGCATTGACGATGCCCATATCCATCCCCGCCTTGATGGCGTGGTAGAGGAACACGGTGTGCATCGCCTCGCGCACGGGCTCGTTGCCGCGGAAGGAGAAGGAGAGGTTCGACACGCCGCCCGAGATATGCGCATGCGGCAGGGTCTCGCGGATGGTGCGCGTCGCGTCGATGAAGTCGTTGCCGTAATTGTCGTGCTCCTCGATCCCCGTCGCAACGGCGAAGACGTTGGGATCGAAGATGATGTCTTCGGGCGGGAAGCCGATCTCCTCGGTCAGGAGCTTGTAGGCGCGGGTGCAGATCTCGATCTTGCGCGCAGCCGTATCCGCCTGGCCGACCTCGTCGAAGGCCATGACCACGACCGCCGCGCCGTAATCGCGGCAGATGCGCGCGTGCTTGAGGAATTCCTCCTCGCCTTCCTTCATCGAGATCGAATTCACGATCGCCTTGCCCTGAATGCATTTCAGGCCGGCCTCGATGACGTGGAACTTGGAGGAATCGACCATCACCGGGACGCGCGCGATATCGGGCTCGGCGGCGACCAGGTTGAGGAAGTCGACCATGGCCTTCTCGGAATCGAGCAGGCCCTCGTCCATGTTGACGTCGATCACCTGTGCGCCGTTGGCGACCTGATCGCGGGCGACGTCGAGGGCGGTGTCGTAGTCGCCGTTGGTGATCAGCTTGCGGAATTTCGCCGAGCCGGTGACGTTGGTGCGCTCGCCCACATTGACGAAGGGAATGTCCTCCGTGAGCGTGAAGGGCTCGAGGCCCGACAGGCGCAGATAGGTCTTCGGCTTGGCGATCGTGCGCGGCTTCTTGCCCGCGACCGCCTCGGCGATGGCGCGGATATGGTCGGGCGTGGTGCCGCAGCAGCCGCCGACGATATTGACGAGCCCCGCATCGGCGAATTCCGCGATCATCCCGGCGGTGGCTTCCGGGCGTTCGTCATAGAGGCCGAATTCGTTGGGCAGGCCGGCATTGGGATAGGCGCAAACGAGCGTATCCGCGACGCGCGCGAGCTCGGCGATATGCGCGCGCATCTCCTTGGCGCCGAGCGCGCAATTGAGGCCGATCGTGAACGGATCGGCGTGACGCACTGAATTCCAGAAGGCTTCCGGCGTCTGGCCCGACAGGGTGCGGCCCGAGAGATCGGTGATCGTGCCCGAGATCATGATCGGGAGATCGACGCCCTTCTCATGGAAGACCTGCCGGATCGCCACGATCGCGGCCTTGGCGTTGAGCGTGTCGAAGATGGTCTCGATCAGGATCAGGTCCGAGCCGCCATCGACGAGGCCGCGCACCTGCTCGGCATAGGCGTCGCGCACTTCGTCGAAAGTGACGGCGCGATAGCCGGGATTGTTCACATCCGGCGAGATCGAAAGCGTACGGTTGGTCGGACCGATGGCGCCGGCGACGAAACGGCGGCGCCCGTCCTTCTTCAGCGCGAGCTCGGCTGCGGCGCGCGCGACCCGCGCACCCTCCAGATTGAGCTCGTAGACGATCTCCTCCATGCCGTAATCGGCCTGGGCGATGCGGGTGCCGGAGAAGGTGTTGGTCTCGACGATGTCGGAACCGGCGAGGAAGTAATCCAGGTGAATGTCGCGGATCGCATCGGGCTGCGACAGGATCAGGAGGTCGTTGTTGCCCTTCTGGTCATGGGCGTGATCCTTGAACCGGTCGACGCGGAAATCCTCCTCGGAGAATTTCTTGTCCTGGATGGCGGTTCCCATGGCGCCGTCGAGCACCAGAATCCGCTCGGATGCCGCCTCGCGCAGGGCTTTGCGGACCTCTCGACCATCGGCGTGCTTGATCTGCGACATGAATTTTCTTCCCGGTTTTTCTGAACGCGAACGGTCGGGCATGCCCGACCGTCATTTTGATGGACCTGTTGCCTGCGAAGGCTTACGCGGCGTTTTGCAGGGGCTGGTCGGGGCGCATGCCCAGAAGGTGGCACACGGCATAGACCAGATCGGCGCGGTTCATGGTGTAGAAGTGGAAATCCTCGACCCCCTCGTCGACGAGCCCGATCACCTGTTCCGCCGCCACGGCTGCCGCGACGAGCTTGCGGGTGGCGACATCGTCGTCGAGCCCCTCGAAGCGTGCGGCCAGCCAGTCGGGCACGCTCGCCCCGGTGCGCGCGGCGAAGCTCGCCGTCTGCTTGAAGTTCTGGACCGGCACGATGCCGGGGACGATCGGGATGTCGATCCCCCGGGCGCGGACCTTGTCGAGATAGCGCAGATACAGCTCGTTATCGAAGAAGAACTGCGTGATCGCGCGCGTCGCGCCGGCATCGACCTTGCGCTTCAGCGCGTCGATATCGGCATCGAGGCTCGCGGCATCGGGGTGCTTCTCGGGATAGGCGGAGACCGAGATCTCGAAATCGCCGATCTTGCGGATGCCCTCGATCAGGTCCCAGGAGGTGGCGTAGCCGCCCGGATGGGGCTCGTAGGCCGTGCCCGGCCCCGCGATCGGATCACCGCGCAGGGCCACGATGTGGCGCACGCCCGCAGCGTGATAATCCTTGACCACCGTATCGACGTCCTCGCGCGTGGCGGCCACGCAGGTGAGATGCGCCGCAGGCTTCAGATCGGTTTCCCGGACGATGCGCGACACGGTGTTGTGCGTGCGCTCGCGGGTCGAGCCGCCGGCACCGTAGGTCACGGAGACGAAGGTGGGGCCGAGCGGCGCGAGCCGTTCGATCGACGTCCACAGGGTCTTCTCCATTTCCGGCGTCTTGGGCGGAAAGAATTCGAAGGAAACCGAACGAAACGGTGTGCCTTCGGTAGCGCGCGAGCGGGCTTGCATCAGGCGACCTCTCTGTTGTGGGGCTGCATGGGCCAATCGGTCCGCACACGGCGGTCCTGCCCCAGCCAAATGGAAACGGTGAGCGCGTCCTTGATCCCCTTGGGCGGGGGCAGGTCGCGGGTTAAGGCGCAATCGAGACCGGCTTCGTCGAGCCAGTCGCGGATCTGCTCATGCGAGAAACCCAGGCGTCGATGCGCCTGTGCCTCACGCAGGAATTCGAGCCCGTGGGGGGCGAAATCGACGATCAGCATGCGCCCGCCCGGGGCGACGAGACGGGCCGCCTCACGCAAGGCGCGTGCGGGATCGTCGAGATAGTGCAGCACCTGGTGGATCACCACGAGATCGAAGGCGTTCTCCTCGACGGGCGGGGCGTGAATGTCGCCCTGGCGCAGCTGGACGCCGCCGACACCCGCCTTCTCGAGATTGGCGCGCGCCACGGAGAGCATGGCGTGGCTGGCATCGAGCCCCACCGCGCGCGAGGCCAGCGGCGCGAGCCGCCCGAGCATGCGCCCGGTGCCAGTGCCGAGATCGATCAGGTTGAGGATCGGCTTCTCGCCGAGCGCCTCGTCGACGGCCTTCTCGACATCGCTCTCGGCCGCATGCAGCGAGCGCAACTCGTCCCATTTGGGTGCGATGCGCGCGAAATAGGCCTGCGCGGCCTCCGCGCGCTGGCGGCGCTTTGCCTGCAGCCGCGCCTTGTCGGCGGAGACGTGGCGATCGGCGCCGTCGAGGGCATCGAGTAGCGGATGCAGCAATTGCGTCGCCGTCGCCCGGTCGGCGAGGCGGAAGAAGGCCCAGGCCCCTTCGCGATGGCGCTCCACGAGGCCCGATTCGACCAGAAGCTTCAGATGGCGCGAAATGCGCGGCTGCGACTGGCCTAGAATGTCGGTGAGATCCGAGACCGACAACTCCCCCGCCGAAAGCAATGCGAGGATCCGCAGGCGCGTCTCCTCACCCGCCGCGCGCAACGCGACGAGGGCCTCGTTCAGGGAAAGATTCGGTTCTGAGCGCATCACCCACCCGTCCGGCCATGCTTCCCTCCAGGGCTCTCCTTGGGGAAGGATATGGCGCAATTGAGATATAAAGATATCTTTATATCAAATCGCGTCACCCTTCAAGAGGGAATGTCGGAACCGAATTAGGGGCGTGATTGTTGCCCGGATGCATCAGGATTCGGAAAGCCGTTACCGGGGAATTTACCAATACTGCGGTAGTCGCTAATGCAGTGCCGCGGTAGCGCGGTCTGGTGACGGACAGCTTCGACGGGGGCGGGTGTGAGCGGGAATATCATGCAGCGTAACGAACACCAGGCGAGTTTTGCGGGTCACGACCCGCGTGTGGGTCAGATCCCCTCATTCAAGCGTGCGGCGATGGGCTTCGCGGCTTCGATAACGGCCCTTTGCATGGCCGCTTTCCTGCTCGGCAGTCTCTGAAAGCCGAGCAGGCGCGCGTGTGACCGCGCGCGGGCCGACCGGCGAACCTACCTTCCATGCATCAGGCCGTTTCGTCGACCAGCGCGAGGAATCCGTCGATTTCGGATTCCTGCGTGGCGAAGGACGTGACGAGCCGGTAGATGCCTTCATCCGGGGCCAGCGCCTCACCGGGTGCGAGATTCGTCGCCGTCCATGGATGGAAGACGCAAGCTCGCGCTCGCAACGCTTCGGCATCGCCGTGGCGCATGATCACGAAGACCTCGTTCCCGGCCCGCTCCCAGGCGAGGCGCAGGCCTTTCGCGACGAGACCGTCGGCGAGGCGGGCGGCCATGGCATTCGCGTGGCGGGCATTGTCGCGCCAGTGATCATCAGCGAGATAGCCTTTGAACTGCGCCGCGATGAGACGCCCTTTCGAGAGCGTGTGACCGCCGCGCTTGCGCAGCCAAGGCATGGCCTTCGCGTCGGCGGGATCGAAGAAGACGATGGCTTCCGCTGCGAGGCAGCCGTTCTTGGTGGCGCCGAAGGTGAGCACGTCGATCCCCGCCTGCCACGTCATCTGGGCCGGCGTGCAGCCGAGGCTCACCAGCGCATTGGCGAAACGCGCCCCGTCCATGTGCACCTTCATGCCGTTGCGATGGGCGATCGCGGAGAGCGCGGCGATCTCGTCGCGGCCATAGGCCGTACCGCATTCGGTGAGCTGCGACAGGCTCAGCGCCTTGGGCGGCATCTGCTTGACGCTGGTCGACAGGCCCGCGAGCCAGTTCTCGAGGGTTTCCGGCGCGAGCTTTCCTCCCGTCCCGGGCAGGCCGGCGAGCTTGGCCGCATGCATGAAGAATTCCGGCGCACCGCATTCGTCGTCGATCACATGCGCCTCGCGCTGGCACACGCATAACCCCCAGGGCGGCACCAGCGCCGAGAGCGCGAGCGCATTGGCGCCGGTCCCCGTGGCGCAGAGAAACACCGCGACGTCGCGCTCGAAAATCTCGCCCAGACGGGTCTCGATTTCCCTGGTGAGCGGATCGTCGCCATAAGCCGGCATCGGGCCGGCATTGGCCTCGATCAGGGCCCTGAGCACGGGCTCGCTCGCCCCCATGATGTTGTCGCTCGCGAAATTCATGCAATCCACTCCATACCCCGTCGGCCATCCGCCACGCCGGGCCTCGTCCGATTCCGTCGCGCGACAATGCCCGCCCCGCCCGCGCGCGTCGAGGGGGCGGGGCGACGGGGCATCATTCCGTAAGGTCAATTGGCGCTCGAGCGGATTTGCGGGTGCGTCGTATTTTCCGCAAAGGCCATCGTTTCATCCCTAAGCCGGTATCCATGCGGCGCCACGATGCGCTAGCCTGCCCGGATGAGTGGCCTCGCGCGCAACGATTCGCCTGATTCGGACGAGATTCCCGGCCCGGTCGTCATCGTCGCCGGCGCCTCGCGCGGTGTCGGGCGCGGAATCGCTTGCGCGTTGGGCGACACGGGCATGCGGGTGGTGGTGACGGCGCGTTCCTCGGAGGGCGGGCGCATCACGGAGGCGCGCCACGAGACCATCGAGGATACCGCCCGCGCCATCATCGCCGCCGGCGGGAAGGCTTACCCCTATATCTGCGACCACACCGATCCCCGCGACGTCGACGGGCTCGTCGCCTGGTGCCTGCGCCGCTTCGGGCGCATCGATGCGGCGATCTGTGCCGTGTGGGGCGGCAACGAGGGTTTCGACGGAGAGCGCTACGACGACGGCACCCGCTGGGGCGATCCGTATTGGCGCCGCCCCCTGACCCGTTTCGCGCCGGCCATGGAGACGGGGCTCTATGCGGCGCTCGTCCTCGCCCATGCCGTGACCCCGGCGATGGTGGCGGCGCGCGCCGGCGTGATCGGCTTCGTCACCTTCGACCCCGCGAGCGGATATCTGGGCGATCTCACCTACGATATCGCCAAGGCCGGCGTCGCGCGTCTGGCCTATGCCTGTGCGCAGGATCTTGCCGGAACCGGCGTGACCGCCCTCGCGCTCGCTCCGGGCCGCGTGCGCACCGAGCGTGCCATGGAAGCGGGGATGGGCGCCGATGAAGGGGAGAGCCCGCTCTATCTCGGGCGCGGCCTCGCGGCGCTCCTGCATGCAGGTGACGCTCCCGCACATGCCGGCAACGTCGTCCACGCCGCGGATCTCGCGCAAAGCTACGGGATCGACGATGTCGACGGCCGGCGTCCGCCGCGCTTCGTGCCGTGAATCAGCTTCTTGACTTGTCGT
The DNA here is from genome assembly GCA_050485405.1 of Salinarimonadaceae bacterium. Taxonomy (GTDB): domain Bacteria; phylum Pseudomonadota; class Alphaproteobacteria; order Rhizobiales; family Beijerinckiaceae; genus Saliniramus. The sequence continues at coordinate 19,176 of JBJHBI010000027.1, forward strand.
CGCACCCGGATAGCATTGATTGCGTGCGCAACCAATAACAGCCCGTGCATCGCAGCGGGGGGAAACGCCTACTCGTCCAACAGGGAGGGAAGTTCATGATCCGACACATGTTACTGGCCGCCGGTCTCGCCGGCGGCGTCGCACTCGGTGCGCTCGTCACGGCGAGCCCCGTCCAGGCCCAGGAAGTCACCCTGAGGGTGCACCACTTCCTTCCGGAACCGGCACCCGTTCCGGCGAATTTCATCACGCCCTGGGCGCAGAAGATCGAGGAGGAATCCGACGGGCGCATCGCGGTGGAAATCTATCCCGCCATGCAGCTCGGCGGTGCGCCGCCCACCCTGATCGATCAGGTGCGTGACGGCGTTGTCGACGTGGTCTGGACGCTCTCGGGCTACACGCCGGGCCGCTTTCCGCGCTCCGAGGTCTTCGATCTGCCCTTCATCGGAACCGATGCGGAGACCACCTCGCGCGCGGCCTGGCGCTTCTTCGAGGAGCATCTGACCGAGGAATTCGCCGATATTCATCCCATCGCGGTCCATGTCCACGGGCCGGGCAATCTCCACATGAGGGCGCCGGCTGTCGAGACTCTCGAGGATATGCAGGGACGCGCCGTGCGCGGGCCGACGCGCATGATCACGCGTCTGCTCGAGACGATGGGCGCGACCCCGGTCGGCATGCCCGTCCCGCAGGTGCCCGAATCGCTGTCGCGCAACGTCATCGACGGCACGGTGATTCCCTGGGAGGTGACGCGCGCCCTGCGCGTGGCGGAACTCGTCGACACCCATACCGAGTTCGGTGGTGATCGTTCGTTCTACACCACCTTCTTCCTCTTCGCGATGAATCGCGACAGCTACGACAACCTCCCCGAGGACCTGCGCGCCGTGATCGACGCCAATTCCGGCATCGAGACCTCGGCCTGGGTCGGGCGTGTGATGGACGAGGGCGACGAGCCCGCTCGCGAGATCGCGGTGGAGCGCGGCAACACCATCGTCACCATCGAAGGGGATGAGCTCGCGCGCTGGCAGGAGGCCGCCGAGACGGTGGTCGAGAGCTGGATCGCCGATATGGCGGCGCAGGATATCGACGGGCAGGCCCTGATCGATTCGCTCAACGCGTTGATCGCCGAGGAAGAGGCGCGCTGAGGCGCAAGCCCGGCTGCGGCGGCGCCCTCACGGTGCCGCCGCACCAGCAACAGCAGGGAGCGAAACGCATGTCGCCTCACGAGACGACCGTTCTCATCGCCGGCGCGGGTATCGGCGGGCTTACCCTCGCACTCAGCCTGCACCAGGCCGGGATCGCGGTGCGCGTCATCGAGCAATCCGAGGAAATCCGGCCGCTCGGCGTCGGCATCAACGTGCTGCCGCATGCGGTGCGTGAACTGGACGAGCTCGGCCTTCTGGAGGATCTCGCCGCAGCGGGCATCCCCACCGCCGAACTCGCCTATTATTCGAAGCGCGGCCAGCTGATCTGGTCGGAGCCGCGCGGCCGGGAGGCCGGCTATCGCTGGCCGCAATTCTCGATCCATCGCGGCGCGCTGCAGATGATCCTGCTCGAGGCCGTGCGCGCGCGGCTGGGCGAGGATTGCATCATGATGGGGCGCAAGGTCGTCGCCGCGCGGCAGGAAGGCGCGGGCGTGCGCGTCGATCTCGCCGATCGCCATGGCGCGGTGCAGGGATCGGTCACGGCTGACGTGCTGGTCGCCTGCGACGGGATCCATTCCGCGATCCGCGCGCAATTCTATCCCGATGAAGGCCCGCCGATCTGGAACGGTGCGATCCTGTGGCGCGGCGTGACGGAAGCCGGGCCGTTTCTCACCGGCCGCTCGATGATCATGGCCGGCCACGAATTCCAGAAATTCGTCGCCTATCCGATCTCGCTCGCCGCCGCCCGCGAGGGCAAGGCGGTGATCAACTGGATCGCCGAGAAGAAATTCGCCCCCGATCATCAATGGCGGCGCGAGGACTGGAACCGGCCCGGCGATCCGGCGGATTTCCTGCCCGATTTCGAGAGCTGGCGGTTCGACTGGCTCGACGTTCCGGATCTGATCCGGCGCGCCAGCGCCATCTACGAGTTTCCGATGGTGGATCGCGATCCGCTGCCCGGCTGGACGCATGGGCGCATCACGCTTGCGGGCGACGCGGCGCATCCGATGTATCCCATCGGCTCGAACGGTGCGAGCCAGGCCGTTCTCGATGCCCGCGTGCTCACCGCCGCCTTCCTGCGCGAGGGTGTCGGCGAGGCCGCGCTCGTCGCCTACGAGGCGGAGCGGCGCCCCGCCACCGCGGCGGTGGTCGCGGCCAATCGTGCCAACGGCCCCGAGCAGGTGATGCAGGCGGTGGAGAGCCGCGCGCCGGACGGGTTCGACGATATCGACGCCATCATCAGCCGGGAGGAGCGCGAGGAGACCGCGCGCGGCTACAAGCGCATTGCCGGTTTCGACGTCGAGACCCTCAATGCGCGCCCCTCCATCGTCCAGGCGGCGGGTGCCGCTACAGGTGCCGCTCCATGACCACCGGGGAGGCCCGCGCCACCGTTGCGAAGGGGATCTTCCCCCGGGCGGAAGCCGTGGTCGGGCTGTGGATCGGGCGTTTTGCAGGCGCGCTCGCATTTCTGGGCGGGATCGTGCTCACGCTGGTGACGATCACGGCGGTGGTCTCGATCCTCGGGCGCTACGCCTCGCGCACGCGCTGGCCGATCTTCGACGGGCTCGGCCCGATTCCCGGCGATTTCGAGCTGGTCTCGATGGGCGCGGGCTTTGCCGTGTTCAGCTTCCTCGCCTGGTGCCAATACAAACGCGGCCACGTGACCGTCGATATCTTCGTCTCCTGGATGGGGCCGCGCGCGCTCGCGGGGCTGTCGACATTCACCAATCTCGTCCTGACCGGTGTCGTCGTGCTGATCGCCTGGCAGCATGGGCTCGGGCTCTACGATCGGATGCGCTTTCGCGAGACGACGACGATCCTGCAGATCCCGGTCTGGTGGGGCTATGCGGGCGGGCTCGTGGGTTTGTGGAGTTTCGCGCTGGTGAGCGCCTATACGGTCTGGCGCAGCCTCAACGAGGCGCTCGGCGCCGGTGAGCCCGACGGGGACGAGGCATGAGCGGGGATCGGGTATGAGTGGTTTGACGATCGCGGGCCTTTATTTCGGGCTGCTGCTCTTTCTGATCTTCGCCCGGATGCCGATCGGCCTCGCCATGCTGGTCTGCGGGGTGCTCGGCTCGTACACGATCTTCGGGCGCTGGGCCCCGGTCTTCGCCCAGCTGAAGCATCACGCCTACGAGACGTTCTCGAGCTATTCGCTCTCGGTGGTGCCGTTATTTCTGCTGATGGGCGCCTTCGCCATGAAGGGCGGGCTCTCGGAGGCGCTGTTTCGCGCCGCCGCCGCATGGCTCGGCCACCGGCGCGGCGGCGTCGCCATGGCGGGTGTGGGGGCTTCCGCCGGTTTCGGCGCGATCTGCGGCTCGTCGCTCGCCACCGCCGCGACGATGGGGCGTGTCGCCTTGCCGGAATTGCGCAAGCACGGTTACTCCGGCGCGCTCGCCACCGGATCGCTCGCCGCCGGCGGCACGCTCGGCATCCTGATCCCGCCCTCGATCGTTCTGGTGATCTACGCCATCCTCACCGAGCAGAACATCGCCAAGCTCTTCGTCGCCGCGATGATCCCGGGCCTGCTCGCAGCGCTCGGCTACATGCTCACCGTCGCGGTCATGGTGCGGATCAACCCCGATGACGCAGTACGCACGCCGCGCATGCCGATCATGGAGCGCTTCAAGGCGCTGGCCGAGATATGGCCGGTCGTCGCGATCTTCGTGGTGATGATCGGCGGCATGAATATGGGCGTGTTCACGCCCACCGAGGGCGCCGCCTTCGGTGCAGCGGGGACGGGGCTCGTCGCGGCTCTGCGCGGACGGCTCGGCTTTCGCGAACTCGTCGACTGTTTTCGCTCCACCGCCGCCTCCACGGGGATGATCTTCTTCATCGTCCTGGGGGCGGGCGCCTTCAACAGCTTCCTCGCCATCACCCGGCTGCCCGTCTTCGCCGCCGACTGGGTGGGCGGGCTCGCGGTCGCGCCGGTGGTGGTGCTGCTTGTGATCCTCCTGATCTATCTGATCTTCGGCTGCGTGATGGATTCGTTGTCGATGATCCTGCTCACGGTGCCGATCTTCTTCCCCATCATCATGACGCTCGATTTCGGCCTCTCCCCGGAGGAGACGGCGCTCTGGTTCGGCATTCTCGTCCTGATCGTGGTGGAGGTGGGCCTGATAACGCCCCCTGTGGGGATGAACCTGTTCATCATCAATTCGATGGCGCCCGGCGTGAGCATGGTGCAGACCTATCGCGGCGTGATCCCCTTCGTCGCCTCCGACATCATCCGCACCGGTATCCTGATCGCCCTTCCGCCGCTCACGCTGGGGCTCGTCTGGCTAATTTTCTAAGTCACGATGCGCTCATGAAAAATCCCCGGCGCCAGCGGCACCGGGGATCCATGATCGTCGAACCTGCTGCCGTGATCAGCGCAGGAGCTGGAGCACCGACTGGTCGTTCTGGATCGCGAGAGCGAGGGCCGACTGGCCGAGCTGCTGGCGGGTCTGGAGCGCGAGATTGTTGGCCGCTTCCTCGTTCATGTCCGCGAGCGTGAGCCCATCCGCACCCGCCTTGAGGGTGTTGACGATTTCCTTGGTGAAGTTCTCGCGGTTCTCGATGATGGTCTGGGCCGTACCCATCTGCGCCGACAGGCTGCGCAACTCGCCGATGCCCTCCTGAAGGGCCTGGAGGCGCTCCTCGAGCCGAGCCGACGAGCCGAACATGTTCGCATCGGCCTGGATCGCGCCGAGACGATTGGCCTCGACATTGCCGAAGGCGGTGCCGTCGGCCTGGCGCGCGTTCACGGTATAGCTGGTGCGCTGCTCGCCGGTGAGCTCGTTGAAGATCACTTCGAGCACATCGCTCTGGAGCAGGTTGTTGCCGTTATACCCGGCATCGCGCGAGAGCTGGTTGAGTTCCTCGCGCAGATCGTTGAAGTTGTTCATCAGCGAGCGACGCACATCGCTCATGTCTTCGGTATCGGGGACTGGGAGGGAAACTGCGGCGCCCCACGCGCCTCCCGCCGCGAACTCGACCGCGAGGCCCGATTCGTTGACGAGGATAACTTGGTCGGAATTATCTGGATTCACCTTCGCCGAGACGCCGGCTTCGCGGGCCTCAGTATTGGTATTGATCGCGTTCGCCAGAGCCGTGGCGCGCTGTGCTTCAGTTGTCAGGCCATCGTCTTCGAAGTCCAGTGCGCCCAGTGCGATTGGCTCACCACCGACGGTGATCGTGTTGGTGCCGAAGTCATCGAACGCGACCGTGATCGGATCGCTTTCCCGGCTCACCCCGCCCGGATCACCGAGCGCCTGGCGCACCGTGCCGACGAGGTTCTCCATCGTCTTGGTGATCGCCGAGAGGCCCTTGGAGGCGGCGTCGATGGTCTTCATCCCGTTCTGCATGCCCTGCATGATCGAGGTGAGATCGTTGGCGCGCCCGCTCAGCCCGCGGGCGGTGAAGAAGGCGGCGGCATCGTCGAGCGGCCCGTTGACCTTCTTTCCGGTCGAGAGGCGCTCCTGCGTGCGCTCCAGCATCGAGGCCGTTCCCTGGAGGGAGAGAAGGTTGGAGCGGACGCCGGCGGAAAGGGTGATATCCGACATGGGATTCCTCGTGGACGCATGACCGCGGCGCCGTTCGCCGCGTAGTTACGAAACATGATGAATCCAATCTTCCCGATTAACCTTACGATTTCGTAAAGCCCGCGCACCTTGCGGGCACTGCGTTCACGGTTTCGCAAAACCCGCTTCGCTGTGCCCTGTCATGTGTCCTGTCAGGCGCGGCGGTGCCGGTCGGAGAGTTCCGCGAGCAGATCCGGCAATTGCGTGATCGAGGCGATCACGTGATCGGCGAAAGGCGCCACTTCAGCCCGCGCCGCTTCCCCGCGCGGCCCGGAGAGTACGGCGATCCCGACGATACCGGCGGCGCGGGCGGCATGCAGGTCGTGCAGCGAATCGCCCACGAGCGCCACGCGGGTCGGGGTGAAGGCGTGGGCCTCCAGAAAGGCGGTGACCATGCCGGGCTCGGGCTTGGAGCCGTGGCCCGAATCATAGCCGGCGACGAAATGCATCTGTCCGGCAATGCCGAGCGCGCGCGCCTGTGCCTGGGCTGACGCCTGCGAATCGTTGGTCGCGATTCCGAGTACGTAGCCGCGCGCGGCGAGATCGATGCACAAGCCGCGCGGATCGCCTATCGGTGCGAGATGCGCGAGCCCGGCCTCGAGGAAGAGCGTGTCCATCAGGGCGAGGAAATCCGCGTCACAGCTGCGCCCCAGCGCCTGTGCCCAGAGCGGCCCGTAATGCGCCGACGAGCCGGCGACCAGCGGCGAACTCGGCAGGAAACGGCGTTCCGCGAGCACGTATTCGCTGACGCGCATCAGCCGGTCGAGCGCCGCGCCGTCGCCATCGGCGAGGTTTTCCATCACGGCGAAGGCGGCGGGACCCCAGGTCGCGTCGAAATCGATCAGGGTTCCGTCCTTGTCGAAAAGGATCGCGTCGAAGGCCGGTCCGGCATCGGGCATATGGGGAGCGCGCACGTGGTTTCTCTTTCGTCTGTCAGTCGGTGTGCAGAAATGCATGCAGTTCATCTGCGATGCTGCGCACTTGTGGTCAAGTTGCGAATATCCGATCCTCCCGGGCAACCAAGACCATGCGAATATGAACGCATGAAGACGACCGGGAGGGTGGGCGATGCGAGGTTCTGTTCGGGGCGTGCGGCGGATGCCGGCGCGGGTGCGCGGGTGAGCGGCATGCTCATGGTTCCGGCTTCCCTGCTCAAGCAGCAGCTCATCGCCGTCTTTCGCGCCTGGGGCCTGCCCGAGGACCAGGCCGACATCACCGCCGAGACTCTCACCCGCGCCGATCTCCTGGGGATCGACAGCCACGGCATCACGCTGATTCCGCTCTATGCCGATCTGCTCGCCTCCGGAAAGGTGACGCCGGGGGCCGAGATCAAGGTGGCCCGTTCCTTCGGAGCGACCGCCGTGATCGACGGCGGCGCCGGCTTCGGTGAGGCGCCGGCGGTGAAGGCGATGGATCTCGCGGTCGATCTGGCCGAGGCACACGGGATCGGCGCGGTCGGCGTGCGCAATTCGAACCATTACGGCGCCGCCGGCGTCTATGCCCTGCAAGCCGCGAGCCGGGGCTTCATCGGCCTGTCTATGACGGCGGTCTACGGCGCCTCGATCGTCCCGACCTTCGGGCGCGAGCCGCGCATGGGCACCAATCCGATCGCGCTCGCCGCGCCTGCTTCGCGCAACCGGCCCTTCCTGATCGACATGGCGACGAGCACCATCGCCATCGGCAAGCTGAAGCTCGCCATGCGCACCGGCAAGCGCCTGCCCGAGGGCTGGGCGCTCGATCGCGAGGGGCGCCCGCAGCACGATCCCGAACAGGCCCTGAAGGACAAGCTGATGACGCCGCTCGGCTTCTCGCGCGAGATGGGCGGCCACAAGGGCTACGGCCTCGCCGCCATGGTCGAGGTCCTGTGCACCATGCTCTCGGGGGCGAGCTACGCGCCCCTGCGCCCCGCCGACGCGTCCGCCTACGATGTCGGCCATTTCCAGCTCGCGATCCATCCGCAGGCCTTTCGCGACAAGGGCGATTTCGAGGAGGATCTCGACGATTTCCTCGATTGCCTGCGCGCGACCCGCCCCGCCGATCCCGATCAGCCCGTGCTCGCGCCGGGCGACCCCGAACACGCCGCTTTCGAGCGCCGTTCCCGCGAGGGTATCCCGATCCCGCCGATGCTGATCGAGCAGGTCCGCGCCATTGCCGGGAAGGCGGGGGCGCCGTTCACGCTGGACAAGGCCAGTAGCTGAAGCGACGGAAGCACGCCGGGGCATCGTCGGACCGTGCCCCGAATCCTGTCCGCATGGTCGACTTTCTCGCCGGAATGGGGAATCAATGCCCCGCTCGGGGGCGGCGGCATGCGCATCGCCGTCGAGCCTGAAACGATGACTGGATCGAAATCATGAGTGACGCGATCGTGCAGGCGGTGATCGAGACGGAGCTGAAGCTCCTGTGCAGCCCCGCCGATCTCGCCGCCCTGCGTCGGCATCCGCTATTGCGCGAAGCTTTCTCGGGTCTGCGTCCCCGCCATTTGCGCGCCACGTATTTCGATACCCCGGATCTGCGCCTGCGGGCGGCGGGGTTCGGCCTGCGTCTGCGCCGTGACGCGGCCACCGGTGCCGTGCGCCAGACGCTCAAGGCCGGCGGGTCCGGGGCGGGACTGTTCCAGCGCGACGAATGGGAAACCGCCGTCGCGGGCGAGCATCTCGATCGCGAGGCGCTCGGGCAGACGCCGCTCACCGATATTCTCGAAACCGACGACCCCGTCGCCGCGCTCGCCCCCGCCTTCGTCGTCGAGGCCGAGCGGCTGAGCGCGCCGGTACGCATCGGCGACGCGGTGATCGAGGTGACTTTCGACGAAGGTGCCGCGATCGCGGGCGCCGCGCGGATCGCGATCTGCGAGATCGAGCTCGAACTCGTCAGCGGCAAGCCGCGTGACCTCTTCACCCTCGCGCGCAAGCTCGCCCGCAAGGCCGATCTGCGGCCTGGCCTGCGCAGCAAGGCGGAGATCGGCTACGCGCTGGTGACGGGGGAGAAGCCTTCCCCCGTCAAGGCCTTCGATGCCGGGCTCGACCCCGCCATGAGCACGGGCGAGGCCTTTCTCGCCATCGCGCGGGCGAGCCTGCGGCAGGTCCTCGCCAACGAGCCGGCCCTCGTGCAGATGCGCGAACCCGGCGCCGTGCATCAGATGCGGGTCGCCCTTCGTCGCCTGCGCGCTGCCGTCGCGCTGTTTCGCCCGGCCATTCGCGACCGGGACCGCAAGGCGATCACGCGGGAGCTGCGCTGGCTCGCCCGCAGCCTCGGCGATGCCCGCGAACTCGACGTGTTCCTCGAAACCGATGTCGCGCGCATGCGCCGCAAGCGCCCCGAAAGCGAGGATGCAGCCGCGCTTGCCGCCCATTTCGAAGGTGCGCGCGCGGAAGCCTATGAGCGCATCCTCGCGATCGTTTCCGGGCCGCGCTACCGCGCGCTGCTCTTCGATACGCTGGCCTGGATCGAGGCCGGCGCCTGGCAGCGCAAGGCGAAGACGAAGGCCGCGCGGGGCGAGCCCGTGGCCGCGCTCGCGCGCGACAATCTCGCCCGTCGCAGCGCCGATGTGCGCCGGCGCGCACGCATCCTTTCCTCGCTGGAGGTGGAGGAGCGCCACGCCCTGCGCCTCGACGTGAAGAAGCTGCGCTACGCCGCCGAATTCTTCGCCTCGGTCTTCGCCGCCCGCGACGTGAAGAGCGCGAAGCGCGCGGCGAAATTTGTCAAGGTGCTCGCCGCCCTGCAGGAGCGGCTCGGCGAACTCAACGACGCGGCGACGAGCCTCTCCCTCACCGGCCGGCTCGACCGCAACGACGAAGCCGGGCGCCGCGCGGCCAAACTCATCGCGGAAGATCACGTGGGCCGCGCCGCCAAATCCCTCGCCGACGCCCGCGACGCCTGCGCGGCCTTCATCAAGGCGAAGCCGTTCTGGAAGGGTTGAACACGCCGCTCACTCCCGCGTGCGCGCCGCGCCCTCCGTCACGGCGAGTCTCACGATGCGCAGATCCGGGTCGTCGGGATCGGCGCGCATGGAGAAGCCGAGTTTGCGGCACATGTCGAGCATGGTCGTATTCTCGCGCAGGACCTGCCCCTCGATCACCGAGAGCCCCTCGGCCTCCGCCCAGGCGATGATCATGCGCATCAGCCGCCAGCCGAGCCCGATCCCCTTGAGATCGGAGCGCAGCAGGATGGCGTATTCGCCGGTCTCCATATTCGCATCCGCATGCAGACGCACGGCGCCGAGCATTTCGCCGCTGGCCTGATCGATGGCGGTGAAGGCGATGGCGCGGGCATAGTCGATCTGGATCAGGCGGGCGATGAAGGCGTGCGAGAAATCGCGCACCGGCGCGAAGAAGCGCAGCCGCAGATCCTCCGCCGTGACCTTCGCAAAGAACGCCTTGAACAGATCCTCGTCCTCGGGCCGGACCGGGCGGATCAGCACGTTGCGCCCGTCCCGGGTGGTGAACGGCGTCTCCCATTCGGCGGGATAGGGGCGGATCGCGAGGCGCAGATGGCCGGAGCCGCGCCGCAGCGCATCGGGAACCGGCGCCACGGCGATGCGCGCATCCACCGCGATCACCCCGCCCGCATCGGCGAGCAGGGGGTTGATGTCGAGCTCGCGCAGGGCCGGCAGATCGGCGGCCATCTGCGAGAGCCGCACCAGAACCTTCTGCACCGCCGCCATATCGGCAGCGGGCACGTCGCGATAGGCGGCGAGAATGCGCGAGACGCGGGTGCGCGCGATCATGTCGGCGGCGAGATTCGCGTCGAGCGGGGGCAGGGCGAGGGCCTTGTCGTCGATCTGCTCCACCGCCGTACCGCCGCGCCCGAAGACGATGACGGGTCCGAAGGTCGGATCATCGGCAATGCCGCAGATCAACTCGCGCGACCGCGACCGGCGCATCATCGGCTGCACGCTGACCCCGGCGATGCGCGCCTCGGGGCGCCGTTCGCGGGCGCGCCCGAGGATCGCGGCGGCAGCGCGGCGCACCGCGTCAGTGCTGGTGAGATCGAGCTCGACGCCGCCGACATCGGATTTGTGGGGGATGTCCTGCGACAGGATCTTCACCGCGACGGTGCCGCCATCGGCGAGGAAGGGTGTGGCGATCCGCGCCGCCGCATCGGGATCGGCTGCGCTCATGGTGGGGGTGGTGGCGATGCCGTAGGCCTGGAGCAGTTCCATCGCCTCCACCGGATCGAGCCAGCGGCGCCCGTCCGCGAGCGCGCCGGCGATGATCGCTTCGGCGCGGGCGCGGTCGGCACGGGGCTCCTCGGAGAGCGATTGCGGGGTCTGCATCAACTGGTTCAGCCCGTCGCGATAGCGCACCAGATGCATGAAGCCGCGCACCGCCTCCGATTCGCTCGCGAACCAGGAAATGCCGGCCTCCTCGAAGCCGCGCATGCTCTGCGCATCCGCCCCCGGCCAGACCGCGAAGACGGGCTTGCGGCGAAAGCCCTTGCGGCGATCGGCGCGCACCGTATCGGCGAGCGCCCGCGCCGCCGCATCGGTATCGGCCAGTGCATTGGGCAGGTTGAGGGCGAGAACGGCATCGACGCCGGGATCGGCCAGCAGATCCTCCATCGCACGCGCATAGTCTTGCGCATCGGCGCCGCCGCCGAGATCGACGGGCTGTGTGCGCGCGCCGTCATCGAGGCGCGCCGCTTCGCCGCCCTCGGCATGCAGCGCGTCCATGGCGAGCGCACCGAGGCCGCGCCCGTTGGTGAGAATGGCGAGACGCCTGCCCTCGAAGGGTTTTTGCCGCCCGAGTGTCTCGGCAGCGTCGAAGAGTTCGTCGAGGCTGTCGACGCGCAGGAGCCCGGCGCGTCGGAGCGCGGCGTCGAGCACCGTATCCGGGCGCGCGAGCGCGGCGGTATGTGTCGCGGGAGGCTCCCCGTCGCGGGTGCCGTGGCGCGGCTTGACGATCACCACCGGCTTGACCCGTGCCGCCGCCCGCGCCGCCGACATGAACTTGCGCGGCGCAGACAACGTCTCGAGATGCAGCAGGATGGCGCGGCTGCGGTGATCGGTGGCGAAGTGATCGAGCAGATCGCCGATATCGACGTCGCGCTTGTCGCCGACGGAAACGACCGCCGAGAAGCCGAGATTGCGCCGCGCGCCCCATTCCAGCATGCCCGCGGCGATGGCGCCCGATTGGGTGACGAGCGCGAGATCGCCCGCCGCCGGCCTGCTCCGGGCGATGCCGATATCGAGGCCGACATGCGGCACGATCACACCGAAGGAATTCGGCCCTACGAGACGCAGCCCGTATCGGCGCGCGATCGCAGCCGCTTTCTCGCCATGCGAGCCCGGTCCGCGATCCTCCTCGCCGGCGATGATGATTGCGGCCGCGACGCCGCGTTTGCCCGCCGCCTCGATGATCCCCGGCCAGTGGCGCGCCGGTGCCGCGATCGCGACGAGATCGGGGGTGAAATCGAGCGCGGCGAGATCAGGCAGGCAGATTTCGCCGTCGATCTCGCGATAGCGCGGATTGATGCAGGCGATCCGGCCCGCAAACCCTCCCGCGCGCAGATTGGTCAGAACCGCCCGCCCGAGCCCGCCTGCGCGCGGGCTCGCTCCGACGAGGGCGATCGAGGCGGGGTTGAAGACCTTGTCGAGGCGATACGTGCTCATGCCGGGGCATCCCTGCGCGTGACCGTCCCGGTTGTGGATGAGAACCGTGACATTCGCAAGGCGGGTCCGAAGCGAGCCGGCGCCCGTTCAGGCCGGTTCCAATCCGCACCAGGCCGCGACGAACAGCGCCATCGCCGTGGTGATCCTCTCCACCGAGGCGAGATCGACGCATTCGTCCACCCCGTGAATATTGCGTCCCGTGGGGCCGTAACAGAGCGCGGGAATCCCGTCATAGAGCGCATGGACCCGCGCATCGAGATAGGCGAGGCTGGTGAAGCTCGCGAGCGGGCGGCCCATCACGGCCTCATGCGCCCGGGCGAGCTCGGCCTCCGCCGCCGAGCCTTCCTCGAGCACGTAGCCTTCTACGGTGAAGCCGTTGAAGACGAGGCGGGGCGGGTTGTTGGCGAGATAACCGTCGCCGCGCGCGAAATTGCGCACGCAATCCTCGATCGCCCGCATGGCCGCCTGCTTGTCCATGCCCGGATAGAGCGAGATGCGCCCGTGCACGCGGCACCATGAGGGCACCGAAGACGCCCAGTCGCCGCCCTCGATCTTGCCGACGTTGAAATTGATCGGACGGGCCTCGTCGCGCAGATGCGGGTGATTGCCCTTCTGCGCGTTCCATTCCGCCTCGAGCCCGCGCAGGGCCGCGATCACGCGATAAGCAGCGTCGATGGCGTTCGCTCCCGCTGCCATCTCACGCACATGCACGGCCACGCCGCGCACCTCGACCGTGAACCAGACGACGCCGACATTGGCGCGCACCAGCATCTCGTCCTCGGGCTCGGGGATCAGCGCCGCATCGGCCCGGTAGCCGCGCAGATGCGTCATCAGCGCGCCGTTGCCCGTCGATTCCTCCTCGACTACGGACTGGACATGCACGGTCGCGGCGGGTTGCATCCCGATCCGGCGCAGGGCGTCGAGGCAGAACAGGTTCGCCGCGACCCCGGCCTTCATGTCGGCGGCGCCGCGCCCGTACATCCAGCCGTCGCGGATGACCGGCGTGAAGGGCGGGTTCGTCCACATATCGGCCGGCCCGGGCGGCACCACGTCCACATGGCCCTGCATGATCAGCGAGCGGCCCCGCTCGTCGCGCGGACGGTGCGTACCCACGACGATCGGCGCCTGCGAATGTTCGGGCGCGACCTCGGAACCGCCCGGATGCGCAGCGATCGCGTCGGGATCCATATGGAAGCGATCCATCACCAGCCCGCGCTCGCGCATCGCGCGAAACATCAGGTCCTGCACCGTGTGCTCGTCGCCGCGCAGGGAGGGCTTGCGGACGAGCTCTTCGGTGAAGGCGACCTGCTCGGCGAACCCGTCCGAGACAGCACGGGTGATCGCTTCCTCGAGGGCCGGATCGACCGGTGCCCGAGCGTTCTGTGCAGAGCCGCGTGACGTGTCGTTCTCGCTCATGAATATCGTCCCCGTTTCTCCGCAGTCGCGGTTTTCCACATCCCATCGCGATCACCCGTCGCACAGGTCCGTGGGCCATGATGACGCGCGATCATGATGCCGCCGGAGGCCCGCACTGCCAATGCCGGAGCGGGTGCGGGTCTGGCCAGAGCATGCGGGTGCTTTCGCAAGACACATCCCCGCGCAGGACGCATCCCGCATTATGCAACCAGTAAATGAAACCCCGCCTCCCGATGCGGCGAGGGTTGTCCGCACCGGATCCGCATGGTAGCTCACTGCCCTGCTTTTGCCTCAATTGAGGCGGTAATGCGTTTACATGGCGCACGAATCCCGGCGCGATGATCGGGAGCGGCGCGCGTGAAGGGTGGCGAATTCATGCTGGTCGCACAGCGCCCTCGGGGCGCCGAGACGACGTTCGAAGACGATACACGGCAGCGACGCTCCATGCGGGGCGGCCCGGCGGGCGGTTGCGCGCCGGAATCTGCCGCGATCCGCTCCCCGTTGCGTGCCGCGTTTCTCGCGCTCCCGCTCATGCTGATCGCAGGGGGGCACGCCTCCGCATCGGAATTCGGTCCCGAATTCGCCTCGGCTTCCGCTTCGGCACCGGGATTGCTCGCACCTGCGCCACAAATGCGTGGCGCCCAGGGTTTTCAGCCGATCGCGCCGCGACAGGCGAGCGCGGGTTATGCGAGCCTCGGTCCGCGAGGCAGCGAGGGGAAGGCGCTCGAAAAGCCCGTCGCGCTGCGCGGCTCCTTCATTTCCGAAACGCGGTTCGGCCTCCTCGCGCAGGATCCCTGGAGCCCGGAAGCACAGACCGGCGCGCTGCATGGCGAAGTTCTCTTCGCCCGGCCTTTCCAGCCCTCCGATCCGCTGATGCGCTATTTCACGCCGCAGCCGCATATCGGCGCGTCGTTCAATCTGGGCTCGCGCACGAGTTTCGTCTTCGCCGGCCTGACCTGGAACATCGATCTCTCGCCGCGCGTCTTCGTCGAGGCGAGCTTCGGCGGCGCCCTGCATGACGGGCATCGCGGCGGTGTGGTGCGCGAGGACCGTGCGGCTCTGGGCTGCTCGCCGCTGTTTCGCGAGAGCGCCTCGCTCGGTTACCGTTTCAGCGAGCGGCTCTCCTTCATGGCGACGGTGGAGCATTACGGCAATGCCGGGCTCTGCTCGGAAAATCGCGGCCTGACCAATATCGGCGCGCGTTTCGGCTACAGCTTCTGACACAGGGCTACCCGCCGGGCCGCTCGACAGACCTGCTATTCCTGCCTTTCGCGAGAGCCTTCGATCCGATGAGATTCCATCTCGGCTTGCGCGGCGATTCGCGCTATCAGGCTTGCTGCTGGAATCTTGCTCCTGGAAACCTGATCCTGGAATCTTGCCCCCGAGAACTTCCCGAAACCGCGATCACCGAGGCGTATATGGCTTACTGGCTGTTCAAATCCGAACCGGATGTCTGGTCCTTCGAGATGCAGATGGAGCGTGGCGACAGGGGTGAGCATTGGGACGGGGTGCGCAATCACCTCGCCAAGCAGCAGATGATGGCGATGAAGCGCGGGGATCGTGGCTTCTTCTACCATTCGAATATCGGCAAGGAGATCGTCGGCATCGTCGAGGTGATCCGCGAATTCTACCCCGATCACACCGATCCGAGCGGGCGCTTCGGCATGGTGGACGTCAAGGCGGTCGAGCCCCTGAAGCAGCCGGTTTCCCTCGCGCAGATCAAGGCCGAGCCGCGTCTGGCCGAGATGGCGCTGGTCAAGCAGTCCCGCCTCTCGGTGCAGCCCGTCACGCCGGAAGAATGGGATATCGTTCTGGAAATGGCCGGGATGAAATGATCCGCCCGATCGGCGCCTGAACGCGCCTCACCCCGGCGATTGCGTCTTCATCTCGGCCCGGGTCTTCATCTCAGCCCGCGTCTTGGGCTTCCCACGAATGCGCAGATCCTCCAGATCGGCGCGCTCGCGCACGGCATTGCGCATGATCTGGTCCTGACCGGGCTGGTATTGCGGCGGGCAGGGCATGTCCTTTGCCTGATACCAGGCCGCCGCCTGCATGGTGAAGAACGGGTCGACGAGATGCGGGCGCCCGAGCGCCACGAGATCGGCGCGCCCGGCGGCGAGGATGGTATTCACCTGATCGGCGCTGGTGATGTTGCCCACGCACATGGTCGCCACATGGGCCTCGTTGCGGATCTGGTCGGAGAACGGCGTCTGGAACATACGCCCGTAGATCGGACGCGCCTCGCGCACCGTCTGCCCGGTGGAGACGTCGACGAGATCGACGCCGGCCTGCGCGAAGGCCTGGGCGATCTCCACCGCATCGTCACCGGTGATCCCGCCCTCGGCCCAGTCCGTCGCGGAGATGCGCACCGACATCGGCTTGTGCGCGGGCCAAGCCTCGCGCATTGCGGTGAAGATTTCGAGCGGAAAGCGCAGCCGGTTGTCGAGGCTGCCGCCATAGGCGTCGCTGCGCGTATTGGTGAGCGGCGAGAGGAAGCTCGCGAGCAGATAGCCGTGGGCGCAATGCAGTTCGAGCATGTCGAAACCGCAAGCCTCGCCGCGTCGCGTCGCCGCGACGAATTGCGCCTTCACCTCATCCATCTCCGCGCGGGAGATCTCGCGCGGCACCTGGCTTTCGGGAAAATACGGAATGGGCGAGGCGGAAGTGATGTCCCAGGCGCCCTCTTCGAGAGGGCGGTCCATGCCCTCCCACATCAGCTTGCTCGCGCCCTTGCGCCCGGCATGGCCGAGCTGGAGGCAGATCTTCGTATCGGAATTGGCATGGACGAAATCGACGATGCGCGTCCAGGCTTCCTGCTGCGCGTCGTTCCACAGGCCGGTACAGCCCGGCGTGATCCGCGCCTGCGGCGAGATGCAGGTCATCTCGGTGAACATCAGCCCCGGCCCGCCGATGGCACGCGAGCCGTAATGCACGAGGTGCCAGTCGCCGGGCATGCCGTCCTTCGCGGAATACATGCACATCGGGCTCATCACGACGCGGTTGCGCACCACCAGGTCGCGCAGGCGAAACGGCTGGAACATCGGCACGTGCGGGTTGTCCGTGTCCACATCGAACCCGGCCGCCTTCACGCGGGCGGCGAAATGGCGGTCGATCGCGGTGACGAATTCGGGGGCACGCAGGCGCAGATTGTCATAGGTGATCGCCTTGGCGCGCGTCATCACGCCGAAGGCGAATTGCACGGGGTCGAAATCCCAGAACCGCGCCACATGCTCGAACCACACGAGCGACACATCCGCCGCATGCTGCGTCTTCTCGGTTTCCTCCCGGCGCGTCGATTCGAAGGCGGCGAGCGCTTTCGGCACGCCGGCATCCTTGCGGAAGCACTCATGGAGATGGATCGCATCCTCCATGGCGAGCTTGGTGCCCGAGCCGATGGAGAAATGCGCGCTTGCCTTGGCATCGCCGAGGAGGACCATGTTGTCCTTCACCCAGCGCGCATTGCGGATCATAGGGAAATTGCGCCAGATCGAGCGGTTGGTGATGACCGGGTGCCCGTCGAGCGCGTCGGCGAAGATCTCCTCCATGAGCTTCGCCGATTGCGCTTCGTCCATCCCGTCGAGCCCCGCGCGCGCGAAAGTCTGTGCATCGGTCTCGAACACCCAGGTGGAGAGCCCCGCCTCGTATTGATAGGCATGGGCGATGAAGGGGCCCCATTGCGTTTCGCGGAAGATGAAGGTGAAGGCGTCGAGCGGCTTCGTCGAGCCCATCCAGGTGAACTTGTTGGGGCGCAGATCGACCTGGGTGCCGAAGTGATCCTCGTGTCGCGCGCGAAAGCGGCTGTTGATGCCGTCGGCGACGACGACGAGATCGGCATCGAGCGCGCTCTCGTCGGTAATCTCGCTCTCGAAGACGAGTTCGATGCCCAGTTCCCGGGCGCGCTCCTGCAGGATCAGGAGCAGCGTGCGCCGCGAGCAGCCGCAGAAGCCGTTGCCGCCGATGCGGAAACTCTCACCCTTGAAGCGGATGTCGATATCGTCCCAATAGGCGAATTCCTGCGTGATCCGGTCGTAGCTGGGTTTGTCGTAGATCTCGAAATTGTCGAGCGTCGCATCCGAGAAGACCACGCCGAAGCCGAACGTGTCGTCCGGGCGGTTGCGCTCGTGCACGGTGATCTCGTGAGCGGGATCCTGCTTCTTCATCAGGATCGCGAAATACAGGCCCGCCGGCCCGCCTCCGATGACGGCGATCTTCATGGTTTCATCCCCTCGTCGCCCGCCCGTTTTACGGCTTCTGCGATCCGAATATAGTTTAAGCTTAAAGCAATTTCCGGCGCAAGTGGTCAGGCCGTCGCGGTCCGCCCCGGCGCGTCGTCGCATGGCGCGGCGTCGCGCCGCGAGTGCGGCAATCGTGCGAGAAAAGGGACAAGAAACAGGCAAAGCACGGGAACAAGCCCCGACGAAAAACGCGGCTGCTCAATGGTTTGAAATAATGGGGTTTTTCGGCGCGTGATCAGTCGTTCCCCCGATGCGGCGGCGCAAAAAGCGGAACTTGCACGCTACGGCAGCGTTTCCCCGGCTCAACAGACGTAAGGAGATCAGGCCATGTTGCGCGGTGGATTGTTGTGGATGCTCGGTATCCCCCTGCCGATCGTTATCCTTCTGCTTCTCTTCGGCGTCATCTGAGGCGTGTGAAGATCTTTTCGTGAGAGCGACCGGCTTTTGCCGGTCGCTTCGCATTTTCAGGTGCCGCAAAACGTCGTCGTGACGCGCTCATGCGCCTGAGGCGGTGCCTGAAAAGCCGCATGTTGCGGCTTCTCCGCAAAGGGCTCGGCCAGGACCCGCATCAATTCGTCGAACTTGCCGAAATCATCGCGCGTGACCGCAGCCTCGATCATCGCCTCGACGCGATGATTGCGCGGGATGACGAACGGGTTGACCGCGCGCATGGCGGTGGCGATGTCACCCGGCGCGAGCGCTTCCTTCGTGAGCCGCTCACGCCAGCGCGGCAGCCAGGCGCGGATCGCGTCACCCTGCATGAAAAGATCCCGGATACTCTCGTTCGCGCCGTCATCGAAGACGGCATCGGCCAGCCCCCGGAAGGTCAGGGTGAAATCGGCGCCGCCCTGATGCATCGCCTCGAGAAGATCCTCGATCAGCGCGTCATCCCCCTCCAGATCCCGTTCGAGCCCGATCTTCGCCCGCATATGCGACCGCCAATGCGCGCGGTAGCGCTCGGGGAAGGTGCCGAGAATCTCACCCAGCCGGGCGATGCCGCGCTCGGTATCCGCATCCACATGCGGCAGCAGCGCCTCGGCGAGACGCGCGAGATTCCACGGCGCGACACGCGGCTGGTTGACATAGGCGTAACGCCCGTATTCGTCGACGAAGCTGTATTTCGTCGCCGGATCATAGGCGTCCATGAAGGCGCAGGGGCCGTAATCGATGGTCTCGCCCGAGATCGCCATGTTGTCCGTATTCATCACGCCATGGATGAAGCCGAGGCTCATCCAATGCGCCACGAGCGCGGCCTGGCGCTCCAGAACGCCCTCGTAGAATCCGAGATGGCGATCGGGCTTGCCGGCGAGCTGCGGAAAATGCCGGGCGATGGCGTGATCGGCGAGCAGCGCCACGGCCTCGTGGTCACCCTGCGCGGCGAAATACTGGAACGTGCCCACGCGGATATGGCTCGACGCGACGCGCGTGACGATCCCGCCCGGCAGGAAGGTCTCGCGCGCGACCTGATCGCCGGTGGTGACGGCGGCCAGCGCACGAGTGGTGGGCACACCCAGCGCATGCATGGCTTCGCTGACGACGTATTCGCGCAGCACCGGCCCGAGCGCGGCGCGTCCGTCGCCCCTGCGCGAGAACGGCGTGCGGCCCGATCCCTTGAGCTGGATATCGCGGCGGCGGCCCTCCCGGTCGATCATCTCGCCGATGAGGATCGCGCGGCCGTCGCCGAGTTGCGGCGTGTAATGGCCGAACTGATGCCCGGCATAGGCCATGGCGAGCGGCTCGGCGCCCTGCGGCAAAAGGTTGCCAGCGAAGATCTCGGCGCCTTGTTGCGACGTCAGCGCCTGCGCATCGAGGCCGAGTTCCTCGGCCAGCGCGTGATTGAGGCGGATCAGGCGCGGCGCCGATACCGGATCGGGCGGCAGCCTGGCATGGAAGCGCTCGGGCAGGCGGGCATAGCTGTTGTCGAAGACGAACCCGCCGAGCGTGGTTTCGCGCGAAGCGTCGCCACCTTCGTGGAACGGATCGGCGGAGATATCAGGTGAGGTCGAGGGCATGCGCCTTCAGCTCCTGCAAATCGATGATGTCGAGGGCGCGCTCATGTGTCGCGCCGAGCACGACGGGCGGCGCGACGCCTGCTTCCCGTGCCTCGCGCCAGCGCAGGGCGCACAGGCACCAGCGATCGCCGGGGCGAAGGCCGGGAAAGCCGAATTCCGGGCGCGGTGTGACCAGGTCATTGCCGCGTGCGCGAGAGAATTCGAGGAATTCCCGCGTCACCTGCGCACAGACCACGTGCCGTCCGACATCTTCCGGCCCCGTTTCGCAGCAACCGTCGCGAAAGAAACCCGTCATCGGGTTGATCGAACAGGTGGCGAGCGGTTCGCCGAAGACGTTGCGGCTCTGATCCTGTGTGGGTGGGCGGGCTTGCGACAGGGTCTCCTCCTCGGGCTTGCGCGCCGTGCACGGGGCCTGTCGTCCGAAGATCGGGGCGCGGGGCGCGCTTGTCAATATGATAGCGAAACGATACATTACGGCCATGGAACGCAGCCCTTCCGACAAGCAGGATATCTCCGCCATGCCGCCACGGTCGCGTGCCTGCGCTCCGGATGCCGAGCTCGCCGCCGATCTGCTCGTGCATCTGGCCCGGATCGCCCGGGCGAGCGACGATGCGGGTGCGGGGCGCACGCATGCGCATCGCCTGAGTGCGGCGCAATGGGCGGCCCTGCGCTACATGGCGCGCGCCAATCCGTTCTCGCGGACGCCTTCGGCCTTCGCGCGCTATCACGGCACGACGCGGGGCACCGCCTCGCAGACGATCAAGTCGCTCGTCGCGGCGGGATTGCTGACCCGCGCGCGTGATGATCGCGACCGGCGCAGCGTCCGCTTCGCGCTCACGGCTTCCGGCGAGGCCATGCTGGCCGAGGACGGCGCCTGCACCCTCGCCGAGGCGGTGGCGGGCCTGCCCGAGGCCGAGCGCGAGGCCTTCATTGCGACCATGCGCCGGCTCGCAGGCGAGATCGCCGTCAGCCACGGCGCGCCTTGCTTCGGCTGCTGCCAGGATTGCCGGCATCTGCGCGACCGCGAGGCCTGCGACGGGTTCTGCGCACAGGTCGGCGCGCCCCTCAGCTTCGAGGACAAGCACCTGCTCTGCGCCGATTTCGAGGCTGCGGTCGAGCGCGGCTGATGCCGGCCTCGATCAGGAGCGCGGTCTCACGGGCGCGGTTTCACGGGCGCGGCCAGCTCGGATCACGGAATTCCTGTAATTCGAAACGGTAATTCTCGATGCCGCCGAAGAAGGTCGCGTAGACGTTGAACTTCTCCGACAGACGCGGCGGCCCGTCGAAGACGACCCCGCGCGCGGACAGCCACGCATAGGCGGCATCCACGTCGCGCACTACGAAAGTGCAGGTCACGCCCGGATTTTCCGGCGGCTCCCGATTGGTGCATACGCCGAGAAAGGATGACGGCGAGACGCGGTAGATGTGGCAGATGCCGAACTGGTCGAGCACCAGATCGAGCCCCAGCGTCTTTGCGAGAAACCGGCTCGCGGCGGGCAGGTCGCGGGTATAGATGAAGGTGACCTGCTGGTCGATCAGGAAATCGGAAAGCGCATCGGACATCGTTTTCGGCTCTCTCGCGAAGGGCTTGGGGGAAGGGTGTTGACCCCCACCATGGCACGATCGCGCGCCCGCCGCCTGCCTCAATTCGCGGCGATGCCGAGTTTGTCGGCAAGGTCGTGGAAATCATCCGCGATGATGTCGTAATCACCGCACGCCTGCGCATCCTCGTGATCCGGATCGCCGTATTCCTCCGCCCGCAGGACGAAGGCGGTGCGCATGCCCGTCTTCGCTGCCGCCACGAGATCGGAATTATGGGCAGCGACCAGCATCGTCTCCGAGGGATCGAGATCGAGCGCTTCGCAGCTGCGCAGATAGGCCTCGGGCTGCGGCTTGTAGGCGCGCGCGACCTCCGCACCGAGGATCGCGTCCCAGGGCAGCCCGGCATGACGGGCGAGGTTGGCCATCAGCGCGATATTACCGTTGGACAAGGTCGCGATGATCGCCGCGCGCTTCAGCCGCGCGAGCCCGGACGGGGCGTCCTTCCAGGGATCGAGCCGGTGCCAGGCGCGGTTGAGCCGGTCGATCTCGGCCTCGGTCAGACCGGTCACGCCGAAAGCGTCGAGCGTCTCGGCCAGATTCTCCCGATGCAGCACGTCGAGGCGCACGAAACCGCGCGCGCCGGAGCGGATCCGCTCCATGGCGGGCTGGTAGCGTGATCGCCAGTCGCGGGCGAAGCCGTCCCAGTCGAGCGCATGGCCCTTGGGGGCGAGCAGCGCCTGCGCCTCGCGCGCGATCGAGCCGCGCCAGTCGACCACGGTGCCGAACACGTCGAAGAGGAGGGCCTTGGGCATCGGTTCGCGCATCCGTGTCATCTTCGTCCTGCTCAGTTCTTTTCGCGCGGCGGGCGTGCGATGGCAACCGGCTCGACCTGCGTCGCCTCACGTTCGGCCCGGGCGGCACGGCGCGCGAGCACCGCCTCGCGATGCGAGATGAAGGTCGCGGCGCCCACGACGATGCCGCCGCCCAGAATGACGAAGGGGTCGAGCGGCTCGGCGAAGAGCACGATCCCCATCAGCGTCGCCCAGACCAGTTGCAGGAACTGGACCGGCTGCGTCACCGTGATCGGGGCGTTCTGGAAAGCCTTCGTCATGGTCCAGTGCCCAGCCGTGGCGAAGACCGCGACGAGTGTCAGCCAGGCGACCTGCTCGAATGTCGGCGCCACCCATTGGATGAGGGCCACCGGAGCGAGGGCCAGCGTGCAGAAAACGGAGAGCAGCCCCACGATCACCGCCGTATCCTCGGTGCCGCTGAGGCGCTTGGCGATCAGGAAGGAAGCGGCGAAGAACGGCCCGGCGGCGACCTGTGCGAGTTGCCCGATCGAGATCTCCTGAAAGCCCGGCCGCAGGATGATCAGCGCCCCGGCAATCCCCGCGAGAACGGCGAAGACGCGGCGCATGTGCATCGCCTCGCCCAGAAAGAGCGCGGCACCGATGGTGATGAAGATCGGCGCGACATAACCCAGAGCCGTCACCTCGGCCATCGGGATGCGCGCCATCGCATAGAACCACAGGATCACCCCGACCCCGTGCACCGCGCCGCGAAAGACATGCAGATGCAGGATGCGGCCCGAGGGGCGATGCGTCAGCAGCACACCCATGAAGGGCAGCATCATCAGGGCGCCGGCGGCGTAGCGGATGAAGGCGCCCTGGGCGGCGGGCAGATCGGAGCCGATATGGCGCACGATGGCGGTGACGCTGGCCAGAAGCAGGGTCGTCAGCAGCATCCAGCCGACACCGATCAGCGTGTTCTGCGCCCGCACCCGCGATGACCTCCCCGTCCATGCGTGCCGCAGCGGCCCGCCGGGAGGGAGTATCGCGCGCGGGTCGCGATCATGGTTCAAGAAATTATGCGCCCTCGCCTGTGCGAACGCGCCCGCCGGGTTCGCGCGAAAGGTTCAGCCGCGCCAGAAGCGGGGCATGAACAGGATCAGCACGGTGAACAGTTCGAGCCGCCCCAGCAGCATGGCGAAGGCGAGGATCCATTTCACCGCATCGGGCAATGTCGCGTAATTGCCGGCGGGGCCGATGATCGGGCCGAGGCCGGGGCCGACATTGGACAGCGCGCTCACCGCCGCCGAAGCGGAAGTGAGGAAATCGAGATCGAAGGCCATCAACGTGATGGTGATCGCGCCGTAACAGATGAAGAAGAGCGAGAAATACACCACCACCGAATGGATGACGTCATCGGGCAATTCGCGCCCGGCATAGGTGCGCGGGAAGATGCCGCGCGGATAGAGCAGATGGCGGAAATAGCTCTGCAGGAGCTTCGCCATCACCTCGTAGCGGAATATCTTCACGCCCCCGGTGGTGGAACCGGTACAGCCACCGACGAACATCAACCCGAAGAACACCCCGATCGCGACATTGCCCCAGCCCCCGTAATCCGCCGAGGCGAATCCCGTCGTCGTCACGACGGAGACGATGTTCAGCGCCGAAAGCCGCAGCGCGTCGAAGAAATCGAACCGCCCCGAGAGCGTCAGCCAGAGCGTCATGCCGAGCACGACGACGACGAGAAACGAGAGCAATACGCGCACCTGGCTGTTGCGCAACGGGTCCGTCTCGCCCTGGAACATCCGCACATAGAGCACGAAGGGCACCGCACCGGCGATCATGAAGAAGACCGCGATCCAGTGGACGGCGGGATTGGTGAAATGGCCCAGGGATGCGTCATGGGTCGAGAAACCCGCCGTCGAGATCGTCGTCAGGGCATGGGCGACCGCATCGAAACCGCTCATCCCCGCGAGCCAGTACGCGGCGATGCAGGCGATGGTGAAGCCGACATAGATGGTGGTGATGGCGGCGGCGACTTCACGCACGCGCGGCAGCACCTTCTCCGACCGGTCGGAGGATTCCGTGCGGAAGAGCTGCATGCCACCCACGCCCAGCGCGGGCAGGATGGCGATGGCCGTGGCGATGATGCCGATGCCGCCCAGCCATTGCAGGATCGCGCGCCAGATCAGCACGCCGGGCGGTGCCTCCTGAAGGCCGACGATCACCGTCGCGCCGGTCGTGGTCAGCCCCGACATCGCCTCGAAGAAGGCGTTGGCGAAACTCTCGCGCATCTGCTCGAAATCGGAGATGTAGAGCGGCAAGGCGGCGAAGATCACCACGGAGAGCCATGCCATCGGCGTGAGCAGGAATGCCTGCCGCAGGGTCAGGCCGCTATCGAGCCGCACCCGGGCGAAATACAGAAGCAGCATTCCAACCGTGAGGGTGATCACGCTCGAGATCGCGAAGGCCTTCCAGTCCTCGTTATCGGCATAGAGATCGACGCCGACGGGAATCAGCATGGCGATGGCGAGCACGCTAAGCATGCCGCCGATCAGATAGAGTATCGGTCGCAGATAAGGCGGCGCCCAGTTGTCGAGGGAGAGGCGCCCGCCGATCCGCCTTTCAGCCTCGGTCACGCTTGTCCCCCGCCAGAAATGCCTCGGCCTTGCGCAGGGCCTTGTAGGTGACCATGGCGATGACGCCGTCGCCGGGCTTGATATGCGTCTGGGCGGTGGGAATGACCACGCCGCTCTCGCGCACCACGGCACCGATCAGGAACCCTTCCGGCAGGCCGATATCCTGAAGCGGTCCGGCGGTGAGCTTCGAGCCTTCCTGCGCGCGCGCCTCGATCACCTCGCCGAACTCCTCGCGCAGCGTATAGAGCGCCGTCACCGAGCGGTGGCGGACATGGCGCAGGATGGTCGAGATGGTGATGGCGTTGGGGCTCACCACGGCATCGATGCCGAGCGAGGGCATGATCGGCTCGTAGCTCGTTTTGTTCACGAGCGTGATGGCGCGTTTGCAGCCCATGCGCTTGGCGAGCACCGAGGAGAAGATATTGGTCTCGTCGTCGTTGGTGACCGCGACCACGGTTTCGGCCGAGCCGATATTGGCCTCGTCGAGCACCTCGGTATCGAGCGCGTCGCCGAGCAGCACCACGGCCTTCTCGCCGAGCTCGCGGGAGATGTATTCGGCCCGCTCGCGGGAATGCTCGATCACCTTGAGGCGGACATAGGGCGCATCGCGCGCGAGCATGTTGGCGAGGTTGAGCCCGACATTGCCACCGCCGATGATGACGACGCGCCGCGCCACGCGCTCCTCGTGGCCGAAGACGCTCATCACCCGGTCGACCCGCGAGGGTTCGGTCACGACATAGACGTCGTCACCCAGTTCGATCTTGTCGTCGCCGTTGGGCACGAAGGCCTCGCCGTTGCGGATCACGGCGACGATGATCATGTGCGGATCGGGCATGATCTTCGGCACGTCCCGGATCGGCTTGCCGATGAAGGCGCAATCATGGGTATCGGCGTGGATGCCGATGAGCTGCACCTTGCCGTCGGCGAGCGGCATCGTATCGAAGGCGCCGGGCGTGCGCAGACGCCGCGCGATGCCGTTCGCGACCTCGACTTCCGGCGAGATCACCACGTCGATGGGGAGCTGGTCGGCGGCGTAGAGCGCACGCGAGAGCGGATCGAGATAGCCGTGATGGCGCACGCGGGCGATGCGGCGCGGCACGCGGAACAGCGTATAGGCCACCTGCGAGGCGACCATGTTGACCTCGTCCGAGCGGGTTACGGCGATCAGCATGTCCGCATCGCGCGCACCGGCCTTCTCGAGGACTTCCGGATGGGAGGCGTGACCGACCATGCCGCGCACGTCGTAGGATTCGTCGACACGGCGCGCCTGCGCGGCGTCGAGATCGACGACGGTCACATCCATGCCCTCGACGGCGAGATGGCGCGCGATGGTCGAGCCGACCTGGCCGGCACCACAGACGATGATTCTCATGAGAAGCGTGACTTCATGACGGAAAACGGCCCCCTGCCGGTTCCGATGCGACGATGTTCCGGCGTGCCCCGGCATTCAGCCCCGGTATTCCGCTTCATGCGGGCACCCCTCCCGGCTGCGCGCCAGCCCTCTGCCACCGGCCTGCCGCGCAAAGGATACACGGGCCGACCGCCTCCGGTCGAGACCGGGTCGCCCCCTTTACGCCTTTTTTCGCAGATGCACAACGTTGGAGATTGCGGGGTGCGGGGAGAGGGATTCATCCCGACGCTTGCAACGTCACCGTCTCGACCCGGGGTCCGTCCTCCTTCGCCACGAGCCGTAACCGTTGGCCTGCCGCATGGTCTGACCGCGAAGGATCCAGTCGGCCCGCGTCGTTGAAAGGACGAAGGCATTGAATTCGGTCCAAAGCGCGAGATCGGCAGGGGGCGGCGAAGCAGGAAGCATGAGGCTCGACATGGGCTCGAGAAATATGCAATTGAATATTATATTATTGCGGTATAAATATCTTCCGATAGTATGTCGATCATTAATGCGGCAATCCCGCTCAACCCTGCCCTATGAGCACCAATCCGCAAGCCGCGCGCTTTCGCCTTGCCTTGCATGCGGTGACGGGATTAGGTTCGCGACGCTCGGGCGGGTTTGTCCCTGCGCCTGAAATTCGGAGGAGAGAATGGGTTTTCTGTCGGACGCGCTGTCGCGCATCAAGCCTTCCGCCACCATCGTCATCACGCAGAAGGCGCGTGAGCTGAAGGCCGAGGGGGTCGACGTGATCAGCCTCTCCGTCGGCGAGCCCGATTTCGACACGCCCGACAACGTCAAGGAAGCCGCCATCGCGGCGATCCGGCGCGGCGAGACGAAATACACCCCCGTCTCCGGTATCGTGCCCCTGCGCGAGGCCATCGCCCGCAAGTTCAAGCGCGAGAACGATCTCGACTACAAGCCCTCGCAGACCATCGTCGGCACGGGCGGCAAGCAGGTCATCTACAACGCGCTGCTCGCCACGCTCAATCCGGGTGACGAGGTGATCGTCCCGCGTCCCTACTGGGTCTCCTATCCGGAAATGGTGAGCCTTTGCGGCGGCACCCCGGTCTTCGTCGACACGACCATGGAGAACAATTTCAAGCTCCAGGCCGAGCCGCTCGAGCGGGCGATCACGCCGAAGACGAAGTGGATCATCCTCAATTCCCCGTCGAACCCCTCGGGCGCCGCCTATAGCTGGGACGAAATGAAGGTGATCACCGAGGTTCTCATGCGTCATCCGCATGTCTGGGTCCTGACCGACGACATGTACGAGCACCTCGTCTACGGCGATTTCAAATTCGTCACCCCGGCCCAGGTCGAGCCCAATCTCTACGACCGCACGCTCACCATGAACGGCGTTTCAAAGGCCTATGCGATGACGGGCTGGCGGATCGGCTATGCCGCCGGGCCGGAGAAGCTGATCAAGGCGATGGATTTCGTCCAGGGCCAGCAGACCTCCGGCGCCGCATCGATCTCGCAATGGGCCGCCGTCGAGGCGCTCGACGGGACGCAGGCGCATCTCGAGGTCTTCCGCAAGGCCTTCGCCGAGCGCCGCGAACTCGTCGTCTCGATGCTCAACCAGACGAAATATCTCAAATGCCCGATGCCCGAGGGCGCCTTCTACGTCTATCCCTCCTGCGCGGAGGCGATCGGCAAGCGCACGCCGGGCGGCAAGGTGATCGAGACGGACGAGGATTTCGTCTCCGAATTGCTGGCTGCGGAAGGTGTCGCGGCGGTGCACGGCTCGGCTTTCGGCCTCGGCCCGAATCTGCGCATCTCCTATGCCACCTCGAACGCCGTGCTCGAAGACGCCTGCAGCCGGATCCAGCGCTTCTGCGGCTCCCTTGGCTGAGCGCCGGAGCGGATCCAGAAAGCAACCGGAGGAAGCCATCGCTGCGCCGGATCAGACGAGGGAAAGCGCGACGCATCTCGCCGTCGCGCGGGCGCGTCGGCCCTGGGTGGCGCTCGCGCCGCTCGTCGTCGCCGTGCTCTCCGCAGCGGTCCTCGGCTTCGGCGGTATCAGCCGCTTCGAGATCCAGGCCGGCCCCTTCGCGCCGGTGCTCCACGGGTTCTTCTTCGACGCTTTCGCGCCGCTGATCGTTCTGGTGATCTACGCCGTGGCGCGCATCGTCGCGATCTCGGTGATCGAGCCGAGTGATCTGGCGCTCGCGCGGCTGGTGACGGCTCCGCTCGCCGTGGCGGCTCTGCTCGCGGCGGCGCTCTACCCCTCCTTCGGCGGCGTCATCGCCCGCGCGGCCTTCTTCGCCGGCGGGATGATGTTCGTCGAGGGGATGATGCTCGGCCTCGCCTGGCTGATCGGCGTCGCCTTCGCCGCAATCGTCTTCGGTATCGTTCTCGGGATCGGTGTGATCGTCGTACGTCTGGGCTTCGCCGAGCCGGGGCGGGCGCGGCGCGCGCGGATCGTGACCGGGCTGATGCGCTACGGCGCCCTGGTCTTTGCCGGGCTTGTCCTGCTCCTGCCCGGATGGAGCGGTGCCGGCCTTTATGGCGATTGGCCGGTCTGGCCGATGGAGGCGGGGGAGGCCGCCGCGCTGGCCGGCCTCAGCCTGATCGCGCTCGCGCCTCATGCCCTGATCGTCCGGCGCTACGGCTGAGCGTGGCCGGCCTGTCGCAATCGGTTACGAATCTTGATCGCACAGGCGTTTGCGCGCGGCTGCGGAGCGGCTAAACGATTTCCTCGACAACCAACCGAATCGCCCGGAGCACCCGGCGATTCCGCCTGTATCTCGGGGATATCCGGCCCATGCTTCCCTTCATCGATCTCGCCGCCCAGCGTGCGGCGCTCGGCCCGCGCGTGGAAGAAGCCATCCTCGCGGTCGTCCGCCACGGCGCCTATGTGATGGGGCCGGAAGTCACACAGCTCGAGGACGAACTCGCCGCCTTCTGCGGCGCGAAGCACGTGGTGAGCTGCGGCAGCGGTACGGATGCGCTCGCGCTGATCCTGATGGCGAAGGGCGTCAAGCCCGGCGATGCTGTGCTGTGCCCGAGCTTCACCTTCGCCGCGACGGCGGAGGTCGTTTGCTGGCTCGGCGCCTCCCCGGTCTTCGTCGATGTGCGCGAGGACACGTTCAACCTAGATATCGACAGCATCGAGGCCGGTCTCGTCACCGCGCGCGCGCAGGGGCTGCGCCCGGTCGGCGTGATCCCGGTGGATCTGTTCGGCCAGCCGGCTGACTACGCGCCGCTCGAGGCCCTGTGTGCCCGTGAGGGGCTGTGGCTGCTCGCCGACGCGGCGCAGAGCTTCGGCGCGCATTATCAGGGCCGCAAGGTCGGCACCATCGGCGACGCCACCGCGACGAGCTTCTTCCCGGCCAAGCCGCTCGGCTGCTACGGCGATGGCGGTGCGATCTTCACTGACGATTCGGAGCTCGACGCGGTGCTGCGCTCCCTGCGCAATCACGGCCAGGGGGCGGATCGCTACGAATATGCCCGCATCGGCATGAACGGCCGGCTCGATACCATCCAGGCGGCGGTACTGATCGAGAAACTGCGCATCTTCTCCGACGAGATCGCGGCCCGCGACACTGTCGCGGCGCGCTACGAGGCCGGTTTGTCCGATATCGCGATCACCCCGCAGGTGATGGCGGGTTCGAGCTCGGTCTGGGCGCAATACACGCTGCGCCTCCCCGGTTTCGACCGCGCGGCTTTCCAGGCGAGCCTGCGCGATGCGGGCGTGCCGACTGCGATCTATTATCCCCGCCCGCTCCACCGGCAGGCGGCCTATGCGCAATATCCGAGCGCCGGCAACGGTTTGCCCGTGACCGATCGGCTCGCGGAAGAGGTGGTCAGCCTGCCGATGCATCCCTATCTCGGCAACGAGGACCAGGCGCAGATCATCGCGGCGACCCGCAAGGCGCTCGGCGCCTGAGGCATTCTCCGGCGCATCGTTTTTCCGTCAGCGGCTACCCGGCCCGGTGAAGCAAGCGCGGCGCTAACCATCGATTCACGCTGCTGAAGGAAACCCGGACAGCGTCAATCGATTCTGAAAGAAATCTCTCGATTCTGCCGCTATCGGATGGCGTGATCCATCCGTCGGGCCCGGTCATCGCCGTGCCCGCAAGCAGAACGGGAGGCTGCGCGTGGTGTCACGCGGCTTGCAGGACTGGCAGGATATGGATTTCGGCGCCATCGGTGCCGGAGGCGGACCTGCGCGCGAGCCTGCCGGCAAGGTCCGGCGTCGGCGCCGCCTGCCCCTGATCCGGCTGATGCTCGGCTCCACCGCGCTGATTACGGTCCTCACCCTCGCCGCCATCGAACATTACGGCGACAGGCCGCGCGGCCCGGTTTCCCTCGATACACGGGTGCGTGCCGATGCGCCGGTTCTCGCCACGCCGCCGCCGGTCTGGCGCCCCGCCGTCTCGCGCGATATCGCCGTCGGTGCGCTGCCCGACGATCTCGCGGAGGCGCAACTGCGCCATATTGCCGAAATCCGCGACGACGGCGCGCGGCGCGACGTCCTGACGCTGGGCGATTTCCGCGCTCGCGAGAAGCACCTGCATCTCGTCGTCTTGCGCGGCGCGGCTGCACGGCCCCGCCATTCCTTCTTCGTCGCGACGACGCTCGATGCAGCCGATGCCGGGCTCGCGGTCCAGCGCGTGCGCGATCAGGAGCGGCTCGAGACGCAACGCCTGCCGCTCACCGTGGCGCAGATGGTGCTGGAAGACGGGCTTGCGCGCGATTGCATCGCCTTCCGCAGCCCGGAACCGGGCGGGGATGACGGGCTGATGCTGACGGGCTGGAGTTGCGGCGTGGGGACCGATCCCGCCGCGCTCGCCTGCATGATCGACGAAATTGATCTGGTCGATGCGGTCAGCGGCAGGACGCTCCTGCCAGCGCCGACGGCTCCGGGAGCCTGTGACGGCGTCACGGCACCGATCGCACTCGGCGCCGATACGCCGCAGGACATTGCCGGCCTGCTCGGCGTTCTCGACGAGAGCGCCGGCGACGATGCCGCGCCCTCGCGAGCATTGCCGCCCCCGCGTCCCGAGGGCGACTGACGCGTTGCCGGCGCCTCAGCCGGCGCGCTTTTGCAATTCGCGCAGGATGGCGTCGCCCATCTCGGTGGTGGACATTCCGTTGGCGCCGGCGGGTGCGATATCGCCGGTGCGGGCACCGTTCGCGAGTGCATCGGTGATCGCGCCTTCCAGCATGTCCGCTGCCTCGATCAGCCCGAAGGAATAGCGCAGGCTCATGGCGAAGGAGCCGATCATCGCGATCGGATTGGCGCGGCTCTGGCCGGCAATGTCGGGCGCCGAGCCGTGGACGGGCTCGTAGAGCGCCTTGCGCTTGCCCGTCGCCGGATCTTCGGCACCCAGCGAGGCCGAGGGCAGCATGCCGAGCGAACCCGTCAGCATCGCCGCGACGTCGGAGAGGATGTCGCCGAACAGATTATCGCAGACGATGACGTCGTATTGCTTGGGATTGCGCACGAGCTGCATGGCGCAATTGTCGGCCAGCACGTGTTCGAGGTCGACATCGGAGAATTCCGCGCCATGCACGGCGGTCACGACCTGCTTCCACAACACGCCGGATTTCATCACGTTGTGCTTTTCCGCCGAGGAGACCTTGTTGCGGCGCTTGCGGGCCAGATCGAAGGCGACGCGGGCGATGCGTTCGATCTCGCCGGTGGTGTAGAGCTGGGTGTCGACGGCGCGCTTCTCGCCGTTCTCCAGGGTGACGATCTCCTTCGGCTCGCCGAAATAGACGCCGCCGGTGAGCTCGCGCACGATCAGGATGTCGAGATCCTCGACCAGTTCGCGCTTGAGCGAGGAGGCATCGGCCAGCGCGCCGTAGCAGATCGCCGGGCGCAGATTGGCAAACAGCCCGAGATCCTTGCGCAGGCGCAAGAGCCCCGCTTCCGGGCGATGCTCGTAAGCCACATCCGCCCATCTCGGCCCGCCGACGGCGCCGAACAGCACCGCATCGGCGGCCTCGGCGTTCTTCATCGCGGCTTCGCTGATCGCGGCGCCATGCGCGTCATAGGCCGCGCCGCCGACGAGATCGCGCTCGGTCTCGAA
>JBJHBI010000028.1:0-49685 GCA_050485405.1 Salinarimonadaceae bacterium
CCCCGCGCGGGATCTGACAGGCGATCTTGCAGGGAAGATCGGATGTCTCGAAAGTCTCGATCCGCGCAGCGCCACTGCGCCCCTGGAGCAGCCTCTGCCACGTCTCTTCCACGCCGCAGGCGAGGGGCGAGACCATGCCGAGACCGGTGACGACGACACGACGCATCATACCAACCCGTTCATGCAGGAAGACGGCGGGATCGGGTGACCCCGCCGGAGCCGGCAATCAGCCGGAATTCTTCTCGAGAAACTTGATGGCGTCGCCGACCGTCACAATGGTCTCAGCCGCGTCATCGGGGATCTCGACGTTGAACTCTTCCTCGAACGCCATCACGAGCTCGACGGTGTCGAGGCTGTCGGCGCCGAGGTCATCGATGAAGTTTGCATTGTCCGTCACCTTGTCGGCTTCCACGCCCAGGTGCTCGACAACGATCTTCTTCACGCGCTCAGCGATGTCACTCATCGTTGGTTCCTCGTATCACTCGTCGCTAACGCCCGCTCGGGATCGAGGGGCTTCCGTTGAAAGGGCCTGGCCGAGGCTCATGAAGAGCGAACGGCTCGCGTGTGGTGCAAAAGCCTTATTTCGCTCCCGGGTCAAGCCCCCCAGCTACAGGTTGAGACAGGATTAACACGTCCCCGTCCCGGATGCGAGCGCCGTATCGGGCGCCACACAACTTATCCAGAGGCTTCTAACCTCTTCAGATCATTGCCATTCCGCCGTTCACATGCAAGGTCTGCCCGGTCACGTAGGCGGCTTCGTCGCTCGCGAGATAAAGTACGGCGGATGCGACGTCCTCGCCAGCGCCGAGACGCCCTGCGGGAACGTTGGCGAGAATCGCCTCGCGCTGCTTGTCGTTGAGCGCATCCGTCATCGGCGAGGCGATGAAGCCGGGCGAGACCGTGTTCACAGTGATGCCCCGGCTCGCCACTTCCTGCGCGAGCGCCTTCGACATGCCGATCAGCCCCGCCTTGGAGGCGGCGTAATTGCCCTGGCCGGGATTGCCTGTCGTGCCGACCACAGAGCCGATATTGACGATACGGCCATAGCGGCGGCGCATCATGCCCTTGACGGCGGCGCGCGAGAGCCGGAACGCGGCGGTCAGATTGACTGCGAGCACCGTGTCCCAATCATCGTCCTTCATGCGCATGAACAGCCCGTCACGGGTGATGCCGGCATTGTTGACGAGGATGTCGAGCCCGCCCATCGCCCCTTCCGCGGCGGGGACGAGCGCCTCGACGGCCTCCATGTCACCCAGATTCGCGATCAGCGGATGAACCCGCTCGCCGAGTTCGCCGGCCAGCGCGTCGAGCGCCTCCTGCCGGGTACCCGAAATCGCAACATCGGCGCCGCGCGCATGCAGGGCGCGTGCGATGGCGCCACCGAGCCCCCCGGTCGCGCCGGTGACGAGGGCTTTCTTGCCGGTCAGATCGAACATGATTGAAACGTCCTTTTGCTCGGGGCCGGCGTTCACAGCGCCTGCCTGACCTTCTCGATATCGTCGGGCGTGCCGATGGCCTGCCCGGTCGCACCGGCGGCGATCCGCTTCGCGAGCCCGGTCAGGACCTTGCCGGCGCCGATCTCGAAGAACTGCGTCACACCCTGATCGGCCATGAAGGCCACGCTCTCGCGCCAGCGCACGGTACCCGTCACCTGCCTCACCAGCGCATCGCGAATCGCCTCGGGATCGGTGATCGGTCCGGCCTCGACATTGGCGACGACCGGCACGACGGGCGCGTTGATCGTGGCACCGGCGAGCGCTTCGCGCATCGCATCGGCTGCAGGCGCCATCAGGGCGCAATGGAAGGGGGCGGATACGGGGAGCAGCAGCGCGCGTTTCGCGCCGCGCTCGGTCGCCAGCGCCACGGCGCGCTCGACGGCGGCCTTCGTGCCGGAGACGACGACCTGCCCGCCGCCATTGTCGTTGGCCGGATCGCAGACCTCGCCTTCGGCCGCGTCGAGGGCGATCTGGGCCGCCTGCTCGAAATCGAGCCCGAGAAGCGCCGCCATGGCGCCCTCGCCCACCGGTACGGCCTTCTGCATCGCATCACCGCGGATGCGCAGGAGCCGCGCCGTATCGGAAATCGAGAGCGCACCGGCGGCTGCGAGCGCGGAATACTCGCCCAGCGAATGCCCGGCGACGAACTGCGCATGCTGTTTGAGATCGAGCCCGGCTTCGGCTTCGAGTACCCGCATGGTGGCGAGCGAGACCGCCATCAGCGCGGGCTGCGTATTCGCCGTCAGGGTGAGATCCTCGGCGGGGCCTTCGAAGATGATCTGCGAGAGCTTCTGCCCGAGCGCGGCATCGACCTCGTCGAACACGGCGCGCGCCGGCGCGAACGCATCGGCGAGCGCCTTGCCCATGCCGACGGTCTGGCTGCCCTGCCCGGGGAATACGAATGCGCGGCTCATCGCGGCTCCTCACCAATCGTTGAAAACGCACGGGGAGTGGCAAAGCCGGCGATGGCTGTCAAGCTGGTACCACTTGCTGGCACTGCTTGCCGGCACCGTTCGCGCGACGCGTGCCTCCCCGTCTCGACCGCCGCCCCGGCTCAGAGCCAGGGGCGCTCGGCCATCTTGTCTTCGTAGGTGTCGATCGCCGCGCCCTTCTCCAGCGTCAGGCCGATATCGTCGAGGCCGTTGAGCAGGCAATGCTTGCGGAACGGATCGATCTCGAAATGGATGACGCCGCCGTCCGGGCCGCGGATCTCCTGGGATTCCAGATCGACCGAGAGGGTGGCGTTGGCGCCGCGCTCGGCATCCTCGAACAGCTTCTCGAGCTCTTCCGGCGTCACCTTGATCGGCAGGATGCCGTTCTTGAAGCAGTTGTTGTAGAAGATGTCGGCGAAGCTCGTGGAGATCACGCAGCGGATGCCGAAATCGAGCAGCGCCCAGGGCGCATGCTCACGCGAGGAGCCGCAGCCGAAATTGTCGCCAGCCACCAGGATCTGCGCCTTGCGATAGGCCGGCTGGTTGAGCACGAAATCGGGGTTCTCGGAGCCGTCCTGGTTGAAGCGGCTCTCCGCGAACAGCCCCTTGGCAAGCCCGGTGCGCTTGATCGTCTTCAGGTACTGCTTGGGGATGATCATGTCGGTGTCGATATTGATCACCCGAAGCGGCGCCGCGACGCCGGTGAGAACCGTAAAAGCTTGCATATCCGAAACCGTTCGATCACAAGAGCGACGACGAGCCGGCACGAGACGCGCCGACGGCTTGCGCAGGCTCTTAGCAGAGCCGGGCGACGAAAAAAAGCCGCATGCATGCGCAATTGTCCGGGTGTGTCACGAAGCGGATCGCTTATCAATGCGCCCGTGCGACCTCGTATCCATCCCGGTTCGGATTGCGAAGGGCACAGCGCGCGTCTAATGGTGGCATTGCATGTGGACGAAACTCGCCAATCCCGGATTCTTCATGCGCTGGTCGGGCCGGCTGTTGCCGTGGTTCGCCGGCGCTACGGCGCTCGTCTTCGCCATCGGCATTTATATGAGCTTCTTCATGGCTCCGCCCGACTACCAGCAGGGTGAGACCATCCGCATCATGTATATTCACGTCCCGTCCGCATGGATGGCGATGTTCCTCTATTCGATGATGAGCATCTCGGCGATCGGGACACTCGTCTGGCGCCACCCGCTGGCGGATGTCTCGCAGAAGGCCGCGGCACCGCTCGGCGCCGCCTTCACCCTGGTCTGCCTGATCACCGGCGCTCTCTGGGGCAAGCCGATGTGGGGCACCTATTGGGTGTGGGACGCGCGGCTGACCTCGGTTCTCGTGCTCTTCCTCGTCTATGCCGGCATCATGGCTTTGTGGCGCGCGATCGACGATCCCGGTCGCGCCGCCCGCGCCGTCTCGATCCTCACCCTCGTGGGCGCGCTCAACCTGCCGATCATCCGCTTCTCGGTCGATTGGTGGAACACCCTCCACCAGCCCGCCTCCGTGTTCCGGCTCGACGGCCCGACTATCTACCCCGCCATGCTCTACCCGCTGCTGGTGATGGGCCTCGCCTTCATGCTGATGGCGATCACGATGCATGCCTACGCGATGCGCACGGAGCTGATGCGCCGGCGTATCCGCACCCTGAACATCCTCGAAGCCGAGCGGCTCGACAGCCGCGCCGCAGCCTGAGCCATTCGCGAAATCGCCATGTTCGACCAGTACGCCCCCTTCATCATCGGCTCCTACGCCGCCTTCGTCACGATCATCGGCGGGCTCGCCCTCTATCTGGTGATCGACCAGCGGATCCAGCGGCGCCTGCTCGCCGAATACGAAACACGTCGCCCCAAACGGAATACGGATCAATGACCGAGGACCGCAGCCGCACCGACGAACAGGCTCGGGAGGCAACGCCCCCGCAGGCACCGCCCGCGCCCGAGCGCCCGCGCATCCGCTTCATCCACATCCTGCCGGTGGTGATCCTGCTGGGCGTGTCGGGCATGTTCTTCGTGCGCCTGTTCGGCGAGGATCCCTCGCTCGTCCCCTCGGTCATGCTGAATCGTCCGGCGCCGGAATTCTCGCTCGCTCCTCTGGAGAACCTGCGTCGCGGCGGCGAGCCCGTCCCCGGTTTCGCCCAGGCCGATCTGCCGCTGCCCGCCGATGGCGAGGCACGCGTCAACATCGTCAATGTCTGGGCATCCTGGTGCGTGCCCTGCCGCGACGAGCACCCCGTTCTTATGGATCTCGCGAACGATCCGCAGGTGCGCGTGCTCGGCATCAATTACAAAGACCGCCCGGAAAACGCCCGGCGGTTTCTGGGAGCGCTGGGCAACCCGTTCGACAAGGTCGGCGTCGACGAAAGCGGGCGCTCGGCCATCGAATGGGGGGTCTACGGCGTCCCGGAAACCTTCATCGTCGATGCGAACGGAGTCATCCGCTACAAGCATATCGGGCCGATCATGCCCAATCAGGTCGAGGGTTTCCGTGAGCAGGTCGAGGCGGCGATGACCCCGGTCGAGGCGGTGGAGCACCCGGACCCGGATACGAGAACCGCCGCACGCTGATCATGGTACGCGCGTAAGCTTCAGGACGCGCGCAGGATCACAGCGCGCGCAAGATCACAGTGAGCAAGATCACGGTGCGCGCAAGGCCCGGTGGAGAAGCGCGAGCAGCGCCGGTTCGTCGGCGATCTGCGCCGTGACCGGCAGCACGGCGATATCATCGGCAGAACTCAGCCGCACGGCGTCCTTTTCGGTGGTGACCAGCGTGAGCCCGTCCCGCGCGGCCCGCGCGCGCAGATCCGCGATATCCTGATCGCGATAAATATGATGATCGGGAAAGGCGCGGGTCTCGGCCAGATCGAGCCCCGCCTGCGCGAGCGTCTCGAAGAATTTAGACGGACGCCCAATCCCGGCAAAGGCGAGATAGCGCCCGCCGCGCAGCCGCTCCACGGTCCCGGGATCGGGAACGAGCGATGCCGCGAAGACCGGCAAGCCGCGTGTGCGGGCTTCCTCGGCGAGCCTCTCCCCCGGCGCGCCCTCCCCCATCACGACGAGCGCATCAGCGTGCTCCCATTGCTGCGCCAGCGGCGCGCGCAACGGGCCGGCGGGAAGGCAGAGCCCGTTCATCACGCCGACGGCGCCATCGACGAGGATCAGCGAGAGATCCTTGTCGAGGGCCGGATTCTGGAAACCGTCATCCATGACGATCACCGTCGCGCCCGTCAGCCCGGCGAGATTGGCCCCGGCGGGGCGGTCCCCCGAGACGACGACTTGCGCCGCGCGCGCGAGCAGCAGCGGCTCGTCTCCCGCCGCGCGATGATCGTGAAGGGCGGGATCGATCACGATCGGCCCGCGCAGGCTCCCGCCGTGACCGCGCGTGAGAAATGCCGGCCGCTCGCCTTCCTCCGCGAGGAGCGTGGCGACGGCGATGGCGAGCGGGGTCTTGCCGGTTCCGCCCACGGTGAAATTGCCGATGCAGATGACGGGCAGCGCCGAGCGCTCGACCACCCGCCCCATGCGCCAGCCGGCGATACGCCCGTAAATCGCGGCGAGCGGCTTCAGCAGGCGGGCGATCGGATGCGGCGGAACCCGTTGCCAGAAGGCCGGGGCGCGCATCAGCGCTGCTCCATCTTCACGTCGAGAATGAAGGGTTCGACCGCACGCAAGGTGCGATCGAGCGCCCCTCCGAGCGATTGCACCGCTTCGTAACCCGCTCGCGCCATCTCCCGCGTGAGCGCCGTATCGGCGATCAGGTCCTCGAGCGCGGCAGCGAGTGCACGCGCATCCGCGACCGGCAACGCCCCGCCCGACCCGTCGAGGGCGGTATAGACCTCCTCGAAATTATGGACATGCGGCCCATGCAGGATGGCGGTGCCGAGCTTGGCCGGCTCGATCGGATTCTGTCCGCCATGGGGGATCAGCGAACCGCCCACGAAGACGAGCGGCGTCAGGCGGTAGAACAGGCCGAGTTCGCCCACCGTATCGGCGACGTAGAAATCCACCTCGCGCTCGGGCTGCTCGCCGAGAGCGCGGCGGGCCGGATTGAGCGCCGAATCGCGGGCGATCTCCGCGATCGCCTCGCCGCGATGGGGGTGGCGCGGAGCGATGATGGTGATCAGCTTGGGGAACTTGCGCGCGAGTGCGCGGTGGATCGCGACCACCATCTCCTCTTCGCCGGGATGGGTGCTCGCCGCGACCCAGACCGGGCGCCCGGCGATCATCCCCTGCAAGGCCTCGACGGTACGCGGATCGGCCGGCGGCGGCGGCGAATCGAATTTCAGATTGCCCGCGACCCCGACCCGCGGCGCGCCCAGACGCTGCAGCCGCTCGGCATCCGGCGTCGCCTGGGCGAGGCAGAGCGAGAAGCGCGACAGCAGGGCCTCGGCGAGGCTCGGCACCCGCGACCAGCGCCGGAAGGAGCGCTCGGAGAGCCGCCCGTTGATCAGGATCAGCGGCACTTCGCGCTGTTCGAGCGCGAGAATCGCGTTGGGCCAGATCTCCGATTCGGCGAAGAGCGCGATATCGGGCCGCCAGTGATCGAGGAAGCGGCGCATGTAGCGCGGCACGTCGACGGGAACGAATTGATGGATGGCGCCCGGCGGCAGGCGTTTGGCGATGATCTCGGCCGATGTGCGCGTGCCGGAAGTGACGAGCACGGTGACGCCGCGCCGGGTCAGCCGCTCGATCACCGGCAGGATCGCCATGGTCTCGCCGATGCTCGCCCCATGCAGCCAGGCGAGGTGCCCTTCCGGCCGCTCTCGTCCGGCAATGCCGCGGCGCTCGCGCATGCGCTGGGGATCTTCCTTGCCCTTGCGCCGGCGCGCGAGCAGCACCCCGGCTGCGGCGGGCTCGAGCGCGGCGAGGCCGTAATGATAGAGCCGCAACAAAAGCGGGAAACGGGGTGCGCCATGTGCGGCCATCAGGACGCCTCCGCCGCAGCATCGCCCGCAGCACGCAGACCGGCACCCGGGTCGCGGGCACCGACGAGCCCGTAGGCGCGGGCATGCACCGCGTCGAGTTCGCGCTCGACACGGCTGCGATAATCTTCGACACCCCCGGCATCCAGTTCGCGCGGAACGATGATCGGCTCACCGAGCACCATGGCGCCGCGCCCGAACGGCAGGCCGATCGAAGCCTTGTCCCAGCTGTCGAAATCGTGACGCCGGCTCGTGACCACCGCCACCGGGACGATGGGCCGGCCCGACAGCCGCGCGAGGGTGACGATCCCCTCCCCGGCGCGGCGCGCGACTTTCGGCACATCCGCCGTCATCACCACCATCTCGCCCGCTTCCAGCGCCTTGAGCATGCCGCGCAAAGCCTGCGCCCCGCCCTTCTCGCGCAATTTGCCGCGTCCGCGATCCCCGGAGCCGCGTATGGCACGGATGCCGAGATGCCGGAGCGCGATCGCGTTGAGCTCGCCGTCGCCCGAGCGCGAGACGAGGCTCGCCGCGCGGTCCTGGTCGCGTTTCGCGAAATGGATCATGAAATGCTGGCCGTGCCACATCGCGGCGATGACGGGCATCTGCGGGCCGATCCGGTCATAGGCATCGGGCGGCTCCATGACGAAGCGATTCGTCCTGCGGACCAGACGCAGATAAGCCGCGAACAGAAAGCCCGCGGCCTCCTGCACCGGGCGTGAGCGTCCGATCCGTTTGAGAAATGACATCGTCGCCGCCGCTCCGCTCAGGGCTGCGGCGGATCGAGCAGGCGGTGCAGGTGCACGATGAAATAGCGCATCTGCGCATTGTCGACGGTCGACTGCGCCTTGGCCTTCCAGACGGCATAGGCGCTGGCGTAATCGGGATAGATGCCGACGATGTCGAGCTCGTCGAGATTGTGGAACTGCACCTCCTCGACGCCGGTCAGTTCACCGCCGAAGACGAGATGGAGCAGCTGCTTCTTTGTCGTCGTGACTTCGCTCATGGATCGATCCCCGCATTCAATGGCCGCGCGGGCCGCGATTTCGGTCGCCGCAAGGCGGTCAGACCGCGCGGCTTTGTTCAGCGGCCCCCGTCATGGCCTCAATCAGCCTCGGATGCAAGATCGATGACGTGGCAACCAGTTCGCCATGGACCGGATGCGGCGCATTGTAGCGCGGATCGCGGCCGGTCATGTCGGTCACGGCCCCGCCCGCCTCGCGCAGGATCAGATCGGCGGCGGCGAGATCCCAGTCCCGCGCGTTTCGCGAGACCAGCGCCACGTCGATATCCCCGGCTGCGACGCGTGCGAGCCGCAGGGCGAGGGACGGGACCTTGGCGAGCGGCGTCATGCCGCCGACGCGGCGCATCATGGCATCGATCATCGGCTGCGGCCCGGATATGCCGGCCCGACGCAGATCCGATGCGGGCGAAACGGTGATCGCCGCGCCGTTGGCGAGCGCTCCCGCACCGGCCTGCGCTTCATAGAGCGTATCGAGCGCGGGCGCATGCACCACGCCGAGAACGGGGGCATCGTCGAGGAGCAGAGCGATGGCGACGGACCAGTCGCGATGACCGGAGAGGAAGGCCCGCGTGCCGTCGATCGGATCGACGATCCAGACGAGGCGCGCACCCAGGCGCTGGTCGTTATCCGCAGTCTCCTCAGACAGCCAGGCGGCTTCGGGCAGGAGCTGGGACAGGCGGATTTTCAGGAACGCATCGACGGAGACATCCGCCTCGGTGACCGGGGAACCGCCATCCTTCGACCAGATCCGCGCACTCGTCTTCTCACCGGGCCGGAAATAGCCCTGAGCGATCACGCCGGCCTCCCGGGCAGCCTCACGCAGAGGATCGGCGAGAGCCGCGATGCGGTGTTTGATATTGTCTGTCGAGGGCACCATGAGTTTCCGTGCGCCGAAGCCGTAAAGGATGAGCTTTAAGGTGATTCGGCTAAAAAAGGATGAGCAATCCGCGCCGCGCGCGTCCCGCATCCGGGTTACCCACATCTTCCTGCGCGCATGCGGATGCGGCGCGCGATGTGGCCTGTCGATACTCCGCGAGGTAGGGTGCCGGGCGCCCGCCCGCAAGATGCGACGCCGCGAGATCCCCCGCGCCCCGTGATCCGGCGCGCATCATCATGCGCCGGAAAGCCCCTGCTCCAGCGAGGCGTCTTGGCTGTAGTCGCGGGCACGACAGGCGGCTCGACGAGCGAGCGCGAACGGGAAGGCGCGCGCTCCCCGTCATCCACGCAATTCTCCCTGCCACCGATACAGATCGGCTTCGAGGGCCATGATGGAGCCGACGGGGTTCGTCGTGCCGCCATGGGCGCAGTGATTACGCGTCCCATAGGTCGCGATGATCTTACCGAAGGTCGAAGATCGCCGATCCATCACCATGGCGAGCTTCGTTTCGAAGGGGACCCTCTTGCCGAGGGCGAATACCGCATCCCAACCACGCCTCCGACCCCAGTCGGGGTTCGCCACTCGCGCGTGCGCCGCGTTCTCGAAGGTTTGCGCCACTGCCTTTTCGAACTGTGCGAACATCAGGATGAAAATGCCACGCTCGACGATATCGAGGTGTGCCTCGGCGCGGTCTATCCCCACAATGTCGTTTTCGCGCACCATCTGCTCGACCTCGGTGTCGTAAAGCGCGAGCAGCCAGTCATACGTCGCCTTGATTTCAGCGAGTTTCTCCATCTCAAACCAGGCTATCGATCAAGGCCGGTGAAAACCTCGCGCCGTTGGGGCTCTTGTTTCTACCGTAAACCGTCCATCGCGGCGCCTCGCCTGCCTCGGCCAGATCGACGATCGTAAAGGCCCCGCGGGATGTGAAGAGGTCCACGCGCCCGTTCGCGCCGATCACCCACAGAGCTTTCGGTTTGAACAAGGCATAGCCGTGCTCGCCGTCGAGGCGCAGGATCGGTTGATCGGTCGGCGGGATATCGAATTGCTGCATGAGCTGTTCATGCATCGGACACTGCGCGCTGTCATCGACCCGCCAGCCTCGGGCACGCGCCCAGACGCCGATATCGAAGAACAGTCCGTGGAGCCGCTGCTTCCATTCATTCACCCGAGCCTCGACATGCTCTCTCGTAATGCCGGGCGGAGGCATGTCGACTGCTTGATCCAGTTCCTCGCTCAAAGTGTCTGCCGTCAACTCGATCTCCCGCCGGCTCAATTCCGAAACGCTCGAAACGCAACAGACCAACCCTACCTGCATCCGAACGAAATAGCAACTCAAAGTTCACTTATCGTTTCCCCCTGCCGCACCGCCACGCGGCGCGATCCGCGAACCCTTCATGGCGCTTGCAATCGGAGGCGAAAGGGTGTACCGCCCCTGCAACGTCGTCTCCGGCCGGGGGCTGAACGGATGGCGCGCGTCTGCGTGCAGGGCTCTCGTGGCCCGTCATCCCGTGTCTCCGCCTTCGATCAACCGCTCGGGCCTTGGCAGGCTCGAAGGGCTTGGCGCCGGGTCACGTTCGAAGAAACGCAGTTGGAAAGGCCGAATATGCCTCTTTATGAGCACGTCTTTCTTGCGCGACAGGATATCTCGTCGCAGCAGGTGGAAGCCCTCGTCGACACGTTCAAGGGTGTCATCGAGAACAACGGCGGCAAGGTCGAGAAGGTCGAGGGCTGGGGCCTGAAGACGCTCGCCTACCGCATCAAGAAGAACCGCAAGGCGCATTTCACGCTCCTCAATCTCGACGCCCCGCCGGCGGCCGTCGCGGAGATGGAGCGGCAGATGGGCATCAACGAGGACATCCTGCGCTTCATGACCATCAAGGTCGAAGCGCTCGATCCCGAGCCCTCCGCCATGGTGCAGAAGCGTGACCGCGACGACCGTCGTGATCGCGGCGACCGCGGTGATCGCGGGGACCGTGGCGACCGCGGTGATCGTGGCGATCGTCGTCGTTCCGAAGATTCGAGCCGGGAGGGTTGATCCATGGCACTCGGTAATGCTGGCGCCCGTCGCCCCTTCTTCCGCCGTCGCAAGACCTGCCCGTTCTCCGGCGCCAACGCTCCGGCGATCGACTACAAGGACGTGAAGCTGCTTTCGCGCTACATCTCGGAGCGCGGCAAGATCGTGCCTTCGCGCATCACGGCGGTCTCCGCCAAGAAGCAGCGCGAGCTCGCCAAGGCGATCAAGCGCGCGCGTCTGCTCGGGCTCCTGCCCTTCGTGATCAAGTAAGATCACGCTCTTGAAGAACCAGGGCGGACCGTCTTCGGACGGCCCGCCGTTCCAGGCCCCCGGCTCCGTCGAGCCGCCGGGCAAGTTGGGGCGCAAACCACGCCTCTAACCACGCAACAGCGCGGGACAGCGGATGACGACCTTCATCGCACCAGGCATTCT
Organism: Salinarimonadaceae bacterium; assembly: GCA_050485405.1. Lineage (GTDB taxonomy): Bacteria > Pseudomonadota > Alphaproteobacteria > Rhizobiales > Beijerinckiaceae > Saliniramus. The sequence continues at coordinate 11,697 of JBJHBI010000028.1, forward strand.
GGCCGGGCTTGCTTCGGCGATACTGATCTCCCTGATCGGTGTCGGGACCGGGCTCGCGGTGATGCTCGTCCTGCTCGCGCCCATCCCCGTGATCATCGTCACCCTCGCCTTCGATCACCGTTCCGGCCTCGTCGCCGGGGCGATCGGTGCGCTGGCGATCACCGCCGTACACGGCAGCCTGTTCGGGGGCATGGGCTACTTCCTCACCACCGCCCTTCCCGCATGGTGGCTCGGCTATCTCGCCCTGCTGGGACGTCCGATGCCCGACGGCACCACGGAATGGTATCCGCTGGGCCGGCTTCTCGCCTGGATCGCCGGCACCGGGGCGCTCACCTATTTCGGCTCAGCGGTGCTGACCGGTTTCGATTTCGAGGCCTATAGCCGCAACACCCGCGAGATGGCCGAAGCGGTCCTGCGCATCCAGACCGATACCCCGGAGGGCGTGGCCCTGCCCGATTTCGGTGATCTCACCGGCGAGGAAGTCGCCGCACGGCTCGCCGGGGCATTGCCGATCTTCGCCGCGCAGGGTTTCACGGTCATCTTGACGTTCTACATCTGGATGGGCGCGCGGATCGTCTCCGCTTCGGGGCGGCTGTTGCGCCCCTGGCCGGAAATCGCGCGCACTGTGATGCCGCGCGAGGCGCTCTACACGCTGTTTGCCGCGAGCGTCGTCGCGATCTTCCTCGACGGGTTCACGGGCGTACTCGCCACGGCCCTGACCGGGGCCTTCCTGATGGCGTTCGCGCTGCAAGGCCTCGCGGCCATTCACGAGATGACGGTCGGCCGTTCCGGGCGCGGCTTCATTCTCGTTCTCACCTATCTCCTGATCCTGCTCAGCCAGGGTCTGGTCTTCCTCCCGCTCATCATGTTCGGACTGACGGATACCGCCCTCGGCATCCGCGAACGGATGCGCGCCAATCGCGCGGGCCGCAACGGCGGCGGCCCGCCCATCACCTGAAACAGCATTCGACAGGAGTTCGAAACATGGATGTCATCCTCTTGGAACGCGTTCCCAAGCTCGGCCAGATGGGCGAAGTGGTGAAGGTTCGCAACGGCTTTGCTCGCAACTTCCTCCTGCCCCAGGGCAAGGCTCTGCGCGCGACCAAGGCCAATCGTGAGCATTTCGAGACCCAGCGCGCCCAGCTCGAGGCCCGCAACCTGGAGCGCCGCAAGGAAGCCGAAGGCGTCGCCGAGAAGCTCGACGGGCAGACCTTCGCCATCATCCGCCAGGCCGGCGAGACGGGCGTGCTCTACGGTTCCGTCGCGACCCGCGACATCGCCGAAGTCGTCACCGAGAACGGCTTCAGCGTGGGCCGCAACCAGATCGAACTGAACCAGGCGATCAAGAATCTCGGCCTGCATGCGGTCAAAGTGCAGCTGCATCCGGAAGTCGAGATCACCATCACCATGAACGTCGCCCGCTCGCACGAAGAAGCCGAGCGTCAGGCGCGTGGTGAAGACGTCACCGCCCGCGAAGCCTTCGATCTCGACGAGCTCGGCCTCGAAGTCGGCGCCGCTCTCGAGGAAGACGTCGAGGAAGCCCGCCCCCGCGGCGAGGCTCCCGAAGCCGGCGAAGGCGACGACGAGCAGAACTGAGCGTGGCCGCGCATCACGTTCGACGAAGGAGAGGCCGGTGCATGAGCGCCGGCCTTTTTCATGGCACTGAGTTCGCTCACCCGCGCGGGTCGATCCGGGGGAAGAGCACGAGGCCGACCAGGAAGCCGCCGATATGGGCCTGCCAGGCGACGCTGCCCTCGGTGATGCCGAGCGGCCCGGCGCCGACGCCGAACAGGAAGTTCAGCGCGAACCAGATTCCGAAGAACACCATCGTGCGCTGGTTGCGCACCATTTCCGAGAGCGTCTCGCGCGGGCGCAGATGCGCATGCGCATCGATGAGGCCACCGCCATAGGTCGAGCGGGCGAAGACGAACCAGGCGGCTGCGCCCATCATCCCCGAGACGACACCGGACGCCCCGACCATCGGGGTGAAGTCGTGCATATGAGTGAGCCAATGGGCGAGCGTGCCGCCGAGCGCCGTCGCGACGCAGAGCAGCAGGAAGCGCGCCTCGCGGAGCCGACGGGCCACGGGGGTGCCGAACGCGGCCAGCCAGAATACGTTGAGCAGCACGTGCGACCACGAGCCGTGCAGAAGCGCGTAGCTCACCGGACCGAAGATCGAGTTGGGCGCATCCACGAGCGCCATGCGCATCAGCCCGACGGCGCGCGGATCGATACCGCCCCCCGCGATCAGCCGCTCGAAGAGCGTCTCCTCGGCCTGCGGATCGAGCCACAGGGTCCAGCTGCCGGGCACGAAGCCGTAACGGAACACCGTCTCGATCGCGAATCGCCCGCCGATCAGCGTCACCACGAGATGGATCCCGATCAGCACCGCACAGATCACGATTATGATTCGCGGCAGGTTGAATAGCGGCTCGCGCGGTGGCGGGGGTGTGGATAAGTGTTGAGGGTGCATTCGGACTCGTACGCGCTCGGGACCTGTCGGGGAGACCGTGGCAGGAGAGGCCGCCGGTCCGTGAAAACGGATCGGGGAGGGTCGACGCCCTCCCCGTTCTCGTGGATATCGTGCCCGGCGGTGGATTTTGCAATCCATAGAGCCCGGCAAGAGGTCCCCCGAGGGGCGAAACGCCCCCACCTCCCGTCCCGGAAGGTCTGACAAGCACGCCGTGACAAGCGCTTATTACCTAACGTCAATCACCATAATCCACCGAGACACGGTTTCAACGTAAAGGTTTTGTTAACCTTAACGAATGGTTTCCAGACGGCAACCCATGCGTTCAGGCACGTTTTTCGCTAACCATAGTAACCACGATAGCAACCCGGAGATCTCGGCGGTCTTCCGGTCACCAAATGGTTCAAAAACTTACAATCCCGCTCCGCATGGCGGGATGGAGAGGCCGACATGAAACACGCCGCCACCCGGATGCTCTTCTCCTACTGGGACTCGCTGCGCGGCGAGCGCGCGGCGCCGGAGCGCGGTGAGGTGGAGCCGGGTGAGATCCGCCATATCCTGGCGGATACGTTCATTCTGGAGATCGAAGAGGATATCTGCCGTTTCCGGCTGGCCGGAACGCGCATTTGCGCGCTGTTCGGGCGCGAATTGCGGAGCTCGCCCTTCTCCGCCCTGTGGGACCCGGCGACGCCCGATGACGGCAATCGCCAGATCGAGATCGTGACCAGCGAAACCGCCGGCATCGTCTCCGGCCTCGTGGGCCATACGGCGCGCGGCGACACGCTCGACATGGAATTGATCCTCCTGCCCCTGCGCCATCGCGGTCGCACGCAGGCCCGTGTCCTGGGCTCCCTCTCCCCTGCCCTGATCCCGCCCTGGATCGGTTTCGACAATCTGAGCCATCTGAGCCTGAATTCCATGCGCGTCATCTGGCCCATCGGGCGCACCGAGACCCGGGAATTCGCCCGCGACGACGATCCGGTCGAGCGCCGCCGGCGGTTCGTGGTGCATCAGGGCGGGCGCGGCTGATCGGCCGCAGGTGATTTCTCGACATTTTCCGGTTGTTATCCATCGCCCTAAGGCAACGTTAACCGCCACCTCGTATCGTGGAGGGAAGAGCGATCCACGATGCGGGGTAAGCGGAAGCCATGGGTGCGGCAGAGGCGAGAGCGAGCGAAGACAGGGCAGCTCCGGCCAATCGGTCGGACCGTCGCCGGTTTGCGCGTGTGAAGGTCGCCCTGCTCGGGCGATACATGCTTTCGAACCGCCAGGAATATCCGTGCCAGAGCGCCGATTTCTCGCCGGGCGGAGTTGCACTGGTGGCCCCGGTCGTCGGTGCGATCGGCGAGCGGGTCGTTTGTTATTTCGAGCATCTCGGCCGGATCGAGGGCCAGATCGTCCGCCATACGGATACGGGTTTCGCGATCACGATCAACGCGACGCCGCGCAAGCGCGACAAGCTCGCCTCCCAGCTCACATGGCTGGCCAATCGCCATGAACTGGGCCTGCCCGAGGATCGCCGCCACGAGCGTATCGTGCCGATCCAGAAGAACGTCGTGCTGCATCTCGACGAGGGTTTCAGCGTCGAGGGGCGCCTGATCGACGTCTCGCTCTCCGGCGCGGGTATCGCGCTGGACGTGCGCCCGGCGATCGGTCTCGGGGTGACGATCGGCAATACCCAAGCGCGCGTGGTGCGTCATTTCTCGGACGGCATCGCGGTGCAGTTCAACCTGCCGATTCCCGCCGAGCGATTCGACGAAAACATCATTCTCTGACCGGCAAAGGCGCCCTGCACGCTAGGCACGCTCGCAATCGGGGCGCGAGCGGCACCGATCAGGGGTGGATCGTTCGACGAATCCGCGATGGCCCTTCGTTCGGATGTTTTCTGGCCGCCACATTACCCATATAGGCTTGGTAGCCGGTCGCCAGGGTGGAATCGCTTGCTCAGAACCTCCGAAATTCTCGTCAAACTCGCAGCCTCGTCGACCGGGGACCGAATCACGTTGTTCGAGATCGTCGCGCGTATCCGTGCGCGCGCCTTCGGCGTCCTGCTGATCCTGTTCGCCGCGCCCAACGCCCTGCCGATGCCACCTGGATTCTCGACGTTTTCCGCCGTGTTCATCTTCCTGGTGGCGATCCAGCTCGCGGTGGGCCGCACGGCGCTGTGGATGCCGCGCCGCCTCGGCTACAAATCGGTACCGCGCCGCCATCTCGACCGGGTGATCACCTGGATCGTGCCGAAGCTGCAACGCGTCGAGCGCTGGAGCAAGCCGCGCTTCGTGAAGTTCACCCGCCAGAATGCCCGGCGCCCCCTCGGCGTCCTGATCGTCATCCTGGCCCTGATCATGGCTTTGCCCATACCGATCATCGGCAACACCCCGCCTGCGATCGCCATCACGCTGATCGGCTTCGGGATGCTGGAGCGCGACGGGGCCTGGGTAGGCGCCGGTGTCGCCATCGCCATCATCGACATCGCGATCATCGTCGCGCTCGGTTTCGGCTTCGCGACGATCGGGATGGCGCTCTACGATTATCTGCCCTTCCCGTTCTGAAGCGGGAAGCGCGCGGCGCGTATCCGACTTCGGATCATGCGGCGCTCACCCGGCCATCGGTGGCCAGGCGACGCGGAACCTTGCCGAGCAGCGCATCGACATCGTCTGCACAGATCGGGCGCGAGAACAGGAAACCCTGCATTTCGTGGCATCCGAGCGCCATGAGGAAGCGATGCTGCTCCGGCGTCTCGACACCCTCCGCCGTCACGGTCAGCCCCAAAGCCCGCCCCAGATGCACGATGGAATGCACGAGGATGGCCGATTCGCCCATTTCGTCGAGGCTCTCAAGAAACGACCGGTCGATCTTGATCTTGTCGAAGGCGAAGCGGCGCAGATAGATCAACGAAGAGTAGCCCGTCCCGAAATCGTCGAGGGCGAGCGGGAAGCCGTAGTCGCGCAGGCGCTCCATCACCTTCTCGGCCGCATCGGCATCCTCCACGACGACACCCTCGGTGAGTTCGAGTTCGAGTCGCGCGGGATCGAAACCCGCATCCTCGACGACCCGGATCACGCCGTCGACGAAGTCGCGCTGACGGAACTGGATCGGCGAGACGTTCACCGCGATACGCACACCCGGCCAGCGTTTGCCGTCCTGGCAGACCCGGCGTACCACCCATTCTCCCAGGGGGATGACGAGGCCGCTCTGCTCGGCGAGCGGTACGAACTGGGCCGGCGAGATCATGCCGCGCGTCGGATGAGGCCAGCGTACCAGCGCCTCGAGCGAGACGACGCTGCGACCATCGGCGGAGAAGATCGGCTGGTAGTGGATCGTCAGTTCGTTCTCGGCGATGGCGCGACGCAGGTCATCGGCGACGACCTTGCGCATCTGCAAGGCGTGATCCATCTCCCGATGGAAGAAGGCGCAGCGGTTGCGACCCTCGCTCTTTGCCGCATAGAGGGCCGTATCGGCCATGCGCATGAGCGTCTCGCGATCGCGCGAATCCTTAGGCGCGACGGCAATCCCTATAGATACGCCGACATTCACCCGGTTCGTGCCGATCATGAAGGATTCCGCAAGCGCGTGCAGGATACGCCCCGCGAGGGCCCGCGCATCCTCCTCGGATTCGACACCGTCTTGCAGGATTGCGAACTCGTCCCCGCCGAAGCGCGCGAGCGTATCCTCCGCACGCAGCATCCGCCGCAAGCGCGCCGCAACTTCCTTGATCAAGGCATCGCCCGCCTGATGCCCATGGGCGTCGTTGACCTCCTTGAACCGGTCGAGATCGAGGAACATCAGGGCGAAGCCATCCTGCTCCACGGCCTCGTCCCTCTGGCTCTCGATCCGGAGCAGCGCTTTATCGAGCGTACGACCGAAGAGCAGCCGGTTGGGCAGGCCCGATAGCGGATCCTGCCCGGCCAGTGATTCGGCCCGCGCATGGGAGGCTGCGAGATCGCGCGCCACACGCCGCGTATTGGTGACGACGAGCACGAAGAGCAATGCCGTGATCCCGAGCGGCGGAATCGCGGCATAGCCGATACGGCGCGCCATGGCTGTGCCCGGTCGCGCCGGCTGCCATGAGAAGCGGATGGCCTGACCGGTTGCGAGATCGTCGAAGACGAGGGCGGCCCGGTTCGCGGGCAGAGGATCGCGTGGGTCGTATTCCGCACGGAACGCCTTCAGTGACGGCATGTCGGGATCGACGAGCGCCGCATCGATGCTGCGCATGCTCAAACCGATCAGATAGCGCTCTTCGTCGAGCGGTGCGAGGCCGAGGGAGACGATTTCTCCGTCGATGATGCGGATGTCGCTACCCGGCTCGGTACGGGGGCTCCGCGGATCGAGCATTGCCTCGACGGCAAGGGCGGTATCGATCCACGCTTGCCGACCCGCACCGGGAAATTCCCGTCGGTCGAGCCAGAGTACGCCATCATGTTTGATGCTGACGATTCCGGCGACGGCGACATGTGGTGCGAGTTGCAGGAACATCGCCTCGCGTTCGCCGATTCCCGAAGAGCCGCCGCCCTTCGCCGCTGCGACGGCGGCGGTCTTGCGGGCGAGTGCTTCGGCCCGGCTGGTGAGGCCGTCGGAGAAGAGCTGCTTTTCCCAAAGCCGCGCCTCCTCGTCGGCAGCACGGCTGACGGTGACGACCACGCCGACGCCGAAGAGAACCGTGCCCACGATGAGGATCGCGGCCCACCAGAACATCCGGGACATCAATGCGGTGGAATTGGTCGCTGGCTGAAAGGCTGTGTTTGTCATCGCGCCCTGCATCTCGATACACGGGCGGAGGCTATGGGGAATTCCCTTAGAAACCTTTACTTGTGTTTATCGGAAGCAACCAACCCTAAACAATTCGAGATAGCCATTAGTAGTAGTAGACACAGCGCCCTTCATGCAATTTGGCCCGTCCGGAGGCCACCTCGGCGAGCGCCTCCGGATAGATCCGGTGCTCCTCGGCCAGCACCCGCTCGGCCAGCGTCGCCGCATCGTCGCCCGGATGCACCGGTACGCAGGCCTGCGCGATGATCGGGCCCGCATCGAGTTCGGGGACGACGAAATGCACGGTGCAGCCATGGACGCGCACCCCCGCTTCGAGCGCCTGCTCATGCGTACGCGTTCCGCGAAACAGCGGCAGCAGCGAGGGGTGGATGTTGATCATGCGACCCTCCCAGCGCCGCACGAACCACGGCGTCAGCACGCGCATGAAACCGGCGAGGCAGACGAGTTCGATCTGAGCCTCGACGAGCGCCGCATCCATGGCCTGCTCGAAGCTCTCACGATCGGGATATGCCTTGTGGTCGAGCGCGCGCGTGGCGATTCCGGCTTCGCGCGCCCGCGCGAGACCGCCGGCATCGGGGCGATTCGACAATACGAGGGCGATCTGCGCCGGATAGCCCGGTGCGCGCGCGGCCTCGATCAGCGTGTTCATGTTCGAGCCGCGCCCGGATATCAGGATCGCCGTACGCTTGTTGGTATGATTTTCGGTAAGATTGGGAGCACTCATGCCCCATTCCCCTCGGCGCCACCTGCTCCGAGACGCCCGGTGAAGGTCACGCGCCCGGCGCCACCGGCATCATCGGTCTGCGGCACGAGTGCACCGAGCCTCACCGGTGTCTCGCCGGCCTCGCTCAGCGCATCGAGCACCGCTTGCGCGGCATCGGCCGCCGCGACGACGATCATGCCGATCCCGCAATTGAAGGTGCGCAGCATCTCGGCTTCCGCGACACCGCCCTCCTCGGCGAGCCAGCCGAAGACCGGCGGCATGTCGATCGCGTCGAGATCGATCCGTGCGGCGCAGCCCTCCGGCAACACGCGGGGGATGTTCTCGGGAAAGCCGCCGCCCGTGATATGGGCCAGCGCCTTGATCGGCAGGCCGGCCTTCAGGCAGGCGAGAAGCGGCTTCACATAGATGCGGGTCGGCGTCAGCAGCGCCTCGCCGAGGCGCGACTGCGGTGCGAAGGGCGCCGGCGCATCGAAATCGAGACCGGCATTCGCGACGATCCGGCGCACCAGCGAGAAGCCGTTCGAATGCACTCCCGATGAGGCCAGTCCAATGATCACGTCCCCCGGCGCGATATCGGCGCGTGGCAGCAGCGCCCCGCGCTCCGCCGCGCCGACGGCGAAGCCGGCGAGATCGTAGTCATCGCCGCTATAGAGCCCCGGCATCTCCGCCGTCTCGCCGCCGATCAGCGCACAGCCCGCATCGCGGCAGCCCTGCGCGATCCCCTTGACGATGGCCGCGCCGGTCGCCGGATCGAGCTTGCCGGTGGCGTAATAGTCGAGAAAGAACAACGGCTCCGCGCCCTGCACCACGAGATCGTTGACGCACATGGCGACGAGATCGATCCCGACCGTGTCGTGGATGCCGGTCTCGATGGCGATCTTCACCTTGGTTCCGACCCCGTCATTGGCCGCGACGAGGATCGGATCGGTGAAACCGGCCGCCTTGAGATCGAACAGACCGCCGAATCCGCCGATCTCACCATCCGCACCGGGGCGGCGTGTGGCACGCACGAGCGGCTTGATCGCCTCGACCATGGCGTTGCCCACATCGATATCGACACCGGCATCGGCATAGGTCAGTCCCTGGGACTTGTGCTGCGTCATCACGCGCCTCCTGGCATCTTGCATCGGCGCGGTGACGCCGATGCTCTGGACGATGCGGGGAGTTAAAGCCCCTCACCCATACAGGCAAGCATTCCTTGCAAATGAGGGCGCGGCCGAGGCGGTTTTCCCGCCTCTTCGCAAGGCGCGCCGCCCTTCCCCCTCACGTGAAGACCACCGCCTCGCGGTCATATGCACCGGTGCGCAGGAGCGTGACGATCTGCGCCGCGACGTCGCGCCGGCTCACGAAACCGTTGCGCCAATCCGCAGGATCGACGCGCAGCCGGGCTGACGGGCAAGATACCGCGCGCGTGAGAAATCCGGGGCGCAGGATCGTCCAGTGCGCATCGCTCGCCCGCAGGAGATCCTCCTGCCGTTCCTTGTCCGCCGCGACACGGCCCATCACCGCCTCGAAGGCGATGCGCTCCGGCAAGGCGAGCGCGCGGCGGCTGTCTCCGATGCCATATCCCGTGACGGCGACGACGCGCCTTACCCCGTTCTGCGCCATGGCCTCGAGCATCACTCCCGTGGCCTGCGAGAAAAGCGAGACCGGTGCAAGCAGCGTCGCGGGATCGGCGCGGATGCCGAGGCTCTGCACCACGGCGTCGCAGCCCTCCATCGCCCGCACCATGGCCTCGCGATCAAGGGCATCCCCGGCGACGGCCTCGAAAGCCTCGTGGCGGAAGTCACGGCGCGTGATCGAGCGGGCGAAGCCGCGCACCAGAGAACCCGCTTCGAGCGCCGAAGCGCAGGTCTCACGCCCGATCCCGCTCGAGGCGCCGATAACGAGGATGCGCGCACCCGGCGCGAGCCCTGTCTCCTCGCTCATCAGAACCTCCCGATACCGTCATGGCTTCCCTTCCCATGATGGCGCGGCAAACGGCACGGGCAAGACCTTTCAGTGAGAACGCGGTCCCTCAGGCGCTCGCCCGACGGGACTGCTCACCAGCCTCCAGCGCTTCCGGCGGGACGGCTTTCGAATAGAGGAAACCCTGGCCGATATCGCAGCCGAGCTTGCGCAGGAGAGTTGCATCTTCCGGCGTCTCGATACCCTCCGCGACGATCTCCAGCCCCAGTTTGCGGCAGAGCGCGACGACACCGCCGACGACGGTCTGCTTGCGCGGGGAGGTCGCGATGCCCTGGATCAAGGAGCGGTCGAGCTTGATCTGGTCGAAGCAGTCGCGGGCGAGGTAGTTCATCGCGGTAAAGCCCGCGCCGAAATCATCGAGGGCGATACGCACACCCAGTGCCTTGAGCGCATCGAGCACGGTGGCGGTGGCGTCGAAGTTCTTGATCAGCAGGCTCTCGGTGATCTCGAGCGTCAGGCGCTGCGGCGCGAGCCCGGTGCGACCGAGGATCGCGGCGACTTCCGCCGGCAGGCTCGCGAAGCGCAGTTGCGCCACGGAGAGGTTGACCGCGACGCCGACATTCTCCGGCAACGCGATATGCGCGTCGTGGCAGGCCTGTTCGAGAATATGGAGCCCCAGCGCGCCGATACGACCGGAACTCTCCGCGACGGGAATGAATTCCACGGGCGATATCCAGCCGAGTTCCGGATGGCGCCAGCGCGCGAGCGCCTCCACATGGGCGAGCCGCCCGTCGGCGAGGCAGATCTGTGTCTGGTAATGCGGCTGGATCTGCCCGAGGGCGATGGCGTCGGGCAATTCCCGTTCGATCCTGTTGCGCCGCATCGCCCGCTCGCGCAGGACCGGATCGAAGGCATGCACGCCGCCGCGCCCGTTCTGTTTGGCTTCCGAAAGTGCGAGATCGGCATCGAGCCACACGGTTTCCGGCGCATCCGGCGGGATCATGGCGACGCCGACGCTGGCATCAATGGTGACGCGCCCCTCGCGCAGGTCGAACGGCTCGGCAATGGCACGACGGATTTCGAGGGCGAGTTCCGTGGCGACGTCGAGATCGCCGATCTGCGGAACGAGGGCGACGAATTCGTCACCGCCTAGCCGCGAGAAGACGTGGTCCTCCGATGCTGTCCCGAGGACGGGGCGCACCCGGCGCACCACCTCGCGCAGCAGCGCATCGCCCGCCGCATGGCCCAGCGTGTCGTTGACGGCCTTGAACCGGTCTAGATCGATCACGAAGACCGCCGCTCCGTCGCGTCGTCGATGCCTGTCCCCAGCAATGCTGCGGATGAGGGTCTCGAAATACATCCGGTTCGGCAAGCCCGTCAGCGGATCGTGATTGGCGAGATGGGAGACCTGCTCCAGATTCGCGCGCGCCGCCTGCTCCGCCCGGGCGAGGGAGCTGTTCTGCTGGTAGACGATGACGAGCTGCGTCCCGCCGACGAGCACGAGCGCGATCAGCGCCCAGCGCATGATGCTCTCATGCCCCTCGATCTGGTCGCGCAGCGCACCGACTTCCTGGATACTCGTGGTGAAGGTCCGCGTCGTCAGCGCGTTCACCGATGGCCTCATCCAGTCCAGGATCGGCAGAGATGCCGCGATCGGGCGATAGGCCGTGCGCGGCTCCGTCAGGACGATCTGGTCGAGCTCGGCCTCGAGCGCCTTGAACCCGTCGCGTACGATCCGGGCATCCGGAATGAGATCGGGACGCCGGCGCAGCATTTCGGCGAAATCGCCCCGCTCCCAGATCCGGATCCGCCCGCGCAGTATCTCGCGATAGAGCAGCCCTTGTTCGAGGTAATGCACCTCGTCCGTCAGGTTGAAAAGAACGAGATTGCGTTCCATTTCCGAGAATTCGAACCGCCCGTTCGTCGCCGACCACGCGACATCGCGGTAGGTCATTTCCGAGAGTTCACGCTTCTTGAGCTCTATCTGGATCAGCGCGGCGGCGACGATGACCGCGAGGACGAAATGAAAGATGCAGGCGAGGTAATAGTATTTCCGGTTGCGCACCATACCCGCACTCACTCTTCGGCAGCGGGCATTTCGGTGATGCGCGAGACCTGCCAGACGGAGCGCGCGTAATAGACGCGGTCGCGAAGGCGCGGATCGGAATCGTAGGGATAGACGACGAAGGCCGGCCCCATATCGGCGATCGACATATGCTCGCCATCCTTGCGTATCGCGAGGATGACGTCGAAATCATCCGCATCCGTGAGCGGTATCTCGCTCGAATAATCGTTCAGGGCGCTGACCGCGATGGTCGACCCTTCGAAACCGACAGCGGTCACGAGATCGCGCAGGAGCGGCCCTTCGAAGCTGACCACATGGTCGTCCCAGGGTGTCTTCGTGCGCAATTCGAAGCTTCCGATCGCTTCGAGGGCGTCTCGATCGAGTTCCGCGACGACGGTTCCCTCGGCATCGACGAATGTGACGCTCTGGCCGATCTGCGCCGAGGCGGGCATGGTCGAGAGCGGCAGGATGAGCAGGCAGGCGGCGAGTGCCGCGATCCGCCCCATGGCCCGGAAAGCCGCAGACACGGCGATGTCGATACTTGGCAGGCGCGGCATGGATCTACTCCCGGGAAGAGCTGGAGATCTGCGTCATGCCGTAGCGTAAAGCTTGTTAATTAAGAGAACATTGAAAACGATGCGGTTTTCAGCTTGGACCGTCTGCAGAAAATCACGCGTTTCTCTTCGCACGATGCGCGAAGCAATACCGGCGAATCAGGCCGCGAGGCGCGAGCGATAGGCGATGGCGCGCGCGATTCCCTCCTCGACATGGCCGAGCGCCATATCGAGGGCCGCGTCGTCGATGAGATGCAAAGTCATCTCCCGCGCTTCCTCTCGGGCAGCCTCCGATTCGTAGCGGCGCAGTAATGCGAGCAGCTTGCCGGCCTCGTCCGCAGGCAGGCGCGTGCAGGCCGAGAGCACCCGCTCGATCATCCGGCGCGACAGATGCGGCCCGGCGGCGGCGCCGTCACGGGCGGGCTCGCGGAGCGCCGACAGCGCCGCCTCGAAGGCCGGCTGGAGCGATTGCGGCATGCCGGCCTTGCGGTAGAGCGCAGGGAAGCCGGCGCCGCGTTTGTCCTGGATCAGGCCGGCGACGCGGGCGAGCGGCATGTCGGCGAGTTCGGCGAAAGCGGCCTCGGCGAAGCTCAGCCCGTGGGAGAGCACCGCACGCAGGATCAGCGCCGGGGTGAGTTGCCCGCTCTCGCGCAGATGCGCCACGAGCCCCTGCACATCGGCGCTGTCGACGCCCCCCGACAGGGCGATCGTCGTCTTCTCACGCGCCTCGCGCACCACGCGTTCCGTGCGCTCGGCATTCATCCACCCGCGCTCCAGCACGAAGAGCTTCAGCGTATCGGCGACGGCCACGGCGATGGATTGACGGATCGCGAGCGGCAGATCGCGCCGCGCCAGCATGGCCTCGCGCAGATCCGCCATGTCGCCGTGGCGGGCGAGCATGCGGGCGAGTGCCGAATGCGGGATCTCGGCGCCGGGATTGCCGACGAGTTCGACGAGCGCATCCACCGAGCCGATCTCGGCCAGAGCCGCACAGACCGGCGGTGCGACCCGCACGCGCAGCGCGATCGCGATCTGGGCGAAACTGTCACCGAGCGCAGCGCAATCGACGAGATCCTCCGTGGAGAGCAGCGGCGAGCGGGCCAGCACCAGGGCGGCGATGTCGGGCTGGTCGTTGGCGAGCGCGACGATGATGTGGCGCGGCGCATCCGGCGCGTTGGCGAGCGCCTCCGCGAGCGCGCGGCGTACCAGCGGAGCGGGATCGTCGAGCATCGCCGTGAGCGCGGTTTCCGCCTCCCAGTGATCCTCCTGCGAGAGCTCCGAATAGAGGAACGTCCGCGCGAGCGCACTGACCGCATCGGCGCGCTGGCCGGGCGGCGCGGTGCGGGCCCAGAGGAGGAAACGGCGTACGATCATCAACTTCCCCTCCGGGACGTGAATACCTGCAGGTCGAGCGGCCCGTCGGGACCACCTGCGCGTGTCGGATCCGGGCGTGGCGGCGGCAGCGGGATGCCGGGTGCGGGCTCGCCGGCACTGCCCGGGGTGCCGGTGGACGCGCCGGCGCCATGACGCGAAACCCTGTCGCCATAAGGGAAGAACAACGGTGCGCGCGGCGCGGAAGCGGGATCGGCGCCGGCACTTCCATTCGCTGCCGGGCGACCAGATTCGCCCGATCTCCCCTCCCCGGCCCAGAGCCCGCTCACGGCTTCCGATACGCCGGCGGGGCGGTTGCCCGAGCCGAACAGGCCGTGAAAGGCGGGGCCGGTCATGTCCTGGAAGGGCAGCCGCGGCGCGCCGTCGCCATCTGCGGGAGCGGCGGCATAGGCGGCGGGCGTGTCGCCGCGTGCGGCCCGCCCGATATTCTCGTGCTGCGCGGCGAGCATGTGATAGACCGCGCCCGCGCCGCGCGGATTGCCCGAGGCGTCGTAGAAGATACGCTGATTGGCCCGGGCGGCCTCGGGAAACATCGCCGCCGCGTTGCGACCGGGATCGCGCTGCGCCGTATCGATCAGATCGGCTGCGGCGCCGGCGCCGAGAAAATGCGCGATGTAGAGATCCGCCGGTCGCGGCTCGCGACCGAGGCTGCGCGCGAGCTGTGCATGGTTGGAATCGGTGAGCGCGCCGGCGAGCTTCGCCGCGATCATAGGGTCTTCGCGCAGGGAGAGGATGGCGTTGCGCTGGCCCGGATCACTCACCGCGTAGCGCCCGTCGGCACCGCGCGTGATGGCCTGCGCCTCCGCGTCGAGCCCGAATCTGGCGCCTTCCTTGCGCACCATGCCGAGCCAGGTCTGCTCGATGAACTGAAACAGCCCCGTCGCCGAGGATGTGGGCGCGCGCGCACGCGGATCGAGCGCCGATTCGCGCTCGGCGGTGCGCAGCAGGTAATCGAAATCCGCTCCCGTTTCCGCAGCACCACGCCGAATCGCCTCGACAACCCCGTCGCCGGGGCTGGTCGCGGGGGCAGCGGGGCTGGTAAACAGGAACATCGCCATGCCGACACTCGGTGAGCTTCACGCGGGGAAGCGGCGGCGCGTCGTTGCGGATGCCGTGCCCCCTGCTTCACCGGGCAGAGTGGGCGATTTATGGTAAAGGAAACGCTAAGATCGCCTCCGGAAAGCGGAACGACGACGAAGAATAACAATCAGGAGTATAACGATGACCGATCCCGTCACCGCCAAGCCGCCCCCGGGTCCCAGCCCGCGCGGGGGTATGTATTTCGAGGATTTCACCGTCGGGGAGACGATCTCCCATCGCCTGACGCGGACCGTCACGCAGATGGACAACATGCTCTTCTCCAACATGACGCTGAACCCGCAACCGCTTCACATCGATGCACATTTCTGCGCCACCGAAACGGAATGGGGGCAGCCGCTGATGAACTCGCTGTTCACGCTCGGGCTGATGATCGGGATTTCGGTGAACGACACCACCAACGGCACGACCATCGCCAATCTCGGCATGACCGATGTGAAATTCCCCGCCCCGCTCTTCGAGGGCGACACCATCAATTGCACGACCGAGATCGCCGCCAAGCGCGAATCCCGCTCGCGCCCGACAGCCGGCATCGTCGACTTCATCCACCGCGCCTACAAGCAGGACGGCACCCTCGTGGCCGAGTGCCGCCGGCAGGCCTTCATGCGCAAGCGGGAGGCGTGAGGCGATGCGGTCCTATCTCTTCGTACCCGGCGACAGCGCTCGCAAGATGGAAAAAGCGGCCTCGGCCGGCGCCGACGCGCTGATCCTCGATCTGGAGGATTCCGTCGCTCCCTCGGCCAAGGAGGCCGCCCGCGCCGCCACGGCGGGGTTCCTGCGCGAGATGCAGGCCGTGTCCGACCGCCCGCGTCTCTATGTGCGCGTCAACGATCTCGCCTCCGGCCATACGGCGGCCGATCTCGACGGCGTGATGGAAGCGGGGCCGGACGTAATCGTCCAGCCCAAGGCCTGCGGCGGTACCGACGTCTCGCATCTGGCCGCAATGATCGCCGTGCGCGAAGCGGAATACGGGCTCGATGACGGGATCACGAAGATCATGGCCATCGCCACCGAGACCGCCCGCGCGATCTTCGCGCTGGGCACCTTTCGCGGCGCGAGCCACCGGCTGCGCGCCATCGCCTGGGGCGGAGAGGATCTCTCGGCGGATCTCGGCGCGGAGAGCAACCGCGACGCGAACGGCCATTACACCGACCCCTACCGCCTCGCCCGCTCTCTCACCCTGATGGGCGCGAATGCGGCGGAGGTCGATCCGGTCGACACGGTCTACACCAATTTTCGCGATCTCGAAGGGCTCGCAGCCGAATGCCGCGCGGCGCGGCGTGACGGTTTCGTCGCCAAGATGGCGATCCACCCGGCGCAGGTGGCGGTGATCAACGAGACCTTCGCCCCCACGCCGAAGGAGATCGCCCGCGCGCAGGCGATAATCGCCGCTTTCGAGGCCGATCCGAATGCCGGCGTCGTCGCCATCGACGGGGAGATGATCGACATGCCCCATCTCAAGCGTGCGCAGCGGCTCATGTCTCGCGTTTGAGATCGCCACCGCCGGCGGGGCGGGCGATGGAGAATTTCGAGCTCTCCTGGGCGACGAAGTAATCCTTGTAGCCCGCCCGCGCGATCGGCTTCATGGCGGCGGTATCGACCATGCCCTCGTGGATGAAGGCGTCGTCGATATGGATGCCGATCACCTGCCCGATCGCCATGATGTAGGCTGCCTCGCCTTCGAGCGGCTCCAGCGGGACGATGCGGGTGAGCTTGCATTCGAGCGCGACCGGGCTCTCGGCGACGCGCGGCGGCTTCACGAGGCGCGAGGGGGCCGGGGTGAGCCCGGCATGGTCGAACTCGCTCTGGCCGCGCGGCAGCGGGGCCGAGGTCGCGTTCATCGCGTCGCGCAGATCGAATGTCGCCATGTTGCAGACGAACTCGCCGGTCTCCTGGACGAAGCTGATCGCATCCTTGTAGCCGCCGGACGAAAAACAGACCATGTGCGGCTTGTCGGAGACCGCGTTGAAGAACGAATAGGGCGAGAGGTTGATCGCGCCCGAGGCGCTCATCGCGGTGATCCAGCCGACGGGACGCGGCACCACGAGCGCCTTGAACGGATCGTAGGGCAGCCCGTGCCCCTTCGCCACTTCATAGAACATCGGTTTCGAACTCCTGCGGAGATGGTTTCACCTGCAACCTAGACCGCGTTCGCGCGCAGGGGAACCGCCCCGCCGCGAGGAGCTGCGCAAACGCCGTTTGCAGGCGGCTCAAAGCCAGGTGACGATATCGGCGAGATCGGGCCGCGCGCGCACGCTGCGCTCGGCATCGCTGGAGCCGATATGGATGAAACCGGCGATGCGCTCATGCGCACGGCAGCCCAGCGCGTCGAGGAAGCGGCGGTCGAAGGCGATCCATTCCGAGATCCAGTTGGCGCGAAAGCCCATCGCAGTTGCGGCCAGAATCAGGTTCTGGCAGGCGGCGCCGGCGGAGAGAACCTGCTCCCATTCGGGGATCTTGGGGTGCGCACGCGCGCTGGATATGACGGCGATGACGACGGGGGCGCGCTGCAGCAATCCGCGCGCCTTCTCGACCAGCGCCTCATCGGCATCGGGATTGTCGGCTGCGACGATGGCGGCGGCCTTCTCGCCGAGCCGGGCGCGGGCTTCGCCCGTGATCACAACGAAACGCCAGGGGGCGAGCTTGCCGTGATCGGGCACGCGGCTCGCGATGGTGAGCATCTCCTCGATCTGGCCGCGATCGGGCCCCGGCTCGCCGAGGAGCCGGGCGCCGGTGGAGCGGCGCGTCTTGAGAAGGGTCAGGGTGTCGGGGCTCGCGCCGGTGAAATGGGTCTCGGTTTCCGGCGTGATCGGCGCGCTCATGATGCTCTCCCGCTTGCTCTCCTCCGGCATATCCGAGGCGGGAGGGTGCATGCAAGCGGCAGAGGGCGCCGGTTCAGCGCTGACGGCGCAGGAATTCTTCGAGATTGGCGAGTGCGGAGCGGCGCTCGGTCTCGCTCGCCGTCATCACGGCCTCGTCGTAGAGATTGTGGATCCAGCTCTCGCTGCCCGGATCGGCGGCATCGCGGGCGAGCGTCAGCCACATCAGCCCCTGCGAGCGGTGACGCGGAACGCCGATCCCGTTGATGAGCATGTGCCCGAGCACGGCCTGGGCGGGATAATGCCCCTTCTCGGCGGCGAGGTTGAACCAGCGTGCCGCCGTGCGCGGATCCTCGGGCACGCCCTTGCCGTCGAGATGCAGGCGGGCGAGCGCGTATTGCGCGTTGGCGTCACCGAAGAACGATGCCGCGTAATGGAACATCTCGTAGGCGCGGCCCACATCGGCGCGCACATAGGTATCGGGGATACCCTCGAGGAAATACCGGCCGAGCGCGACGAAGGCGGCGGAGACCACCGATGCTTCGGCGGTGCCGGGGAAGGAATCATGGTTGGAATCGACGATGCGGGAGAAATATTCGAACGCTTTCAGATCGTCGTGCTGTACGCCGTCGCCGGCGGCATACATGGAGCCGAGCTTCCACAAGGCCAGCGTATGGCCCTTGCCGGCGGCGAATTCGAGGGCGCGGACCGCTCCCGTCTTGTCGCCGGCATTGTATTCGCGCACGCCCTCGCGCAGAGCCTCGCGGACCGACGCGAAGGGCGAGTCCTCGGGCAGGGGCGCGGAATAACCGCGCCCGTCGAGTGCGAAAGCAGGGCCTGCCCCCATCAGGAGCAGGCACAGCGTCGCGAGTGTCGTTCTAGATATCCGCATAGCACTGCTTTTCCGCGGCGCCGCCCGGATGGGTCACCGCGCCTTTCTTGGCGGAACCGACCACCTGCGCGAATTTCCACAGCACACCGGAGGCGAATTTCGTCTCGCGGGGCTGCCATGCGGCGCGCCGGTTTTCGAGTTCCTCGTCCGAGAGATGGACATCGAGCCGGCCCGTGACCGCATCGATCTCGATGATGTCGCCATCCTTCAGGAGCCCGATCGGGCCACCCACAGCCGCTTCCGGGCCGACATGGCCGATGCAGAAGCCGCGCGTGGCGCCCGAGAAGCGTCCATCCGTGATCAGAGCGACCTTGTCCCCCATGCCCTGTCCGTAGAGCGCGGCCGTCGTCGACAGCATCTCGCGCATGCCGGGCCCGCCCTTGGGCCCCTCGTAGCGGATGACGAGAACCTCGCCTTCCTTGTACTGCTTGTTCTTGACCGCCTCGAAGCAGGCCTCCTCGCCGTCGAAGCAGCGGGCCGGGCCCTTGAAGCTCTGCTTGTCGGCGGGCATGCCGGCGACCTTCACGATCGCACCTTCGGGCGCCAGATTGCCCTTGAGGCCGACGACGCCGCCGGTCTTGGTGATCGGCTTGTCGGCGGAGCGGACCACGTCCTGATCCGGGTTCCACTTCACCGATTCCATGTTCTCGGCCATGGTGCGGCCGGTCACGGTGAGGCAGTCGCCGTGGAGATAGCCCTGGTCGAGCAGCGTCTTCATGAGAAGCGGAATGCCGCCGGCTTCGAACATGTCCTTGGCGACGTAGCGCCCGCCCGGCTTGAGATCGGCGATATAGGGCGTGCGATAGAAGATCTCGGCCACGTCGAAGAGATCGAAATCGATGCCGCATTCATGCGCGATCGCCGGCAGGTGCAGGGCCGCGTTGGTGGAGCCCCCGGAAGCGGCGACGACGGTCGCGGCGTTTTCCAGCGCCTTGCGGGTGACGATGTCGCGCGGGCGGATGTTGCGGGCGATGAGCTCCATCACCATCTCGCCGGCGGTCATGCAGAACCGGTCGCGCAGCTCGTAGGGCGCGGGCGCACCGGCGGAGTACGGCAGCGCGAGGCCGATCGCCTCGGAGACGGTCGCCATCGTATTGGCCGTGAACTGCGCGCCGCAGGCGCCGGCGGAGGGGCAGGCGGCCTTTTCGAGCTCGGCCAGATCCTCGTCCGACATGTCGCCCACGGAATGACGGCCCACCGCCTCGAACACGTCCTGCACCGTGACCGGCTGGCCACGGAAGGTGCCGGGCAGGATCGAGCCGCCATAGATGAAGATCGAGGGGACGTTGAGGCGCACCATGGCCATCATCATGCCGGGCAGCGACTTGTCGCAGCCGGCGAGGCCGACGAGGGCGTCGTAGCTGTGGCCGCGCATGGTCAGCTCGACGGAATCGGCGATCCAGTCGCGCGAGGGCAGCGACGAATACATGCCCTGGTGGCCCATGGCGATGCCGTCGGTGACGGTGATGGTGCAGAATTCACGGGCCGTGCCGCCGGCATGGGCGACGCCGTGCTTGACGGCCTGGGCCTGGCGCATCAGCGCGATGTTGCACGGTGCGGCCTCGTTCCAGCAGGTGGCCACGCCGACGAAGGGCTGGTTGATCTGCTCTTCGGTCAGGCCCATCGCGTAATAATAGGAGCGATGCGGCGCGCGCGCCGGCCCCTCGGTCACGTGACGACTCGGCAGTCTGCTCTTGTCGAATTTGCGCTCGCTCATCGCCTTCCTCTGCTCCCTGGATGTGGCTTTTTATCGTTCGCCTTCATAAAGAAAGCGTTGGAGGGATACCACGCCCAAGTCACGCCAACGCCGTCACGTCCGCTCCGGGACTTGCGCCCGAAAGTCCTGTCGAGAAAACCGAAGCCGCGCCGTAGACTTAGCGCAAGCGCTTGATTTCCAACGTTTTTATTTGAAGCTGAAAATGGCTTCGCTTTATGGCGCAATCGGGGCGGTCCGATTGCGCGAAGATGGCTTGATGAGGATGAATCCAAGGTGTGGCGCGCACGCCACAGATTCAACGGCGCCGCTCGCGATCCTCGTGATCCTCCACCCCGGCCTGCGCCCCGTTGCCACGACACCTTTGCGAGCAGTAGCGCACGTTCTCCCAGTCGCGTGCCCATTTGCGACGCCAACTGAAGGGACGCCCGCAGGCCGCGCAGATCTTCGTGGGAAGATCGCCTTTGCGCCGCATCTTCATGAGACCGGCTCGCCATTCCGGTCGCGGCCCGGCAGCGCGTCGAAATCGAGCGCGAGCTGACCCGTATCGCGTTTGCCGGAACCCCGTTTGCGGGAACCCTCGCGCATGACCGGGAGCCCGCTCTTGCGGCTGCCGTGCTTTTCCTGAATGCGCGTCGCGCCGTCACCGAAGCCGCGTCCGCGCCGTACCGCCCAGACCTTGTCGCGGGCCTCGCGTGCCGCAGTGACATGATCGACGATCGGTGCGGGATAGGCGCGGTCGAGCACGCGCCCCGCCTCCTCCCAGCGCCAGGGCTCGTGGATGAAGCGGTCCGGCACGCAAGCGAGTTCGGGCAGCCAGCGGCGGATGAAACGCCCCTCCGGATCCTGATCAAAGCCCTGCTTGACGGGGTTGTAGATGCGGATCGTGTTGATGCCGGTCGTGCCCGATTGCATCTGCACCTGCGGCCAGTGAATGCCGGGCTCGTAATCGGTAAAGACCCGCGCGAGATGCAGGCCCGGGGCGCGCCAGTCGAGCCACAGATGATAGCTAGCCACCGCCATCAGCATGGCGCGCATGCGGAAATTCATCCAGCCGGTGGCAATCAGCGCGCGCATGCAGGCATCGACGAAGGGCAGACCCGTCTCGCCGCGCTCCCAGGCGCCGAGCCTGTCGCGATCAGGCATGGCCGGGCGCAGACCCTCATAGGCGCGATGCAGATGCCGCGTCTCCATCGCGGGTTCCGATTCGAGCTTCTGCATGAAGTGGCAGCGCCAGCTCAGGCGCGAGGCGAAGGACGATACCGCCCCGCGCCAGCGCCTGTCGGCCTCGTGTGCGGGGCGCTTCACCCAGGCTGCCTGCACCGCCTCTCGCATCGACAGAGCGCCCAGCGCGAGATGCGGCGATATCCGCGAGCACGCCTCGAAAGCCGTCACCGGGCTCGCCATGCCCGCGCGATAGGGCGCACCGCGCGCCTCCAGAAAGCTCGTCAGACGCTCCAGCGCAGCCGCTCGCCCGCCGCGCTGGCGATGAGAGCAATCATCATGGGCGAGACCGAGATCGGCGGGTGCGGGAAGTTCACCCGGATCGAGCCCGGTAATCGCCGGCAGCGCCTGCGGCGGCGCGAAGACCTTGCGGCGCATGTAGGCGTCGCGCCGGCGCGCCCAGCCGTCACGGTTGCCGAGGCGCCGGATCACGCCGCTTTGGGGCGTTTCATGAAAGGGTATCCCCCGCTCGCGACACCAGGCCGCGACGGCGCGGTCGCGGGCGAAGGTCCAGGCATTGCCGGTTTCTTCATGAGCGTGGATCGCCGCGATGCCGTGACTGCGCGCGATCTCGTCGAAGACGGCGCAGGCCTCGCCCACGCGCACCACGAGCGGCTGTCCGAGCCCGGCGAGATCATCGCGCAACGCGTTGAGCGTCTCGGCGAGGAAGGCGTAGTGGCGCGGGGAATAATCCGGCTCGCGCCACAGAGCCGGCTCCACGATGTAGAGCGGCAGCACCGCCCTCCCCTCGTCGCGCGCGGCCTGTGCGGCATCGGCGAGCGGCGCGTGATCAGCCACCCGCAGATCGCGCTTGAACCAGACCACCTGCAAACCCGCGCGCGCCAAATCCCGCTCCCGTCGTCACCCATTGATGCGATTTTCCTTCTACGGAGCGGCGGCGGGCGAGGATCATCTGCGGTCACGAGCCCGTGAGCTTCCCTCCCGAGGCGGCCTTCGGCATTGCCGGAACGCGGTCTGTGCGCCAAATCTTTGCAGGAGCGCGCATGACGCTGGGGAAGCCGTATGGCACGAGCGTGAACGCAGAGGGTTGCAGGAGAAAGCGGATGCTGATCAGGAACAGACGCAGCTGGGAAATCCCGGAATCCCAGACGACGCCGGAAGACGTGTTCTGGAACCGGCGCCGTTTCCTCAAGGGCGCCGCCGGCGGTATCGGCCTCGCCGCCCTGCCCGGTCTTGCAGCCTGCAGCGACAATGCGGTGGCGCGCGAGGATGACCCCACGAGCGATCTCTATCCCGCCCCGCGCGACGAGCGCTTCACGCTGGACCGGGAAATCACCGACGAGAGCGTCGCCTCGAACTACAACAATTTCTACGAATTCGGCTCTTCGAAGCGCGTCGCGGCGGCCGCCCGCGCGCTGGAGATCCGGCCCTGGAGCATCGAGATCGACGGGCTCGTCGAGGAGCCGCGCACCATCGATATCGACACGCTGATCCGCAGCGTCGATCTTGAAGAACGGCTCTATCGCTTCCGCTGCGTCGAGGCCTGGGCCATGGCTGTGCCCTGGACGGGCTTTCCCATGCGCGAGCTCGTCTCGATGGCGCGCCCGCTCTCATCGGCGAGATACGTGGTGATGCAGACCTTCGAGGATGCGAGCATCGCCTCCGGCCAGCGCCAGAGCTGGTATCCTTGGCCCTATACGGAAGGGCTGACGATGGAAGAGGCGACGCATGATCTGACGCTGATGGTCACCGGGATCTACGGCCAGCCGATCGCCAACCAGTTCGGCGCCCCGCTGCGTCTCATCGTGCCGTGGAAATACGGGTTCAAATCGATCAAGTCGATCGTCCGGATCAGCTTCACCGAGGAGCGTCCCGTCTCGTTCTGGGAGGAACTCGCGAGCCACGAATACGGCTTCTGGGCGAATGTGAACCCGGAAGTGCCGCATCCGCGCTGGAGCCAGGCGACGGAGCGCATGCTCGGCACGAACGAACAGCGGCCGACCCTGCTCTATAACGGCTACGCCGAGGAAGTCGCGCATCTCTACGAAGGGCTCGAGGACGAACGGCTCTTCGCCTGAAGAGCCGCCGCTCAGACAGGCTGCGCGGCTCCGCCTTCCGGCTCCTGCGCCCTTGATTCTCGTGCGCCCTCCCGCCCGTGAGCGAGCATCAGCATGGCCGGCGTCAGCAGCAACGTGAGCACCGTCGCGATGGTCAGCCCGCCGACGATGGCGCTCGACAATTCCGTCCACCATTGCGTGGATGGGGCGCCGAAGACCATGACCCTGCGGAAGAAATCGATATTCATGCCGACCACCATCGGCATCAGGCCGAGCGCGGTCGTCAACGAAGTGAGGATCACCGGGCGCAGGCGCTGGGCGCCGGTGCGCAGTATGGCGTCGTGGACACCGAGCCCCTCGCGGCGCAGGACGTTATAGGTGTCGATCAGCACGATGTTGTTGTTCACCACGATCCCCGCCAGCGCGATGATGCCGATCCCGCCCATCACGATGCCGAAGGGCCGCCCGGTGATCATCAGCCCGATCAGGACGCCCGCAACCGAGAACACGATGGCGCTCATCACGATCACGGCCTGTCGGAAGCTGTTGAACTGGGTGACGAGGATGAGGAACATCAGCGCGATCGCCGCGATGAAGGCGCCGAGCAGGAATTCCTGCGCCTCCGCCTGGTCCTGCGCCTCACCGGCGAAGGACCATTCGAGCGTCGGCGGCAGATCGGTCTCTTCGAGGGCGCCGCGCAGCGCGCGGATACGCTCGTCGACGAGGAGCCCCGGCGCGACGTCGGATTCGACGAAGACCATGCGCCGCTGATCGAGCCGCTGGATCGAGCCGGTGCGGGGCGCTGGTTCGAAGTTGACGAAATTCGTGATCGGAATCAGCCCGGCCTGTGTCGGCACGCGCAAGCCCTGCAACGCTTCGAGGGTACGATCGCCGGCGGGGAAGCGCACGCGGATATCGACCGTGTCGTCGGCGCTTTCGGGGCGAAAATCGGCGACCGTAACCCCCTGTGTGAGAAGCTGCACCGCCTGTCCGAGCAGGCTGACATCGGCGCCGAAACGCGCGGCTTCCGAGCGGTTGACGCTGATGCGCCATTCGATGCCGGGCAGCGGCAGTGAATCGGTGACGTCGGTGAAACCGCCCAGCCGCGCCATCTCCGCGCGCACGGTCGCGACCGCCTGCGCGCGGGTCTGCGCATCCGGCGCGCTCATTTCGAGCCGCACCGGCTTGCCCTCGCCCGGCCCCATCGCCATCAGCCGCACCTGCAGCGCGATACCGGGAAAATCGGCGGTCATCTCGCGGATGTCCTGGGCGATCTCGGCGGCGGGACGGCGGGCATCCCAGTCGACCAGCTCGAGCTGTATGGTGCCGATGAGCTCCGGATCGTCGCGCGAATCGGCGAAGGAGCGGGCGATGACGCTGTCGATCTCGCCCATGGCGATCAGCCGCTCCTCGACCCGCCGCACCAGCGCGTCGCGCTCATGCACCGAGAGATCGTCGCGCGAGCGCACCTGGACCTGGGCGAAATCCGGCTCGATATCGGGGAAGAACGAGACCCCGGCGCCGAGCTTGCCATAGGCGGCGAAGGAGCCGAGCAGAAGCGCCGTGGCGAGGAGGAGCGTCAGGCCGGGCCGGCGGATGGCGCGTTCAAGGAGGCGGATATAATAGCCGGCCGGCCCGCGCATGCGGCGCGGATCACCGGTCTCGGCTTCGCGCAATTGCGCCTGCGCGGCGGCGCTCTCGACGCGACGACGCCCGATCATGCCCCCCGCCACGGGAATGAAGATCAGCGCCATGGCGAGCGAGGCGGTGAGCGTCAGGAGCACCGTGATCGGCAGGTATTTCATGAACTCGCCGACGACCCCACCCCAGAAGAGCAGCGGCACGAACACGCTGAGCGTCGTCGCCGTCGAGGCGATGATCGGCCAGGCCATGCGCTTGGCCGCCGCGCGATAGGCCTCGCGGGCGGGTTCCCCTTGTTGCAGCTTGCGATCGGCGAGCTCGGTGGTGACGATGGCCCCGTCGACCAGCATGCCCACGACGAGGATCAGCGCGAACAGGACCACCACGTTCATGGTGTAGCCCATCATCCATAGCGCCGCGACGCCGCCGAGGAAGGCGCCTGGAATGGCGAGGCCGACGAGCAGCGCGTTGCGCAGGCCGAGCGCGGCGACGATGACGATCATCACGAGGATCACGGCGGCGATCACGTTGGATTCGAGGTCACCGAGCATCTCGTCGACGAATTGCGAGATATCGAGGGTGTAATCCACGTTGACGTTGCCCGGCCATTGCGCCTCCATCGCATCGACGGAGCCGCGCACGCCCTCCACCGTTTCGATGATGTTGGCCGCGACCCGCTTCGTGACCTCCAGCGCGAGCGCGGGCTGCCCGTTGATGCGGGCAAAGCCTTGCGGATCCTCGAAGCTGCGCCGCACATTCGCGACATCGGCGAAGGTCACCACGGTGCGGTCGCGCACGAGCACGGGCATGTCGCGCACATCCGCCTCGCTCTCGATCAGGCCGGGAACCTTGAGCACGACGCGCCCGGCCTGCGTCTCGATCGTGCCGGCGGCGATCAGGCGGTTGTTGCGCTCGATCTGGGAGATCAGCTCCTCGAAGGTGATCTGGTAGGTCTCGAAAATGGTGGGATCGATCAGCACCTCGACGAGTTCGTCCCGGCGCCCGCCGATATCGACCTCGAGCACCCCCTCGACGCTCTCGATCGTATCGCGCAGATCCGTCGCGACGCGGTTGAGGCTGCGCTCCGGCGCGTTGCCCGAGACCATCACCGTGATGACCGGGAACAGCGCGGTATTGACCTCGTTCACCGAGGGCTCGCTGGCATCCGAGGGCAGATCCGGGCGGACCTGATCGACGGCGCGGCGCACCGAGGAAAGCGCCTCCTCCGCATCGAAACCCGGCTCGAATTCGAGGGTGACGGAGGCGCGCCCCTCGCTCGCCTGGGAGCGTATCTGGCGCAGTCCCGCGATACTGCCGAGCTCGGTTTCGAGCGGCATCACGAGCAGCCTCTCGCCGTCTTCCGGGGAAATTCCGTCGAGGCTCGTCGTGACGTAGATCACCGGGATCGGCACCTCCGGCGTCGCCTCCTTGGGGATCACCTGATAGGCATAGGCGCCCAGCGCGAGAATGATCGCGAGCAGGAACAGCACCACCCGGGTGCGGGCGAAAGCCGCGTCGATCACCATCACTGCGCCCCCGGTATCGTGATCGGCGCGTCGTCGCCGCCGAACAGATCGGAGGCCGGATCATCCGGATCGAGGGGGGTGAGCGCCTCCGCGTCGATTTCCGGCACATCATCCCCGGATGCATCCTCTTCGGTCGCGCCCGGCTCACGCGCCTGCGTGACGATTTCCGGATCGTCCTGCGCGCGCGGCGGGTCGCGGTCGTCGGGATGCGGCGCGACACGGTCGCCGTCATTGACGAAGCCCTGACCGATGGTGATCACCCGCGCCTCGTCGGGCAGGCCCGACACGTGAATGCCGTCGCTCTGGGCGCGCACGATCGCGACCTCGTATTCCACCACGAGATCTTCGTCGTCCACCGTCTTGACCACGAGGCGTCCATCCGTGGCGAGGGCGAGCGTCGCGGGCGAGAGGAAATGCGCCATGATCTCGCCGGTGGGAATGCGCACCTGCGCGCTGATTCCGGCGGGAATATCGTTGTCGGGATTAGGAACCGCGATCTCGGCGCGGAAGGTGCGGGTGCTGGGATCGGCGGCTGCGCCGACGAACCGGACCTCGCCCTCCCCTTCCTCACCGGTGATGAAACGCACCTGCGCCGGCATGCCCGGGCGGATGCCGCGCAGGGCTTGCTGGGGCACGCGGATCGCCACGCGCAGCGGGTCGAGATCGATCAGCCGACCGACATTCTCGCCGGCCGAGACGAATTCGCCGACCTCGATGTCCAGCTCGTCGAGGCGACCGTCGAAACTCGCACGGATTGCGGTATGGCGCTCCGCCTGCCGGGCCGAAACGACGCTCGCCTCCGCCGCCGCGCGGGCGGTACGGGCATTGACGACGCGGTCGAGGGTCCCGGTGCCGCGATCGAGCAGGGTCTCGGCCTGATCCAGTTCGCGTTCGGCGCGTTCGAGCTCGGCCTCGGCCTGCGCGAGGGCGGCTGCGCGTTCTTCACCGTCAAATCGGGCGATGACGTCGCCTTCCGATACGTCGTCGCCGCGGCGCGCTTCGAGCGAGACGATCTCGCCCGACATTTCCGCACGCAGCACCGTGTCGCGCACCGGCAGCGCCTCACCTTCGGCGATGAAGACCTGCGAGACGGACGTGGCGCGCGAATCGCGCACCGATACGGCGACCGGCGCAATCTCGTCGTCGCGCACGACGCGTTCGCCCTCGTCTGCGGGAAAGACCAGGCCGGACCCCATCCACAGCACGAGCGCGAGGACGAGCCCCGCCGCGATCCAGGTCGAGCGATCGGCGCGCGGCTTTTCGCCTGCGGGCGCATCGTCATGCACACGCTCTTCCTGCGCTCGCTCGTCCTGCGCAGACTCTTGGGTTCGCGGGGTCTGTGCCAAATCGAGGTCTCCGGGAGCGGCATGGCGTGAGCGCACCGATCAGAGGTGCGTCACCGGCGGGTTTCCTGCAAGCCCCGGAAAATACGGGCGGGGCGCATGAAAAGTTCCACGGCTTCGCCGATAATCGGGACCGGTCTATGCTGGTTACGGCAAGGCCGCCACACCGATCGGAGGTTGAAGATGCTCGAAGCCGCGACATGGCTCCTGATTTTCCAGCTCGCGGGCGAGATCATCGCCCGGCTCACCGGATTGCCGCTGCCCGGTCCCGTCATGGGAATGGTGCTGCTCGTCACCGCCCTCGTGCTGCGGCCCGCTCTCGCGCAGAAGCTCGCCGCCCTGGTCGATGGGCTGATGGCCAATCTGGGCCTGCTCTTCATTCCAGCCGGTGTCGGCGTCTCGCTGCATCTGGGGCTGTTGCGGGCCGAATGGCTGCCGATCCTGGTGGCGCTCGTGGGCAGCACCATCGCCGGGATCGTCGTCACCGCGCTCGTCTATGACGCGCTCTCACCGAGCGAGAGCGCCGACGAGGAGAAGCGGCCATGAGCGCGCCGCAGGCATTTATGAACTCGCCGCAAGCCAATGCGGAAACCGGCCCGGGCCTGCAGGAATTGTGGGTCTATCTCGCAACCGAGCCGCTGCTCTGGCTCACCGCGACCCTCATCGCCTATCAGATCGGGGTCTTCATGCAGAACCGCGCCGGCGGCTCGCCGCTGCTGAACCCGGTTCTCATCGCGGTGATCCTGCTCGTGGCGCTGCTCGCGATCTCCGATATCGCCTATCAGACCTATTTCGCCGGCGCGCAATTCGTGCACTTCCTGCTCGGCACCGCGACGGTGGGCCTCGCCCTGCCGCTATGGCGCGAGGGCGCGCGGCTGGCGCGGCGTGCGTTGCCTTTGATGACCGCGCTCATTTGCGGCTCGGTCACGGCGGTGGCGAGCGCGCTCGGCCTCGCCTGGGCGCTGGGGGCGAGCCGCGAGACGCTGCTTTCGCTGGCACCGAAATCCGTCACGGCGCCGATCGCCATGGGCGTGTCCGAACAGATCGGCGGGCTGCCTTCGGTCACGGCCGCGCTCGTGCTCTTGACCGGCGCGATCGGCGCGATCTTCGCAACGGTGACCCTCGATCTGATCGGCGTGCGCAATTGGCGCGCCCGCGGTCTCGCCGTCGGCGCCGCGGCACATGGTATCGGCGTCGCGCGCGCTTTCCAGGTGCATCCGGTCGCCGGCGCCTATGCGGGGCTCGCGATGGGGCTGAACGGGCTGATCACCGCGCTCGGCCTGCCGCTTCTGGCGCATTTCATCTGAGGCACGTACCCCTCGTTCAGCGGCGTGATGCGTTGAGGGCGCCGAGAATGATCAGGCCGGCGCCGGCGAAAGTGAAGAACGTCGGCATCTCGTCGAAGAAGACATAGCCGAAGAGCACGGCCCAGATCAGCGAGGTATAATCGAGCGGCGCGATCCGCCCGGCCTCCGCGCGTTTGAAGGCGCTGGCCAGCACGAGATGGCCGGCGACACCGAGTACCCCGACCAGCGCGGCCCATCCCCATTGCAGCGGCGTCGGCGTCGTCCAGACGATGAGAGCCGGCACGAACAGGATGATCGCCGGCAGGAGATTGTGCAGCGTCACGATCACCACGAGCGAATCACGGGTGGCGCGCGCACGCAGCAGCACCATGGCGAGCGCGTAGGTCACCGCCGAAGCGAGCGCCGCGATCGCTCCCAGCATGGCCTGCGGACCGAGCGTCCCAGCATCCGCCTTGCCGTAGACGATGATCAGCATCCCGCAGAAGCCGGCTGCGAGCGCGATCACCACCCGGCGAGTGACGATCTCGTGCAGGATCAGCGCGCCGAACAAGGCCATGAAGACGGGGGCGAGAAAGGCGAGCGCGAGTGTTTCCGCGAGCGGCAGCACGCTCAACGCATAGAAAAAGCACAAAGCGGTGAAGACGATCAGCAGCGCGCGCACCCCGTTGACGCGCAACGTCTCCGCGCTCGGCCAGCCGGGCCGCACGATCCCCGCGATAGCGAGAGCGGCCACGGCACCGAAGGCGAAGCGCAGGAAGGTCACCGCGATGACGGGGAGATGCCCGGCCAGGCCCTTCACCAGCGCATCCATCGCCGAGAGCAAGGCAATGCCGATCAACGCCTCGATAACGGCGCGCCGCAGGACGGTATCAGCGCCGGTATCGGGGCCGGGTTCGGGAACGGGGGCGGACATGCGGGGACCTGCAGGAGCAATTTTCGCGACCATATCGCGGCACGGGCGCGCGGGCGCCACCCATTCCCGCACAGGCAACTATGCAGGGCCGGGCCCGTCCGGATCTCATGAATCCCTGCGCGGCATAAAAAAAGGCCGCTCCGAAGAGCGGCCCAAGTCTAGGGAGGAAACGCCCAAGGAGGGCATGCAACAACGAGAACGTCGTCTGTTGCACTGCACAAAATATGATGAGAGCCACGCATTCGCAAGGGCATGACGAACATTTCCGACATGCGTCTCACGCATGGCATTCATGCAGTTTCGACGCAGGCGTGTCGAAAATGTCGCGTCGATCAGTCCGCAGCCCCTGGCGCGCCCGGATCGAACAGGCCGGGTTGCGCCCCGCCCTCGCCCGCGCGCTGCGGCTCGGGCAAGCCCAGATGCCGGAAGGCATGGGGGGTGAGGATGCGCCCGCGCGGGGTGCGCTGGACGAAGCCCTTCTGGATCAGGAACGGCTCGATGATCTCCTCGATCGCATCGCGCGGCTCGGAAAGCGCCGCAGCGATCGTCTCGATCCCGACGGGGCCGCCGGAGAAGCTCTCGGCCACCATGGTGAGATATTTGCGATCCATCACGTCGAGCCCGGCGGAATCGACGTCGAGAAGCTGGAGCGCCTTGTCGGCCAGCGTCCGGGTGACCGTATCGAGCCCCTCGACGATGGCGAAATCGCGCACCCGGCGCAAGAGCCGCCCGGCGATGCGCGGCGTGCCGCGCGCGCGTTTGGCGATCTCGTTGGCGCCGTCGTCGCTCATGCCGATCTTCAGAACGCGCGCGCCGCGTTTGACGATGAGCTCGAGCTCGTCCGTCGTGTAGAATTCGAGGCGCACGGGAATGCCGAACCGGTCGCGCAGAGGCGTCGTCAGGAGGCCCGCGCGCGTAGTGGCGCCCACGAGGGTGAATTTCGGCAATTCGATCTTCACCGAGCGCGCCGCCGGCCCCTCGCCGATGACGAGATCGAGCTGGAAATCCTCCATGGCGGGATAGAGAATTTCCTCCACGGCGGGGTTGAGGCGGTGGATCTCGTCGATGAAGAGCACGTCGCGCTCTTCCAGATTGGTGAGCTGCGCGGCGAGATCGCCGGCCTTGGCGATGACCGGGCCGGAGGTCGAGCGGAAATTCGCACCGAGCTCGCGCGCCACGATCTGCGCCAGCGTGGTCTTGCCGAGACCGGGCGGTCCGACGAAGAGCACGTGGTCGAGCGCCTCGCCCCGCGCCTTGGCCGCGCCGATGAAGACCTGGAGATTGGCGCGCGCGGCCTTCTGGCCGGTGAAATCCGACAAGGCGAGCGGGCGCAGCGAGGCGTCGAGATCGTCCTCGCGGCTCTCGGGCGTCAAGATCCCCTTGCTCGCGTCCTGGCTCGTCACCGCGCCGATGCTCCCTGCTCCGTCTCCATGGTTTCGTCCCGAATCGCCGATTCGCGTCCAGAAGCCATGGCCTGTATAGGATGCCGGCGCGCCCGGCGCATCCGGAAATCCGTCGCCGGGGAATGCACGCGCGTGATCGGCGCACTGGCCTGTACTCGAACCCGTTACATGGCAGGGTTTACGTCGGCATGCGGATGAGCGCGCGGCGGCTGGGGCGAGCGTATGGTGATCCGCTTCGACGTGTGGACAAGCGTCGGCGCGTCTGCTATGTGCGTCGCCAACCGGCAGGTGCCCGAGCAATCGAGCGCCCTGCCTCATCGCATTCCAATTTCATCCTGCGCAGACTTGCGCAGTCGATCACAGCAAGGAAGGTTTTCGCGTGCAGGTTCTCGTTCGTGACAACAATGTCGACCAGGCTCTCCGCGCTCTGAAGAAGAAGATGCAGCGCGAAGGCATCTTTCGCGAGATGAAGCTGCGCGGCCATTACGAAAAGCCGTCCGAGAAGCGCGCCCGCGAGAAGGCGGAAGCCGTCCGCCGCGCCCGCAAGCTCATCCGCAAGCGCATGCAGCGCGAAGGCCTGCTGCCCTCCAAAGGCAAGCCGCGCTGATTGCGAGCCGCGCTGAGGACGAGGCCCGCTGAGAGTAAGCAGCGCTGAATTCGCGCTGCTGGTCGAAGCGTTGCCGAAAGCGCGCCTTCGAGACGGGTGAGAGGGCATGATCTGCCCTTCCCGGCTTTTTGGTCAGGCGTCTGCGCACAAACGTTTTGCCTCCGCCCGTTTCCGGGTCGGAGGTTTTTCGTGTTCGGTGCGCTGCGCCGCGTCGCGGAAGCAGCCCCGGGCATCGTTTCGCCATGCCCGGATGCGCCAACTGCCCGCGATCAGGCGCTGATCGCCGTGGCTTCCACGCCGGAATTCTTCTGTGCGATCAGATCGTCGAGCAACGAAATGACCTTGCCCGAGGCCTGTTCGAGTTCGAGGAAGGCCGCTTCCGCCGCAGCGAGATCGCCCGCATTGAAGGCCCGCGCCGCGCGCTTTCCGGCATCGTGGACCCGCGCATGGGGCGCTTCGAGCGCGACGAAGGCCGGGTAGCGGCTGTATTCGGCGCGTGCGCCCTCGTACCATTTGCCGAGACGGCATGCCTTGTGGTCGGACAATTCCGCTTCCTTCAACTGGGCGACGCCGACCAGCATGCCGGAGAGACGTTTTTTCCAGATGAGATGATCTGATTTCGCGCAATGGAGCACGTAATCGGGGATCGCGCGCCGGCCCAGTTCCTGGAGGCTGCGCCCGATCACCGCTTCGGATCCGGCTGCCGCGGCGACGACGGCCTCGGTGCGCTCGCGCGCCTGGCGGGCATCGGATGCGATGCGCATCACCCCCTGTGCGAGTTCCGCCGTGGCCGATGATTGCTCGGCGATGGCACGGGCGATCTCGCCCACGAGACCGTGGCTCTGCGACACTTCACCGGCGGCCGCCTCGACGGAATGCTCCGCCTGATCGGCGGCGCCGACGCCGGCGGTGACCGATTCGGTGGCGTGTTCGACAGCACCCCGGATCGCGGTGACTTCGCTTTGCAGATTGTCGATTCGCGCCCGGATATCCTCCGTGGCGCGCGCCGTCTGGCCGGAGAGATTCTTGACCTCCCCCGCCACCACGGCGAATCCGCGCCCAGCCTCACCCGCGCGAGCGGCCTCGATCGTGGCGTTGAGGGCGAGCAGATTGGTCTGACCGGCAATGGCGGCGATGGTATCGACGATCTGCGTGATCTGCTGCGCGGCGCTCTCCAGCGCCCGGACACGCTCGTCGATGGTGGCGAAGGCCTCGCCGATACTGCGGGTTTCGCGCCGCGCCGTGCGCACCGCCTCGAGCCCGCCCGCGGCTTCGCTCACGCAATTGTCGAGCGCCTCGATGGAGCGGGCGGCGAAGCCGTTGATCTCGCGGATCGAGGCATCGAGCTGCTCGACGGCGGCGGACATGGCCTGCGCATCACGATCCACCGCACGTACTTCGCCGGTGGCGCGGGCGATCGCGGTCATGGATTCGCTCGCCTGCATGGAGAAGGCGACGGTGTTTTCCAGTTCCTGCGCGTCGCGCATGCGTATTTCCGCCGCCAGCGCCTCGATATGGGCGGCGATCGGGGCAGGAACGGCGTGTATGTCGGGTGCCTCGCCCCGCGACAGAGCCGCTAGGGCTTCACAAATGGCGGCTTCGCGAACCCGCTCCGCTTCACCTTCGGAGGCGGCGGTCATCGGCACGGTTTTTCTGGCGAACATGCGGCGTTTTCTCCCATTGGACCGTTCGGTTTAGGCAAAACGTGGTGAAGGAAAGGTTGATATTTGTAAGCAAGCGTGACCATTCGGCTCCGGGCGTTTTCCCCGTGACGCATGCCATTGCAGCCGATTCGCGCTGGCCCCGACTGCGGCCCGGCGCTAGTCTCGCCATCTCCGACCCGCCGCTTCCTGCGTAGAATCAGTTCTGGAGAATTCACCGCTTCCATGCCCGTTTCCGATCAAGCCACCGGCCAAAAGTCCCCGCCCCCCATCGACGTCGCCGATCTGCGTGCGCGTCTGATTGCGGGTGAGCGGGCAGCGCTGGCGCGCGCCATCACGCTGGTGGAATCGCGAAGGCAGGACCGGCGCGATGCGGCGCGGCAGCTTCTGGAGGAGGTTCTGCCGCAGACCGGGAACGCCTTGCGGATCGGGATCACCGGCGTGCCGGGTGTCGGCAAATCGACGACGATCGACAGGCTCGGCGCCATGCTCACCGCGCAGGGCAAGCGTGTCGCCGTGCTCGCGGTCGATCCGAGTTCGACGCGCACCGGCGGCTCGATCCTCGGCGACAAAACCCGCATGGCGCGGCTCGCGGTCGATCCGAACGCCTATATCCGCCCCTCGCCCTCGTCCGGCACCCTGGGCGGCGTGGCGGCTAAGACACGCGAGACCATGCTGCTCTGCGAAGCGGCGGGGTTCGACGTGATCCTCGTCGAGACCGTCGGTGTGGGCCAGTCCGAGACGGCGGTGGCGGATCTGACGGATTTCTTCCTCGTGCTGATGCTGCCCGGGGCCGGCGACGAATTGCAGGGGATCAAGAAAGGCATCATCGAACTCGCCGACATGATCGCCGTCAACAAGGCCGACGGAGACGGCGCCACGCGCGCCCGGGCCGCCGCAGCCGATTACCGCGCCGCCCTCCACATCCTCGCCCCCGCTTCGCCCCTGTGGACGCCGCCGGTGATCACGGTCTCGGGGCTCACGGGCGAGGGTCTCGATACGCTGTGGGAACATGTCTGCGATCACCATGCGCGGCTCGAGGCCAAGGGCGAGATCAGCGCGCGGCGGCGCGGGCAGGACATCAAGTGGATGTGGGCGATGATCGAGGAGCGCATCCACCGCCGGCTGCACGGAGACGCCGATCTGCGCGCGCGGATTCGCGCTCTCGAAAAGCAGGTGCGCGATGGCGCGCTGCCGCCGACCAGCGCCGCCGACGAGATCGCCGGTATCCTGCGATTGTGAGCGCCGCGATGCCCCGTCTCCTGATCACCGGCTTCGGCCCCTTCCCCCGCGTACCGCGCAACCCTTCCGAGCGCATCGCGCGTGCAGTCGCCGCCAATCCGCGCTGGCGGCTTCTCGGCTGGCAGGTCGATTTGCGCATTCTCGACACGCGCTACAGTGCGCTCGACGCGCAACTCCTGCCTGCTCTGCGCGAATGCGATCCTGACGCGGTAATGTTGCTCGGCGTCGCACCGAGACGCGATGCGATCACGCCGGAGCGCCAGGCCCGCAACCGGGTCTCGCGGCTGTTTCCGGATGCGGGCGGGCGTCTGGGTGATGCGAGCCTGCGGCTCGACCGCGACGATCCGCAAGCGATCCGCCGCAGCCGGGCCCCGATCGCGGCGATGGTCCGCGCCATGCGCCGAAGGGGGTTGCGCGCCAAAATCTCGCGCGATGCCGGTCGCTATCTGTGCAACGCCGCTTACTTTACCGCGCTTCGCGCCTGCGGCCCCGCACGTCAGGCACGGGTAGCCTTCGTGCATATCCCGTTCCCGCGCGACGCATCACGACGCCGGGCGCGCGCAGACGATCCCGAAGGCCGCGCGCGGCGACCTTCCGCGCAGGAACTCGTCGCAGCAATAAATGATTGCGTTTATTTACTTCTATCGCGCGGATATTAAGCCGAATTTCGTTCCATCAAGTCATCACCAGATCAGGTTCGACGCCACGGATTAACCGGGCGTGAAACAATTCGTGGCAGGTGTATTCGGGTCAACGAATTTGAGGCCATCATGCTCGAACGCCTGTCGGAAATGTCCGCTGATGCTTCGTCGGAAGGACGTCGCACGCTTCTCAACGCCGTCACAGACCTGTTTCTGCATGACGGCGAGACCAGCGAAGCCGCAAACGAGCATTACACCGAGATTGCCAAGCGCTCTCTCGACGCGATGGACTCGGATGATCGCGCGGCCTATGCCGAGCGGGTCGCGGCCGAACCGCAACTGCCCAATCCGATCGCGAAACGTCTCGCGACCGACGACGAGGCCGCGGTGGCGCAGCTCGTCCTGCGGTTGTCGCCCGTTCTCAGCGACGATGATCTCGCGGCGATCGCGGTGACGCATTCGCAGGCCCACCTCGCCGCCATCGCCGAGCGCGCGAGCCTGTCGGAAACGGTCACGGACGTTCTCGTCGAGCGCGGCGATCGCAAAGTTCTGCGCACCGTCTCCGGCAACGAGGGCGCGACCTTCTCCGACCGGGGTCTCGACACCCTGATCACGCGCGGCGACGGCGACACGCAGATCGCGCGCAACCTCGCCGAACGCTCCGACGACCTGCCGGCGACCCAGGCCCGACGCGTTCTCCAGATCGCGGCCAAGATGAGCCTCGCGCCTGCCCCCGATATCGAGACCGAGGTCATCGATGCGAGCAAGAACAAGCACTTCGCCCGCAAGGCGCGCGAACGCCGTCTGGAAGTGCGTCTGCTGATCGCCGATCTCAAGGACGGCAAGCGCACGATCGACGAGGTGGTGACCTCGCTTTGCGGCGACGACCGCGCCTTCGACCTCGCCCAGGTGCTCAGCACCTTCAGCGACATCCCCAACACACAGGCCCTGCGCGCGCTCCTGCAGAAGGAAGCGAGCGGCATCGCCGTCGCCTGCAAGGCCATGGGGCTGAGTGCGGCCGGTTTCCGCAGCGTTCTGGAGATGCGCGCCTCGCGGCTGGGCATTCCGGCCAAGCAGATCGAACGCGATCTCGCGAGCTATGAAGGTCTCACCGCCGAATTGTCGGAGCGCGCCATGCGCTTCCTCAAGGTGCGCAGCAAGGTTTCCTGACGAAACGCCGCTCAGCCCGCCGCGACGCGCGCGAGCGCGGTATCGAGCGTATCCGTCGGGCGAAGCGCACCGACGGTCATCGCGTTCCAGTTGACGAGCGGCGCATGAGCGAGCCCTTCGAGGAAGGCGCGCTCGACGTCGTCCCGGGCGAGCAGAGCCGCGAGAATCCGTGCCATGATCGCCTCCGAAGCCCGCGTCGCGCCATCGGCGCATTTGAGCGCGATGCCGAGGCCGCGTTCGGGCAGGCTCGCGCAATAGACGCCCTCCGCGCCCGTCTTCATGAAGACGCGATCGCCGAACTTTTCCATCACACGCGTGTCGAAACGCCCCGTCCCCGCCACCATGAACGGAGCCTGGGCCACGGCGCTGCGGATCGTTCGTGCAGCCGCGGCGTAATCGTCGGGCATTCCCTGCCCGCTGCCGAAGCGCGCGAAAGCGCGGGCGAGTGCTTCCAGCGCAATCGCATAGGTGGGGATCGAACAACCGTCGATGCCACGATTTTGCGGCTCGTGCGGCGCAACGGTCATGCGCACCAGCGCATCGCGCACCTGCTGCTGCACCGGGTGATCGACGCCGATATAACCGGCAGGATCATCGCCCTGCGCGCAGGCGAGGCAGACGAAGCCGGCATGCTTGCCAGAGCAGTTGTTGTGCCCCGTATGCGGGGCGTCGCCGCGCCGGGCCAGCGCCCGCATCGCATCCTGGTCGATCGGCCAATGCGCGCCGCATTCGAGGCAGCCTTCGTCGCGTCCGACCCGCGCGAGCATCCCCTGGGCCGTCGTCACATGCGCCGGCTCGCCGGAATGCGAGGCGCAGGCGAGCGCGATTTCAGGTGCGCCGAGGCCGAGCTTGTCGGCGAGGCCGGACGCGACCAGCGGCAGGAC
>JBJHBI010000029.1:0-48915 GCA_050485405.1 Salinarimonadaceae bacterium
TGCGTCCGGGCGCGTCGGAGGTGATGCCGTCCGATGTGGACGTGCGCACGCGCCTGACCCGTCAACTCTCCCTCAACATGCCGATCGCGGCCTCCGCCATGGATACGGTGACCGAGGCGCGCATGGCCATCGCCATGGCGCAGATGGGCGGGATCGGCGTGATCCACCGCAATCTCGAAGCGCCGGTACAGGCCCAGCAGGTCAAGCTCGTCAAGAAATACGAGAGCGGCATGGTGATGGACCCGATCACCATCTTCCCCGACGAGACCCTCGCTGACGCCCTCGAACTGATGAAACGCAACGGCATTTCCGGCATTCCGGTGGTCGAGCGCGGCGCGGCGGGCCAGAAGGGCAAACTGGTCGGCATTCTCACGAACCGCGACGTGCGCTTCGCCGACAATCCGGCCCAGCCCGTCTCGGAGCTGATGACCAAGGATCGCCTCATCACCGTGCGCGAGGGCGTGGGCCAGGAAGAGGCACGCCGGCTCCTGCATCAATGGCGCATCGAGAAACTGCTCGTCGTCGATGATCATTTCCGCTGCATCG
This sequence comes from Salinarimonadaceae bacterium, assembly GCA_050485405.1. Lineage (GTDB taxonomy): Bacteria > Pseudomonadota > Alphaproteobacteria > Rhizobiales > Beijerinckiaceae > Saliniramus. The sequence continues at coordinate 547 of JBJHBI010000029.1, forward strand.
GGCTGATCACCGTCAAGGACATGGAAAAGCAGGTCGCCCACCCCTTTGCCGCCAAGGACGTACAGGGCCGCCTCATCGTGGCCGCCGCCACCACCACGGGCGAGGCGGGCTACGAGCGCTCGCAGATGCTCATCGATGCCGGCTGCGACGTCATCGTGGTCGATACCGCCCACGGCCATTCCGCCAAAGTGCTCGAAGCGGTGAGCCGGGTGAAGAAGCTCTCGAATGCCGTGCAGGTGATCGCGGGCAACGTGGCGACCCGCGACGGCACGAAGGCGCTGATCGATGCGGGTGCGGATGCGGTCAAGGTCGGTATCGGCCCGGGATCGATCTGCACCACCCGGATCGTCGCCGGTGTCGGCGTACCGCAGCTCACCGCCGTGATGGATGCTGCGGAAGCGGCACTCGCGAGTGACACCCCGGTGATCGCCGATGGCGGGATCAAATATTCCGGCGATCTCGCCAAGGCGCTCGCCGCCGGTGCTTCCTGCGCCATGGTCGGATCGCTGCTCGCGGGCACCGACGAGGCACCGGGCGAGGTGTTCCTCTATCAGGGCCGCTCCTACAAAAGCTATCGCGGTATGGGATCCGTCGGCGCGATGGCCCGAGGTTCCGCCGACCGCTATTTCCAGCAGGACATCAAGGACCAGATGAAGCTCGTGCCCGAAGGCATCGAGGGGCAGGTCCCTTACAAAGGCCCCGTCGGCGCGGTGCTCCATCAGCTCACCGGCGGCCTGCGTGCGGCGATGGGCTATGTCGGTGCCGCGACGCTGCCGGAATTCCGCGAGAAGGCGGAATTCGTGCGCATCACCAATGCCGGCCTGCGCGAGAGCCATGTCCACGACGTGACGATCACCCGCGAGAGCCCCAACTATCCCGCGCGCGGGTGAGGGGCCTCGCGAGCCGTGCACTCATCCGGGCAGGACGCGGCCCCGGTTGAGCACGCCCTGCGGATCGAGCGCCTGCCTGATCCGCTGCATCAGCGCGATTTCCGCCCCGCTGCGCGACTTGTGCAGATAATCGCGCTTGAGCATGCCGATCCCGTGCTCCGCCGAGACCGAGCCGGACAGGGCGGCGACGATGTCGTAGACCATGGTCTGTATGGCCTTGCTCATCTGCGCGTCATGGCGGGGATGGCTCACCGAGACGTGGATGTTGCTGTCGGCGACATGGCCGAAGACGAGGAGCCGCGTCTCGTCGCCGAAGACGCGCGCGCCCTGGCGCAGCAGCGCCACCGCCTCGTCCAGCCGGGCGATGGGGATGGAAACGTCGAAATTCGTGCCCGCGTCGATGATGCGGCGGAACTCGTAGACCGCCTCGCGATAGCTCCAGAACCGCGCCCGGTCGGCTTCCGATTGCGCGATCAGGGCATCGTCGATGAGCCCTTCCTCGAGAAAACCCGCGAGCGTATCGGTGAAGGGATCGCCACCGTCGCCGCTCGCTTCGTCACCCATGGCGGCTTCGATGAGGATGGCGACCTCCGGCATCGTCTCGAACGGCACCGTGAGGCCGCCCGGGCCGACCGCCGTGTCGAGATATTCGCGCCACATCGCCTCGAAGACGATCATCCGCCCGGGCAGGGCGGCGTCGAAACGGCGCAACACGGTGAGCACGTCCTCGAAGCGCGAGAAGGCGAGCAGGGCCGAGCGCACCCCGCGCGGCGCCGGATGCAGGCCGAGCACCACCCGCGTGACGATGCCGAGCGTGCCCTCAGAGCCGATGAAGAGCTGCGTCCAGTCGTAGCCGGCATTGTTCTTGAGCATTTTGTTGAGGCTCGTCAGCACGGTGCCGTCGGCGAGCACGACTTCGAGCCCGAGCACGTTGCGCCGCGCCATGCCGTAGCGCAGGACCTGATTACCGCCGGCATTGGTGGCGATATTGCCGCCGATCGTGCAGGAGCCGCGCGCACCGAGATCGATGCCGCAGAAGAATCCCTGCGCCTGCGCCGCTTCCTGGATCTCCTGCAGGGTCGTGCCCGCGAGCGCCGTGAGCGTGCCGGACAGCGTATCGACCTCCTCGATGCCGCGCATCCGCTCGAGCGATAGCGCGATCTCGCCCTCCTGCGGATGCGCCCCGCCGGCGAGCCCGGTCATCCCGCCCTGCACGACGACCCGCGCGCCATGAGCGTGACAGAGAGCGAGCGTTTGCGAGACCTCCTGCGTCGTGCGCGGCAGGACGAGCAGGCCCGGGCGGCAGGGGGGCATGCCCGCCGCATCCGCCGCATGGCTCTGCGGAATGTCGTCGCCCAGCCGCAGCCGGTCGGCGCCGAGCTTCTGCGTGAGGGCTGCGAGCAGGGTTTCGTCGATTGCGGGGCGGTTCGTGGTCATAGGGGCGCTTTCGGGCGTTTGATGGCGGCGCGAGCCTATGTCCGCGCCTGCCCCCGCGCAAGAATGCGGCGCGTGAGCGGTTTCCGCCTCCATCTGCGCGCTTTGCCCGGTTCACCCGCCCGTTTCGATCAGCGCGATCTGGCCGCCATAGGCTGCGCGCAGGTTATCCGCCGTATAGACCTCGCCGACGCGCCCCTGCGCCACGACGCGGGTATTGAGCATGACCATCCAGTCGAAATAGCGCGCCACGGTCTGGAGATCGTGATGCACCACGACGACCGTCTTGCCGGCGTCGCGCAGCCCGTGCAGCACCTCGACGATCACCCGCTCGGTGGTGGCGTCGACCCCGGCCATGGGCTCGTCGAGGAAATAGAGATCGGCATCCTGGGCGAGCGCGCGGGCGATGAAGACGCGCTGCTGCTGGCCGCCGGAGAGCTCGGCGATCTGGCGACCGGCGTAATCCTGCATGCCGACCTGCTCCAGCGCCGCCATGGCGCGCTCGCGCTCCGCCGCGCCGGGGCGCCGAAACCAGCCGAGCCCGCCATAGAGCCCCATCGTCACCACGTCGCGCGCATCGGTGGGGAAATCCCAGTCGACGCTGGAGCGCTGGGGCACATAGCCGATGCGCCGACGCACGGCACGATGCGGCAGGCCGAAGAAGCGAACATGCCCGGCCACCGGCCTGACGAGGCCGAGACAGGTCTTGATCAGCGTGGATTTGCCCGAGCCGTTCGGCCCCACGATCGCCGCCATCACGCCGGGGGGAATGTCGATATCGATGTCCCACAAAACCGGCGCATCGGTATAGGCGACGGTGAGATCCTCCACATGCAGCGCATATTGCGGCTCATGCAGGGTGGCGGATTGCGTCGAAGCGGATCGGTGGGGCGAAGCGGGGTTCATCCTTAGCTTTCTGCTGTTGCGACGGGCATTACCGAACAGACTAGGCCGATCCGCTCACCGCATGAAGGGGGAATCATGGAATATCGGCGGGATCGCGCCCCGGGCGCGGGCGGTAGCGCGGCAGGCTCCAGCCGCGGGCGATGGCGAAACCGCGTATGCCGAATCCCACGACGAGGGCGATGACGAGCGCCCCGTCGCGGGCGAGGCCGAGCGCCGCGTCGAGGGCATCGATCAGGACGAATGTGCCAGCTCCCGCGAGCGCCGCCGTCGCATAGATCTCACGGCTGAGGATCACCGGCTCCTCCGCACCGAGCACATCGCGGATGACGCCGCCGAAGGTCGCCGTGATCACGCCCATCAGGAGCGCCACGAGCGGGCTCGCCCCGGCGATGAGCGCCGTCTCGGCGCCGACCACGGCAAACAACGCGAGCCCGGCGGCGTCGCACCAGAGCAGCATCTTGTAGCGCGATGCAGGCAGATGGGCGGTGAAGAACGCCGCCGCCGCGATCACGGCGCAGATGACGAGATAGACCGGGCGCTCCAGCCAGAAGACCGGCAGCCCGAGCAGCAGATCGCGCAGGGTCCCGCCGCCGATCCCGGTCACCACGGCGAGCAGGGTGAAGCCGACGATGTCCATCTGCTTGCGCGAGGCGACCAGCGCGCCCGACGCGGCGAAGGCCGCGACGCCGAGATAGTCGATCACCCGCGTGGCGATGGTCACCGCGCCCGCCTCATCACCGAAACCGAACACCTGGACGCTCCCCTGCCGCCGCGTGGAGAGGAAACTACCGCCGAAGCGGGCCGATGTCCAAACGGACTGATGTCCAAACGTGTCGCCCCACTCCTCAGCGGCTCACCGGGATGATCAGTGCCAAGAGGGCGGCAAAGATCGACAGGGCGAAGGCGAAGGCGACGAAGACCGCGAGCGCGAGAAGAAGATGCGGCCAGCCGGGGCGCGCCTGCGCCTCGGGGGCACGACCGAGCCGGTTCAGCGCCGCGCGGATCACGGCGTCGAGGCGTCCGCCCCCGCGCGTCCCCTGCGCCAGCACTACCATGAAGAAGGGCAGGGCGCTCATCGCGGTGGCCCAGAGATAGACCCCGGAGAGATTGCCCATCCAGGCGGCTGCGGCAAGCGTCGGGGCGACCACCTGCAGGGCGAGCAGGGTATTCCCGCCGAAGGAGCCGTAATATTCCGCCGCGAGATAATAGCTGATCACGTGCATGCCGAAAAAGAGCAGCCCGCGCGTGAACAGATCCGCCCCCAGAACCGCGGCGGTGCCGCGCCCCTCCAGCCCCCGCGCGGCGAAGGCACGGTAATTGGCGAAGCCGATCACGTTGATCACGAAGACGATCAGGAGCCCGCTCGCGATGATCTGCCGCGTGAAGGCTTCGAGCAGCATCGGATCGTCCATCAGCCCGACGCGGAGAGCCGGATAGGTGAGAATGTAGATGCCCGTCGCGAGGCCGAGGCCGATCAGGCTGGCGAGAAAACTCTGCACCGACATGCGCAGCCAGCCGGCATCGGCGGGAAAGAGCAGGCTCAGCCAGGGCAGATGGGCGATCCGCCCGGTATCCCGCGCATTCCGCGTGCCGTCCGTATTGCCTTCCTCACCCTGCATGCCGCACCCACGTGATTGATCGATAGGCCACAAGCTAGGGCGAAAAGGCCGCGCTGCACAGCGCCGGGCCATCGAAACGCCGACTGCGCCGGGGGAAGGCATCGCCTGCGCGCAGTGTTGCGAACATGCTTTAAACTTCCTGAAAGGAAGAAACGCTTAACCTTGCAGCCTGCGTGACCAGTCACGGGAGCTTGCAGATGAGCGCCGATCAAGCCGCAATCCAGCACAACGGTTCGCCCGATCCCGGAGCCGAGCGGCGGCGCTACGCGCGCGTCACCGTGTCGCTTCCCGGCACCTACATGCTGGCGGACCGCAAGGATCATCCCTGCCGCAGCATGTCGATTTCCCCCGGCAACCTGACGCTCGCGGCACCGGTCACCGGGGCGATCGGCGAGCGGGTGGTCTGCCATCTGGAACTGCTGGGGCGGCTCGAAGGCGAGATCGTGCGCTACGTGCCGGGCGGCTTCGCCATGTCGATGATCACTTCGCGCCGCCAGCGGCTGCATCTGGCCGACCAGCTCACCTGGCTCGCCAACCGCGATGCGCTCGGCTTCGGCGAGGAACGCGCGACCGAGCGGCTGGTGCCCTCGAAGCGCAGCGTGTTCGTCACCCTGGCCGATGGAACGCGCCTGAAGGCCCGTGTTCTCGATCTCTCGCGCACGGGCGCCGGTCTCGCGGTATCGCGCCCCCTCGATTCCGGAACCGCGATCACCGTGGGCAGCACGCCCGCGCGGGTCGTGCGCGCCACCGACGAGGCGATCGGCGTGCATTTCGACGCCCCGATCGCAGCCGAAATCTTCAACGAAGAGATCCGGCTGTAGCTTTTTTCGCGCCATCCGGGTGTGAAGGATTGCGTAACTCCTCGACTGCATGCCGGTGTTAGGGTCTTCCCCGACGGCACTATGCGAGAGAACCGGCCCGTGACGGTCGGTCGACGGGGAGGACGACAATCATGGATCACGCGCGGCTGCGCCAGGCACTGACGGGCATCTCGGGCATTCTGGTCACACCATTCGATGCGGATGACGCGCTCGCGCCGCAGCGTCTCGCGCCGATCGTCGATCGCGCGGTGAATGCCGGGGTGCATATCCTCGTGGCCAACGGCAATACGGGCGAATTCTACGGCCTCACCATCGAGGAAGCCGAACGCATGGTGCATGCGGCAGCCGAGCATGTGGCGGGCCGCGTGCCGCTGATCGGCGGCGTCGGACGCTCCGTCAAGGATGCGCAGCGCCTCGCGAAGGCCTCGCGGGCGGCGGGTGCGGAAGCGATCATGGTGCATCAGCCGCCCGATCCTTTCGTCGCCCCGCGCGGCGTCGTCGCCTATGTCGAGGCGGTGGCGGAGGCAGCCGAGGGCCTGCCGCTGATGCTCTATCTGCGCAATGACGGGATCGGCAATGCGGCAATCGCGCAGCTCTGCGCCATTCCAGGCGTGATGGGTGTGAAATGGGCGACGCCGGCGCCGCTGCGCCTCGCCGAAGCGATGCGCGCCTGCGATCCGCAGATCGTCTGGGTCGGCGGTCTGGCCGAGGTCTGGGCGCCGCCGCTCTATGCGGTGGGTGCACGCGGTTTCACCTCGGGGCTGATCAATGTCTGGCCCGAGCGTTCCGTCGCCATTCATGCTGCGCTCGCCGCCGGCGATTACCCGCGCGCCATGGAACTGATCGACGGCATGGCCGAATTCGAGGCGATCCGCGCCGAGGAGATGAACGGCACCAACGTCACCGGCGTGAAGGCCGCGCTGCAGGTGCTCGGCCATGATTGCGGCCCCACCCGCCCGCCTTCGGCCTGGCCCTTGACCGATCATCAGCGCGCGCGTCTCGAAGCCATGATCGCCCAATGGGGCCTGCGTTTCGATTGAACAGACGAGCCGCCCGCAACGGCATCCGAACAACGGGAGAGGAAGACGATGAGCCTCAACGAGACGACCCGCGAGAAGCTGTCGCATGTCAGCACCGCGACCCTGTGCACCGCGCTCTACAAGCGCGGCCTGCGCAACCAGTTCATCCAGGACGTGCACCCGCTCGCGCCCAACCGCGAGGGGCCGAACATGGTCGGCCCGGCCTTCACCCTGCGCTACATGCCCGCGCGCGAGGATCTCAATCCGATCAGCGTGTTCGAGGATCGCGCCCATCCCCAGCGCAAGGCGGTGGAGGAATGTCCCGCGGGCAGCGTCTTCGTGATCGACAGCCGCAAGGATGCCCGCGCGGCCTCGGCCGGCTCCATCCTCGTGACGCGTCTGATGGTGCGCGGCGTGGCCGGGATCGTCACCGATGGCGGGCTGCGCGATGCGCCAGAAATCGCCGGCATGGCGATGCCCGCCTATCACAACCGCCCTTCCGCCCCCACCAATCTCACCCTGCACCAGGCGATCGACATCAACGTTCCGATCGGCTGTGGCGATGTCCCGGTCTTTCCCGGTGACATCGTCGTGGGTGATCGCGAGGGCGTCGTGGTGATCCCGGCCGGCATCGCCGACGAGATCGCCGACGAGGCGGTGGCGATGACGGCGTTCGAGGATTTCGTCACCGAGCAGGTCCGCGCGGGCCGCTCGATCCTGGGCCTCTACCCCGCCACCGACCCGCAGGCGCGGGAAGATTTCGCCGCCTGGCGAAAGGCGAACGGGCGCTGATCAGGGATGCCGGTTCACACCGGCATCCGCCGTTCGATGATCCGCGCCATGAGCGAGGCACCGACCGGCAGGATGCCGTCATCGAGGACGAAACCCGGATTGTGCAGGGGCACGTCGCCGGCATGGCCGACGCGCAGATAGGAGCCGGGAATGGTCTTGAGCATGTCGGCGAAATCTTCCGAGCCCGTCGCGGCATCCTCGGTCGTCACCGCATTCTCCGCGCCGACCACGTCTGCGGCGGCGGCGAGATAGGCGTCGGTCAGTTCGGGATCGTTCATCAGGACGTCGAAGACGTTGCGGATATCGACGCGCACCTCGACACCGAACCCCGTCGCGATCCCCGCGCAGACCGCGCGCATGCGCTCCTCGATCATGGCCACCACGGCATCGTCGAAATAACGGATCGTGCCGGAGAGCGTGGCGGAATCGGGCACCACGTTATAGGCCGCTCCCGCATGGATCTGCGTGACCGAGAGCACGGCGGGGCGCAGGGGCGGGGTGTTGCGCGAGACGATGGTCTGCAATTGCTGCACGAGCTGCGTCGCGATCACGATCGGATCGCGCGACTGATGCGGCATGGCGGCGTGACTGCCGGTGCCCTCGATGATGATGTCGAAGAAGCTCGCCCCGGCCATCGCCGCGCCGGGCTTGCCGAGGATGCGCCCCGGCGGGGTATTGGGGTCGTTGTGCAGCCCGTAGAGTTCGTCGCAGGGGAAGCGCTCGAAAAGCCCCTCCGCGATCATCCGGCGCGCACCGCCGAGCCCCTCCTCCGCCGGCTGGAAGATCAGCACCGCGGTGCCGGCGAAATTGCGCGTCGCGGCGAGATAACGCGCGGTGCCGAGCAGGATCGTGGTATGGCCGTCATGCCCACAGGCATGCATCTTGCCGGGATTGCGCGAGGCATAGGGCAGATTGGTGGTCTCGGTGATCGGCAAGGCGTCCATGTCGGCGCGCAGCCCGATGCGGCGCTCGCCGGGCTGCTTGCCGTGGATGATGGCGACGATACCGGTCCCGGCAATGCCCTCATGCACCTCGTCGACACCCCATTCGCGCAGTTTCTCGGCCACGATCCCCGCCGTACGCGTCTCCTCGAAGCCGATCTCGGGATGCGCGTGCAGGTCGCGGCGGATCGCGGTGAGTTCGTCCTGGTAGCTCTCGATGAGGGCGATGGCGGGCATGGGCTTTCTCCTTGCGCTGAGCCCCGCCATGCTACATCGCGATCCCCCGCCTTTGCAGAGGCGGTTTTGCCCGCGCGGCCTTGCCGTGTCGGCACGGCGAAAACGCAAACGCCGCAGCACCCGGGTGGATGCTGCGGCGTGTCTCGATCAGGGACCGGTGCGGCGGATCAACCCGCAGCCATGGCCTTGGAGAGGTTCTCGTCGATCTTGTCGAGGAAGCCGGTGGTCGAGAGCCAGGGCTGGTCGGGGCCGACGAGAAGGGCGAGATCCTTGGTCATGTGACCGGATTCGACCGTGTCGATGCAGACCTTTTCCAGCGTCGCAGCGAATTTGGCCAGCTCGGCATTGTCGTCGAGCTTGGCGCGATGGGCGAGGCCACGCGACCAGGCGAAGATCGAGGCGATCGAATTCGTCGAGGTCTCCTTGCCCTTCTGGTGCTCGCGGTAATGGCGCGTCACCGTGCCGTGGGCTGCTTCCGCCTCGACGGTCTGGCCGTCCGGCGTCATCAGCACCGAGGTCATCAGGCCGAGCGAGCCGAAGCCCTGCGCGACCGTGTCGGACTGCACGTCACCATCGTAGTTCTTGCAGGCCCAGACATAGCCGCCCGACCATTTGAGCGCGGCCGCGACCATGTCGTCGATCAGGCGGTGCTCGTAGGTGATGCCGGCGGCCTTGAACTTGTCGGCGAACTCGGCCTCGTAGACCTCTTGGAACAGATCCTTGAAGCGCCCGTCATAGGCCTTGAGGATGGTGTTCTTGGTCGACAGATAGACCGGGTACTTGCGCGCGAGGCCGTAATTCATCGAGGCGCGGGCGAAGTCGCGGATCGACTCGTCGAGATTGTACATCGACAGGGCGATACCGGCGCCGGGGAACTGGAAGACTTCCTTCTCGATGACGGTGCCGTCGTCACCTTCGAACTTCACGGTCATGCGGCCGGGGCCGGGAACCTTGAAATCGGTGGCGCGGTACTGGTCGCCATAGGCGTGGCGGCCGACGATGATCGGCTGGGTCCAGCCCGGCACGAGGCGCGGCACGTTCTTGCAGATGATCGGCTCGCGGAAGATCACCCCGCCGAGGATGTTGCGGATCGTGCCGTTGGGCGAACGCCACATCTGCTTGAGGCCGAATTCCTCGACGCGTGCTTCATCGGGGGTGATGGTGGCGCATTTCACGCCCACGCCGTATTGCTTGATCGCATTGGCGGCATCGATCGTGATCTGATCGTCGGTGGCGTCGCGGCTCTCGACGGAGAGATCGTAATATTTCAGATCGATGTCCAGATAGGGGTGGATCAGCTTCTGCTTGATGAAGTCCCAGATGATCCGGGTCATCTCGTCGCCGTCGAGCTCGACGACGGGATTTGCGACTTTGATTTTCGCCATCTCTTCCCTCGTGAATGCACAGTTGAAAACGGGGCGAGGGACGGCGCGCGCCCCCCGAGCGTGGGTGCCTCATAACCCGTGTGGCCGCAATGGGGAAGAGGATGCGGCGCGCAAAGCGCTTTTCATCCGCGCGTACGGGGAGGCTCCCGGTTCAGGACATCGTGCGGGCGACCCGAGAGAGGCCTGGGACCGACGGTTCACGCAATCGATGCCGAAGCCTCGCGAACCTGCGACGCCGCCTTGTCGATGCTGTTCGTCGAATGCGCGATGACGCCGAGCGCCGATGAGACGATGACGACCCCGTCGGCGGCGACACGCATGTTGGACGACATCTCCACCGTGACGGCACTCTGCTCCTCGACGGCGGAGGCGATCGCGGAAGCGATCTCGTTGATCCTGGAGATCGTCGAGGTGATATCGCGAATCGCGTCCACCGCGGAATCGCTCGTCTCCTGAACGGCGGCGATCTGCTGCGCGATCTCTTCCGTCGCCTTCGCCGTCTGGTTGGCCAGGCTCTTGACCTCGCTGGCGACGACGGCGAAGCCTTTTCCGGCATCGCCCGCGCGCGCAGCCTCGATCGTCGCGTTGAGCGCGAGGAGGTTGGTTTGCTCCGCGACGTTGTTGATCAGTTGCACGACATCGCCGATGCGTTGGGTCGCGGTGGAGAGGCCGGCGACGATGTCGTTTGTCCGATTCGCCTGATCGACCGCGTTTTCGGAGATCTCGAGGGAATGCGTCACCTGTCGCGTGATCTCGCGCACGGAAGCGGCGAGTTCCTCCGAACCGGAGACCATCGCCTCGACATTGCCGCTTGCCTGTCCGGATGCTGCGGCAGCCTCGGATGCTTGCCGCGTGGTGCTTCTGACCTCGTCGCCGATGGCCTGTAGCTCCAGATCCATGCGCGACTGGACTTCGCGCCGGCGTATCTGCTCCTTGATCATGTCGGTGATGTCCGACGCGAATTTCACGACCTTGATCGGCTTTCCGTTGAGGTCGAGGATCGGATTATAGGTCGCCTGGATCCAGACTTCGCTTCCGCCCTTCCCCAGGCGCCGGAACTGCCCCGCCTTGAATTCGCCGCGCCCGAGCGCGTTCCAGAATTCCCGGTAATCGCCACCATCGCGTTCGTCATCGGCCACGAACATCCGGTGGTGGCGCCCCACGATCTCGTCGAGCCGATAGCCCACGGCATTGAGGAAATTTGCATTCGCCGTCAGGATCTTTCCGGTCAGATCGAACGCAATGACGGCCTGCGAGCGATGAATCGCATCCATCTGGCCGGCGAGCTCCGCGACCCGCATCTTTTCGCCTGTGATATCCGTGGCGAGCTTGACGACCCTCACGACCTTGCCTCGTCGGTTCAGGATCGGGTTATAGGTGGCCTGTAGCCAGAATTCGCCGCCATCCTTGCCGATGCGCTTGAATTGTCCCTGCTGAAACCGTCCGGAGCGGAGTTTCTCCCAGAAATCTCCGTATGCATCACCGTCTCGCTCCTCGACGGCGACGAACATGCAATGATGCTGACCCTTGATTTCATCGAGGGAATAACCCGTCAGATCGAGAAAGTTCTCGTTAGCTCGAATGATTGTCCCGTCGGCATTGAATTCGATCACAGCCTGTGATTGTTCAGTTGCTGCAACAATTTCTGTCGCCCGCTTGTCGCTCAGCCAGTTCATTCGAACGCCTTTTGCTTCGTTTTTCGGTTAATTGTTCAGACCTGTCGAAACGTGCGAATGGGTTTGCCGGCAAATGCATTGCCGACGATCCAGAATGAGCGCGTGGAGGCCTGCAGGAGAGACGGATTCCCCGACTTTGGGGAAAGTGAGAAGGATAGGATCGAGAATAAGTGTTAGAGAATAAAAATTAATGGAAAATGTACGGGATACTCTACACCCATAATTCCCCCGCTGGTTGTGCGGCGCTTTCGACTGACCTCCGGTTTTTCCCGGCCCCCGATCCGGCGGCGTCGGCATGGCCGGGCTCGGCCTTCAATGCTCGAAGCGCCTGTCATCCCGGTTGATCCGACCCGCCGGAACGCGCGGTTCCTGCGGGCGCAATCATGCCGAGGGCACCGGAGATCAACGGCTTCAGGCCGCAGCTTCCCCCACCACGATGATGTGGACGCGGCGCGGGCCGTGGGCGCCGAGCAGCAGGGTCTGCTCGATATCGCCGGAGCGCGAGGGACCGGTGATGTAGTTCACCGTGCGCGGCATCACGCCCTTGCCGTAGGTCGCGCGCAGGCGCTCCCACATCGCTTCGTAATCGCCCGCGATCTCGGCGGCATCGACCACGACGATGTGGTTGTCGGGCAGGAGATTGAGGGTCGAGGGATTGTCCGCGCCCGAGACCATCACGAGCGTACCCGTCTCGGCAATGCCGCCATAGGCATGGCTGACGGCATTCAGATCGGAGCCGTCGCTGACGCCCTGCTTCAGCGAGAGGCTGGTCTCGCCCCATGGCATGGAGACAAGGCGCGGATCCGAGCCCATGCGCAGTTCCGCCGGCAGGTTGTGATCGCGCAGATACGCTGCGATCGCTTCGGGCACCTGCATGCGATCCGCGACGCGCGCCACGCTCGCCTGCACGCTCTCCGCCTGCTCGGTGAAGACCGCGAGCCGTGCCTCGCCCGAGACCTGGCCGCGCTGCGGGATCAGCCCCTTGGGCGACCGGGCGAGGCGATCCTCGACCACGCCACGGCGGGTGCGCTCGTCGCCGCGCACGCCCAGCGAGCGGCGGATATTGCCGAATACCTCGTCACGCGCGCCCATCATGCCACTCCCTTGCGTTTGCCGGCATTGCTCTTGCCGGCATTCTGCTCGCGGCGCCAGCGTTCCTGGAAGGTCGCCCCCTGCGGCGCGGGGAAATCGCGGTACTGCGTCCAGCCGCCGGCGAAGGGCAGGCGCGAGAAGCGGCCCTTGCGCTGCCCCTTGATACGCCCGAGCCAGCCGAGCGTCCCCATGGCGATGCGGGTGGTGAAGCGATAGAGCCGCGGGCGCTTGGCGAAATAGCCCCAGAAGCGCAGGCCCGAGCGGACGGTGGCGGGCGTCAGATGCCGCTCGAATTCGCGCTCGCGCCAGTGCCGCATCAGTTTCGGCAACGGAATACGCACCGGGCACACGCTCTCGCAACGCCCGCAGAAGGTGGAGGCGTTGGGCAGATGCCCGCCCTTGTCGACGCCGATCAGCGACGGCGTCAGCACCGCGCCCATCGGACCGGGATAGACCCAGCCGTAAGCATGGCCGCCCACTGCGTGATAGACCGGGCAATGGTTCATGCAGGCGCCGCAGCGGATGCAGCGCAACATCTCCTGGAAGCTCGTGCCGAGCATGGAGGAGCGCCCGTTATCGAGGATCACGACGTGATAATTTTCCGGTCCGTCCGCATCGCCGGGGCGCCGCGGTCCGGTGGAGAAGGTGGTATAGACGCTCAGATCCTGGCCCGTGGCGGAGCGCGCGAGCACACGCAGGAGCTGCGCGACATCGTCGAGGGTGGGGATGACCTTCTCGAGCGACGCCAGCACGATATGGGTCTTGGGCAGCGTCTGGGTGAGATCGCCATTGCCTTCATTGGTCACGATGATCGAGGTGCCGGTCTCGGCGACGAGAAAATTCGCGCCCGTGATGCCGACATCGGCCGCGAGAAAACGCTCGCGCAGCACGGCGCGCGCCTCGGTGAGCAGCTGCACCGGCTGCGACAGGTCGCGTTCCTTGTCGAGGTGTTTGTGGACGCGCCTGAAATCGCTCTCGACCTGGCTCGCATTGAGATGCACCGCCGGGGCGATGATGTGGGAGGGCATCTCGTTGCGCAGCTGGATGATGTATTCGCCGAGATCGGTCTCGACCGGCTCCATCCCCGCTGCTTCGAGATAGGCGTTGATGCCGATCTCCTCCGAGATCATCGACTTGCCCTTGGTGACCGTCTTTGCGTCCTGCGCCTTGCAGATGTCGAGGATGATCCGGCGCGCCTCCGCCGCATCGCGGGCATAGTGCACGTGCCCGCCGGAAGCGGTGACCTTCTCTTCGTAGCGCTCGAGGTAGAGATCGAGATGGGCGAGCGTATGGTCCTTGATGTCGCGGGCGGAATCACGCATCGCCTCGAATTCGGGCAGGCGATCGGCCGCCGCGCGGCGCTTGTCGATGAACCCCTTCTTGACGTTGCCCATGGCGCGCTGAAGCTGCGCATCGGCCAGCGCCTGTCCGGCATTCGCCTTGAATTGCGGCGATGTGGGATGAACGCTCATCGCGGATTGCCTCTCCGTACCCGTTGCGTCGCCACCGCGCATCACGGTGGCTTCGCGAAATTGACGGGTGGGACGGTAGGACGGCGACGGTGGACGTGCAATGGCGCAGGCACGCATATCGGCGCGCGTGTTGCCGCAGCCGCCACACTCACGGCGATGGTTCGGAAGAGCGGCGCGGAAGCGCGACGCCCGCAGCGTTCACGACAACATCGCGCGGCGATGTTCGACCATGGCTTTCATCATGCGCACGGCGAGGCGGCGCTGCCCCTCATCGAGCAGCGACGCGGTTTCGGCGAGTTCCTGCACGTGATTCTCGCGCAACAAGTACAAAGCGCGCAGTTCATCCGCGGTGAGCGTGATCTCGGTGCGCTGCTTCGATGCGCAATCGTAGCTGTTCAGGTCGATGTCGTACTTCTGCATGATCTGCTTTTCCCGCTCGGTGGACCCTCGTCAGGGGCCCGCCACATCGTCAGTTCTCCGTCTGGACAGCATATGCGAGGCGCCGCGCGATCATCGGGCCTCGGCAACAGCTTACTCGCGAGCACGCGGCGGCTTGCGTCGCGCACTCCATTTCCAGCGTTCCGGACAGGCCCCCCAAGCCCGGCTCGCCCCGGTCTGATGCGAATCATCGATGCTATTATCGATCACCCCAGCCGGAAGCGAACGTCTCAAGATTGCATCGCAAAATCAAGCAAGTTTTGAGTTGGCGAAAGAGAAAATCGGATGTTTCTTTCCGACTGACGTCGCGTTTGTTACGGCAACGCCACAGATAATCGAATAAGTTTTCAGAATAACTATTTAAAATTGTGCTGAAATTGCACAGTTAACCTATTATTAACGCTTCGTTTCACCCACAAGTCGGCGAAAACCGGTTGATTCGTGTCGGCTCCCCAACATTCACCCGGTCGCTGCCGCCATGCCCTTCCCCGCGCTGCGGCGATAGGAGAGCCCTTCGGCGATATGAAGGCGCCCGACCCGCTCCGCGCCGTCGAGATCGGCCAGGGTGCGGGCCACGCGCATGATGCGGTGGAAGCCGCGGGCGGAGAGGCGCATCGCATCGGATGCCTCCCGCAGGAGCTTCAGCCCTTCCGCATCGGGCCGCGCGACGTCTTCGAGCAGCGAGCCGGGGCAGGAAGCGTTCGTCGTCATCTCCGCGAGCCCGAGGCCGGCATAGCGGCGACGCTGGGCCATGCGTGCGGCTGCGACCCGCTTCGCGACGTCGTGCGACCCCTCCTGCGCCGGCGGCAGCAGCAGATCCGAAGCCGATACGGCGGGGACGTCGATCGTGAGATCGATGCGATCGAGGAGCGGGCCGGATATGCGCGACTGGTATTGCGCCATGCAGCGTTCGTTGGGGCCGCGCCGGCAGGCATGGCCCGGCTCCATCGCCTGGCCGCACCGGCAGGGATTCATCGCCGCGATCAGCTGGAAACGGGCGGGATAGGTGACGCGGTGATTGGCCCGCGCGATCATGACCTCACCGGTCTCGATCGGCTGGCGCAGGCTGTCGAGCACCTGCGGCTGGAATTCGGGCAATTCGTCGAGGAAGAGCACGCCGTTATGGGCGAGCGAGATCTCCCCCGGGCGCGCACTCGCACCGCCCCCCACGAGTGATGGCATCGAGGCGGAGTGATGCGGCGCGCGAAACGGACGCCGGTCGCTGAGCTTGCCCTCCGCGATCAGCCCGGCGACGGACTGGATCATCGAGACTTCGAGCAATTCGCGCGGCATCAGGGGCGGCAGGATCGAGGGCAGGCGCTGGGCGAGCATGGATTTGCCCGCGCCGGGCGGGCCGTTCATGAGCAGGTTGTGCCCGCCCGCCGCCGCGATCTCGAGCGCCCGCTTGGCGCTTTCCTGTCCGCGTATGTCGCGCAGATCGGGCAGCGTACCCGCCATGGCGGCGACGGTGGCCTCGGGGCGACCGAGCACCTGCGTTCCCTTGAAATGGTTGGCGAGCTGGATGAGGTTGCGTGGGGCGATGACGTCGATATCGGGCGAAGCCCAGGCGGCTTCCGGGCCGCAGGATGCCGGACAGATCAGACCATGCCCGCGATCATGGGCGGCCATCGCCGCCGGCAGCACCCCCGCCACCGCCGTGAGCGACCCGTCGAGGGCGAGTTCGCCCAGAACGGTGAAGCCGTCGAGCGCGTCGAGCGGTATGGCGCCGATCGCCGCCATCACCCCCAGCGCGATCGGCAGATCGTAATGGCTGCCCTCCTTGGGCATGTCGGCGGGTGCCAGATTGACCGTGATGCGCTTGCTCGGCAGGGCGAGGCCGGAGGAGACCAGTGCCGAGCGCACGCGTTCGCGCGATTCGCCGACGGCCTTGTCCGGCAAACCCACGACCGTGAAGGCCACCGTGCCGGGCGATATCTGCACCTGCACATCGACCGCGCGCGCCTCGATACCCTCAAACGCGACCGTCGCGACGCGCGTGACCATGATATTCGCCCTCTGCAACCTTTCCGGCGAAACTATTGCCAAAGGTTGCACAAAGCAAGCATCTGCATCATTTGATATTCAAGGCAGGCGATCCCGACCTGGCGCATAGCGGCGCGGCACTTTACGGATCATCCGCCTTCGTGCAGCACCGCTCGCGGGCGTCTACCGGTCCTCGCGGATCATCTGGGCCGCCTTCTCGGCAATCATCATCGTCGGCGAGTTGGTGTTGCCGGAGGTGATGCGGGGCATGGCCGAGGCATCGGCGACGCGCAAACCCGCGATTCCGCGCACGCGCAGGCGCGCATCGAGGACGGCGCCGGCATCATTGTCGCCACCCATTCGGGCCGTGCCGACGGGATGGAAGATCGTGGTGCCGATATCGCCGGCGACCTTCGCGAGCGCCGCGTCATCAGAAAATTCCTCGCCCGGCTTGAATTCCTGCGGGTGGTATTTCGCCAGCGGCTCCTGTTGCGCGATCCTGCGCGCGAGCCGGATGGCGGCCACGGCGACGCGCTTGTCTTCCTCGGTATCGAGATAATTCGGCTGGATCAGCGGCGCCGCGCGCGGATCGGGGCTCGCGGCGTGGATATGCCCTCGGCTCGACGGGCGCAGGTTGCACACGCTCGCGGTGAAGGCGCCGAAAGGGTGGAGCGTATCGCCGAACTTGTCGAGGGAGAGCGGCTGGAAGTGGAATTGCAGGTTCGCAGTCTCGTATTCCGGCCCGCTGCGGGCGAAGGCGCCGAGCTGGGAGGGGGCCATGGTCAGGGGTCCACGCCGCAACAGCGCGTATTCCGCAGCCATGCCGATGCGCTTCCACCATTGCGCGTATTCGGTATTGAGCGTGCGCACGTTCTCGACCCGGAAGATCGGGCGCAATTGCAAGTGATCCTGCAGGTTCTCGCCCACCCCGGGCAGATTCGCATGGACCGGCAGATCGAGCGCGCGCAGCCGTTCGCCGGCGCCGATCCCGGAGAGTTCGAGCAGTTTCGGCGTCGCCACCGCACCGGCACTGAGCACGATCTCGCCGCGTGTGCGCGCGATGAAGCGCTCGCCGCCCCGGGAGAAGATCACGCCGGTGGCGCGCCCCGCCTCGATCACCACCCGTTCGACCAGAACGCCCGTCTCGAGCGCGAGATTGGGGCGGTTGAGCACCGGCTTGAGGAAGCCGCGCGCCGCGCTCCAGCGCCGGCCGTTCTTCTGATTGACCTGGAAATACGCCACGCCGGCATTGTCGCCCCGGTTGAAATCGGGCGTGCGGGCGATGCCGGCCGCTTCGCAGGCCGCGACGATGGCGTCGAGAATGTCCCAGCGCATGCGCGGATCATCGACCCGCCACTCGCCGCCGCCACGATGGTGATCATCGGGGCGCACATGGTCCTGATGCTTGTGAAAGAACGGCAGCACATCGTCCCAGCCCCAGCCGGGCAGGCCGAGCTGGCGCCAATTGTCATAGTCGGCGGCCTGGCCGCGCATATAGATCATGGCGTTGATGGCGGATGAGCCGCCGATCACCTTGCCGCGCGGATAGGCGAGTTCGCGCCCGTTCAACCCCGGCACGGGTTGCGTACGAAACATCCAGTCGGCGCGTGGATTGCCGATGGCGAAGAGATAGCCGACCGGGATATGGAACCAGATCCAGTTGTCGCGCCCGCCCGCCTCCAGAACGAGCACCTTGTTCGCCGGATCGGCGGAGAGCCTGTTGGCCATCACGCATCCGGCGGAGCCGGCACCGACGACGATATCGTCGAATGTGCCGAAATCCTTCAGGGCTCCCCCCGCGATATCGCTCGCGCCTCGTGCCATCTCGTCCCCTCCCGTTCCCGTTTTTCGAAAGCCTAGTGCGAAAAACGGCGGCAATGCCACGGGAGAATGCGCAAGCTGCGGCGTGCGCAGGCAGGATAACGGCGCGCAGGAGCGAAAACGGGCATGCGCGGCGAGGCGCCTCGCGAGGGCGTCTCAGGCCGCCTGCATCTGCAAGGCGGCTGCCGGATCGGCGGCGATGGCGGCCATGTCTGTGCCGACGATGTCCTCGATACGTGCGGCGCCGGCCTGCCGCAGGTGATCGAGGATGCCGTCCTTGATCGCGGGAACGAGGCCTGGACCCTGATAGACCAGCGCGGAATAGAGTTGGACGAGGCTCGCCCCGGCGCGGAACTTGGCGATGGCCGCATTCGCCGAATCGATGCCGCCCACGCCGATCAGCGGGATCCGTCCCTCGACGCGCAGAGCGGTCTGCGCGAGCACCTGCGTCGAGCGCAGGAAGAGCGGGCGGCCCGAAAGCCCGCCGGCCTCGCCCGCGACGGCGCTCTCCTTCATATCCGCGGGACGGGCGGTGGTGGTGTTGGAGACGATCAGACCATCGACGCCGCGCGCCAGCGCGGTTGCGACGAGCCCGTCCAGAGCGGCCTCATCGAGATCGGGGGCGATCTTGATCAGAAGGGCGGTGCGATATCCGATCGCCCCATCCGCCTCGTCGCGCGCGGCGACGCAGCGCGCGAGCAGCTCGTCGAGAAAGGCCTCGCCCTGGAGGTCGCGCAGGCCCGGCGTATTGGGCGAGGAGATGTTGATGGTGAGGAATTGCGCGAGCCCGCAAAGCCGCGTCACCAGCATGACGTAATCGGCGATCCGGTCGCTGGTTTCCTTGTTAGCGCCGAGATTGACGCCGACGATGCCCGGACGCCCGCGCCGACGGTGCAGACGCTGCGACACCGCGGAGAGCCCGTCACTGTTGAGCCCGAACCGGTTGATCACCGCCCCGTCGCGCGGCAGGCGGAAAACCCGCGGGCGCGGATTGCCGGGCTGCGGCAGCGGCGTCACGCCACCGCATTCGACGAAGCCGAAACCGAGGCCGAGCAACTGGTCGGGCACGTCGCATTGCTTGTCGTAACCGGCGGCGAGGCCGACCGGATTGGGGAAGTCGAGCCCGAACGCAGACACGTTCAGGCGCGGATCATCCGGCTGCGGCGCCCGCGGCGGCAACAGCGAGAGAGCGCGGATCGACGCGTGGTGAGCGGTTTCGGGATCGAGCACGTGCAGCGCGGGTCGCGCGAGGGAGAACAGAGCCCCGATCACGCGATGCCCTCCGGAAAGACGTGATCGCCCGCAGCGTCGAGGGCGAGGGGCATGACCGCTCGAACCGCATCGAGGGGCAGCGGCGCATAGAGATGCGGAAACAGGTCGCCGCCGCGTGAGGGTTCGTATTTCAGCGCAGCGCCGAGGGCCGCGCCGTCCACCGCGATCAGGAGCAGGTCGTCCTGCCCGGCGTAATGCTTTGCAGCCGTCTCGCGCAATTGCGCGCCCGTCGAGAAATGGATGAACCCATCGGCGAGATCGACGGGGGCGCCCTCGAACCGGCCCTGCCGCTCGGCTTCCTCCCAGAGGGCACGCGGCGCGATCTTCCAGACGAGGCCGGGATCGCGCGGATCGAGGGGGGTATCTTGCCGGTGCATGCCAGTCTCCGATCGCCGTTGCGCGGGCCGTCGCTCGGGGTCAGGGTTATAGGCAGGCGCATCGGTACGCGCAAGTCGGCCAGGCCGCGGCACACCGCCGGATCGCGGCGCTCCGGCCCGGGATTCAACGCCGGGCATGCGGAAAATCATCATAGCGACGCGGGGAAAGCGTTTGCGCAACGACATATTGCCTGCTATAATTCCTATTATGAGGTGATATTCATAGCGAATGACGCAAGCGCCTCGCGATACTTCTCCAGCGCCGGAGCGAATACATGTTGACCCACGCGAAGATCTGGGCGGCCATCGACCGATTGGCGGAACAGAACGGGCTGTCTGCCTCCGGGCTCGCCCGCCGCGCCGGCCTCGACGCGACGAGCTTCAACAAGTCGAAGCGCGTCGGTTCGGATGGGCGCGAGCGCTGGCCGTCGAGCGAATCGATCGCCAAGATACTTTCTGCGACGGGTACCAACCTGCGCGGTTTCGTCGATCTCGTGGATCCGGCCGCCGCGCCGCCACCCATGTCCGTCCCGCTGGTGGGTTGGGCCCAGGCCGGTTCGGGCGGATTGTTCACGGAAGACGGCATGCCCGCCGGCTCGGGTTGGGAGGAAATCGCGTTTCCGGATGCTGGCCCCGACAAACTTTTCGCCGTCGAGGTCTCGGGCGATTCGATGGAGCCGCTCTATCGCGATGGCGACATCCTGATCGTCTCACCGGATGCGAGCATTCGCCGGGGCGACCGCGTGGTCGTGCGGCTTCACAACGGGGAAGTCATGGCCAAGGAGCTGGAGCGCCAGACGCTGCGCACCATCGAACTGCGATCCCTGAACGCCGCCCATCCGGGTCGCACCGTACCGGTGGCCGAAATAGCGTGGATGGCGCGCATTATGTGGGTGAGGCAGTAATTTACCATTAATATATAATATAATATAATATTTAATGCATTAATATTATTTTAATTTGACTCATTCTTTGACCTCGGCGATTGTGTGGGCATTCGGATTGCCCCTCTGGATTGATCGTGAGGATGAGACATGTTCGACGCAAAAACCGATACGTCGCCGAAGAACACGACAACCGAAGACACACAGACCCGTAATGCCGATTTCACCGGATTCACATCGGCCCTTTCGGAATGCTTTGGCATACCCGTCGATCAGCTCGACGAGGCACTATGCTGCTGCTCCGCAGAGAAACTCGCGAGTTTTCTCGCTGGTACGCACGAAAGCGCGGCTAAGTTGCGCAAGCTCCTCGATCTCGATCCCGCCGTCCTGGACGCCCAGGAGCTGGCCGTCGCCCTGTCTCGCCCCAAGGGGCTGGTGTGCCGCGCGGTTTTCCGCGCACTGGATCGCATGGCGGCGAGAACGCTCGATCCGAAGGCGTTGTTGACGACACGGTCTGATCATACGAGGCGATGTATCCTCGCCGCCTGGAACCGCGCGATCCGGCTCGTCGCCCCGGCGGGTTATATTTCCCGGGAGGATGCCTATGATCTGGGGATCGGCGCGCAGGTCTTCGACGCCATGGTGGCGCGGCACGGAAAAACGGATATCGAGGCTCTGAGCCACAGCGAATTCATGGCATTGGCACCGCAGCTGATCGCTTCATGGCCGGTGAACGAGGATGCGCTGGCTGCGCTGACCGATCTCCTGCACGAGCTCGAAGACCTCATCGAGATGCACAACGATGCGCGTTTCGCGGCCATGATGCTCGACATGGCGCAATGATGCGCCGCTGTCGCGCCACGCGCCCCGTTCTTCAGGCGGCGCTCGCGGAATCCGGTGCGGCCCCGACTTTCGCTGCGGTGATCACCGCCTGGGTCCGGCTATCGACCCCCAGCTTCTGCAGGATCGCCGAGACATGCGCCTTGACGGTGGCCTCGGATACGTTGAGTTCGTAAGCGATCTGCTTGTTGAGAAGGCCCTCCGACAGCATCATCAGGACGCGCACCTGTTGCGGCGTCAGGCTCGCGAGGCGGCGGGCGATCGCGTCGGTGGCATCGTCCGCGCCGGCATCGGCGAGATCGGGATCGACCCAGGTTTCCCCGCGCAGGATCGCCCCGACGGCCTCGGCGATACGCCCGCTATCGGCTGATTTGGGGATGAAGCCCGCCGCGCCGAACGAGATCGCGCGCCGGACATTCGCCGCATCCTCGCTCGCGGAGACGATGGCGACCGGGATCGAGGGATGCTGCGCACGCAGGTAGATCAGGCCGGAGAAGCCCTGTGCGCCCGGCATGGCGAGGTCGAGCAGGACGAGATCCACGGCATCATCGGCCCGCAACGTCTCGATCAGGCCGTCGAGATCTCCCGTTTCGCGGATCCGCGCATCCGGCAACGCGATAGCCAGCGCCTGTCGCAGGGCGCCACGAAACAGCGGATGATCATCCGCTATGATGATGGTCGTATCGCCATCCAAAGCCATTTTCCCCCCGGATGGAATTGTTATTGTCGGGCAATTCCGCATTCTCTGCGTTTTTGCTCGAAATGCAACTTTGGTGTGAGAATCGTTTCTATTGCAATGCAACAAAGTCGCCTGCGCGAATGCTTTCAAAGACCATGTTTCGTTAACTTCTCATTGCGATGGTGCACGTTCAACGACGTCAAGCAGACGGGATCACCGCCTTGCCCGATAAAGCCGCCATATGCCGCGCCTGCCGCGACGGCGAAGCCTTCCAAACCCCTTTCTCGATGGCGTTCCAGCCGATCGTCGATCAGGCGAGCGGCGGGATCTTCGCCTATGAGGCGCTGGTGCGTGGCCCCGCCGGTGAGGGTGCCGGCACAGTTCTCGATACGGTCGACGACACGAATCGCTACGCCTTCGATCAGGCTGCACGGGTGCGTGCCCTCGAACTCGCCGCACGGCTCGCCCTGCCGCGAAAGGCCACGAACCTCTCGATCAACTTCCTGCCCAACGCCGTCTATCGCCCGGAAGCCTGCATCCGCACGACGCTCGAAACCGCGAGCCGGGTCGATTTCCCCCTCGACGCGATCATCTTCGAACTGACCGAGGGCGAGGCCGTGGCCGATGCATGCCATCTCACGCGGATCGTCGAGAGCTACCGCAAGATGGGGTTCAAGACCGCGATCGACGATTTCGGCGCCGGCTATTCCGGCCTCAACCTGCTCGCCCGTTTCCAGCCCGACATCGTCAAGCTCGACATGGCGCTGGTGCGTGACATCGACCGCACCCGCGTCAAGCGCGTCATCGTCGCCGGCATCATGCGCATCTGCACGGATCTCGGCATCACGGTGATCGGCGAGGGGGTCGAGACGGCGGGAGAGAGCCTCGCCCTGACCGATCTCGGCGTAAATCTCCAGCAGGGCTATCTCTTCGCCCGCCCCGGTTTCGAGACGCTGCCCGAACCGGAGATGCTGGTGGAGTTCGGCTAGTCCCGACAACGGACCGCATACGGGTCGACGAACCGGAGGCTGCCAGGGCTCGTCGCTGCCGCTTGGGTGCCAAGTGAAACGCCGGAAAATACAATTTAAAATTCATATATCGACATATTGAATATTCCAGCGGGCATGGTAAGACGCGACTCTTGCGAGGGTTGCCGTGCTTTTCCAGTCTCAGGTTTTTCTTCTGACCTTTCTTCCCGTGGTCCTTTCGGCGTTCTATGCGCTGCGCAACAGAACTCTCGCGCGAGAGTGGATGCTCATAGCCACATCGATGGTCTTCTACGGCTTCTGGGATGCACGATTTCTACCGCTCTTGTTCGGACAAGCACTCGCGACGTGGCTGCTCGTACGATGGATGCGGCACGATTCCCCCCTGCTCATACCGCTCGGAGTCGGTGGCAATCTCGCAATCCTCGGCATGTTCAAATATGCCGACTTTTTGGTCGTATCGATCGAGACTGCGCTTGATCTGGCGCTGCCGCGGTCAGGACTGATTCTACCGATCGGTATCAGCTTCTACACGTTCCAGATCATATCCTACGTCGTGGATAGACGCGCCGGTCGCGCCCCATTGTTCGGCATGCGGCGCTTCGTACTCTACGTCACCTTCTTTCCCCAGCTCGTCGCCGGGCCGATCGTTCGGCATGACGAATTCATCCCACAACTCGCGCAGGATCCGGCAAGAGACGGCGTGCAGGAGCGCATCGGACGCGGGTCGGTCCTGTTCGGTCTGGGGCTGGCGAAGAAAGTCTTCATTGCCGACAGCCTCGCACCGTTCGCCGACACGGCTTTTGCACTCGCTGCCTCTCCGGAAGCACCTCCCGGTCTCGGCACGGCCTGGAGCGGAGCGCTCGCTTTTGCGCTTCAACTGTTCTTCGATTTTGCGGCCTATTCGGAGATGGCGATCGGACTCGCCCTGATCATGGGCATCGTTTTGCCGCTCAATTTCGATATTCCTTATCGCGCGCGAAACCTCCAGGAATTCTGGCGACGCTGGCACATGACGTTGTCACGCTTCCTGCGCGACTACGTCTACATTCCCCTCGGCGGCAGCAGGCAGGGGTCCCGCCGAACCGTTCTTGCGGTTCTCGCGACCATGGGCCTTTGCGGCGCGTGGCATGGTGCGGGCTGGAACTTCATTCTTTGGGGCCTCGCGCACGGTGTCGGCCTATTGGCCTGCCGGGCCTGGGCCGGATGGAACCGGCATATGCCGTTCGTGGCAGCGTGGGCGATCACCATGCTCTTCGTTCTGTGCGGGTGGGTTTTGTTTCGCGCTCCGACACTTGCGGATGCCGGCGTCATGTTCGCCGGCCTGACGGGTTTCGGAGGCCTCGATCGAGGCGCAGGCTGGACCCTGCTCGCATTCGCGGCAGTCGTTTCGGTAGTGCCGCAGCTCAGCGCTCGCTGGTTACTGACAAACCTGCAGCCCAGCCTTTTCGTCGCTTTCCTGACCGCGCTCGCTCTTCTTTCGGCTGCGATCGCAATAGGGGAGAGCGGCCCTGAGCCATTCATCTATTTTCAGTTCTGAGGTCGAGCCATGAAGGTACGCAACAGCGCCGAAGAGTGGCGGCGATTCTGCCGTGGCCTGCTCGCCACATTATGCGCCGGCGTCGCTCTGGTTGCGGGTTTGCTGCTCGTGCTCGACCCGTACGGCATTTCGCCGGTGAGCCCTTCGAAGCCGCGCCCGCTCATGGATATCAACGCGCGCTACATGTATCCACAGGTCATCCGCTACGGTGACCATGACAGCCTCGTTGTGGGGACCTCGATCAGCCGCCTCATGCGTCCGCGCGACCTCGACCGGAGGTTCGGCGGCCGATTCGCCAATCTGGCGATGAACGGTGCGACGGCGTGGGAGCAGTTGAACGTGTTGCGTGCTTTCACGGCGAAGAACGGCGCTCCACATACGGTCATCATAGGGCTCGACCATACGTGGTGTGCCGCCGATGCCGATGAGATGAAGGTCACCGAACGCGATTGGCCGGCTTGGCTTTGGGATGGTTCCGGTCCTGCCAGGCTCGCGCATACAGTCAATCTGCCGACACTCGAAATCGCGATCCGTCAGATCGGATTGCTGATCGGCGTCGAGAAGGCACGCTTCGATGCGGATGGTTGGGGCGAATTCACACCCGATGATGCGTTATGGGACGCGGACGAGATCCATGAAACCCTATGGCGCGGCGAACCACCAATCATCGAGGCGGTTTATCCGCCATATCAGGCAGAACCCGGCATACGCCGCGATTGGCGGTTTCCCGCCCTGCCCTGGCTGGACGAAGCTCTCGCGGATCTGGCGGGGGAGAGCAGAATTCTCGTGGTGTTCATGCCCGTCCACATCACTGCCCAGCCCCGGCCGGGCAGCCGTGCCGCGGCTCGAGAAGCGGCATGCAAGGTGAAGGCTGCGGAGATCTCGGCCCGCCATGGTGCGGCCTATTCCGATTTCCGCGTGGATTCTCCGATGACCCGCGATGATACGAGGTGGTGGAACCGTTATTATTGGCGCCTTCGTTACGGCCCGCAATTCATCCGAGAACTCGCCGCCCGTGCGGAAACTGCGTGGCGGCTGACAGATG
The DNA here is from genome assembly GCA_050485405.1 of Salinarimonadaceae bacterium. Lineage (GTDB taxonomy): Bacteria > Pseudomonadota > Alphaproteobacteria > Rhizobiales > Beijerinckiaceae > Saliniramus. Next base: position 26,696 of record JBJHBI010000029.1, read on the forward strand.
GTACGGACTGAGGCGTCAGGATACCCGATCGCCCAGCGGGTGCATCTCGCGCTCGCCTTTCTCCAGGATCGTCAACAGCGCCTCGATCGCATCGGCTTGCGCTGCGGGTTTGTCCCAGCGGATGCGGTGGATGCGCGGGAAGCGCATGGCGATGCCGGATTTGTGACGCGGCGAGCGTTGCAGCCCCTCGAAGGCGATTTCGAGCACGAGGCCCTCATCCGCCCCATGGGCGACTTCCCTCACCGGCCCGAAGCGCGCGCGGGTATTGGCCCGGACATAGCGGTCGAGCTGGCCGAGTTCCGCATCGGTGAAGCCGAAATAGGCCTTGCCCACGGGCACGATGCGCCGGCCATCCGGCTCCTCGCGCCAGACGCCGAAGGTGAAATCCGAATAATAGGACGAGCGCCGTCCATGGCCGCGCTGCGCATACATCAGAACGGCATCGACGAGATGGGGATCGCGCTTCCATTTGTACCATTGGCCCTTGGGCCGCCCGGGCAGATAGGGGCTGTCGGCGCGCTTGAGCATCAGCCCCTCGACCGCCGCGGCATCCTCTCCCGCACCGGCCTGCGCGGGATCGGCGCGCGCTGCGGCGAGGGCGTCCCAATCATCGAAGGGCACGCATTGCGAAAGCGAGAGGCGCTCGCTGGTCCAGCCTGCGGCCTCCTCCTCCAGAGCGGCGCGACGCGTGGCGAAAGGCAGGGCGCGCAGATCCTCGGCTCCGCGTGCGAGAAGATCATAGGCGCGGATATGGGCGGGGAAGTCCGTCATCAGCTTGCGCGAGACGCTCTTGCGGTTGAGGCGCTGCTGAAGGACGTTGAAGCTCTGCACGCGCCCCGCGCGCAGGATCAGAAGCTCGCCGTCGATCACCGCCTCGTCGGGCAGAGCCTCGAGCAGATCGGGGAAGGCGAGGGAGATGTCCTCGCCGGTGCGCGAGCATATCCGCCGCACGATACGCCCTTCCGGATCGCGCGCGCTCGCCGCCTGCACGCGAATGCCGTCCCATTTCCACTCCGCCAGAAAATCAGCCGGGTCGAACCCCGCGAGATCGTCTTCGTCGAGCGGATGGGCAAGCATGGGCGGGCGAAAGGGGACCGGATCGCGGCTCTGCGGGCGCTCGCCGCTGCCCTGCGCCCAGGCGAAGAGCGCTTCATAGGGTGGCTCCAACCCGTGCCAGACCTCCTCGATATCATCGGGCGCGAGCGGGCCGAGTTCGGCCAGCGCGACCTTGGCGAGACGCGCTGATACGCCGACCCGCAGAGCCCCCGTGATCAGCTTGAGAAGCGCCCAGCGTCCATCCTCGTCGAGCCGGTCGAGCCATTCGGCGAGCAGGGCGGGCAGGCGCGCCTTCCCGGTTTCCGAGAGCCCGGTGACGACTTCCGAGAGGCTCGGCGCCGGCTCCTCGGGCGAGGCTTCATCCGGCTGCGGCCAGAGCAGGGCCACCGTCTCGGCCAGATCGCCGACGTAATTGTAGGACATCTCGAAGAGCACGGGATCGACCCGCTCCGCGATCAAGGCCCGCACCAGCCCGGCCTTCGCCTCGCGAAAGCGCAAGCCCCCGGTCAGAGCCGCGAGCGCATAGCCGCGCTCGGGATCGGGGCGGCGCGCGAAGTGATCGGCGAGCAGGCGCATCTTGGCGTTGCGCCCGGATTCGAAGGCGAGCCGGTCGAGCAGGGCGGCGAAATCGCGCATCAGCGAGCCCCCTTGCGAGGCGTTGCATCCCGCAAGCTCATGATTGCGCCTCCTCCTCGCCATAGCCGAGCAGGTTGAGCGGGCGCGCGGCGATGCCCTCCCCGGCGCACCAATGCGCGAGCGCATCCGCCTCGCCATGGGTCAGCCAGACCTCGCCGGCGCCGGTCTCGCGGATGGTGCGGGTGAGATCGTCCCAGTCGGCGTGATCGGAGACGACGAGGGGCAGCGCGACGCCCTTCTGGCGCGCCCGCGCCCGCACCCGCATCCAGCCGCTCGCAAAGCACGTGATCGGATCGGGGAATTTGCGCGACCAGCGATCCTGCATGGCCGATGGCGGGCAGATCACGATCTCGCCCGCGAGCGACGCGCGATCGGTCGCCTCGACCTTGCGCAGGGGGCCGAGATCGATGCCCTGCGAGACATAATAGTCGCTGAGCTTCTCCAGCGCACCATGCAGCCAGATCGGGCGGTCATAGCCCTCACCGCGCAACAGCGCGATCATCCGCTGCGCCTTGCCGAGGGCATAGGCCCCCACGAGATGGGCGCGATCGGGAAACAGCCGCGTCGAGGCGATCAGCTTGCCGATCTCCTCGCGGATCGGCGGATGGCGGAAGACCGGCAGGCCGAAGGTCGCCTCGCTGACGAAGACGTCGCAGGGCACGCATTCGAAGGCCGCGCAGGTCGGATCCTCCCCGCGTTTGTAATCCCCCGTCACGACGAGCCGCAGCCCGCCGCGCTCGATCACGATCTGGGCGGAGCCGAGCACATGCCCGGCCGGAACGAGACGCAGCGACACCTCGCCGATACGTAGCGTCTCGCCATAGGCGAGGCTCTGCGTCGAACCGGCGAAATCGGCCCCGTAACGGAGCGCCATGATGTCGAGGGTCTGGGCCGTGGCGAGCACATGGTCGTGGCCGGGGCGCGCGTGATCGGCATGGCCGTGGGTCACCACCGCGCGCGCCACCGGGCGCAACGGGTCGATGTGAAAGCCGCCCGGCGGGCAATACAGCCCCTGCGGTGTCAGCGTGATCAGTTCCTCGGCGCGCGGCGTCATACCGGTCTTTATAGCGCGCCCGCGCCGGCCCGACAGGCTCGTTCATCGCTGCAACCGGGATTATGGCATTCGCACGGTTGTCTCATCCGGCCTGCTTGTCCACCTTAAGGCCGGACCATCCGGAGCTGACCGATCATGAACAAGCCGCTCGATCTCGATGCCATCGCCACGATGAAGTTCGGCGTGGGACAAAGCGTCCCGCGCAAGGAGGATCCCGTGCTGGTGCGCGGCGAGGGCTCCTATTCCGACGACGTCAATCTCGAGGGGCAGCTCCATGCCGCGCTCGTGCGCAGCCAGTATCCGCACGGCATGATCCGCAATGTCGATACCGCTGCGGCTCTGGCCATGGAAGGTGTCGTCGCGGTGATCACGGGCCGGGATCTCGCGGATGCCGGCTACGGCCCGATCGGCTCGACGCTGGGCTTCAAGAATCGCGACGGCTCACCCATGAGCAATGTCGCGCGCGCGGCTTTCGCGACGGACAAGGTGCGCTTCATCGGCGATCCGATCGCCATGGTCGTGGCCGAGACGGCGGCACAGGCGCGCGATGCGATCGAGGCGGTGGAGGTCGATATCGATCCCCTCGACGCCGTGGTCGAGCCCTCGCAGGCGACGGATCCAGATGCGCCGCAGATCTATGACGACGTGCCGCAAAACCGCGTCGTCGATTTCCATTACGGCGACAAGGATGCCGTCGCCAAGGCGTTCAGCGAGGCCGCCCACGTCACGCGGTTGCCGATCGTCTCCAACCGCGTCATCGTCGCGGCGATGGAACCGCGTTCGGCGATCGCCGAATATGACGAAGGCGCCGGGCGCTGGACCATGCATATGGGCAGCCAGGGCGTATTCGGCATGCGCGCGCTCCTCGCGAAGCAGGTGCTCGGCGTCGAGCCCGAGAAGCTGCGCATCCGCACGCGCCATGTGGGCGGTTCGTTCGGGATGAAATCGGCGGTCTATCCCGAATATGTCGGCCTGCTGCACGCGGCGCGGCTGCTCGGGCGCCCGGTGAAATGGACCGACACGCGCTCGGAGAGCTTCGTCTCCGATACGCATGGCCGCGCCATCGAGCTCGAAGCCTCCCTCGCGCTGGATGCGAAGGGTCGGTTTCTGGCGGTGCGCCTCGAAGGCTTTGCCGATATGGGCGCGTATCTGTGCCACGTCTCGCCGATGTTCTCGACGCTCAACCTCGCCAAGAACGTGGTCAGCGTCTATCGCACCAAGCTCGTCGAGGTGGATGTCGCGGCGGTGCTCACCAATACCACGCCGATGGGCCCCTATCGCGGGGCCGGGCGGCCGGATGCGAATTACGTGATGGAGCGGCTGATCGATACGGCAGCCGCCGAGATGGGGATCGACCGCGTCGCCCTGCGCCGGCGCAACCACATCAAGCCGTCGCAGATGCCCTATGCGACGCCGGCGGAGACGCTCTACGACAGCGGCGAATTCACCGCGCTCCTCGACAAGGCCCTCGACGCCGCCGACTGGAAGGGTTTTCGCAAGCGAAAGCGCGCGAGCGAGAAGAAGGGGCTGATGCGCGGCATCGGCATCGGCCAGTATCTCGAAGTCACCGCACCGCCGGTCAATGAGATGGGCGGCATCCGCTTCGAGAAGGACGGCACGGTGACGATCATCACCGGCACCCTCGATTACGGCCAGGGCCACGCCTCCGCCTTCGCACAGGTGTTGACGAGCCGCCTAGGCGTGCCCTTCGACAAGATCAACCTGCTCCAGGGCGACAGCGACGAGCTCGTCGCCGGCGGCGGCACGGGCGGGTCGAAATCGATCATGGCGAGCGGCGCGGCGATCCTGGAGGCGAGCGACAAGGTCATCGAGAAGGGCCGCGCCATCGCCGCCCATGTGCTCGAAGCGGCGGCGGCGGATATCGAATTCGCCGATGGCGGCTTCGCCATCATCGGCACCGACCGCACCATCGGCATCATGGAGCTTGCCGCGAAGCTGCGCGAGGGCATGGCGCTTCCCGACGGGGTGCCCGACAGCCTCGATGTCAGCCATGTCCATGAGAGCGCGCCCTCGGCCTATCCCAACGGCTGCCACGTGGCCGAGATCGAGATCGATCCGGAGACCGGGATGGTGCGCATCGACCGCTATGTCGCGGTCAATGATTTCGGCACCATCGTCAATCCGATGCTGGTCACCGGCCAGCTGCATGGCGGCATCGTGCAGGGATTCGGGCAGGCGGTGATGGAGCGCGTCGTCTATGACGAGAGCGGCCAGTTCGTCACCGGCTCCTTCATGGATTACGCCCTGCCGCGCGCCGAGGACGTGCCTTTCTTCGATTTCGACAGCCATTCGGTTCCCGCCACCACCAACCTGCTCGGCGCCAAGGGCTGCGGCGAGGCGGGCTGCGCGGGTTCGCTGCCGGCGATCATGAACGCCGTCGTCGATGCGTTGCGCCCGATCGGCATCGAACACGTCAACATGCCGGCGACGCCGCAGATCGTGTGGAAGCTGATCCGCGACGCGCAGGCCCGACAAGCGGCGTGACTGACGGGGGGCTCAGTCGCGCGGGCGCCGCTGCTCAGTGAATCTCTCCCCGTCCCACCAACGCAGCATGGTGGAATCCTCCGGATCGAGCATCCAGCCGGGGGGTGCCGCGGCGGATGCGGGCTGCTGGACGGGAGACGCGCTCTGCGGCTGCGATGCGGGCGTGCTCGTATCGGGCGTGGCGCCGCCGAATCCGGCTCCCTGCGCCGCACCGGCCATGCCCGCAGCCGTCTGTGAAACGTCGACATTGCCCGCGCGCACATCACGCGCGATGGCGAAGAGATCGCCGAAGAAGCTGCGCTCCTCCCCGCTCAGCCGCCGGTCGGCGCGTCCCTGCTGGAACAGCCAGATGCCGAAGACGATCAAGGCGATGCTGATCAGCAGGCTGAAGACCGAGGTGATCAGGACGAACCAGCCGGCCCAGGAGAAGGCGCGGGTGCCCCAGTCATAGATGCCGCCGACGCGCTGGGCACGGGTGGGATCTGCGGCGGAATAGACGATATCGACCTCCGCGCCGACATTGGGCTGCCAGGATTGCCTGCCGCGCGAGCTGAATTCGTGGCGCTGGCCGTCGACCTCGTAGGCGATGCGCGCACGATACATCGTCTGGCCGTCATCATTGGTGCCGGCCCGCTCCGATGCGATGATTTCGCCGCGCGCCTCGATCGGATCCTGGATATTCGTGCTTTGGACGAACCCGCCGATATTGATGAAGATGATGCCGAAGACGATGCCGAATATCCCGCCGAGGATGCCACCGGTCTGGCGTCCGCCCCGGCGCGAACTCCCGCGGCTGCGGTTGCGCACGACGCCGAAAACGCCCTCCACGACGAGGACACCGCCCGCCGCCATCTTGGCTGCCCCGCGCGCGCCGGGATCCTCCGACCAGTTGGTCGCGATGGTGTTGAAGAAGTGCTGGATGCGTTGAAACATGCCTGCCCCCGGCTTGATTGAACTCTTGATGGTCGCTGCAAGTGATGCCGATCTGCCGGGGGCATGGGCAACGTGACCGCGCCCCCGGTCGCGCGCCTTATGGGCACAGACCCTCGCGGCCAGGCTCGCCGCGCGCGCATTCGAAGGCGCGTTCCGTGATCAGGCGCGGCGCCGCGCCCCCGCCCGGGAAGCTGATGGCCCGCTGCCAGATCGCGGCGACCGAATCATCCATGAGATGGCCGTACCAGGAGACCGCCTCGACGCCGGAATCCTGGCCGAGATTGACGTCCATCACGATTTCGAGGAAGGGCTGGCCCGGGCGAACGCTCTCCGATTCCTCGAAACCCGTCCAGTGCAGGCCTCCGTCGTGGATGCGGGCCGCGCCATTCGCGAGCATCAGCAGATCCGCCATCGCCGCCGGCGTATGGACGCCGTTGCGGATATCCTCGTAGGGACGGTCGAAACCCGTGCCGTGGCCTTCATGGGCGCGCCACGGCATCGCCCCCTCGCCGCTGCTCGCGAGATCGAGGCAGGGCCCGGTAAGGCAGCGTTCCGCCTGCGCCTGCCCGTCGGAGATCACCCGGCGGCTGATCGCCACCAGATCCGCGACGCGTCCCTGGATCGGACGGAATTCCATGCGGAACGCGACATGCTCGCCGGGACCGAAATGCTCCGGGGGTGCCGTCTGCGCTTCACCGAGCGATTGCACGAGCTCCGCGCGGAAAACGGCGCCGAGATTGTAGCGTTCGATCTCGACGAAACTGTAGGGCACGGGCGGGCCGCCCGTTCCGTCGCCCCGGCCCTCCAGGGCGTAACGGATGCGGTAACGCGCGTGAGGCACGACGCCTTCCTCGTTCTCGAGAACGAGGATCGCCTTGGTCAGCGGGTTGAGTTCGTTGCCGGGCGGAAAGATCGAGGAGGTCTGTGGCAGGGTGTCGAGCAGCCGGTTCATCACCGCATCCGCATCGCGCGCATCATGATCCTGCGCCTCGCCGAAACCGGCTTGCGCAGTCGCGATCTGCGGCTCTGCCGCGCCGACGCCTCCCTCCTCTGCTTCGAGGAAGCGCGCATTCACCCAGCCGGTGCCGCCCGGCAGATCCGGATGGACCAGTTCCCACCAGGTCCCGCCGGCCACCGCGGCGCTCTCGCCGTTCCAGCGCAAACCGCCCATATGCGGGGGAATGCGCGCGATGATCGCGCCGTCGGTTCCGGGAAACGAGCGGACATTGAGCGCGTCATCCGCCGCGACGCCGGTGACGCGGTAGGACATGTCTTCCGGTGCGAGCCCGGTCTGCGCTGCGAGGAAAGCGGAATTCACCCAGCCGCCATCGGCGCGCAAGGCGGGATGGCGCACATGCCACCAATCGCGCCCGTCGATCGTCTCCACGCCACCGGTGCGCACGACACCGCGCGCATCGGGCGCGAGCCGCCCGACCACCGTGCTGCCGGGGACGCCGGCACGATCGCGGACATTGAGCATGTCGTCGGCGGAAACGCCGGTCACCCGGTATTCGGGAGGCCTCGTCGCCTGCTCCGCCGCCGTCGCTGCGTCGGGCTGCGCGAGGGGCTGGGTCGCGGGCTGTGCGGGCGCCTGCGCCGGCATCGGTTGCGGCGCCTCGCCATCCGCCTCGATCGCCGCCGCTGCGCGCAGGGCGAGGGCACGGTTGACCAACCCGTCCTGCATCATTTCGAGCAGGATCTCCGTGGCTGCGGGACCATGGATCGCCAGTTCGTCGATGATCGGCTGCTGTTCTTCCGGTCGGACACCTTCGAGCCGGGTGATCAGCACGATCACGCGCCGCTCGTCCTGCGCCGAGAGTGCACCGGGCGTTTCCGCAGCGGGAGCGGGTGCGGGTGCGACCACGCTGCCGGCGGCGGGGGCCGGTTGGACGGGTTGGGGCTGCCCCATCGGCATGACCGGTGCGACGGGCGCCGGTGCCACTGGTGCTCCTCCCCATTGCGCGGGCGGCACGGGCGCCGTTGCGGCAAAGGCGAGCTCCGGTGCGACCGCGTCGCGCTCCATCAAGGCGATCAGCATGGCGAGCGCCGGAATGCCGAGCGCCGCGATCTCGTCGCGCAGCTCCTGCGTCTGCGCGAGGGTGACCTCTTCGAGATCATCGGAAAGCGCCGTGATCTGCGCTTCGAGCGCCTCGAGCTGTTCCGCCTCCTCGGCTTGTGCCGCCTGCGCTTCTTCCTCGGGCGGCGCATCGACCACGCGGAAGGGTGCGCTCGCCATCATCCGGCCCTCGCGCCCCATGTCTTCGGCCCAGCGCGAGGATGGGTTGAAATTGAAACGCAACTCGTATTCGCCGGCACTGCCCGGCGCCCTGCGTGTGAACAGGCCCGGCCCCTCGGCATCCTCGATCGCGAATTCTCTTTGCGAATTGCGGTTGATGAGGTTTTCGGGATCCCGGTCGGGGGTCGTGACGTAGAGATGCCCGTCCATGACGGGATTCATGATCGCCTCGAATTCCTCTCCGGCCACGACCTCCTGCGGCACCTGCAGATCGATATCGATCTCGGTGATCTCGATGGTCCGGCGCGCCATGATCCGCCGGTCCCAGTTGTCGTGCCGCCGCAGACGGATTTCATAGGTGCCGGGCGTGTCGCCCGCCCGACGATGCACGGTTTCTTCGTCACGCACGAGATGCGTGTTTCGTCCGACATTGCGTCCGACCGCACCATCGGGCGCATCCGCCCTCACGAGGATCAGATTGTCGAAATGGCGCCTGTCGTCATAGGTGAGACGGATCGGCACGCGCGATCCCACCGGTGCCGTGACGGGCGCGACGAAATAACCTTCGGGATCGGCCTGCTCGGCACCGAAATCCTGATCCGGCAGGATGGTGGGAAGCAGCGGCTGCCATTGCGGATGATCGGAGAATCCCGCCTGTTCCAGCGCGTCGAGCAGTTTCGAACCGGGATCGTTCGCAGCCTCCTCCGGCTCGGCGATCCACGGCTTGTCCGATATGGCGAGTTCACCATCATCGCTTGCCGAAGGTGGGGCCGACGGGCCGGGATCGGAGGTCAGGGCCGGGTCGTCATCCGCCTCGGCAGTGCTCGCAGCGCTCCCCGATCCGCCGCTTCCGGTGCCCGGTGCACCACCGGCGCCGACGCTCGACGCCTGCGCGCCGGCCTGGCCGGAATCGGGTTCGTCCTCCTGATCGGTTTCGCCGGCACCGGCCACGATGGGATCCGCTTCATCGGCCTCCGTCACCGCCGGCTCGGGCTGCGCCCCTTCCGCGAGCGCGAGCGAGAGCTGGAAACGCTGTTCGCCGGGGCTGGTATTCGCGGGGCCGGGATCGAGCTGTGCGACCTGCCAGAGCCCGCGCGGATCACGCCCGTCGAAGACGTCGGTCGAACCGTCACTATCAGGCCAGGCGGAAAGCCCTTCCTCGAGCCGGTTACCCTCTGCATCCTCGTGAACGATCCGGAACGGGCGCAGCGGTCGCGTCAACGGTGTCGTCGTCGAGCGCATGAGCTGGAAACCCGATATCCGATCATAGGGACCACATTGGACGCCGCCCGCTCCGACGATGTAGAGCTGCGCATCCGTTATGGTGAAAGCGGGCATCGGGTTGATCGAGATCGAGGCGGGCGGGCGCTGCGCTCGGAACGTGAACCCGCGTGTCTCCGGACAAGGGGACGCATGCGCCGTGCTGGCGAGCAATCCGGCCGATCCGGCGGCCAAGGCGAGCCCCGCCAGCGGTGCGAGCCCCAATGCGAGGGCGACGGAGTATCGTGAAATGCGGCTCGGCACGTCGGGTCGGATGGTCATGGCGGCCCCCCTCGGCTGATTTGCCGTGCGAGAATAAGCAGGCGCGCCGGGCAATGCCCCCATCAAATACAGGGGTTCGGCCCGAAAACCGACACGCTTGGTGCGATTTCCGCTCGCCCTGCACCCGGTTCACGCTACGGCAGCCACCGGGCCACCGATCATATCCCGATCCGCCGCGTCTCACCGCCCTTGTGCATCAGCGCCACGTTCCGCTGGGGAAAAACACAGTCCCAACCGTATTGCGCTGCGATCCAGCGCACGGTCTCTTCGCGATAGAAGACGACATGGGTCGGGTCGCGCCGGTAGTTCCAGTTCGCGAAGCGGTCATCGTCGCTCTGGAACTGCGTCATCAGGGCGAGGATTCCACCGGGGCGCAGGAGCGTATCCAGCCGGGCGAATTCGCGCGCGGGATCATGAAAATGCTCGGCGGTCTCGGTGCAGGTGACGAAATCATACACAGCCTCCAGCACCCGCGCATCCGGCGCGAAGACCGGATCATACAAAGCCACCCGATGCCCCGCTTCGCGCAGCATGGCGGCAAGCGCGGGGCCGGGTCCGCAGCCGTAATCGAGCCCTTGCGCATGCGGCGGCAGCGCCGCGAGAAGCGGTTCCGCGAGGCGGGCGAGGAAGGCGCGGTAGCCCGGATCATCCGGATCGTTGCGGTGACGGCGGTATTCGGCTTCCTCGAGGGCGCGGTCGGGATGATGCGCGGGATCGAGAAAGCGCAGGGCGCATTCCGGGCAGCGCAGGTAATCACGCACCGCCACTGTCAGGAAAACCTCCGTGCGGTCGCTCCCGCATAGGGGGCAGGGCGGGGGCGCGCGCATCACCCGTCACTCCGCGCGCCGGCATCCGAGATAGACGCATTGCACCGCCTCATTATCCTGCAAGGGATTGTGGAAGCGCACGGTCTCCGCCCGCGCCGCATCAAACACGCTGGCCAGCCGTTCGGTGAAACGCGGATCGGGTCGCTCGTTCGACCACAGGCCGAACACCCCGCGCGGGGCGAGATGGCGCGCGAGTGCCGCCAGACCCTGCGGCGTGTAGAAACCGCCGCTGCGCGCATCGAGCAGCGCCTCGGGGCTGTGGTCGATATCGAGGAGGATCGCATCAAAGACGCGTCCCGGCGCCTGCGGATCGAAGCCCTCCCCGGCGCTCATGGCGAAGAAATCGCCCTGCACGAAGCGCACGCGCGCATCGTTGCACAAGGTCTCCCCGAGGGGGAGCAGACCGTCACGATGCCAGGCGATGACGGGTTCCAGATATTCCACGATGGTCAGCGAGCGCACGCGCGGATCGGTGAGCACTTCCGCCGCCGTATAGCCGAGGCCGAGCCCGCCGACGACGACGTCGAGCGCATCGCCTCGCGCCATGGCGAGCCCTTCGCGGGCAAGCGCGATTTCGGAGGCAGTGAACTGGCTCGACATGAGGAATTCCTCGCCGAGCTTCACCTCGTAGACATCCACCCCCGTACGCAGATCCCGCCTGCGGCGCAGGCTCACCGGCCCGATCGGTGTCGGGCTCCAGTCGAGCTCCTCGAAGAGCGGCGCCATCACGCGGCGCAGGCGAGGAAAGCCTCGCGGATCGCCGCCTCGTCGAGATTGCGTCCGATGAAGACGACGCGCGAGCGGCGCTTCTCGCCGGCCTTCCAGTCGCCCTGGACATCGCCGTCGAGGATCATGTGGATGCCCTGGAAGACGAAGCGCTTCGGCTCGTCGGGAAAGGCGACGATGCCCTTGCAGCGCAGGATGTCCGGCCCCTGCACCTGGGTGAGTTGCGAAATCCAGGGCAGGAATTTCTCCGGATCGACCTCACCCTCGTGGGTGATGGCAATGGATTGCATCTCCTCGTCGTGATGGTGGTGATGGCCTTCCTCGAGGAAATCGGGTTCGAGCTCGATGATGCGCTCGAGATCGAAGGCGTTGCGCTCCAGAACCTGCGCGATCTCGACATCGCATTTCGTGGTCCGGTGGAGCCGCGCATAGGGGTTGATCGTGCGGATGCGCGCCTCGACATCGGCGAGTTCGGCCTCGCTGACGAGATCGACCTTGTTGAGCAGGATCAAGTCGGCGAAGGCGATCTGGTTCTTGGCCTCCGGCGCGTCCTTCAGCCGCTCGGCGAGCCATTTGGCATCGGCGACGGTGACCACCGCATCGAGCCGCGCGGCGTCGGAGACGTCCTGATCCATGAAGAAGGTCTGCGCGACGGGGGCGGGATCGGCGAGGCCGGTCGTCTCGACGATGACCGCGTCGAACTTGCCGCGACGCTTCATCAGCCCGTCCATGATGCGAATGAGATCGCCACGCACGGTGCAGCAGATGCAGCCGTTATTCATCTCGAAGACTTCCTCGTCCGCGCCCACGACGAGGTCGTTGTCGATGCCGATCTCACCGAATTCGTTCACGATCACGGCGTAGCGCTTGCCGTGATTCTCGGTGAGGATGCGGTTGAGGAGCGTGGTCTTGCCGGCGCCGAGATAGCCGGTCAGCACGGTGACGGGGATCTTGCCGGGCTCGGCTGCGGCCTGCGCCTGCTGGTCGGACATGTCGTGCCTCCTGGTCGAAGGCGGCGGGGCGCCTCGATCGCCCCGCCGCTTCGCGATTGCCGGAAGGCCTCAGGAACCGAGACCCTCGCTGATCAGGGTTATATTGTGTCGCATCATGTCGATGTAAGTCCCCGCCGGGCCATCGGGCGGAGAAAGTGCATCCGAATAGAGCGTCCCGGCCACCGGCACGCCCGCCTCGCGGGCGATCTGCTCGATCAGCCGCGAATCGGTGAGCGATTCGGCGAAGACCGCGCGGATATCCTGCGCCCGGATGGTCTCGATCAGCCGCGCCACATCCCGCGCCGTCGCCTCGACCTCCGTGGAAGTGCCGACCGGCGCCTCGAATTCCAGACCATAGGCGTGGGTGAAGTAGCGGAACGCATCGTGGCTGGTGATCACCAGCGCACCTTCCGGCAGGGCGTCGACCGCCTCACGGATCTCGGCATCGAGCGCGGCCAGTTCGCCGATGAAGGCTTCCGCATTGGCGTTGTAGACATCCGCGCCGTCCGGATCATGCGCGATCAGCGCATCGCGGATATTGGCCACATAGACCTTCACATTGCCGACATCCTGCCAGGCATGCGGGTCGTAATCGCCATGCACATGGGCGTGATCACCATGATCGTGGCCATGGTCGTCATGGCTATGCCCGTGATCGTCATGGTCGTGGCCGTGGTCATCGTGGCTATGCCCGTGATCATCGTGATCGTGGCCGTGATCGTCGTGGCTATGCCCGTGATCATCGTGATCGTGGCCGTGGTCGTCGTGGCTATGCCCGTGATCATCGTGATCGTGGCCGTGGTCGTCGTGGCTGTGGCCGTGATCGTCATGATCGTGACCATGGTCGTCATGGCTGTGCCCGTGATCGTCGTGATCGTGGCCGTGGTCGTCGTGGCTGTGCCCGTGATCATCATGGTCGTGGCCATGGTCATCGTGATCGTGACCGTGACCCGCATCGGGGATCGTTTCGATATTCTCCGCCGCCGCGATCACAGGCGCTTCAGTGCCGGAAGACGCGATCAGGCGATCGATCCAGCCCTCGAAGAGCAGACCGTTCTTGAAGATGATGTCGGCCTCCGCGAGGCGGCGGGCATCGGCGGGGGTGGGCGAATAGACATGGCCGTCGCCATCGGGGCCGACGAGGGTCGTCACATCGACGCGCTCACCGCCGACCTGCTCCACCAGATCGCCCAGGATCGAGAAGGTCGCGACCGCCTGGACGCGGTCCTGCGCGAATGCGGGAAAGCTGCTCGCGCCGACGAGCATGGTGCCGGCAAGCAATGTTATAATGTTGCGTCTGTGGATCATGAAAATCTCCCTTTTGTGGTTTGAAACGAAGCCTGACGTCTGCGCTCCGGGTCCGGACGTGCTTATCAGGCTTCGAGGTGGCGGCGGGGGATCAGCATCCAGAGGACACCGCTCTCCCGTCCGAGAAACAGTGAGGCGATGTAGAAGATGCCGGCGACGAGGATGATCGCGGGTCCCGCCGGCAGACCGTGGTGATAGGAGAGCAGCAGCCCGCCGATGCCAGACAGCATGCCGGCGACCACCGCGATGATCACCATCATGGTGACGTCGGCGCTCCAGAACCGCGCGGTTGCGGCGGGAAGCATCATCAGCCCGACGGCGAGCAAGGTGCCGAGCGCCTGGAACCCGCCGACGAGATTGAGCACGACGAGCCCCAGAAAGACGAGATGCAGGGCCGTCCCCAGCCGCGCCACCGAGCGCAGATAGACCGGGTCGACGCATTCCATCACGAGCCCGCGATAGGTCAGCGCCAGCACCACCAGCGTGATGCTGGTGATCCCCGCGATCAAAATCAGCGCCGCATCGTCGAGGGCGAGCACCGAGCCGAACAGCACATGCATCAGATCGACATTCGAGCCGCGCAGCGAGACGATGGTGACGCCGACCGCCAGCGAGAGCAGATAGAAGGCGGCGAGCGATGCGTCCTCCTTGAGGACGGTATAGCGGGTGACGAGCCCCGTCAGCAGGGCGACGATGGTGCCGGCGACGAGCCCGCCAAGGGTCATGGCGGGCAGCGATAGCCCGGCAATGAGGAAACCGATCGCGGCACCGGGGAGGATCGCATGCGCCATGGCATCGCCCGTCAGGCTCATGCGGCGCAGCATCAGAAAAACGCCGATCGGCCCCGCTCCCAGCGCGAGCACCAGCGCGCCGAACAAAGCCCGGCGCATGAAGTCGAACTGGACGAACGGGCCGATCAGGGCGTCGTACATGCGGTTTCCCGGTTCAGGCGCGGGCGCAGATCGGGGCGAAGGGATCGTTCGCCTCGACCATGCGGCGCGCGCGCAGAAGGTTCTGCGGGTGCAGGACGTCGTCGGTCTCGCCCCAGGCGACCGGCTCGCGGGCGATCAGCAGCGTCTGCGGAAACACCTCGCGCACCAGATCGATATCGTGCAGCACGGCGATGACGGTGCGCGCCTCCGCATGCCAGCGCCGCACCAGGTCGAGCAGGTCGCGCGTCGTCTTGGCGTCGATCGCGGTGAAGGGCTCGTCGAGCAGGATCAGCGAGGCGTCCTGCAGGAGAAGCCGCGCGAACAGCACCCGCTGCATCTGGCCGCCCGACAGCGTGCCGATGGCGCGGCGCTCGAATCCGGCCATGCCGACGGCGGCGATCGCTTCCTCGATGCGCGCGCGATCCTCGCGGCGGATCCCGCCGAACAGGCCGCGCCGGCCCCACAGACCCATGGCGACGAGATCGTAGACCGGAATGGGGAAGCTGCGATCGAGCTCCGCCGCCTGCGGCAGATAGGCGATGCGCCGGCCTTTCGAAGCCTGCCCGCCTTCCTGCGCCATGGCGATGCGACCGGAAAGCGGGCGAAGGGCACCGACGACGCCTTTCAGGAGCGTCGACTTGCCGGCCCCGTTCGGCCCCACGATCGCCGTGAGGCTGCCGGCCGCGATGCTGCCATCGAGGTGATGCACCGCCGGATGGCGGCCATAGCCGAGGGTGACGTCGTCGAAACGGATTGCTGCCTGTGTCATCGGATCACGATCATCGTCGTTCAGAACCAGCCCAGAAGGCGCGCGAGCGCCGCCCAGACGAGGGCCAGGATCAGGCCCGCGCCCGCGAGGCGCTGCATGGCGGAGAGGCGCATGAGCGACCATGTCGGTGCGAGCGCCACCGCGCGCGGCGCGTGAGCATGATCCTGATGGGTATGGATATGGCCGTGGGGGTCGTGCATGGATGTTCTATTATAACATCTCCTGACGCGACGCTAGGGGGATCATCGCATGCAATGCGATTTCCGGGAGCTTGCCCCGGGGCGCGCGCGGGGCCACATTGCAGGTGAAGAACCGGCGGCGGGAGCGATCGCCGGAGGATGCGCATATCTGGAGGAGTTGATCACCATGACCGCCACCATCGTGGGCTGGGCCCATATGCCCTTCGGGAAGCACGATGCCGAGACCATCGAGAGCATGGTCGTGCGGGTGACCCGCGAGGCGCTCGATCATGCCGGGATCGGCGCCGGCGACGTCGACGAGATCGTGCTCGGCCATTTCAACGGCGGCTTCAGCGCCCAGGACTTCACCGCCTCCCTCGTGCTTCAGGCCGACGACGCCCTGCGCTTCAAGGCCGCGACCCGCGTCGAGAATGCCTGCGCCACCGGCTCCGCCGCCGTGCAGCAGGCGGTGAAGACGATCGAGGCGAAGCGCGCGAAGATCGTGCTCGTCGTCGGAGTCGAGCAGATGACGACGACGCCCGGCAAGGAAATCGGCCGCAATCTCCTCAAGGCATCGTATCTGCCCGAGGACGGCGAGATCGAGGGCGGCTTCGCCGGCGTGTTCGGCCAGATCGCCGCCGGCTATTTCCAGCGCCACGGCGACCAGTCCGACGCGCTCGCCATGATCGCGGCGAAGAACCACGCCAACGGCGTGTCCAACCCCTATGCCCAGATGCGCAAGGATCTCGGCTACGAGTTCTGTCGCACCGAATCGGAGAAGAACCCCTTCGTCGCCGGCCCGCTCAAGCGCACCGATTGCTCCCTCGTCTCGGACGGCGCGGCGGCGCTCGTCATCACCGATGTCGAGACGGGGCTGCGCATGAAGCGCGCCATCGCCTTCCGCGCCACCGCCCACAAGCAGGATTTCCTGCCCATGTCGAAGCGCGACATCCTCAAATTCGAGGGTTGCAGCGTGGCGTGGGCCAGCGCACTCGCCGATGCCGGCATCACGCTCGACGATCTCTCCTTCGTCGAGACGCATGATTGCTTCACCATCGCCGAGCTGATCGAGTACGAGGCGATGGGCCTCACCCCCGAGGGGCAGGGCGCCCGCGCCATCATGGAAGGCTGGACGCAGAAGGACGGCAAGCTGCCCGTGAACCCCTCCGGCGGCCTCAAGGCCAAGGGCCACCCGATCGGCGCCACCGGCGTCTCCATGCACGCGCTCTCGGCCATGCAGCTCGCCGGCGAGGCGGACGGCATCCAGATCAAGGACGCCACGCTGGGCGGCATCTTCAACATGGGCGGCGCCGCGGTCGCAAACTACGTCTCGGTGCTCGAACGCATCAAGTGAGGAGGCGGGCGCATCTCCCCTCTCCCTCCGCGGAGAGGGGTCGGGGGTGAGGGGCGGCGCAGAACAATCTTCGGCGTCGATGGCGGCTGTACGCTTCATCGACGCCGCGCAGAATTCTGATACCCCCTCACCCCCAGCCCCTCTCCTCCCGGGAGAGGGGAGTCCGGGCGAGTGCTTCATGGAGGACGCCCCTCACTGGTTCGGTCGGGGCGAGAATCGGGAGATGCGGACGATGCAGCGCCCTCTCCCCTCTCCCTCCGCGGAGAGGGGTCGGGGGTGAGGGGCGGCGCAGTACAATCTTCGGCGTCGATGGCGGCTGTACGCTTCATCGACGCCGCGCAGAATTCTGATACCCCCTCACCCCCAGCCCCTCTCCTCCCGGGAGAGGGGGGTCCTGGCGCGGCCTTCATGGAGGGCGATCTTCACCCTTCCGATCGGAGCACAGGATTGTATTATCGTGCCCGAGGGGTAGGGTCGCGCAGGCTGCCGAGAGCATCGCCCGACAACCCCTGACCCGCATCCAACCCGGAGACCATCATGAGCCTTGCAGGAAAGACCGCCCTCGTGACCGGAGGTACCTCCGGGATCGGCCTCGCCATCGCCCGCGCCATCGCCGCGGAGGGTGCAGACGTGGTGATCAACGGGCTGGGTGATCCCAAGGAGAACGCGCAGAAGGCCGACGACATCGCGCAGAACTGCAAGGTCAAGGCCTATACCTCCCCGGCCGATCTGTGCGACCCGGAGGCGATCGCGCGGATGATGGACGAGGCGAAGGAGAAGCTCGGGACGATCGACATCCTCGTCAACAATGCCGGCATCCAATACGTCTCGGCGGTCGAGGAATTCCCGATCGAGAAGTGGAACCAGATCATCGCGATCAATCTCTCCTCGGCTTTCCATACCATCCGCCTCGCAGTGCCGGGGATGAAAGAGAAAGGTTGGGGGCGCGTGATCAACACCGCCTCGGCGCATTCCCTCGTCGCCTCGCCCTACAAGGCGGCCTATGTGGCGGCCAAGCACGGCCTCGCCGGTCTGACCAAGACCGTCGCGCTGGAAACCGCGCAGGCCGGCATCACCGTCAACTGCATCAGCCCCGGCTATGTCTGGACCCCGCTCGTGGAAAACCAGATCCCCGACACGATGAAGGCGCGGGGCATGTCGAAGGAGCAGGTGATCGAGGAGGTGCTGCTGAAGGCGCAGCCCACGAAGCAATTCGTCACGGTCGACCAGATCGGCGCCATGGCGGTGTTTCTCTGTTCGGATGCGGCGAGCCAGATCACCGGGGCCAATCTCTCCGTCGATGGCGGCTGGACGGCGCAGTAAGGCGGGCGCCGCCGGGGCGAATCCGGGCATCTGGCCAAAGGGGCAATCGGTCGGCGCGCGCTTGTCAGCGCCGGGCCGCTTTGCGATGCATCGGCAGAGGCGATGCATGATCGCCCCGAGAAGGAACCCGCCATGCCGTCATTCGCCACCGGTCGCCATTTCCTGCAGATTCCCGGGCCGACCAATTGTCCGCTGCCCGTGCTGGAGGCGATCGCGCGCCCGACGATCGATCATCGCGGGCCGGAATTCAAACGCCTCGCCGGCGACGTGCTCACGGGGATCCGCCCGATCTTCGGCACACGCGAGCCGGTGGTGATCTACCCGGCCTCCGGGACCGGCGCCTGGGAGGCCGCCCTCGTCAATACGCTCTCGCCGGGCGATCACGTGCTGATGTTCGAGACGGGCTGGTTCTCAAGCCTTTGGAGCAAGCTCGCCGGACGGCTCGGCCTCAAGGCGGAAGTCCTGCCAGGCGACTGGCGCGGCGGGGTCGATGCGGCGGCGATCGAGGCGCGGCTGCGCGAGGATCGCGCCCATGCGATCAAGGCGGTCTGCATCGTTCACAACGAAACCTCCACCGGCGTCGCTTCCGACATTCCCGCCCTGCGCAAGGCGATCGACGCGGCGGGCCATCCGGCGCTCATGATGGTGGACACGATCTCCTCGCTCGGCTCGATCGAATACGATCACGACGGCTGGGGCGTCGACGTCACGGTAGCGGGTTCACAGAAAGGCCTGATGCTGCCCCCGGGTTTGTCGTTCAACGCCGTCTCGGCCAAGGCGCGGACGGCGGCTGCGAAGGCGCGGCTGCCGCGTGCCTTCTGGGACTGGGAGGACATGATCACGGCGAATGCCTCGCAGGTCTTTCCCTATACGCCGGCGACGAACATGCTGCAGGGGCTGAAGGTCGCGATCGAACTCCTCCGGGCGGAGGGGATGGACAATGTCTTCGCCCGGCACGAACGCGCCGCCCGCGCGACCCGGGCCGCTGTGGCCCATTGGGGATTCGAGACGCAATGCGCGGATCCCGCCCGCCATTCGGCCTCGCTGACGGCGGTGCGCCTGCCCGAGGGCCATTCCGCCGACGCATTGCGCGAGACCATTCTGGAGCGCGCAAACATGTCGCTCGGCAACGGCCTCGGCCAGCTCGCGGACCGGGTCTTCCGGATCGGCCATCTGGGTGATTTCAACGATGCCGCGCTGACGGGCACCCTGGCCGCCGTCGAACTCGGCCTGAAGCAATCGGGCATCCCGCATCGCGCTGGCGGCGTCGAGGCGGCGCTCGGGATCCTCGCGGGCAACGCCTGAGCCTGAATGCACTTCACCAACGAAAAAGGGAGCGGCTGAACCGCTCCCTCCGAAACTGATCGCGCTCGGAAACTGATCGCGCTCGAACCGACCTTACGTGCCGATGCCGCCCCGGCGCACGGTCACGCGGGCGCCGACGCGCACGCGGTTATAGAGATCGACGATGTCTTCGTTGAGCATGCGCACGCAGCCGGAGGAGACGGCCTCACCGATCGACCAGGGCTCGTTGGTGCCGTGGATGCGAAACAGCGTGTCGCGATTGCCCTGATAGAGATAGAGCGCCCGCGCGCCGAGCGGATTCTCGAGCCCGCCCTCCATGAAGGTGGGGAGCGTGGGATCGATGCGGCGCATGTTGTCGGTGGGGCTCCAGTTCGGCCAGACGCCCGTGCGGCCCACCCGCGCATCGCCGCGCCACGCGAAGCCGTTGCGGCCCACGCCGATGCCGTAGCGCATGGCCTTGCCGCCGCCTTCGACGAGATAGAGGAAACGGTTGTCGATATCGACCACGATCGTGCCGGCCGCCTCGCGACCGGGATAATCGACGCGCTGGCGGTGGAAACGGCGATCGAGCATGGCCTTGTTGACCAGCGGCACGTCGTAGGGCGCATCCGCCATCAGGCCGGAATACCAGGCATTGAGATGCCGGCTGTCGGCATGAAGCACCGGGTTGGGCTCATGCGGCTGACAGGCCGCGACCAGAAGCCCGAGGGCGACGAGCAGGGAAATCCGCATTGAAGCGATCCGGGCAATGCCCTTCAGGGCGCGGGAAGCGATCATGGCCTGAAGATATCCGTTACGAAGTGATTCGGGAGGAGAATACCGACCCCGGAAAATCCGTAAGCGATCGCCATCAAATCGCCAATATGAACCCGCCGCCCCAATGACCGTAACGCCACCGATGTGACCTTAATGCCGCACTGTTCACTCGAAGGGGGCGGCACCGTCAATTGTCCTCGCCGGTATCCTCCACGACCTCCCAGCCTGCGGCGCTGACCCCCGATTCGAGGCTCAGCCGACCCACCAGGGTTTCGAGCAGGGTCGAGCTCTTCTGCTCGGAACGCAGCCGCGCGGTGACCTCGACGCGGTCCTCGCCGTCCCGGTCGCGGCTCTCCAGGCGCTCCAGATGCAAGGCCGTGCCCGCGACGCCTTGCAGCAACAGGGCGCGCACATGCGCTTCCTTCTCGTGACGCGCGGCGATGCGCACCCGGTAGAGATACGAGATCTCGTCGGCGGTGGGGATCTGCCGGTTGATGATCTGCACCACCGGGCGCAGGAACAGGTTGGTCAGAAGGATCAGCGCCGTGGTCATGGCGGCGGGCACATAATATCCGGCACCGGCGAGAATACCGACGGCGGCGGCACACCAGAGCGTCGCGGCGGAATTGAGCCCGCGCACGTTGAGCCCCTCGCGCAGGATCACGCCGGCACCGAGAAAGCCGATCCCGGAGACGACCTGCGCGGCGACGCGGGTCGGCGAGATCTCGTCGGGCGTGAGCGCGGCGAAGACGGTGAAGCTCGCCGCACCCAGCGCCACCAGCGCATTGGTGCGCAGGCCCGCCATGCGCTGTCGCCATTGCCGTTCGAAACCGATCATGGCTCCGAAGGCGACAGCGGCGAGCAGCCGCGCGAAAGTATCGAGCAATACGAGAAATTCCATGAACGCCTCCCCCGCCGTCAGGGAGGACGGCGCAATCCTTCATGCGGACGCGTCGGCGGGGCGGGATGACACCGCCCCGTCACGATCACGTCCGGGAGCATCAATTGGCAGACATCTGCAACACTTGCGTGGCAATGGCGAAATAGATCAGCACACCCGCCACATCCGCGATCGACGTCACGAGCGGCGCGCTCGCCGTCGCCGGATCCATGTTCACCCGCGACAGCAGGAAGGGCAGAGACATTCCGATGATCGCCCCCACGAGCACGATCGCGACCATCGACAAGGCCACGACGAGAGCGATTTCCGGCCCGCCGCGCAGAACACCGATGAACGAGACCGCAACGGCCATGGTGATGCCGAGCAGGAGCGCCGTCGCGATCTCACGACCGAGTACCGAAGCCCAGTCGCTGATGCGGACATCGCCGGTGGCGAGTGCGCGCACCATCAGGGTCGAGGATTGCGAACCGGCATTGCCGCCCGATGCGATCAGAAGCGGCAGGAAGAAGAGAAGTGCGAGATGCGCGGCGATGGTATCTTCGAAGAAGGCGATACCGGCGCCGGAGAAGATGTTGCCGAAGACGAGCAGGACCAGCCAGACGATACGCGCGCGGTAGAGCACGAAGATGCTGGCATCGCGCACATTCGCCTTCAGACCGGTGACGGTACCCACCTTGTGGAAGTCGCTCGTGGCCTCCTGCTCCTGCACGTCCATGGCGTCGTCCTGGGTGACGATGCCGACGAGCTTGTCGCCGCCATTGATCACCGGAAGCGCGATCAGGTCGTAGCGGGAAATGATCTGCGCCGCTTCCTCGCGGTGCTCCTCGGCCCGGATGAAGACCGGGTTCGTATCCATCAGATTGCGCACGCGCGCATTGGCCCGCGC
>JBJHBI010000030.1:0-47132 GCA_050485405.1 Salinarimonadaceae bacterium
AACACATTCTTCGCGATATCCAGACCGATCGTGGTAACCTCAAGCATGGACGCCTCCTATTGAATGGTTGCAACACTCCATTCTGGCACAGCGATGCCGTCGGGGGGCGTCCACCCCATCAGCTTGCTCGCCGTTTCGCCCAGAACCAGACAGTCAGCTTCCGGCCCCCAAGGTGAAGACGGTGAGCAACTTCATTGTGCCGTGCGCGCTGAAACCATCTTCAATCCACGGATCACGGTGAACAACAGGAACCCCGCAGGTCCAAAAAGGAACGTGATCGGCAGACACGGGACGATCATCCAGAACCTGATCCCCTTCTGCCGTGCTTTGCGGCAGATCCATGCGCCGATGAACAGGTCGAATGCAAGGAAATGCACCCATCCCGCCAGCATCGCGCTTGAACTGGAGAAAAGCTGTTGCACGCCGGCAAGGCTGCCAAAGCCGCCTCCGTTTGCAGCCGGGAAAAACATCAGAAGGACAACGTAGCCAATAGAGAGCAGTATCGGGATGATAATGCTCGCGATCCGATCAGACCATCTCGGCATCCATGGTGACAAAAGGAGTGCGAGCCATCCGGCCATTGCGATCAAGCCGGCGAGTGAGAAGAAAAACTCGAAATCCATGATGGGGTCCGCCGCAAAGAGAATGTTGCCGTGATACACCTGAACCATATCACTTGCGTATGCAAGCAATATGGTTCATATGTAGGTCATGACGAACTTGCACACGATAAACGCCCTTAGGCTTCTGCAGTCCGCAGATGAATTCCAGGCTCGGCTTTCCGGAGAATTCGCCGCGGTTCACGGCCTCTCGGTGAACGAATTCTTTCTGCTCATGCACCTGGAGCACGCGACCAACCAGAGACTATCTCGCGTCGAATTGGCCAGGCGAATGCATGTGAGCGGATCCACGGTAACCCGTATGGTGGCACCGATGGAGAAGATCGGCATCGTGGCTCGCGAGGTCGACGCGCGCGATGCACGCTTCGCCTTCGTCGTCATAACCAGGGCTGGTCAGACCAAACTGAGCGAAGCCCGTGCGACCTTCGAGAAACAAGCGGGATACTTGTTCCAGGATCGTTGGAACGATGCTGAGCTGGAGCAACTCTCCGAGTTACTCCATCGCCTTGTTGCGGGAAGTTCGTCGAACCTATCCTAGTGGCCGCAAAGAGCAGGCTTTTGATCCCGAGGTGGCAGCCATCCGCTGGGTGTCACAGCAATTGGGGAGGGTAAGCTCTCGATCGCCGGACCGCGTCCACGGGGCAAGCATTCCCCGGTGTCGGAACGCCGGGCTGGGACCAGCAACTGAGCGTGGAGGGGAAAGGGATAGCCCGCTACCGAGATGCTGGCCACGATAGCGGGCTGCTGATCAATTATGACGATGTGATATCACCTCAAACATTTCGTCGGCTGACGGCGGAACGAAATGGTTGGTAAAAAGATCAAACTCCTCTTCACTGACCGTGAACTCGTGTTTTCCACTCTCGTTTCGTTGCCGAAGCCGGGTTTTGCAGACATCGTCGGGGACGTCGAGGTAGTGCAGACGATGGCTGCAACCCGCTTGTTCGAAAAGGGTTCGCATCCAAGCCCGTGTGCGGACGGTGTTTGCCGGGAAATCCAGCGCTACCGATAAGCCGCCCCGAAGCACCTCGATGAGATGTGGCGTGAGAGCGCGTCGAAGCCGTGCCGAGCTGCGGGCGTAGTCAGCTATGCTGTGCAACTCTCCGGGATAGAGCTGGGCTAGCCAGGAATCCTCTCTCACTACAATTGTGTTGGGTGATTGGCCCAGCTCGGAAACGAGGGTTGATTTCCCAGCAGCGATCTTGCCGCACACCAGGTGCAGCGTAGCAACTTTGGGTGACATGATACATGACCTTCAAATACGCCGACGGCGCCATAATTTTCACACGAATAGCCCGACCCGACGCATCAGGTCGGGTGACTAATTCGTCCAAACGCCCCAGAGTGAAAACAGAAGGTCATGCACTCTTCTTATCCATGAGAGTGCCGCTCGTCCAGCCTCGGTCAAAGCCGGTGCCGGAACAGCGATATTCTTCCGGCGAATCTCTGGCTTGTCCTCGTAGTTGAAAGGTAGCGTGGGATAAGAAACAGTGCGGGCTATCATCTCCCTCCCCCGATTGACTGACGTTGAACAGCCTTGAGGCGGATTCTCAGGTGGAACCGAGGCTTTTCAAAATCTCCGCCACCAACACTTCCGGGCGATCCTCCTGGACCAGATGCCCGGCTTCCGGAACAGGGATGATCGGGTGATCCGAAATTATCCCGGCGAGAGACACGCCTTTCTCGTACGGAATCCAATCGTCTTCCATCCCCCAAAGAACGGTGACGGGACAATCCAACCGGTCATACCGCACTTCGACCTCGTCGGTGAAACGCTGGTCCATCTGGGCAATCTGTCTGTAGAACGCCGGCTGGCCCACCGCCCCGAGCCACGGTTTGCTGTAGATTTCCAATGCCTGTTCCGAGAGAGGATTGTGGGCAGCCGTCTGGAGATAGGCCCGCAGAAGTGCGCGGTGCATGTATTCCGGCATGCCGGAGAAGGCCGCTTCATGCTTGCGTACATGCTGAACCAGTGCAGAGCCCCATGGGGCGAGGGCAACAGCGTCGAATATCGTCAGGGAGCCGTAGCGTAATCCGTCGAGGTAGTAGGCGCGAAGCGCCGTGGCCCCACCGATATCGTGCGCTACCACATCCGGACGTTCGAGGCCCCATTCCGCGAACAGTGCTGTCATGGTCCTGTTCTGGACGGCCAGCGACACGTCCTGGCCCTCGCGCATCTCGGAAAGCCCGTAGCCCACCAGATCGAAATAGTAGACCGTTCTGCGGTCGGCGAGCTGCGGCAGGATCCTGCGCCAGACCTGCGAGGAAAAGGGTGTCCCATGAACCGCCACCAGCGGCGGCCCACTGCCGATCCGCCCCCAGCGAACGGCGTTACCGTCTATGATCGTGGTATCGGGCAGGCTCAGCATGGCGGCAAATCGTATTGTAATTTAGCTAATCGACTATATGATAGGGATATGGACAGATCAACCCAGATCAAGGCGATGGCGAGCGAGCAGCGGTTGAAGATTCTTCAGTTGCTGGCCGATCCCGGCAGACATTTCTCCCGGCAGTGGTCGGCTGATCCGGAGGAATTCGGCGCGTGCATGACGCTCATCGCGGATGCGCTGGCCGTCGCCCAGCCCACAGCCAGCCGACATCTGGACATTCTCAGGCAGGCGGGCTTCATCACGGTGCGCAAGCAGCAAAAATGGTCCTACTGCAAACGGGATGAGGTCGCGATCAGCGATTATCTCGATTGGTTGAGCCGGGAGATTTCTGCGGCCAGGCCCCGACGATGAGGAGGCGGGAAGCAGAAAGGCCGCTTACGTGACGCATATAGTGGTAACTGGCATTGCGAAGCGGATAGTTTTCCCGGAATGGTCCAGGCGCTTCGCTGAATCCCGAATACATATGCCCGATTGAGGGGAGCAGTCGATGACGACCGATCATTCCGCTGGCTGGGATGCCGTCGCTGATCAATTCATGATGATCCGCTCGGAAATCGGTGCTGCACTGGTCCGATCATGGGCAAGGAGCAGCCTGCCAGAATCCTGTGCGATCCTGGACATAGGTTGCGGATCCGGCGTGCCGATTTCCAAGGCGCTGGCAAGCGATGGCTTTACGGTGTGGGGGATCGATGCGTCGCCGTCGCTGATATCGGCCTACCGGCGCAATCTTCCAGATATGCCTGCTGCCTGCGAACCGGCGCAAGACAGTGCCTTCTTCGATCGGACCTTTGTCGGTGCCGTGTCGGTCGGTCTCGTTTTTCTGCTCGATCCGGACGACCAACTGAAGCTCCTCAGGAAAGTGGCATACGTGCTGGAGCCAGGGGGGCGGTTGCTGTTCAGTGCCCCCCGTGAGGTGTGCAGATGGAGCGACTCGCTGACCGGCCGTACATCGATGTCGTTGGGAGAGGGCGCCTATGCAGCCCATCTCGACAGAGTGGGCCTGAGCCTTGCCCGCTGCCATTCCGACGAAGGCGGGAACAACTACTATGATGCTGTCAAACCCGCCTAAAGCACCGCCTTACGAATTTTTCGATTGCAAGCGGCCGTTGGGAAGTCGGGGACCGTTGTCGAGATCTGCCTTCGTTTGCACAAGGTCACCATTCGAGGCGGAGCAACGGGAACGTTGTGCATTGGCGAATGGCGGCTTTTTCCGGTTCCTCACCGCAAACGGTCAGTCCGCTACCGGCCCCCACCTCCCCTTTTCCGATCTGCGTTGTTCCTTTGGCCAATGGTGGCCGAAGGAGACGTGTTATGGGACATTCACGGTTTGACCCTGTTGCTCAGCCGCGCCCTGCCTGGAACGCGGGAAAGAAAGTTGGTGCGAAACGAGCGCTGAAGCCTCGGCAGGTATGGGCAATCAGGTTCTTCCTTGATCGAGAGAGGCGGTTGCGAGATCGCGCGCTGTTCGATCTCGCCATCGATAGCAAATTACGGGGTTGCGATCTCGTAAAGATCAAGATCGGTACCTTGGTCAGTGGACCGGAGATACGAAAGCGTGCGCTCGTGATCCAGCAGAAGACCGGACGCCCCGTTCAGTTCGAGCTGATGGCTGACGCACGAGCGAGCCTTCTCGCCTGGCTGGAGAGGCGCGGTGGAACGATCGACGATTATGCGCTTCCCAGCCGGGTCGACCATTCTACACACATAAGTACACGACAGTATGCGCGCTTGGTCGATGAATGGGTATCGGCGATTGGGCTTCGACGTGAGGAGTACGGCACGCACTCACTGCGACGGACTAAGGCGTCGATAATCTACAAGGCGACGGGCAACCTGCGAGCAGTGCAGATTCTGCTCGGCCATACGAAGATCGAGAACACTGTTCGCTATCTCGGCGTGGATATCGAGGATGCGCTTGCTCTGGCCGAGGAGACTGAAATCTGAAATCAATGGCGGCTCCGCGTGATGCCCGCGGAGCCGCTTATTGTGAACGAGTTGTACCTGCCCCTGGGTCTGCGTCAGCGCCGTGTTGGGAGGCTTGTGAGGCCCACGGTTGTCGCTAGCAATGCAGCCCATCATGCGCTCTTGCGGGGACGACCTCTGCGTGCTGGCTCGGCACCGTTGTTCGCTTTGCTGCGTTGGGCCCCGAGGCCCATAGCCTTGGCGAGTTGGGAACGGGCGGCGGCATAATTCGGCGCAACCATCGGATAATCGGACGGGAGCTCCCACTTTGCGCGATATTCCTCCGGTGACAGATTATATTTCGTTCGCAGGTGACGCTTTAGCGATTTAAATTTCTTACCGTCCTCAAGGCAGATGATGAAATCCGGCGTGAGGGATTTCTTGATCGGTACGGCTGGCGTGGGAGCTTCGATCACCTCCTGCTGAGCGCCCGAAGCGATCAACTCAAGTTTTCCGTACACAGATTCGATCAAGCCTGGTAGATCGGCGGGAGGAACCGGATTGTTGCTGACATAAGCTGCGACGATTTCTGCCGCGAGCTGGATCTGTGTGTTATCGGGTAGATTTTCGTCCATCTCAACAATACCTCTACTCAGATAGATTTTTGATGTCGAACAAATGGCATATGAAATATGTTTGTACAAGATCAAAAGTAAAATATTTTCATATAACGCAATACTACTCCGAATAGGTAAAGCACGATACAGAGAGAACGGAATTGAAAAATTCCGTCATTGAAGCAAAGACATATCAAGAATCTCGAACAAGGAAACCATTCGTCTGCTCAATGCCGTTGAGAACGAAAAATCCAACTTTAGGGCCAAATCAATCGGCGTATGCCTCCTACGCCCCATTCCCGCCGTTCACTTGTCCAGCACTCCTCCGTGAAAGCCGTCATACGCCGTCTGGACTCAATCGCCATTATAAGGGCCGAGTGACTGCCTGCGTTGTGTTACAGTGCTGCATACATGAGGTCCGAGATTGCGGTGGGGGGTAACGACCAATATTTTGAGAAGATTATCTATTCTTTCTGGTTTATGAAGTTGTCTACACCTTTTGAAAGTCTTTCAAGTTGAGCATTGATCGCGTCTGCCGTCGCACGCACGTGACCTGCGGCTTCTCCGGTTTTCTTTGCAGAGTCGGAGACACCCGTCATGTTCATGGTGATTTCCTTGACTGCAGCGCTCTGTTCTTCAATTGCAGCTGCGATCTGGCCAGAGCTCGTTGTCAGCTCTCGAACGTCGATCACGATTGATGCGATCGCTTCAACTGCCTCGCCGGTCATTTGCTGGATCCCGGCTATACGTGCCTTGATCTGATCCGTGGCATTCGCCGTTTGCGTGGCAAGGGTCTTGACCTCTGCTGCCACGACGGCGAAGCCCTTGCCGGCCTCTCCGGCCCGTGCCGCTTCGATTGTGGCATTGAGTGCTAACAGGTTGGTCTGACCAGCGATCGATTGAATGACCTCGGTGATGCTCTCGATATCGGCAGCTGCGGAATTAAGGCGTTTGACCGTATCGTCGGCATGGCTTGCCCGCTCTTCTGTCGAACGGGCGCTGTCAGAGGCAGCCGTCACCTGATGGGCGATCTCGCTGATGGAGCTCGCCATCTCTTCGGTCGCCGCGGACACGGATGCCGCCATGCTTTGCCCGAGTTGTGCGATTTCGGACATCTCAGCGGCCGATCCCGTCATGGCCAGAGATGCCCTCGACATGTCTGTGACGGCATCGGTAACGCTCTCGGCGAGGCGAACATTGGCGGTGATAAGTGACCAGGTGACCATCGGACCGAGATAGGCACCGTTTCCGTCGCGTATTGCCGAGACCTTCAGATGGAGGGTCTCCGGTCCAACGCTGATCTTGGCATTGATCGGCAGTCGACTGGGATCGGCGAGAAGCTCGCGTTGGTGGGTCGGACGCTTGTGAAACACGTCGATGCTCGATCCTAGCACTTTATCCGCCCGCACAGGAAGATGCGTCTCGATCGTCTTCAAGGTCCGGCGGCTGGTTTCGTTGAGATAATCAATTTCAAAGGTCGCAGGATCGCATGTCATTACGTTAATCGGCATGTTGTCGATCATCTGCAGGAGACGTTGGGTGCGCTGCTCGCTGCGTACCTTCTCGGTTATCACATCCCATGTGAGAATCGCGAGGTTCGATTTCCCGGAACTATCTTTCCACGGTGAGATCTGGAGACTCAGATACTCGTTGCCGAGCCTGATCCGTGCATCATGGGGAAGGTTTGCCGGATTCGACAATAACTTTCTCTGGTGAGTTGGATCCTTGTGGAATACGTCGATGGACATGCCCACAATGTTCTCGACATTGATACGAAGCTCGCTCGATAACGAGCGCAACAAGCGCATCGAAGCCGGATTGGCGTAAACGATGATAAAGGATGAGAGATCGCAGACCATGATCGCCTGAGGCAGCGCATCTGCGAGTGAGTAGGTACGCTTGTCGTGTCTTCCGGAAGTGATGGACTTGCCAATATCAAGCGCCAACATCGTCGTTCCTCCATTTCCGTTAAGACTCTTTCCTAATAATTAATTATTTGTTTCAATGTAGATCGGTGCTTCCAAAAATTGTGTACGTACTAAAGCGTAGCAAGTCAATCTGAGCAAAAGGCGCTGCAATCTGATGGCGCTTTCTCTCAATAAAACAATCAATAGAAAATAAATACTCGTAACATGTTGCGAATCGGTCGAGATTTAACGCTTGTGAAGGAACTTGCGTTAATGTGATCAAGAGCTAGCCGAAGAATACGTTACTCCCTCGCTCTCCAAAAGGTTGCAGGAATGAGCGCGATCAATCTGCAGAAGGCTATCCCGGTAACAGGCAATGAGCGTGAGAGATTGATCGCACTGCGGCAACTGGGAATCCTCAACACACCACCCGAAGCCCATTTCGACGCTGTCTGCCGACTGGCGAGGCAAATCTTCAACGTCCCAATCGCGCTTGTCACGCTGGTTGATGAGGAAGAACAATGGTTCAAGGCCAAGTGCGGCCTCGACATTTCCGGTACGACGCGAGAGGTATCTTTCTGCAGTCACACGATTTTGAAGGACGAAATCTTTGTCGTGCCCGATGCTGCCGATGATCATCGGTTTTGCGACAACCCCCTTGTTGTCGGCGATCCCGGCATTCGATTCTACGCTGGTGCGCCTCTCATTATCCAGCAAGGCATACGGGTCGGAGCATTCTGTATCATCGACCGGGTACCTCGTGAGCTGACAGCGCAGGAGATCGACCAGCTTCGTGATCTCGCACAGATTGTCACCTCGGGCCTGTTTCTGACCAAAGCTCGCGGAGAGGCTGCCGCTGAGAACAGCCAGCGTCGCGAAAATGAAGTTCAGTTGCGGGAAAAGAATGACGCACTCACGGCTCTGCACGAGCGCATCCGCGACTGGGTACGAATGTCGAGCGATTGGGTTTGGGAAACAGATGCCAACCTCCGCATCACGAGCGTCATCGGATCAAACAACAAGTCCAAGGAGGATCTCAGCCACTGGGAAGGCACGTCCCTATGCGATGCTCTCTCCGGCAGTGATCCCGGAAGCAATGCCGCATCGCAGCTCGCCTCGGCCATTTCGCGTTTCGAGGAACTTGATGCCTTCAAGCTGCGAGACGAAACGCCAGATGGGAGTATCCGAACGATTGAGATTACCGCCAAGCCGGTGTTCGGGGGTGATCGTCGCTTTTACGGGTACCGAGGGGTCGTACGCGACATCACGCAGCGAGAAGAAGAGCTGCGACGCCTGTGGCAGGCGGACATCATCGCCCAGCAAACCCAATACGGCATCGTCATCACTGATGCGGAGGGTCTGATCGAATGGGTCAATCCGGGGTTCGTCGCAATTACCGGCTATGACCTTTCGGAGGCGCGAGGGCTCAAACCAGGAAGCTTGCTTCAGTTCGAAGAGACCGATCCAGAAACCGTACGAGAGATTTCACAGGCGTTGAAAAATGGTCAGGGGATCCGACGGACCATCCTGAACAGGTCCAAGCAAGGATCGCTTTATTGGCTTGATCTCGACATTCGTCCGATCCTCGCTGGTGATGGTACGGTTTCAGGCTACGCCGCCATCCAGAGCGACATCACCGCATTCATCGAGGAGAAAGCACGGAAATCAGCGTTTTTCGAGAATGCGACAGCGGGAATCGTGATTCACGACGAAGTTGGGAAGCCGATCGAGTGCAATGAAGAGGCATTAAAAATACTCGGGCTGACGCGGGATCAGCTCCTCGGAAATTCCCAGAAACATAGAAACTGGGCGCTTGTTGATCGGCAAGGGGAGATTATATCGGCGGAGAACAGGCCTGCTGTTCGTGTGCTCATCAATGACGAAACGATCCGCGATGAAGTGGTCGGCATACGCCAAGACGGCTTTGAGCCGAGGTGGATTCGGGTTAGCGCACAAACGTTCCAGACCGGAACCCGTAAACGCAGATACTCCCTCGTCAGCTTCGTCGACATAACCGAGGAAGAAAAGCAGACCGGCGCTCTTCAGCACACACAAGAGCTTCTCAGTTCCATCGTCGACACCATGCCTGATGCCGTCTTCGTGTATGACGAGGACGACAAGTTCGTTTTCTCGAACGCCATGTATAAGCAAATGTTTCCGCACATCGATGAATCACAACGCAATACGTTGTCATTTGAAGACAATCTGCGGAAGGGGATCGTGCTCGGCACCTACAGGAATGTTGGCCCCGACCCAGCTGATGTGGAACTTTGGCTGCAAAAGCGGATGGAGAATCATCGGCGTGGCGACGCAGCCCCCATATCAATCGAGCTCGGCACTGGAAAATGGGTTCAGGTTCGTGAACAGCGTGCATCGTCCGGTATTACCATTGGCGTCGCGACAGACATCTCGACGTTAAAACAAGCGGAGGAGCGCATACGCATCGCATCTGAACACGACGGATTGACCGGGCTCGTCAATCGGAACACGTTTGTTGCGAGTTTCACTCAGGCACTGACTGGGAACAGACGCGATGATGGCTATGGTTTGGTGGCATTGATCGACCTTGATCATTTCAAGGATCTGAACGATACCCTCGGTCATGATGTCGGCGATGCCTTCCTCAAGGAGATCTCTCGCCGCCTGCTCGCCGCGACACGATCCAACGATGTTGTGGCCCGCCTCGGAGGTGACGAATTTGCATTGCTTCTTCCCGGTATAACAAGCAGAAATGCCGCACATGATGTTCTCCAAGTCATAACTGAACGGGTCTGTCAGCCGGTACATCTCGAAGGGAAATCAGTTCATCCACAGATGTCGATTGGGGTATCCCTCTATCCAGTTGATGGCATAAGCGTCACTGAGCTGCTCAAGAATGCCGACATAGCCATGTACGAAGCGAAGAAGAAGGGACGTAATGGTCTCGAATTCTTCGAACCGGCTCAGCGCGAACAGATTACTCGGCGCACCTTCATTTCCGAGCGTCTTCGGGAGGCGGTTCGGGATGACATGCTTGATGTCGCCTTGCAGGCCCAGGTAGATCTCACCAGCGGCGAGCATGTCGGATTCGAGGCCCTTGCGCGTTGGCGGTTTTCCGGAGAGCAGATCTCACCGGGCGAGTTCGTGCCCATCGCTGAGGAATTCGGCTTTGCACTTGAGCTCGATCTGCAGATTCTGAACAAATCGCTGCTCATGATCAAGCGCATCAAGGACGCCGGCTACACTCCGGGTGTTCTCGCGGTGAATCTTGGCTCGTTAAGCCTCCGCGAGGAAACTCTCGGTCTTCGCGTCGCGAACCTGATCGCCGATACGGGCTTGATGCCTTCGGATGTCGAGATCGAAGTCACTGAGTCCGTCATTCTCGGGCGGAACAATGATCGAGTGAAAAGGAATCTGGTGGCTCTACGGGATATGGGATTACGCATTGCCCTGGATGATTTCGGGACAGGTTATGCATCTTTGACTCATCTCAAGAATTTTACGGTAGACAAGATCAAGATCGACCAGGGGTTCGTCCGGGATATCACCTTCGACAAGGGCGATGAGACAATTGTCAGAACTATCATCAATCTTGGTCGGGCATTTGATATCGTGCTAACGGGCGAGGGAATCGAGACGCCACAGCAGCGCGATATGCTTGCTGCTTTCGGTTGCCACACGGGCCAAGGTTATCTTTTCCATCGGCCTGAAACGGGTTTCGATGACGTCATCGAATATCTTGCCACACGAAAATTAGCAACCTCCAGAAGGCCATCATATTATCGTGGAGCGATGACGTCATAGCGATTCAATCAGTTTTATACATTCACTTGTCCTGGCGATTCTCGGTCTTTGCTATCCGAGTGTCGAATATTGCATAGAGGATCGGTTTATATTTTCATTGTGAATCGAGTTTAATAAAATATAAGGACACTTTATAATAGTATAACAATAACACAGTTTAAACCGAGAAGGGTCCGCCTCATGTCATTGCTTGAATGCTTGTCCGACGCCCCCCAAGCCGCGGATGATGCCGATATGGATATGATCACCGGTATCCTGCAATCGGTACGTCGTCATCTCGACATGGAAGTCGCCTATGTCTCCGAGTTTGTCGGCAATGATTCCGTCTTTCGGGCCGTCGACGCGCCCGGGCTCGAAGCCCTGATCAAGCCGGGGGATGCCCGTTCGCTCGACGACGTCTATTGCCGCCATATCCTCGCGGGACGTCTCCCCGAACTGATCCCGGATACGAGCCAACTCCCGCTCGCCGTGTCGATGCCGATCACGCAGGCCGTTCCGATCGGTGCTCATGTCAGCGTTCCTCTGACCCTGTCCGATGGTTCGGTCTACGGCATGTTCTGCTGCCTCAGCCCCTTTGCCAACAGCACATTGAACGAACGCGATCTCTTCGTGATACGGGCATTCGCCGATATCGTCGCCCGCCAGATCGACAAGGATCGCCTGTCGAACCAGGAGCGCGAGACCCGCGCAGCAATGATCAAAACGATCATCGACTCTCGATCAATTGACATTCATGTTCAGCCAATCTGGGATTTCGTCGGCAACAGAAAGGTCGGCTTCGAGTGTCTGGCCCGCTTCACTCACGAGCCACGGCGTACACCGGATCGTTGGTTCGCCGATGCTGACGATGTCGGCCTCGGCATTCAGTTGGAATTGGCAGCGATCTCGGCGGCTCTCGTCCACGCCTCCCGCTTCCCGGAGGAGATTTATCTCACAATCAATGCCTCGGCCAATGCCCTGATGGCGCCGGAATTCGCGGATGCCATCGCGGATTTTGATCCAACGCGTCTTGTCGTCGAACTAACCGAGCATGGCGCTGTACGTGATTATGACGCTCTCATAGATACGCTCGATACATACAGGCAGCGGGGCATTCGCCTTGCGATCGACGATGCCGGTGCCGGATTTGCCGGCTTGCAGCACATCGTGCGCCTGAAACCCGACATCATCAAACTCGATATGGGACTGACCCGCAATGTCGACACGGATCCCGCCCGGCGCGCGCTGGCCTCCGCCCTGATCTTCTATGCCCGCGAGACCGGCTGCCAGATCTTGGCCGAGGGCATCGAGACCGATGCGGAACTGGAAACCCTCAAGCAGCTCGGCGTCGCCAAGGGCCAAGGCTACCGGCTCGGACGACCAATGCCCATCGACGAGGCGATGATCGGTCTGTTTTCCCTGAGCCGAGAGACGAACCAAAGAATGATCTGAGCACAAAGCGGTCCAAAACGACAAAATTGCTCATCGCACGGCAGCTACGTCAGCATCTTTTGTAATACTTGATCGTCCGCTTCCGGCCCCATCGCGATGGCAGAAATCCATTTGTCAATTCAGCGAGCCCGGATCGCCGTCGATGAGCGCGATGGGGTGGAAACCGGACTGGCAGGCTTTGGGCGATTCCACGCGGCAAGCTGCCCCTCACTTGGTCCGAGCGTCACCGGGTAGGGTCAGGAGGTACGCGCCCATATCCACTGAACATCACGCATCGGCTGATGAAAATACGGAAAGGGAGGTCTTCGCGGCCTCCCTTTTTCGTTGCGTGAATGGGGTTACTCACCTTGGTCTATCAGTTTCATGGCGCCGAGAATGGTAGAGGCGTCGTGAACGAAGACGGCTCGGACTGGAATAGCCCCGGAGAAAGGGTATCGCGCTTCGGCTCATAGTTGCGAGTTCCAAGCCGCCAGAGATTATCGATGTTCCGAAGGTAGGTCTCCACCTTCACGTCGGTATCGTTGATGATCCCCACCGTGTCAGTTTGGTGCGGCGACCCAAGCTGCCGATCGAATGTGCCGACCTCGGATGTCCAGCTATCGAATTCGAGGTTCGTCGCAATCTCCCCTATTGCCTCGCGATACTGCTCCAGCGCTGTCCCGTCTCCGTGAAAGAAGAACCTCGCAGCGACGATGACCGAAAGGAAGCCCTTGCGTTCGCCGATGAACTGGACTGGGGGAAGCAGGCCAGCCATGTAGATGCGTTCAATGACCGGAATGACGCGGGTGTCATGATCCTCATCCCAGATCACCGCGAAGTCGTGAATCTGGGGAGTTGCAAGCGGCTTGCGAACCACGTCGAGCCATTCGACGCTACGCAGGACGGAATAGTGGGTACCCCGCCCAAGGGAACCCACGGGTCCAATTTCATCATGCAGGCAGGAAAACAAAGTCGAATAGACAGGCAGGGAAGCCATTTCTCATCTCCGGGTCGGGGTCAAATGTCGCGGCTATCAACCGCTGCGAGGAAGCTTTCGGCTCCCGCGCTGTTCACATTGCATAGATAGGGAGGACCAACCGCGTGTTCAAGCTGCCGGCGGCAGAAGGGTGAACGAGCGGCAGCCTTCGGAAGCCCGTCCACGAAGGTTGAACGGCTGTGATGGCGTCGGGAGCCGTAGCCAGCTATCTGAGGAGGAACGCCTTCAGCCCTTCGGGATACAGTTGAGGCCCGCCCGGTATATCCAGGGCATCGAGCGCAAACCACTCCGCAAACCACGTGTTGCCATCGTCCTCGGTGAATGCGATGCGCTGTTCCCTCACGAAGCTACCAGCGGGAAAGATCACGTCGAATACCGCTAGTATCTCGTGTCCGACCTGTCCTTCGTGCGTGTAGATATTTTCCATGAAAACAGGGGCACCGCTGATCTTCACCGTGATGCCGAGTTCTTCCTCGAACTCGCGGATGACGGCCGCCTCCGCCGTCTCGCCGAATTCCACTGTGCCGCCTAGCGGACGCACGCCCTTCACGCGGCCGGCATCGTCCAAAACCTCTGCAGCGAGGAGCTTTCTCTCGCGCCAGTGAAGACCCAAGGCTTTCAGACGGATGTTCGGTGCTGGGCGCCAGATAACCATGCGATGGGCATAAGATGATACAACAGCTTAGGCAACCGACGTCCGCTTTCGAAAAGGGCCTCAATACACCTTGATGTCGGGAAAGGGGGCGAAAGTCGCCTTTACCCAATTTTTCGCGAAAACTGGTCAGTCCGGAATCGGCCCCAAGGCCGCCGTGGCGGCCCAGCAGCCAATTTACCGGTATCCCTGCATGAGTGTGCTTGACGCTTACCCGAAGGGCGTGGGCGAGGGCGAGGGCGCGACGCGGTCACCTCGTATCGAATAAGACGTCACGTCGCCGCGCACTTTTGCTGCCAAGCCGGGGTCGATCGCAATGATCGGCTCGATATTCCACCCTGAGCGCCGCGGCGCATAGTTCTTGATGATCGTGCTCTGGCTTGCGTGTCCTGCAAGTGCGGATGCCGCTGCGGGCTCAAGAGTGCGCTTTGCGTTCGCGAGCGCCTGGTGACGTAGCGTGTAAAGTGAGATCTTTTTGATTCCGCATGCATTGCATGCGCGTTCGAGTGCTTTAGCGAGCCTCAACTGGAAGCGCTGCGCGTCCGTCCGGTTGCGAATTTGAAAATCTTTCAGCTCTTTGAGCATGTGCTTCACAACATGTTTCAAAACTACGGATTTGACCGTAATTTCGCGCGTTTCACCGATCGAACGCGTGTTCGTGTTTTTTGCGCATCGAACAGTCAACGTTGTGCCGTCGAATTCTGCGTTAAAGAGCTCGGATGGGCGCAGACCGAGGACCGGCAAACAATTGACGATACGAGAAAGCACGCGGTTTGTTTTCCCGCCCTGTTGTTCGAGATAACGTACAAGAGTGTAACGTTCTGATTCGCGGATGTTTTTTCGCTTTCGCGCTGACGTCCTCCTGACGCGCTTGTCATTCATTGGCGCCGGCGCTGTCTCGATCGATTGGTGCCAGGTTTCGACGCGTTCCCGCCCTACGCTGTTGTGCGCGACCGCGTCTTCGATCGCCACGCGCAGGGCTGCACGATATTGACGCAAAGTTGCAGGCTTCCAGCGCCGATTTTGTGCTATGAACCAAGTGATCGTCGTGTCGAGACGCGCAAGCACGTCATCGAACGTGTCGGAGCCGGCTTGTTTTTGGAGCATTGATGCCCGTTTTTGATACTGTGCTGTCGTCGCGTTTGTCCGTGTCGGCAAGCGGCCTGTGGCATCTTTAAAATCACGCATTTTTGGCCTCGCTCTATACGTTACTCGGACAAGCTTAACTATTGGGTTAGCAAGCAACAAATGACCGGTTTTGCAGCATCAATACGGTGCCGCATGCAGGAAAAATGCTCGCAAAGAGTGCGCTACGTCGTTTTGTAATTTTTGCGCGATGGGGGATTGCATTAGATACTGAGCGACCCAGAGCGACCCGGGAGCTGCCAATTGACATGAGCGCGTGTGTGATGTCCGGCAGTCCGCGCGCATCAACGCTGACTCACTGCAATTCATGGCGTAGGTTGGCATCTGCAAGATTTATTTTTGACGCTAGGTTCCGGAGCTAAACCGGTTTAAGACTGGAGCAATTCCGGATTAAAAGCTGATTTATGCGGATAATGCGTGAATGCGTTGGCGCCATGAGAAGGCCGTGGAAATTCCCGTCCAGCAAACTGTTGAAGAAGTCATCCCGGCTCGCAGAAGAAGCCGGAAACCTCGCCCTTCTGGATGTAGATATGCCCGACGACGCGCCTGGCGGTTCCGAGATCGCCCAACCGCGTCCGCAGCGGATCTCTCTCGTCAAAACTCCGAAAGGTGGGCTGTGACCCCCGAAGCTCACCCGAGTGAGACCAGAGTAGGCGTTTGAATTTGGCGCGGTTACGCCGACGTAGCAGTAGGCGATCGGCGCAGCGCTTCAGGTGCGCGGTGCCGATGGTCCATTGCAGTGAGTTGAGCGGCGAAG
The DNA here is from genome assembly GCA_050485405.1 of Salinarimonadaceae bacterium. Lineage (GTDB taxonomy): Bacteria > Pseudomonadota > Alphaproteobacteria > Rhizobiales > Beijerinckiaceae > Saliniramus. Next base: position 16,182 of record JBJHBI010000030.1, read on the forward strand.
GCCGTCGGAGTCTCGTAGCTGAGAGCGGACTGGGGACGCTCGGTGCTGTAGGACTGGACCCAATCGGCGACGGCATTGCGGGCGTGGTCGATGCCGAAGAACAGGGCTCGTTGAAAAGCTCGTCGCGCATCACCTCGAACGCGATCCTCGCCTGTCCTGCGTCATGCTCGTAACAGTGGAAAGGCGTTGCCATGGTTGACCGCGTTGCTGGCGCGCCGGCCCTACAAAGTCGCTGCCATCGACCTTACCAACAAGATGGCGAGGATCATCTGGACTTTGCTGGCCAAGGGCGGCACCTATCGCAAGCCAGGTGCGGTGGCAGCCGCCGCTGGTGCGACAAACGTCTGAAGCCAGAGATCAACGATACGAGGTAACCGGCGAATGGCCGGGAAGAGGAAAGGTGCCGAAGCAGACGATGAATCCACGGGACGAAATCCCCGCGCGGGAGAGGCTTGCGGGACAATGTGCTTCAAGCACGTCATATTGATCAGCCACCCGCGTCGCGGACCTCATCAAGGCCAGCGGTCTTAGGCCGCGCAGAAAGGCCGTACATATGACCGCACCGTTTCCAGGTGTGAAATCAACTGAGAAGGCCCTCGCACCGCGGGTCGTTCCAAATATGACGCGCTACAGAGATCGGACTAAAACCAGTTTTCCTCTGGATTTAATCCGGAAATAAAGCGGTTTAAAACCGGAAAATACACAGTTTAAACCAAATTAAGCGTGCTTCGTCGCGAGATCGACCGCCGCGAAGTCAAATAGCAATACGAGACTGTTGAAAATTCATTCCTGTTCCCCCACCGCTGTGCAGGCTGGGGAGAGAAGGCAAATCTCATTTGCATTGGCATCGGTGTTCGTCAAGATAGTTGTCGCCGTCATCCGTTTTCCGGCTGCGCGATTTGCGGGCCCGGCCATGGGACCGCCAGCGCCAGCTTTATGGGGCAGCGCGCTGGCGGCCCCATGTCCTCTGCGCCCGGCTTCAGGCCGCTCTGGATTGAGCCAGACCGGGCCGATTGGTTGCCAGTTGCGCGTCCGGCCTGACCACCGCTCTGGGCGCGCCGCCCGGCCAAGTTCGTAGACCTGATGGCGGCTTGCCAGCAGCGCCTTGTCCTCGCCGCGGTGACGTTGGTCAACCGCATCAGAACTGAGCTGCGTTGCCAGAACAGGATCCCGCTGATCCCCGGACGCAAGAACGGCAAGCCTGGCATGTGCTTGTGATCTGTATGAGCGGATGTTTCATTTGAGTACGCCAGAGCGTAAGGCCGACGTCATTCTTGTCTACAGTGTCTAATTACGAAGATTAGGAGAATGTTTCGTGATAAGATGTAAACATAATAAACATATCTCTTCAAAAATCTGACCAATCGAGATAACGTTAACGCTGGATGCCACGCGCTGAACGGAAAGATGCAAGCGTGGCAAGCCGAACGACAAGGTCTGAGTAAGGAGCAATTGCGCCAGATGTGTTGATCCTAATCGTTATTGGAAACAGCATAAATGGATCATAAAAATTTGTACTTGACTATTAATTTTATATTAGTAAATATATGTTATGTTCGACCATCAGGAGGCTTGCGATATGTTTTTTTCAGATTGTGTCTATGCGACAGTGCCGACAATTTCGGGGCTCACGCGAATTTACATCGATCCTCATTTGCCGAAGATAACAGAATGTCAGATCAATGCGTGGTGCAAATTGAATGATGAATATCCTGGCGGTGTTCATATTATTAAAGCCGCACGTTTTTTGCATTATGGTGACAATTATAATGAGTTGCTTTCTCGTATTCGGTCATCAATACAATTATTTCCAAACTGTGTCGAGCGACACGTTACATCAGACGGCGGTATGAATATCGATTTTGATGCGATTGTGGTCGCTGAGAGCAAGATTGATATTTTGTCTCCGTTCATTGAAAAGTTTAAGATCGCAGAAGCGTACTATAATGATGTTCTCGTTGATCCCGATTGCGGTACACATGAAAATGTTGATACGAGAATTTTCGATCACTTCGAGGAAAATAAACATAAAGACAATTACCTTTTTGTTGATGCTTTTATTGACATTGTGATGTCATACAAAAGAGCTATTGAATCGGAATACCCGGATTAAGATTAGTTCAGAATTTTTCTATTCTGTCTGAAGCTGGCGGAGCGTTTAACATGATAGAGCAGGATCGTAGAAATCTTGAAAAAATTATAAGTACATGTGCTGAACGGGTTGTCGGCGTAAATCATATTAAAAAACGAAAAATCTTGGTGATGCTGAATTTTCTTCGTGAGAAAGGTTACAAATATACACACAAAGCGTGCGGACAGCTTGCAAATAAATTAGGGATAACCAAAAGCCATGGAACGGTGTCTGGGTATATTAAGCGGTTCGATGCGGAATGGGAGGTTGAGCGAACATTCATCGAAGCTGCGGAAAATGCTCGTTTGAACGACGCCGTTGAACGCACTCTCTTGGATCAAACGGCCGCGGCTGACAGCACACTTTTTGACACGCATTCAGGCGACGTCGTTAATGTTAAGACAGTTGCTGGTCGAGCAAAAGCTCAAAGGTCGCGGGGTGAAAGCATCTATCGCTTCGACATCGGAAAACGCGAGATTCAGCGCTTTGCGGAGTTGATGAGCAATGTGCGCGACGACCGCGACAATCGCGGAAGGAAATTAAAGCTTCTTGAGTTGTTGGTAAATTATGTTTTTCACTTTCTTCTAATTCATGATAAAGCCAAGAAATTTGGCTATAATGATGAGGTGCAAAAAGAAATAATGGAAATTTTATGCGTTAATACAGTACCTAAGAGCTTCGATTGGATTAATAATGTTGTAAAAAACAAAATAAGCCAGTCCGATTTTCGTGGCGCCCTTCTTGCGTGGTTGTCCGAATTCCCGTCAGACACGAAAAGTTATTCTGATGAATTAGAGAGTTTGATTTTGGACGAGGACGTGGACTGCGAGGAGATGATGCGACGCTTGCGTAAGCTCGTGACATTTTCGATTGATATTTCATTACAATCAAGCGTGAAGCCTGCTGAGGCGGCGTCATGATACCGATTCGCTGTCAGCAACGGCAACGCGCGCAGCACGCCCATCGATCCAACGTATCGGATGGGCGTTTATCTGACATTCGCGCTATTCGAGGACGCTCGTCGTGTCCTGCCATTTCCGGACGTTTTTCAATTACTTCGCGGGTCTCCTGCGGGAGAATCATCGCCCAAAATAAGGTATCTACGGCCCGGGCGGCTCCCGGGCCGTGGACAGTTGTCAATCAACAGGCTTGCGCCCTTTGATCCGATGGGTCGCCTTGCGCCATTCGCAAGAGCAGTTGCTCTTCATCGAGATGACGCCGCTCGATCAGCGCGTTGGCGAGATCGTTGATCGCGTTGATCTTGCTATCAATGATCCGCATCGTCCGTAGCCAAAGGCGATGCAGGTCCGCGTCAATCTGCGCCGCAAGCTCGGGATGATCGGCAAGAAGCCGTGACGTATCGGCATCATCGCCGAACCCGGCGAGCGAGCGACCGAAGCCATACACGGCGTGCGCACGCGTGATCAGGTCGGTCGCCTGCGCGAGATCGGCGCTCGCACCGCTCGAAGCATCAAGGCCGAAAGCGATTTCGGCAGCACGACCTGCAAGGCAGATCATCACTTCATCGTGGAGCGTTTCACGCGTGAACATGTGGGGCCGCGTCGAAATCGCGTACCCGCCAAGCAGCCCCAGGTTCAGACTGAGACTCAGCGATCGGACTGTGCGGCCGAGGTGGTGCGCGACGATCGCATGGCCAGATTCGTGGATTGCGATCCGATGCAGAAGCGATTCCGGCCTGTGATCGGGCGGCGCCAACACTGCAGCGACATCGTCTTCGCTGACAGGACGGCCATGATCCCGTGCGCGAGCACGGATCTCGCGAACATATCGGGCAATGTCGGCACCGGTTGATCCGACACTTAGCTGACCATAACGCGCATAATCGATGTCGGGCAGGTCGTCGCCGAGCGCCGTCTTGAGCATCGATGCCAGCGAATCAGGACTTGGCAACGGGATCCGGATCTGCCGATCAAGCCGGCCTGATCGACGAAGAGCCTCGTCGACTTGATCGGGATAATTGCACGCACCGACGACGATCAGGCCGGGTTCCGTCGAGGCCCCGTCGATTGCCGTCAGCACTCCGGCTCGCAATGTGCTCCACCAATTTGTGCGGTCCCGGGCCCTCGACGGATCGGTGAAGGCGTCGCACTCGTCGAGAAAGAGGATCGCAGGCTTGGGTTTCTGATGCGCATCATCAAAGACACGCTTCACCTCGTTCATCACATCGCCAAGGTGTCCGTCGCCGGCTTGCAGCCATTTTGCCACGGAAGTCACGACGATCGGCACGGCGCAGGTGACTGCGAGCGACTGAGCAAACAGCGTCTTGCCGCAACCCGGCGGCCCCGAAAGCAGTAACCCGCGTGGCAGATCGGCAAGCCCGATCTCTCCCTTGCGATAACGATCGATCTCCCGGGCGAGACGCAATCCCCACTCTTTGGCTTCGCCGTAGCCGACCATTTCGTCGAGCGGGGGTGCTGCGATGGCCTTCGTCTGGCTCGCTGTTTTGCGCATCGCTGTCAGCCGATTGATCATGGCGGTCGGCGTATCGTTGATGCGGATTGCGCCACAGATCTGCTCAAATGAGAGCCCGGAGACGAGATCATCGCTGGGCACGGCGATGCATGTCTTGGTCATTTCTTCAATGATCGCAACGGTTTCAAGGTTGGAGAGGGGTGAGAGCTGTACATGCTCATCGACGACACCCAGCACTTCCGACGGGATGCTGGCATGCGCATTGTTGAAGACGAGCACAAGCGGATTACCGCGGGAAAGGCTGTTGATCGCTTTCTCGCGAATGTGGGCGTGCTGCCGACGGCTCGGACAATCGTCCGGCGTGATCGTGTACTCGCGGTTCCGCGAGAGCAGCGAGTCGCTACGGATCCGGCTCCTGATCGCCCTGGCAATCGGCTCGCACCAGGTCGCGTCGGGCGGCTCGATCAGCAGGCAATGCGGCTTCTTGTCTAGGATCGGCTTCAGCCGATCACCGAGCCGATGGTCGAGCATCCAGTTCGCGATCAGTGACTGAGACGATTTGTGAGGCTCTGCAGCTTCCTCGTCCGCGCCGTGATCGGCATCTTCGGGGAAGCAGTGGTTCGACGCCGCTTCGAGCGCCTCTTCGACCTCGTCGCGGTGATCATCATCGTTAGCGATCTGGTCGGCGTCGAAATCGTCTCCGATATCGTCTAACTGCATAGTATCGAGATCGGGCTTCTGGTTCTGATTTGTCATGATCGATCTCCTGTTCACGCTGCGCACGGCGGAAGCTGATCGCGGATCAGTTCCCAGATCCCGGTTTCGCCGGTGGTGAAAACGAACCTGGAACACGACGCCAGAGTGCGCCGAAACACGGGCCGCGTCAGGCGAAGGTGATCGCGATCAGGAACGAGCAGGCCGCAATAGCGCGATTCGATGCGCATGACGTGGCAGAGATTGCCCGCCGACCGGATCGGCTCATACCGTACAATGCTGCCGGGCAGGATCAGGTAACCGCCGCGCACGCGCTTCAGAACGCCCCGGAGACCACGCTTTTCCGCGACGAAATATTCTTCGTGATACGCGTCGGTCGGGTCGGCTTTCGGGATCCTAACATGGCTCGGTTCGATCCAGGGACATGCAAGTGCAGGGACGATCTGGCTGAGCGGCGGCATCAACGTAGCCCAATCGCTCTGCAGCTTCGCGTAAGTAGCAAGATCGATCGGAGCGCCAAACGGCTCATCACGGTTGAAGAAGCTGTGCCCGGCGCCACTAAACGCTTGGAACACAATGCGCTCCAAGGCAGCCGCTTCGCTCAACGTCAGCGGCTGATCATTGCCGACGATGAAGATGAGAAGCGGCGGGCGGGTGGGCGCTTGCGTGTAGCGATGAGCGCGTGCAACGACGCTGCCGCCGTATCCGACATAGATCCGGTTATCGCTTGCAACACAGGCATAAATGCCCGGCTGCTTCAGTTCAGGACGCTGATCGAGGGCGTCGAAGCCCCCGTTCTGTACCGCAATCATGCGCAGATTGTTGTTCTGAGAGATCGCATCGATGACGGGTGCGTTGCTCGCAACGCTCGAGAGAATGTTGATCATGTGAATACCTCGCATGTGCCGTCGCCGCGATCGGGAACGCAGCACCGGCAATGACAGGCCGGTGCCGCGTCCGATCGGGGACGGATGGGTTCGTTCGATGAAGGGTGATTGCTGCGACTGATCGCCGGCGATCAGGTTATGCGTTCGACCGGCAGGGCGGCATCGAAAGCATGACCCGGCGCAAATCGGATGAGATCGTGGTCGATCATCATCTCGATCACGCTCAGCGGACGATCGGCATCGTCGATCGCGTCGACAAGATCGCCGAGCTCGCGCCGCCCGGCGTGTTCGTCAAGCGTTTCGATTATGCGATAGACGTGATCGATCGCGATCCCGCTTGCAGCGCAAGCGTGACGCAGTTCGCGGTGGGTCCGCGGTGCGGGGTACTCAGGGAAAATATAAGGGACGATGAAATCGTCGGTCTTGCACGCGTCGGGGCGCGTGATATTCATGGCATCAGCCATTTCGTTTCCTTTCTAGGCAAGGACACGGATTGGTCAGGTCGTCGGGGTTGGCGGCAACCAGCCTCGTCGACCGCCCCAAGGGCGGAGACCTCTCAGCGTGGATACGGTGCGGGATTGCTCCGTCGTCCACTAGCAAACATAATGAATAAATCAAAATAATCAATAGTGAAAATTAATGATGTTTGAGTATAGTAAATAAAAGATTTCAGCGGGCCAGTCAAAAAACAATTAGACTGGCGTGGCTTTGCTCCAGAGCCATTGTTCGAATTGGTTTCGCATCGTTAATCTTGCAAGCATAAGCCGCGAATGCCTACCCACTGCAGCGCTGCTTCGAGACTTTAAGGTAATTTGATCGAACTTTGAACCGGAAGCCTGATTCAAGGCTTGATCGCCTCCAGAAACTGCCATTCGATGCTGTTGACCAACTCGCTCAGCTTCCTGATCGGGACCCGCCTTGGTTGTCGCTTTCTGCCATAGCGCTTGGTCATGCCCGATGCAGAATGCCCCATCAGCGCTTTCACATGGGTCTCGTCACAACCCATATCGTCGAGGCGATCCTGGAATGCATGTCGGAACGAGTATAGCGCCAGCCGAGGGTCATCGATGCCGAATTCGCGTTTGCTGATATACGACCAGAATGACGAGAAATAATTCGATGCCTTTCCGACATCGTCGTCTGTAGCAACGGTGCTCCAGATAAAGCGATTCCCGCTTTGACGCGCTTTTTCAACCAGATCAAGAAGACCGAACGCGATCAACTCCTGACGAACAGGCACATAGCGTTTGCGGGCTTCTTCCTTCATTCGGCGGCTTCCCGCATTCGTCACGTGAAAGCAGAGGATATCTTGCTCCTTTTCGTGCGGTGCGACCGTGTCAGGACCCAGTTGCAGGATTTCCGACGAACTCATTCCGTGCAGGCATGAAATCAATGGGAGCCAGAACTGGAGTTCGGCCCCGGCTTTCTTGAGTTTGTGCCTGTAGCCTTGTGTGAAGATTTTGTTTGAGAAAATCCTCTCGATCACCTCATCGGGGTACGGATCGCGTTCGCCCTGGCTGGTCGGCACAAGCAGGCGAAGATTATCGGATATCCGCTGGTCGATCCAGGCTGCCTGATAGGCGGTGTTGACCAGCGTTGTCAGGTACCCGATCTTTTTGTTGACGGTGGCCGCGGCCATTCCCGTTGCAGCGAGCGTATCACGAAAATCAACGAGATCACGTCGGGTAACCTGCGCTATATCCGTCACACGGTATCGCTGCGAAAACTCGAACGCAGCTTTGCGCATCTCGATGAGATATCCCTTGTTCTCCCGCCTCCCGGCGCCCTTGCGGTTTGCCAGCCACTTTTCGATACAATCGTCAAACGTGTAGCCAGAAGCATTGCTAGGTGCAGCTGAAGAAGTGGCGACTGAAATTTGCTGAACCTCGGCCGTTTCCTGCCTCGAACTTGGTCTCCACGGCCCATTCACCTCGTTTGGGTCCGGATTGCCGATTCCGCCGCGCTGCTGGTTTCGCAAGAGCCAAGTTTCAAAAAACCGCAATTCCGCGCGATGGCATTCACGCATAAAATCCCGATAAAACCCCATTCTGGCATCGAGGTTGATGCCGAGGCGTCGCACGAGAGATGCGATAAAGTCATGCCGTTCCCCGATATATGCATCGGAGCTGCATGCCTCCAAATGCCGCATCAGCCTCAGACAAGAAGCGAAAGCCTCATCATCATCCACGGGGATATCGGCTGGTGACGGATTGGAACGCAGCAGTTTTCCCGGTGCCTGATCGACTCGCTTGATCCAGTCATCCTGCAGCAGCGTGTAGCCCACCCATTCAGCCAGTCGCATCCAGCTTTCGCGATCCCATGCAGTGGTCTCGATCAAGGAATCATCGGCACCGTTGCGAGGCATCCTGCCAATGGCCGTCCGGGCCTCGTCGAACCGACGCGTCCATTCTTCATCGAGGACAAAGGCTCTCTTTTTTGCGACGGCGGCATCGCGGGTCCGGAGAGATTTCTGGACGCGTTTCAGGCCCAGATGATCCGCGACGTCATCGGGGACGCGACGGACGTATTGGTAGATGCCCTGCCGATGGGTTACGTGTGTTGGTAGGCGCATGTTATGCATCATGTTATGCAGAATGTTATGCATTCTGCAGGTTTTCAAGCCGCAAACAGCGCGAAAATCGTTTATTCTTAAGGCTTTACGAAGATTTTGGCGCTCCCTAGGGGACTCGAACCCCTGTTTTCGCCGTGAGAGGGCGACGTCCTAGGCCACTAGACGAAGGGAGCGGCGGCGAAGCTGCTGGCTTCGCGAGAGCGCTTCGTATATCGATGCGACGCGCCTGCCGCAAGGGGAAACTGGTATGCGGGACGAGATTCTTCGTCCCGGCCGCCGAGCGGGGCGCGCAAGTGACGGCGTGGCCGCAGGAGTGACGGGTTTGGTGGATCGGGACGAGAATGCGAAGGCGCCGGATGCGGCTCGCGACGGGGTGGCGGACGAGGTTTCGCAGGCGGGGCAGAGCCTCACCTGCATCGCCGCACAGGCGGACCGGCTCGACCGGGTGCTCGCGCAGGCACTGCCGGATTTCTCGCGGGCGCGCATCCAGAACCTGATCCGCGACGGCCAGGCGCGCGTCGACGGCGAGATCGTGACCCAGCCCTCCCGCAAGCTCGCAGCCGGCGCGCAGATCGGCCTCGCGGTGCCACCACCGGCGCCGGCGGCACCGGCGGGCGAGGACATCCCGCTCGTGATCGTCTACGAGGACGACGATCTGATCGTGATCGACAAGCCGGCCGGGCTCGTGGTGCATCCCGCCGGCGGCCACGAGACGGGAACGCTCGTCAACGCGCTGATCGCCCATTGCGGTGATTCGCTGTCGGGAATCGGGGGCGTGGCGCGCCCCGGCATCGTGCACCGCCTCGACAAGGACACCACCGGCTTGCTGGTCGTGGCCAAGAACGATGCGGCCCATCGCGGGCTCGCCGCGCAATTCGCCGATCACGGTCGCACCGGGCCGCTCGAGCGCGCCTATCGGGCCGTGGTCTGGGGGGCCCCCGATCGCGCGCGTTTCACCGTCGATGCGGCGATCGCCCGCGCCCGGCACAACCGCGAGAAGATGATCGTGCTCGAGCCGCGGCGCCCGCGCGGTGAGGCGGGAGCCCGCCCGGAAGGGCGCGAGGCGATCACGCATGTTGCGGTCGAAGAGCGCTTCGACAATGTCATCGGCGAGGATCCGCGCGAAGCCTATGCAGCGGCCTTGCGCTGCACCCTCGAAACCGGGCGTACGCACCAGATCCGGGTGCATCTCGCCCATGCCGGATATCCCCTTCTGGGCGATGCGCTCTATGGGGCGGGCTTTCGCACCAAGGCGAGCCTGCTCCCGGAGGCCGCCCAGGAAGCTCTCACGCGGCTCGGTCGTCAGGCCCTGCATGCGGCACTGCTGGGATTTGCTCATCCGCGAACCGGCGAGACCATGCGATTCGAGAGCCCCGACCCGCCCGATCTCGCTGCGCTGATCGAAGCCTTGCGTGCCGGCGAACCCGCCTGAGCGCGCCGTGACGACACCGCAGCGGACGGTATTTTTCACGAATCGCTCATGCTCCGGAAACCGTGAACGCAGTGCATGCGTTTTGCGCTTTCGCAAAACCTGTCGAAACGTTTAGTTTTCGAGCAGGCTACAAGGCTCTATTATGAGATCGAAGGCGATGGTCCATGGGGAGATCGCCGAACGCTCGCCCATCAGGGGAGCATCAGGAGGATGAACATGTCGGCTGGAAACCTGCCCATACTCGCCACGGAAGGCGGCCTGTCACGGTATCTCGACGAGATCCGCAAGTTTCCCATGCTCAAGCCGGACGAGGAATACATGCTCGCCAAGAGCTGGCGCGAGCATGGTGACCGCGATGCCGCCCACAGGCTCGTGACCTCGCATCTGCGCCTCGTGGCCAAGATCGCCATGGGCTATCGCGGCTACGGCCTGCCGATCTCGGAAGTGGTCTCGGAAGGCAATGTCGGTCTGATGCAGGCGGTGAAGCGTTTCGAGCCCGATCGCGGGTTCCGCCTCGCCACCTACGCCATGTGGTGGATCAAGGCCTCGATCCAGGAATACATCCTGCGCTCGTGGTCCCTGGTGAAGATGGGCACCACGGCCAATCAGAAGAAGCTGTTCTTCAACCTGCGCAAGGCCAAGAGCCAGATCTCGGCCCTCGACGAGGGTGATCTGCGTCCCGACCAGGTGACCGAGATCGCGACGCGCCTCGGCGTCACCGAGCAGGACGTGATCGACATGAACCGCCGTCTGGGTGGTGATTCGTCACTCAATTCGCCCCTGCGCGAGGAGGGCGAGGGGGAATGGCAGGACTGGCTCGTCGACGATTCGGCCAGCCAGGAGACCATCCTCGCCAATCAGGAAGAGGGCCAGAACCGGACGCGCGCCCTGCGCGAGGCGCTCGGCATCCTCAATGAACGCGAGCGGCGGATCTTCGAGGCACGCCGCCTGGCCGAGGATCCGATCACGCTGGAGGAGTTGTCTGGTGAATTCGGCGTTTCCCGCGAGCGGGTGCGCCAGATCGAGGTGCGCGCCTTCGAGAAGATCCAGGAAGCGGTGAAGCACAATCTCGCCGCGATCGAGCGCCCGCAGAACCAGGGGGCCGAAGCCGCGCCCTGAAATCCCCGATCACCGGGACAGCCGAGCCACGCCGCGGCTGTGGTCTCATAGCCAATTGCAGAACGACCAGCCAATGCGGCTGGTCATTCGTTTTTCGGGATCATTCGCCCCAGGCGGCGAAGGCCTGCTCGATCACCTGTTGCCCGCTCATGCCCTTGTCGAAGGCGATGACGGCGCGCTGGCCGCCGGCGAAGCGCATCGGCAATTCGATCCAGTTGCGGTTGATCAGCAGGTTGCGGTTGCGCTGCTGGTCGGCGCGCAGGTTGGACAGGCCGATCAGGAAGAAATTGTCCGAGATCGGCACGGTCAGCCCCGCCAGCGGCGCGCCGCGCACCACTTCGTCTTCCTTGAGATGCGGCAGCCCGGCATCGAGAACGTCGCGGTTCGCGTCGCCCGTATTGACGAAATCGAGCTCGATCGTATGCGATGCCGGCAGGTCCGGATCGAGATTGCGCCGGATCGTCATGGTCATGGTGATGTTCATGTCGGGAACACGCACCTGCGCGACGATTGCGGGCTCGTTCGGATCCTCGGTATCGAGCCGCCAGACCGCGCTGCCCGCCGCCGCGCGGGGTTCGCCGATCGGGTTGTTGGGATCTTCCTCGTAGAGCATGGCGCGCTGGGCCACGCCGATCTCGTCGTCGGGCAGCGGCGTCGGCGGCTCCGGCGAGACGCGCTCGGGCACGATATCGTCCGGATCGGCGGCATCGGGCAGCCTGTCCTCGATGCGCGGAGCCTCGTCGACGGGCGCCGGCGCCTCGATCTGCGGAGGAGTAATCTCGGCCACGGGGGTCTCGTCCTCGCGGGCGAGCCAGTAGGCGGTGAAGGCGATGGCGCCGATCACGAGGATCAGGCTCGCCGCGACGATCACCGCGCGGATGCCGCCACCCGACCGCATCCGGGGGCTGCGACCGCCGAGCCGGGGGCGCGCCTTTGCTGCAGGAGGTGTCGACGCGGCGGCAGCCGTCTGCGCGGATGCGTTTTCACGCGGCGCTTCGGCCTGTGTCCGGGGCGGCAACGGCGCTTCCTGCGGCGGATAATCCTGCTCGCCGTAATCCTGCTGGCCATAATCTTGCGGCGCGCGATCCTGCTGCCCGTATTCTTGTGGCGCGCGATCTTGCGACGGGAAGTCCCGGGAACCGTAATCCTGTGGCGGATACTCCCTCGCCGGCTGTTCCGGCCCGGACTGCCAGCCGCCCGATGAAGGTACGGGTGCGGGCGTCGTCGTGGATATGGGTGTGGGCGCGCCGTAACCCGCAGCTGGCGCCTCGTCCGGAGCATCCCCCGCGATCGCCGTATCGCCGTCGCCGGGCGCGGCCCCCGCATATTCGGCTTCGACCGCCGCGATCGCACTCTCCAGCGCATGGCGCTCGGCCTCGAATTCTTCCTCGGAGAGAGGCGGATCGAGGGAGCGCAGCTGAGCAAACAGCGCCGTGCGCGCGCGGTCATAGACGGCGGCGCGCATTTCGGGAGCGGGATCAGGAAGGCCCTGTACGGCCCGGGCGATCAGTGGATGATAATCGGCCATGTTCGCTTATGCTGTCTTCGTGAACACTGTGTTGCCTGCTCCCGGTGCGGTCAAGTCACGAACGGGTTCTGGACGAGAATCGTATCGTCGCGCTCGGGGCTCGTCGAGAGCAGGGCGATGGGTGCGCCGATCAGTTCTTCGATATGACGCACGTATTTGACGGCCTGGGCCGGAAGATCGGCCCAGCTGCGCGCGCCGGCGGTGGAGCCGCTCCAACCTTCGAAATCCTCGTAGATCGGCTCGACCCGCGCCTGCGCGCCCTGGCTCGCGGGAAAGTGATCGATCACCTGGCCGTCGAGCTTGTAGCCGGTGCAGATGCGGATCGTCTCGAAACCGTCGAGCACGTCGAGCTTTGTCAGCGCGATGCCGTCGATGCCGCTGGTGCGCACGGTCTGGCGCACGAGCACCGCATCGAACCAGCCGCAGCGACGCTTGCGCCCGGTGACGGTGCCGAATTCGCGCCCGCGTTCGCCGATGCGCTGGCCGGTCTCGTCGTGCAGCTCCGTCGGGAACGGGCCTTCGCCGACGCGGGTGGTGTAGGCCTTGGCGATGCCGAGCACGAAGCCGACGGCGCCGGGGCCCATCCCCGAGCCGGTCGCGGCCTGGCCGGCGACGGTGTTGGAGGAGGTGACGAAGGGATAGGTGCCGTGATCGACGTCGAGCAGCGTACCCTGGGCGCCCTCGAAAAGAATGCGTTTGCCGGCGCGGCGCTGCTCGTCGAGCAGCCGCCAGGTCGCATCCATGAAAGGCAGGATCTTCGGTGCGACGGAAGCGAGCTCGTCGTAGATCGCCTGCGCGTCGTATTCCGGGAGCCCGAAGCCGCGCCGCAGAGCGTTGTGATGGGTCAGCAGACGCTCGATCTTAGCCGGCAGCGCGTCCAGATCGTCGAGATCGTCGACGCGGATCGCGCGGCGCCCGGCCTTGTCCTCGTAAGCGGGGCCGATGCCGCGCTTCGTGGTGCCGATCTTGGTGCCGCCCGAGGCACCGCTCTCGCGCAGGGCGTCGAGTTCGCGATGGACGGAGAGGATCAGCGTGGCGTTGTCGGCGATGCGCAACGTGTCGCGGGTGATCTCGATACCCTGCTCGCCGAGCCGCTCGATTTCGGCGACGAGGGCATGCGGATCGAGCACGACGCCGTTGCCGATCACCGCGAGCTTGCCCTTGCGCACCACGCCCGAGGGCAGGAGCGAGAGCTTGTAGACGGTCTCACCGATGACGAGGGTATGGCCGGCATTGTGCCCGCCCTGGAAACGCACGACCACGTCGGCCTGGCTCGACAGCCAGTCCACGAGCTTGCCCTTACCCTCATCGCCCCATTGGGCGCCCACGACGACGACATTGGCCATTGGCTTGTTCCCGCGACCCCGTTTCTCTCAAACACGAAAAGCCCCGGCACAAGGCCGGGGCAGCAAAACCTTGCAATGCCTCTTGCTTGATTGCGGCTTCGAGGTCAAGGGCGAACGGGGTGGCGCGGGCGGCGAATGCCCCGCGAGGCTTCGGCCTCTCGCCCTGCCGCTCGCCGACTTTCCGTCCCCCGCTCAGTCGCGGCCCGGTTTCGGCTCGGGCATCACCACCGGCGCTCCGGCCTTCTTCCAGGCTCCGAACCCGCCCTCGATATGGGCGACGGGCGAAAGCCCCATATCCTGCGCGGTCTTGGCGGCCAGCGCCGAGCGCCAGCCGGCGGCGCAGAAGAAGACGAAGCGCTTGTCCTGGGCGAAGACGTCCTTGTGATAGGGGCTCTCCGGATCGATCCAGAATTCGAGCATGCCGCGCGGACAATGATAGGCCGTCGGATGCTTGCCCTCGCGCTGCAATTCACGCGGATCGCGGACATCGACGAACACGGTCTGCGCATCGTCCATCAATTCGCGCGCCTCGTCCACGCTGAGCGTCTCGATGGCGGCCTCGGCGGCGTCGATCAGGGCACGATAGCCCGTGGTGATCTTCTGCGGCATGGTTTCGCGTCCTCCTCGGCTGCGGCGTCTGCCCGGATCCCTGCATAAAGCAATCGATACCGGACGACCATGCAGCGTATCCGCTCAACCGTTTTGCAGCATCCCGGCAATCTCGCGGAACGGGTCGCGGCTGCGCGGCGAGGAGGGGTCCTGGCGCAGGGCGTCGTAGAGGCGCGGCACGATGGTCACCGCCTGGTCGAGATCGGGATCGTGCCCGGGCTGGTAGCCGCCCATCAGCCGCAGGTCGCGGGTTTCCTCGAACCGGGCCACGAGAGCGAGGAAGCGGCGCACCACGCCCTGTTCCTCCGTGCTCCAGACCTTGCGCGCGAGGCGCGAGATCGAGCCGAGCGGATCCATGGCGGGAAAGCGCCCGCGATCGGCGATGGTGCGATCGAGCACGATATGGCCGTCGAGCGTGCCGCGGATGTTGTCGGCCACCGGATCGTTGTGATCATCCCCGTCGACGAGCACCGAGAATAATCCGGTAATGCTGCCGCCGCCCTCGTAACCGGGACCGGCCCGTTCGAGCAGACGCGGCAGGTCGCTGAACACGCTCGGCGGAAAGCCGCGCGAGACGGCGGGCTCGCCTGCGGCCAGAGCCACGTCGCGGGCGGCATGGGCATAGCGGGTGACCGAATCGACGATCAGCAGCACCTTCTCGCCCCGGTCGCGGAAATATTCGGCGATCGCCATCGCGGTGTTGGGAGCCAGACGCCGCATCATCGGGCTCTCGTCGCCGGTCGAGACCACCATCACCGCCTTGGACCGGGCGGCTCCGAGGGTTTCCTCGAGAAACTCGCGCACCTCGCGCCCGCGCTCGCCCACCAATGCGATCACCACGGTATCGAAGCCTTCCGCACCCGCGAGCATCGACAGCATGGTGGACTTGCCGACCCCCGATCCGGCGAAGATGCCGATACGCTGCCCCGCACAGAGCGGGGTGAACAGATCGACCATGCGCACGCCCGTGCGGATATGCTCACCGACGCGGGCACGGTGCATCGCCGGCGGCGGTTCGGCGAAGGGAAAGACGCGCCGCTCGCCCAGCGGCAGGGGGGCGCCGCCGTCGATCGGCTTGGCCAGCGCATCGAGCACCCGCCCGCGCCAGGCCGCATGCGGATGCAGCGAAACCGCCTCCATGCGATGCACGACGGCGCCGAGCCGCGCATCGATGGCGCCCTCGAACGGCTTGACCGTGGCCCCGGTCGCATCGATGCGCACCACCTCGCCGATCTGGGGCCGTGCATCACCGTTCGCGGGAAGCACAACGCGCTCCCCCAGCTTGAGAAACGGCGACAGCCCGCCGACGCGATAGAATGCCGGCGTCACCGCACTCACCCGCCCGCCGATCCGCACCAGCGGCAGATCCTGCGTGGCACGGGCGACGGCATCGCCGAGCCGGTCGAGAGCATCGGGCGTCGATTGCGCACGATCTCCCCTTTCCCCCTGTGGGGAGGTGTCGGGGGTGAGGGGCGGCGCAGAACTGTCTCCGCCGTCGATATTCGTCGCCTGCTGCATCGTCGTCACGCTCAATTCCGATACCCCCTCACCCCCAACCCCTCTCCCTCCGGGGCGAGGGGAGTTGCGGCGTTCACTTCATGACGCGCTGCTCGCCCGACACCGCACGAGACGATCTCCGACACGTCGTGCCGCGCGATCTCCCCTCTCCCTCGTGGAGAGGGGTCGGGGGTGAGGGGCGGCGTAGAAAAAACTCCGCCGTCGATACCGGTCGCGCATTTCTCTGCCGTTTCGCTCAATTCCGATACCCCCTCACCCCCAACCCCTCTCCCTCCGGGAAGAGGGGAGTTGTGGCGTTCACTTCATTGCGCGCTGCTCGCCCGACGCCGAACCAAGTGATATCCGATACGTCATGCCGCGCGATCTCCCCTCTCCCTCGTGGAGAGGGGTCGGGGGTGAGGGGCGGCGTAGAAAAAACTCCGCCGTCGATACCGGTCGCGCATTTCACTGCCGTTTCGCTCAATTCCGATACCCCCTCACCCCCAACCCCTGTCCCTCCGGGAAGAGGGGAGTTGCCGCGCGCACTTCATGACGCGCTTCTCGCCCGACGCCGAACGAGATGATCTCCGACACGTCATGCCACACGATCTCCCCTCTCCCTCGTGGAGAGGGGTCGGGGGTGAGGGGCGGCGCAGAAAAAACTCTGCCGTCGAAACCGGTCGCGCATTTCACTGCCGTTTCGCTCAATTCCGATACCCCCTCACCCCCAACCCCTCTCCCTCCGGGAAGAGGGGAGTTGCGGCGCGCACTTCATTGCGGATCCCCTGCCCCGTTCGCACCGACCGGCAACGGCCAGCCGTTGCCGGCATTGCCCTGCGCCTCACGGGCGAGATGGCGCTGGTGGAGGTCCTGGAGCACGTCGGGCGGCAGCAGGTTCGTCTCCGATTGCGCGAGCGCGTCGAGGGACGGGCGCGCGGCGGGAGCCCGGTCGGCATCGAGCATCGCGCTGAGCGCGGCGATCTCGTCGGCGCGCACGACGTCAGGTGCGGGACCCTGGGCGGCCTCGCGCTCACGGGGAAGCTCGGGCAGCGGCGCGCTATTTGGATCGGGATTGAAGCTGCCCGGCTGCGAGACGTGCCCGCGCAGGACGCTGGTGCGCATGAAATCGAGACGCGGCGCATCGGAGGCCTCACCATCTGCGACTTCCGCCGGTGCTTGCGCGTCCGGCTTGTCGTTTCCACCGAGCCTGGTCGAGAGCGTCGTGGTGAAATCCTGCGCCGGCGCCCCCCGCAGGGCGCCGCTCGCATGGTCGAGGGCATCGACGAGCCGCAGCGTGTGCGCGCTGCGGGCGAGCACGATGCGCTCGCGGGAATCCGCGCCGGAAATCGCACCGACGGCGCCAGGTCCCTCGCTCACCGGGTGTCTCCGAGGGTGCGGATCGCGTCCTGGAGCGTGCGGTCGTTCTGTTCGACGGCGGTCGAAGCGCTCTCGAAGGCGCGGCTGACGGCGATCAGGCGGGTCAGTTCCAGCATCGGATTGACGTTGGCCCCCTCGGTATAGCCCTGCACCACCCCGTTATCGACGAAGTCGAGCACCGGCTCGGGAGGGATGTCCGGGATCAGCGCGGAATTGGCGAAGCGCGCGAGATCGGCATCCGGATCGATCATGAAGAGACCGACCGCGCCCATCTGCACCCCGTCCTGCGTGATCATGCCGTCGCGCGAGATCGCGGGCTGGCCGCCATTGGGATCGAGCTGGAGCGGTGCGAGGCCGGCATCGAGCACGAGATAGCCGGCAATGGTGCGCAACTCGCCGAACTCGTCGATCTGCATCCGGCCGTCACGGGTATAGGCCGGGCCGTTGCCGGTCTCGATGGCGAAGAAGGCATCCCCGTTGACGGCGATGTCGAGGGGATTGCCGGTCTGGTTGAGGGCGCCGGCCTGTCGCGAGATATGCGTCTCGCCCACGCTCGCGAAGGCGACACGCTCGCGCCCCGCCGCCGAGAAGATCGATTCGAAGGTCACCTCGTCGGCGCGATAGCCCACCGTGGACATGTTGGCGACGTTGCGGGCGATGGTCTCCATGCGCCGCTCGAGGGCGACCTGGCCGGAGACGGCGACGTAGATCGGGCTCTGCATGGTCTCAGAAGCCTCCGCGCTTGATGGACTGGATGCTGGTCAGGAGATTGATGCCGATCCCCTGCGGCGTCGGGCCGCCGATCAGGATGTTCGGCGCGCTCGCCGGGGCGGTCGGATTGTCGAGTTCGTAGAGCGCGGTGAAGCGGGTGAGAAACTTCGAGAGCGCTTCCGGATCCTTGAAATCCTCGATATTGAGCCGGCTCTTGATGAATTCCGCCTGCCTGTCGACGCTCGCGCCGCCGGTCTGGGGCGAGAGGCCGAGCGCGGTCTGCACGACCTTGAGCAGCGCCGGATCGGCGAGGATCTCGAAGACGTTCTCGATAGTGGGCGCCTTGCGCTCGAAATAGAGCGCGAGCCGCACGCCTTCGTTCTGCGCACCCTGGTTGATCTCCAGCGTCTGGCGCACGAATTTCTCCACCGTGCCCGATTGTGCACGCGAGAAGCTCGTCGTCGCGCTGTCGTAGCGCTTGAAGTTGAAGGTCTCGACGAGGTCGCGATAGCGCTTGTCGGCGAGACGGTTGGCGAAGGCGTCGCGGTCGTCGGTGCCCTCCTCCAGCGCCTTGCGGATGAAGGCCTTGGCATAGGCCATGTCTTCGAGCCCGTGGGCCTTGAGCGCGAACCGGTAGATCCGGTCGTCGTTCATGAAATCGTCGATGGAGCGGATGTTGCGAATGTTTTCTTCGTAATAAGCGATGTCGCGCGCGGTCATCGGTTCCTGCGCGGTGCGCTCGAGCGAACGCGGCAGATCACGCGCGACGAGATTGAAGGCGAGCGGTGTCGAAAGCATGGTCTTCCCTCGCAGGCAACGCACGATGCTCCCGAAGGACATCGCGATGATGCTTGCAGGGTGAGGCAAGAGCCTTGCGTGTGGCTTGCGGCGGGCTGCAGGGATCGCGCCCGCAGGATCGCGCCGGGCGGATCGCGCCCGACGGATAGTGCAGGAAGGGCCGCGACGGGCAGATCGCGCAGGAAGGATCGCGCAAGACGAGCGGCGAAGCTCTTCGTCGCGATCCGCGCGCCGTTCTCAGGAACCGCCGAGCAGGGGTGACCAGGTCGGGTCGGAGGCGTAGTTCGGCGTCGGGATCGGCGTCTCGACCCGGCCCGTCACATCGACCATGTAGAGGCGCCCGCCGCCTTCGCCCTGGGGCTCGCGGAAGAAGACGATGTACTGGCCGTTCGGCGCCCAGGCGGGGCTCTCGTTGTGGAAGCCTTCCGTCAGGATGCGCTCGCCGGACCCGTCGGGACGCATCACCCCGATCGAGAAGCGCCCGCCCGACATCTTGGTGAAGGCGATCAGGTCGCCGCGCGGAGACCAGACGGGCTGCGAATACGAGCCCTCCCCGAAGGAAATGCGTTCCGCGCCCGAGCCGTCAGCGTTCATCACGTAGAGCTGCTGGCGCCCGCCGCGATCGCTCTCGAAGACGATGCGGCTGCCGTCCGGCGAGAAGGAAGGCGACGTATCGATCGCCCCGGTCGAGGTGAGGCGCGTGGTCGTGCGCGAATGCAGGTCGATCTTGTAGAGGTTGGCGTTACCGCCCTGCTGCAACGCCATCAGGATCGCGCGCCCGTCGGGGGAGAAACGCGGGCTCGAGGTCATGTCGGGGAAGTTGCCCACCGCCTGACGCGCGCCGGTCTCGATATTGAGGACCTGGACCCGGGGCTGTTCGCCGCGCGCCTGCGCCATGAAGGCGATTTCCTGGGTGCGCGGCGAGAAACGCGGCGTCACCACGGCATTGTCGCCGGGGGTGAGGAAGCGCACGTTCGCGCCGTCCTGATCCATGATGGCGAGGCGCTTGCGGCGGTCGTCGGCCGGCCCGGTCTCGTCGACGAAGACGATCCGCGTGTCGAAGAAGCCGGGAATGCCGGTGATCTCGCTGTAGATCGCATCGGAGATGATATGCGCGATGCGCCGCCAATTGGCCGGTTCGGTGAAATATTGCTGGCCGACGGTCTGCTGACCGGTGGTCACGTCCCAGAGCCGGAACTCGGTCCGCAGCCGTCCGCCCGAATCACGGGTGACGCGTCCGGTGACGATGGCCTGCGCGTCGGTGTTGCGCCAGGCATCGAATTGGGGCGTCGCGTCGAAGGCCGGCGACCGCTCGGGGAAGCGGTTGGCATCGAGCGGCAGGAAATAACCCGAGCGACGCAGGTTGTTGGTGATCACCCGGGTGATCTCCATGCCGAGATTGCCGTCGCCGGTGAAGTCGACGACCGCGATCGGCATGGGCGCGAATTGACCGCCGCGCACGTCGATCACGAGCTCCGCGGCGGCGGGGCGTGGTGTCATCAGCACCGCGAGGGCGAGACATGCGAGCGCCAGAAGGGCGCGGGCATCACGGAGATGCAGGGCGGACATGATACGGTTCATCGGTGACGCTCCTCATGCGTCTCGCGGATCGAAATTGACGACCATCGTCTTCCAATCCTCGTAAAACGGTGCGAATTCGGCCGGTATCGACAGGGGCGCGCAGCGTTGCGTCGCCCGCGAGGCGGAATCGGCGACGGCCTGGAAGAGCCGGTCCGAATCCGAATTGACCACTTGCGGCCGGGCCGCGAGCGAGCCGTCGGCATTGAGCGCGATGCGCAGCGTCGCGACCGGCGGCTGGGGCATCGACTGGGCGGCCAGCGGCGCATCCCAGCAGCGGCGAAGCTGTGCCTGGATGATCCCGATCAGCGCATCGCGCTGGCTCGGTGCGAGGCGCGCGGCGCGACCGGTCTCGGTGCCGAGCGACGCGGTCTGCGAGACCTGTTGCCCGGTGGAGCCGCGCGCGGAAGCGTCATCCGTCGAGCGCAGCAGGGCGGCGATACCGTCGGGATCGAAGCGCTCGGACACCTCCGCCTCGGGCGGGGCGCTCTGCTGCCGTTGCGCCTGCTGACGCTCACGTTCCTGACGTTCGCGCTCGCGCCGCTGGGCCTCTTGCCTCTGCTGCTCTTGCCTCTGCGTTTCCTCGCGTCTCGCCTGTTCGGCGCGCGCGGCATCGCGGGCGGCGGCCTGACGCTGCGCGTCGGCGCGGGCCGAGCGCGAGGGCGGAAGCGGTGTCGGCGTCTCCGCCACCTCGGCGATGGGTTCCGCCGCAGGCTCGGGTTCAGGCTCCGCCTCGGCCACCGCTTCGGGCTCCGGCTCGGGTTCGGGAGCGGGAGGCGGGGGCGCGCTGGCCGCCGGAGGCTCCGGTGCGGGTTCGGGCTCAGGCTCAGGCTCGGGGGCCGGTGCCGGCTCGGGGGCGGGTTCCGGCTCGGGCGGTGTATCCTGCGCGACCTGGATGTCCTGCGGGCGCGTCGGTGGGGCCGGCGTGTTGCGGGCATCGTCACCGGCGGGATTGACCTCGCGGGTTTCCGCCTCGCGATCGACACGCACGCTCGGCTCGTCGCGGATCTCGGTCGCGTCGGTCTCGCCCTGGCTGATCTGCGAGAACTGGTTTTCGGTGATGAACTCGACGGGTATGCCCTCATCCGCCTCGGGGAGCGGCGCGATCTGCGAGAACGAGACGAGCCCGGCCGTCAGCAGCGCGACATGCGCTACTGAGCTGAGCAGAAGTCCCGGTTCGCGAAACCACGAGGCCAAGGCCGTCATCCCTTTGAATTCACTGTTCCGCCTGCGGCAGCGTCACCAGCGCCACGCGCCGGTAGCCGCCATGCGTGACGATCGACATCACTTCCGCGACACGTCCGTAATCGACCCGGCGGTCACCGCGCACATAGACGCGGTCCTGCGCACCGTCGCGCACCCGGTCGCCGATCGCCGCGACGATATCCTCGTCGCGGATTTCGTCCTCCTCGAGGAAGACGCGGCCCTGGGCGTCGATCGAGAGCGTGATCGGCCGGCTGTCGACGTTCAGCGCGCCCGCCCGGCTCTCGGGCAGATCGAGGGGGACCCCCGCCGAAAGCAGCGGCGCGGACACCATGAAGACGATCAGCAATACCAGCATGACGTCGATGAACGGCGTCATGTTGATCTCGTTGATGGCGCGCTTGCGCCCGCGCCGACGCCGGCGCATCCCGCCACCGACATTGCCCGGCCCGCCGTGAGACATCACCATGGCGTCACCTCACGCGGCCTGGGCCATGCGCTCGTCGACCTGGCGCACCAGGATCGCCGAGAATTCGTCGGCGAAGCCCTCCATCCGGGCCTGGGCCCGCGAGACTTCGCTCTGCAGCTTGTTGTAGGCGATCACCGCCGGAATCGCGGCGAACAGGCCGATCGCGGTGGCGAACAATGCTTCCGCGATACCCGGCGCCACCACGGCGAGGCTCGTATTGTTCGAGGCCGCGATCGCGGTGAACGCCGTCATCACGCCCCAGACCGTGCCGAACAGGCCGAGATAGGGGCCGGCGGAACCAATCGAGGCGAGGAAGATCAGGCGGTTCTCCAGCCGGTCGACCTCGCGCTGGATGGTGACGTCGAGGACCTTGTCGATGCGCTGCGGCAGGCTCGCGAAGGAACGCGCCGTGCCCTCGAAGGAGCGGCGCCATTCATGCATGGCCGAGACGAAGACCGAGGCCATGCCCGAGGTCGGACGATCCTGCAGCGAGCGGTAGAGCTCCTCCAGCGACTGGCCCGACCAGAATACCTCCTCAAACCGGTCCATCGCCCGGTTGAGGCGGCGGAAGGTGAGGGTCTTGTCGATGATGATGGCCCAGCTGTAGATCGAGGCTCCGGCGAGCCCGACCATCACCAGCTGCACCACGATATGGGCCTGCCAGAACAGGCCCCAGAGCGAGAGATCATGGGAAGCCAAAGGTACGGCTTCGATCGCATCGGCGGGGTTCATCGAACGGTCCTCTCTGGAGCGTGCGGGCGGGGTATCCCGTCCCGGCTGGCTCGTACGGCATTCACGACGGGTGCGCCGCGCGGACAGGGCATGCCCCGCAGGCACGTCCGATCCGCTCCTTCGTTCGCCGCCGATTCTGTCGAAAGTATGAGCGGATTCGGGCGGTTGCGAAGTTCGGATCGTCGTGTTGCGATTAAGGACCTATCAGGGTTAACGAGGGGTTATGAAAGGCCGCGCGCAATCATGACGATTTCGTGTCCCGCGCGCGGATCCCGGTACCGGTGGCGGCCTCGGCCGCGCTCCTCAGCCGCGCTTTGGTGCGGCGAAGAAATCGACCGGCTTCATCAGCTTGTTCTCCTGGTGCTCGAGCGCACCGAGCTCTGCACTCGCGGCGAGATAGGCCTGCCAGTCGGGATCGGCCTGCATGGCCGCGCGGCGGCGCTCGCGATCGGCGGCGTCCTGATACATCCACATATGGACGTATTCGTTGGGATTGCCGGTCTCGGTGGTGAGATAGGCCAGCGGCTCGCCCAGATGCCGCGTCTGCGGCGCCTTGCCGCTTTTTTCGTAGAGCGCGAGATGCGCCTTCAGGCGCCCGGGCTTGCAGCGATAGATGCGCATGTCGATCAGCATGGTTTCCTCCGTTCTCGATAAGTGCCCGGACATTGCGCGAGTGCTGGAACCGCGACAAGACACCGCCATCCCCGTGCCGCCTTGCGACGATGCGCGTGCCCTGTGGAGCGCGCCTACCGGATTCACCGGATAGTGCGCACTTGCATCCTTTCTATAATTGATCAATAATATATTGATTATCTAATATATTTGAGCGAAGACATAGAGCCAGGAACGAGCCTGCCGCGAGGAAATGCCGAGAGGACATGCCGAGAGGACGTGCCATGAGAGAAAACCATCGCGAGGCGCCCGACGCCACTCCCGCCACCGATACCGGTCCCGCCACCGATACTGGTCCCGGATGCCTCGCGCCGACCCGCCGCCAGGCCCTGTTCGGCCTCGCCGCTTCCGGCGCGGCAGCGGGGATCGGCCTGAAGGCGATTTCGCAGGCGCAGGCCCAGAGTGCTGCGCGTGCGCATATCGTCATTGCCGGCGCCGGAGCGGGCGGCCTCACAGCCGCGGCACAGCTCTCGCGCCGCATGCCCAATGCCCGCATCACCGTGATCGACGCCCGCGAACGCCATTATTTCCAGCCCGGCTATACGCTGATCGGCTCCGGCGTCTGGCACGAGGACCGGGTGGTGGATACGAATGCGCGCTTCCTTCCGGCGCATGTCGACTGGATCCGCGCGGACATCGCCGAATTCGACCCGGAAGCGAACCGCGTCGTCACCAGCACGGGTCAGGACGTCGCTTACGATTATCTGATCGTCGCCATCGGCGTGCATCTCGACTACGAAGCGATCGAGGGTATGGAGCGCGGCCTGATCGGCAGCCACGGCATCGCCTCGATCTATCCCGGCCCCGCCGAGGCGGCGGCCTCGTGGCGGCTGATGCAGGACTTTCTGGAGAATGGCGGACAAGGCCATTTCGGGCGCCCGGCCAGCGAGATGAAATGCGCCGGCGCGCCACTTAAATTCGCCCTCCTCACCGAGGATCGCCTGACGACGCAGGGGCGGCGTGATCGTGCCGAATTGCACTATCACGCCCATAATCAGGGCCTGTTCGCGGTGGCGCCGGTCAACGAGAAGGTCAGGCAGATCTTCGAGAACCGAGGCATCAATGCGCGCTATGAGCACGTGATCCAGGCCATCGATCCGGGGAGCAAACGCGTGACCTACCGCACGCCGGAGGGTGCCGCCGAATACGATTACGACTTCATTCATCTGGTGCCGCCGATGCGCGCGCCGGATGTGCTGGTCGACAGCCCGCTGGGCTGGCAGGACGGGCCCTATGCGGCGGATTCCTGGCTCGAAGTCGACATGTACGACCTTCAGCACCGCCGCTACCCCAATATCTTCGGTATCGGCGACATCAACGGCGTGCCGCGCGGCAAAACCGCCGCGAGCGTCAAATGGCAGGCGCCGGTCGCGGTTTCCAACCTGATCGACGTGATCGAGGGTCGCGAGATGCGCGCGCGCTATAACGGCTACACCTCCTGCCCGCTGGTCACGCGGGTGGGCACCGCGATGCTGGTGGAGTTCGACTATGACGGCAATCTGACGCCGTCCTTCCCCTTCATCGACCCGTTGCAGGAAAGCTGGGTCTCCTGGGTGATCGAGGAGAAGGCGCTTCTGCCCACCTATAACGCCATGCTGCGCGGCTACGCCTGAGCCGGGAGGAACTACCATGCAAGATTTTCATCCCGCCATCCTGTTCGTGATCGCGCAGGAGACGCTCGGCATCCTGCTCTGGCTCGGCATCGGCCTCGCTATCGTGGTGCTCGCGCTCTACGCCGTGGCGCTGATACGCGGGCTGTCCTTGCGCGGCACGCCGATGCGCATCGCGGCAATCCTCGGCATACTCGTCGGGCTCGTCGCGATGGCGGCGGCGCCGGCGATCACCGGCGCGGGCTTTGCCCATCTCGTCGCCGGGATCGACTACGTCTTCCTCGCCCTGATCGGGATCGGCGGCTTCGTCGCGACCGTGATCGCGGTGACGCCGCTCATGGCCGTGCTCGGCCTTGCCGGCGCGCGCGCGGAACGGGTCTCGCTTACCGCCCCGGCGGAATAACGCCCGACGGCTCAATCCGGCGCGCGCGTGAGCGTGCGCCGCAGCGCATCCTCCCAGCCGGCGCGCTTTTGCGCCCGCTCATCATCGGCCATGGCGGGAGTGAAGCGCCGGTCGCGCGACCAACTGCGCGCGAATTCATCCGGCTGCGGGTAGATATCCGCCGCGAGCCCCGCGAGATAGGCCGCACCGAGCGCCGTCGTCTCCGCCACTTCCGGACGATCGACGGGCCGGGCGAGAATGTCGGCGAGGTTCTGCAGGAGCCAGTCATTGGCGACCATCCCGCCATCGACGCGCAGAATCGCGTCGTCACCGCCGGCAGCGGCGATACCCGCCGCTTCCATATCCGCGGACATGGCCGCGAGCAGATCGGCGGTCTGGTGAGAGACGCTCTCCAGCGCCGCGCGGGCGATCTCGGCGCGCCCGGTGCCGCGCGTCATGCCTGAGAGCGTCGCCCGGGCCTGCGAATCCCACCAGGGCGCACCGAGCCCCACGAAGGCGGGGACGAGATAGACCGCCTGATCGGGATCGGCGCGGGTGGCGAGTTCCTGCGTCTCCTGCGCGGAGGCAACTATGCCGAGCCCGTCGCGCAGCCATTGCACCGCGGCGCCGGCGACGAAGATCGCGCCCTCCAGCGCATAATGTCGCTTGCCCTTGAGCTGATAGGCAATCGTCGTGAGCAGGCGGTTTTGCGAGGGAGCCGGCACAGTGCCGATATTGACCAGCGCGAAGGCGCCGGTGCCGTAGGTCACCTTCGCCATGCCAGGCGTGAAGCAGGCCTGCCCCACGGTCGCTGCCTGCTGGTCACCCGCGACACCGCGTATCGGGATGGTGCCGCCGAACAGATCCGCGCGCACCTGCCCGAAATCGCCGGCACTGTCGCGCACCTCCGGCAGCCAGTCGCGGGCGATACCGAAGGCACCGAGGCATTCATCATCCCAATCACCGCGCGCGATGTCGCATAGCAGCGTGCGCGAGGCGTTGGTCGCGTCGGTGGCGAAGACCTGCCCGCCGGTCAGGCGCCAGATCAGAAAGGCATCCACCGTGCCGAAGGCGAGTTCGCCGGCCTGGGCGGCGCTCTCGATGCCCGGATCGTTCTCCAGCAGCCAGGCGTATTTCGTGGCCGTGAAATACGAGTCGAGCAACAGCCCCGTCTTGGCGCGCAGGGCCGGCTCCTCACCGGCTTCGATGCGGCGTGCGCAATCGGGAGCGGTGCGTCGATCCTGCCAGACGATGGCGTTGTGCACGGCCCGGCCCGTGCGCCGGTTCCAGACGATCCCGGTCTCGCGCTGGTTGGTGATGCCGAGCGCGGCGATGTCGCCGGCGCGCAGGTTGGCGCGCGCGAGCGCCTCGGAAATCACCGCGACGCAGGAAGCCCAGATCTCCTCGGGATCATGCTCGACCCAGCCCGGGCGCGGATAGATCTGCGGAAATTCACGCTGCGCCACCGCGACGGGGGAGAGCTTCGCATCGAATATGATGGCCCGGCTCGACGTCGTGCCCTGATCGAGGGCGATGGTATATCCGCTCATTGGGCTCTCCCTGGGTCTCTCCCTGGCTCTCTCCGTGGGGCTCTCCTTGGAACTCTCCCCGACAGTTTTCCCGATGCGAGACTGCGTTGAGCATCAGATGCGCTCAGTCGCGGAACGATCAGCCGGGCGCGACGACTACAGCGCCCGATACCAGATCACGCCCATGATCACGATGAGGGCCACGGCCTGGAGCAGGACGCGTGCGCGCATGAGCGTCTGCGAGGTATTGGCGGAGCCGCCACGCATCATGTTGATCAGGCCGAGCAAGAGCACCAGCACCACGGCGCCGACTGCCACGACCACGAAAACGTCTGCGAAAGTGTTCATCAGCCTCGAACCTTCCTGAGCCCCAACCGTCCCGGCCCGTCCACGAGGGTTCACGGCGCCTGCGCGGGATATCGGTCGGATACGTGCCTGTGACAACCCTCGCCCCCGATCGACCCCGCGCACCTGCATCGCACGCGCGGCCCGGAATGCGGGTCTCTCAGGCTTCCAGCGATTGCGGTGCCGGCGAGACGGTGACCGCCTGGCCGTCGCGCACCTCGTAGACCGCATAACCGCGATCGTTGCTGCCGTCGCGGTTGAACCGGAATACGCCGTCGGCGCCGGCAAAGCCGGAACTGTTGGTGAGGATACCCTCGGAAAAGCGCTGCTCGCCCTGGGTGCGCGTCAACGCGGCGGCGAGGGAGACGCCGTCATAGGCGAGGCTCGCGATGCGCACGGGATCGGAACCGAATCGATCGCGGAAGCGGCGCGCGAAGGCATCGAACCCGGCTTGCGGCGGAGCCGCGAACCAGCCTCCGCGCAAGGCCGGCAGCGACAGGACCGCAGGATCGTTCCACACGCCGGTGCCGATCGGCTTGACGCGGGCCGGATCGAAATTCGCCTGGGTCAGCGCGCGCGCCACCGCCGGCATCGAATCGGGCGTGTCGGGGATGAACAGGGCGGAAGCGCGCGGCGAGGAGCCGGTGATCGCGTTGGACAACCGGTTCACGGCATCCTGCGGCGAGCCCGGGCGATAGCGCTCCTGCGCCACGATCCGCAGGCCCTGATTGTCGGCAGCGCGGCGGAACGCGGCTTCGGCGACCTCGCCATAACCGCTCTCGGGAATGAGCGCGGCCACCTCCCGGCGATTCTCGCGCGCGGCATGCGCGGCGATGCGCGCCACCTCGTCACGCGGCAGGAAGCCCATCAGATAGATGCCCGGACGCGCCACCGACGCATCCGTCGAGAAGGCGATCATCGGAACGCTTCGCTCGCGCGCGACCTCGCCGGCGGATTGCACGGAAGCGGCAAAGAGCGGGCCGAGAATCAGTTCCGCCCCCTCGGCGGTCGCTTCCAGCGCGGCGCTGCGTGCCTCGGATGCCGATCCGCGGTCGTCCTTGACGAGGAGGCGGATCTGCGGATCGTCGAATTCCGCCAGCGCCATCTCGGCGGCGTTGCGCAGATCCCGCGCCGCCGATCCGCCGGCGCCCGAGCCGGAGAGCGGCAGGATCAGCGCCACGCGGACCGTGCCGTCGCCGACCGGTTCGTCGCGCTCCTCGCGCGCCGCGCCACCGCCCACGAGCCCCGGAGGCTGCCCTGTAAACCCGCCGATACAGCCGGCCAGGGTCAGCCCGAGGCCGCCGGTGAGAAGGCCGGTGACGAGCCGGCGGCTCGGCAGGAGACGCGCGCGTCCGGCTTCGACGGCATGCGGGGCGAGCGGAAGCGGCGGGTTGCCGGGTCGGCGGGGCGCAGTCATGGGGTCATCCCTCGTCTTGCGGTCAGGCGGCGCCTTGGTTACGGATGCGGTCGACATTCTAGGTCGACACGTTAATGGTTTGGTTAACGATTTCATACGCGTGTCAAGTCACGAATCGGGATTTCCTCCCCAAACGCATCACGCGCGGCGCGAGACCGCACCCTGCGCCGCCGTGATCATTGCCGATAGAGGATAGACAGAGGATCGACATGGCGAAATTGCCCCGCACCGATATTCCCCAGGCGATTGATCCCGCCGACCGGCCCGAACGGGAAACCGACCGGGGCACCGGTCGGCACGGTGTGTTCACCGCCTTCGGGCTCGCCGCCGAGACGAGACCGCTCGCGCCGGGGCTCTACGTGGTGGCGACGCCGATCGGCAATCTCGAAGACATCGGCCTTCGCGCCCTGCGCATCCTCGCCGCCGCGAATGCGGTCCTCGCCGAGGATACCCGCATCACACGCAGGCTGATGGCGCATTACGGCATCACCACGCCGCTTCTGGCTTATCACGAGCATTCCGCGGAAGCCGTGCGCATGCGCATGATCGCGCGGTTGCAGGCCGGCGAGGCGCTCGCGCTCGTCTCCGATGCCGGCACCCCGCTCGTCTCCGATCCCGGCTACAAGCTCGTCCAGGCCGCCATCGAAGAAGGCCTGCCGGTCACGCCGATTCCCGGCCCGTCATCGGTCCTCACCGCGCTCGTCGTCTCCGGCCTGCCGAGCGACCGCTTCTTCTTCGAGGGTTTCCTGCCCGCGAAATCCGGCACGCGCCGCAACCGTCTCGCGACGCTCGCTTCGATACCGGGCACGCTGATGCTGTTCGAGGCGCCGCAGCGCCTGCCCGCCATGCTCGCCGATGCCGTCGAGGTGCTCGGCCCGCGCCCCGCGGTGGTGGCGCGCGAACTCACCAAGATGTTCGAGACGGTGCGGCGCGGCAGCCTCGCAGAGCTCGCCGCGCAATTCGCCGAGGAAGGCCCGCCCAAGGGCGAGATCGTGGTCCTGATCGGGGAGGCTCTGGAAGAGGATCGCCGCGCGGATGCGATGGTCGATCTCGATGGCGCACTGGGCGAGGCGCTCGCGAGCCACAGCGTCAAGGACGCCGCCGCCATCGTCGCCGCACGCCTCGGCCTGCCCAGACGCGAGGTCTATGCCCGCGCGATCGAAATCACGCGCAGCGCATCCGGGGGCGACGACTGATGCTCCCTGACGAGCGGGACGCGCGGACCCGCGACACGGCCACGCGCAAGCGCCGCCGGGCCCTGCGGCGCGGGCATCTCGCGGAATGGTTCGCCATGGCATTCCTGATCTGCAAGGGCTACCGCCCGCTCGCGCGCCGGTTCGCGGCTTCGGGGGGCGAGATCGATCTGATCATGCGGCGCGGTGATACGGTGATCTTCGTCGAGGTGAAGGCGCGCGCGCGACGCGATCTCGCCGAGGCCGCGATCGGGGCGCGCAAGCACAGGCTGTTCGCGCGGGCGGTGCGCGCCTGGCGCGCCCGCAATCCCTGGAGCGGCGGTTACACCCTGCGTGCCGATGCCGTCTACGTCATCCCCGCAGCCTTGCCCCATCACGAGCCCGACGCCTTCACGATCGCGGAAACCTGACCCGCCTTCACGACGAGTGCACGCGATGCCGCGTATCCTCGGCGCGGAGCTTCGCATTTTTCGAGGGCCACATGCGCTTCGGCCACTTGCGCTTCGCCGGCCATGCGTTATACACCGCAGCGCAGATCGGACGGGCCGCCGCAACGCTGGCCCCATGTTCCGACGGAGGGGTGGCCGAGTGGTTTAAGGCGCACGCCTGGAACGCGTGTATACGGGAAACCGTATCGAGGGTTCGAATCCCTCTCCCTCCGCCAGTT
>JBJHBI010000031.1:0-43962 GCA_050485405.1 Salinarimonadaceae bacterium
CGCGACGTGATGAAGGAATCGATTTCCGCCGCCGCATCCTATGTGCGTTCGCGGGCGATCGATTTCGGCATCGAGCCGCCATCCTTCGACAAGCGCGACATCCACGTGCACGTTCCCGAGGGCGCCACGCCCAAGGACGGGCCGTCGGCCGGTATCGCCATGGCAACCGCGATCGTCTCGATCCTCACCGGGACCGCCGTGCGTCGCGACATCGCCATGACGGGCGAGGTGACGCTGCGTGGGCGGGTCCTGCCCATCGGCGGGCTGAAGGAGAAGCTCCTCGCGGCGCTCCGCGGCGGGATCAAGAAGGTGCTGATTCCCGAGGAGAACGTGAAGGATCTCGCCGACGTGCCGGCCAATATCAAGGCCGGGCTCGAGATCGTTCCGGTCGCGCGGATGGAGCAGGTGCTCGAACATGCGCTGGTGCGGATGCCCGAGCCGATCACCTGGGACGAATCGGCGGAAGCTGACAAGGTCTCCAAGGTGGTCGAGGACGACAATCCCGGTCTCGTCGCGCACTGATCGCGCGCGAGGGCCTTTGAACCGATGAAGCGCGTCGTGGACGAATCGTCTGCGACGCGCTTCATATTTCGGGGTGCCCGATGCCCCTCATTGCGGTGCCCAATTGTGACAGAACCCCGCAATCCCCTGATTTTCCGGCCCGGAAACCGGATTTCGACTTGCGATCATGACACGTTGCGCTATCACCGAAGGCATCGAAATGCCGTCTGGACAAGGCTTCCCGTCGGCAGATCCAGTTGGAGGAAGATGCGATGAACAAAGGTGAGCTCGTCACCGCCATGTCCGAGAAGACCGGCCTGTCCAAGGCGCAGACCGGCGAAGCTCTGGACGCTGCTCTCGACACCATTCAGGAAGCCCTGTCGAAGGGCGACGAAGTGAAGATCGTCGGCTTCGGCACTTTCGCCGTCGCTCATCGCGCCGCCGGCGAAGCGCGCAACCCGCGCACGGGCGAGAAGGTCCAGGTTCCTGCCAGCAAGACGCCGAAGTTCAAGGCGGGTGCCGGCCTCAAGGAAGCCGTCAACAAGTAATGCGATACCGGTGCATGGCGTCAACGAGACGCCGGCGCCGATGACGGGCCGGCCGGGCTGATCCGGTCGCGTCCCCGTCTGGTGAATGGTCGCGTCACAGACGCGATCCCGGGCGGTTAGCTCAGTTGGTAGAGCATCTCGTTTACACCGAGAGGGTCGGCGGTTCGAGCCCGTCACCGCCCACCAGATTTCCTGAAAACACGCCTCATGCGTCGATATCCGGCGATTATCTGGCCCTCGGCGATTTTGCCCGGGTCATCTCGGATAGCGCCTACTCCTGAATGCAGAAGGGGCAGAGCCGAGCCGCCCCTGCGCTTCACCCCCCTGCCAGCACCTTTGCCGCGCGTCTGAAGACGCGCGCGCCGCAAAGCATGTCGTCGATCTCCATCGCTTCGTGCGGGTTGTGGGAGCCGTTTCGGTTGCGCACGAAGAGCATGCCCGACGGCACGCCGGCCTGCGAGAAGATCGCGGCGTCGTGGCCGGCGCCGCTCGGGACCGTCTCCGCCGGCAGATCCTGCGTCTCGCAAGCCGCGAGCAGGGCGGCGAGGATATTCTTGTCGAGGAAGGCTTCGCGGGTGTGGATCGGCTCGTCGAAGACGAAATCCACGCCGCGCTCGCGGGCCACGATCTCGCATTCGGAATGCACCAGCGCCTCGATGGCGCGCAGGGTCGTGGCCTGCTGGCTGCGCGCTTCGAAGCTGAACATGGTTTCCGAGGGTATCCGCGTCATCGCGTCGTTGGCGGCATTGGTGTGGAAGATTCCCGTCGTCATGACGAGATCGCCGCCATGGAGCTGGATGGTCTGCCAGTGCTCGTCGAGCCGCATCAAGAGATCGGCGGTGGCGACCACCGCATCCTTGCGCAGGTAGCGTGGCACCGCGCCGGAATGGCCCGCCTCACCGATACAGCGCACGCTGCGATGGCGAATATTGCCGCGTATCCCGGTGACCGCCGCGACGGGCCAGTTGCGGTCGATCAGGAGCGGCCCCTGCTCGATATGCAATTCCAGAAAGAAGGCGAGGGAGGCGGCATCGATCAGCGGCTCGCGGGCGCGCACGCGCTCCATATCGACGCCGCAGGCGGCCATCGCATCACCGAGGATGCGCCCGTCACGGGCATCGCGCGCGGCGAGGGCCTTCTCGTCGAGCAGGCCGAACAGCGCCTTCGAGCCCATATAGGGCAGGCCGAAACAGGCGCTCTCCTCGCCGCGCAGGGCGATGGCGCGTACGGGAATTTCGGTCCCGACGCCGTCGCGTTCCAGAGCAATCAGCGTCAGGATGGCGGTGACGACCCCGGCGAGACCGTCGTAATTGCCACCCTGCGGCACCGAATCCACATGCGAGCCGATCAGCCCGCAGCGGGCATCCGCATCCGTATCGCCGGGGCGCGCGATGATGAGATTGGCCCCCGCATCGCGCCAGGTGATCAGCCCGCGCGCACGGGCGACTTCGTCGAGATAATCGAGCACGAGGCTCTCCACCGGCGAGAAGGCCGGGCGGTTCACGCCTTCGGTATCGGGGGAGAGTTCGCGCACGCGCTCGAAGATCTCCTCCGCGAGCGCGCGGCCCTCGCCGGCGAGAAAATCATCCTCGCGCACCGTCATGGCCGGGCCGATATCGGAAATCGCGCGGCTCATGCCACGCCCTCCCAGTTGATGGCGCCGGGCTTCGCGCCGCCCGTTTCCGCGCCCCAATGCCGCGCGCCTTCGTCGCCGGCTTCGGCGAGATCGCCGACGATGTCGCGCACCCGTGCGACGTCGTTTTCCGCGCACCAGGCCGCAATGCCGTCGATCACCTCGAGCATGGCGGAGGGGTGGATGAAGGTGGCGGTACCAACCTGCACGGCGCTGCAGCCCGCAAGCATGTACTCGATCGCGTCATGCGCGTTCATGATGCCGCCGCAGCCGATCACCGGGATCGCGACGGAGCGGGCGCATTGATAGGCCATACGCAGGATGATCGGCTTCACCGCCGGGCCGGACAGCCCGCCCATCACCTTGCCGAGCGAGGGTTTGCGGGTGGTGATGTCGATGCTCATGGCGAGGATCGTATTGGCGACGACGAGCGCATCGGCGCCCCCGCTTTCGGCGGCCTGCGCCACTTCCTGGATCTCGCCGGCATTGGGGGTGAGCTTGGCCCAGAGCGGCAGATCGCTCGCCGCGCGCAGCTTGCGCATCACCGCAAGCGTCGGTTCCGGGCGCATGGCGAAGGCGCGCCCGTCATCCTCGATATTGGGGCAGGATATGTTCACCTCGACGGCGCTGACGCCCGGCACGCTGACCATCTCGCAAAGCTGCGCGAACTGGTCGGGCGTGTTGGCCGAGATCGAGGCGACGAGGGGCGCGTTGAAGGCGCGGTAGAGCGGCACGGTCTCGGCCAGAAAATGCTCGGGACCCTTGCAGGGAATGCCGATGGAATTGAGCATCCCGCCCGCCACCTCGGCCACGCGCGGCGTCGGGTTGCCGATGCGTTTGTCGGCGGTCACGGTCTTGATCACGAGCGCGCCGAGGCGATCGACGTCGAAGACCTGCGCCAGCTCATGGGCGAAGGTGCCGGAAGCCGGCATGACCGGGTTGGCGAGCCGCAGGCTGCCGATATCGACGGTGAGATCTACCATCCCAGAGCCTCCTCCAGCGGAAAGACCGGACCCTCGCAACAGACCCGCCGATGCACCGTCGCATCCCCCTCGCGGAAGGCGCGCACGCAGCAGAAACACATGCCGAGCCCACAGGCCATCTGCTGCTCCATTGCCACCTCGCCGAACAATCCGTGCCGCGCGGCATGCTCCTGCGCGAGCTTGAGCAGACGGTTCGAGCCGCAGGTATAAATCGCCCCCATCCGACCCTCGCTATGCAGACCATCGAGCAGAGCCGCGACATGGCCGGTATCGGAATTGCCCTGCGCATCCGTGATCGTGATCGCCTGCGCACCCGCAGCGCGGGTCTCTTCAACCGACATCAGGAGATCCGGGCTGCGCGCGCTCAGGATCGCGGTGACGGCGTGGCCTTCGCCGCGCGCGAGGCCGACGAGCGGGGCAAGGGTGGCGAGGCCGACGCCGCGGGCGAGGATGACGATCGGGGTCTTGCGCCCCGGCGCTTCATCAGGCGGCAGCGAGAAGCCGATGCCGAGCGGGCCGAGCATGTCGAGGCGTTCACCGATACCGAGTTTGGCGAGCGCCTTCGTGCCCGTGCCGGTTACTTTGTAAAGGAAGGAGATCCGCCCGCCCTCGGCGTCGATCGCATAGATGCTCATGGGGCGGCGGAAGAACGGCTTCAACGCATCGTCCTGCGGGCAGAGCAGGTGGAAGAACTGGCCCGCGCGGGCACGCCGCGCCTGGGCGGGGGCGGCGACCTGCATCAGGCGGTATTCCGCATTGATCGCCTCGTGGCGCAGGATTTCCGCCCGCTCTTCCAGAACGGGGAGGGAATCCGGCTGTGGCGGCACGACGTGCACGGCTTGCATGATAATCGATCCTTATCCGAGCAGCAGGCGCGGCAGGAAGGTCGAGAGATCGGGCACGTAGGTAACGACGACGAGCGTGCCGATATTGATCCCGACGAAGGGCCACACCCCTGCGATCACGGCGGCGACCGGTTTGTTCAGGGTCGACGAGGCGACGAAGATGTCGAGGCCGAAGGGCGGCGTGATCATGCCGATACAGATGTTCAGGCAGACGATCAGGCCGAAATGCACCGGGTCGATCCCGAAGGCGAGCGCCACCGGATAGAAGGCCGGGACGAGTACGAGCAGCGCGGAATTGGGATCGATGAACATCCCCGCGATCAGGAAGACCACGTTGACGACGATCAGGAAGACGATCCAGTTCGCCTCGATGGTCTGCATGAACGTGATCACCAGCCCCGGCACCTGCGCGAGCGTGATGAAATACGAAACGAGGCTTCCCATGGCGAGCAGGACGAAGATCACCGAGGTGGTGATCGCGGCCTGGCCGGCGATGGTATAGACGTCGCGCAGGCGCATCTCGCGATAGACGAAACACTCCACGAGAACCGCGTAAATCACGCTCACGGCGGCGGCTTCGGTCGGGGTGAAGGTGCCCGAATAGATGCCGCCCAGAATGATCACCGGCAGGCCGAGTGCCCAGACGGCGGCTCTCACCGCGCGCATGCGCGCAGCCCAGCTCATCGGCGTGCCGCCGGTGCGCCCGGAGAGCTTGCCCTCGACCATCACATAGGCGGCGAAGGCGAGCGAAAGGAATATCCCGATCACGAGCCCGCCCGCGAACAAACCCGTGATCGAGGTGCCGGTGAGCCAGCCATAGATGATCAGCGTGATCGAGGGCGGGATCAGAAGCGCCGATTCGGCCGAGGAGACGATCAGCCCGAGCGAGATCTTCTCGCCGTATCCGGCCTTGCGCAGCTCCGGATACATGATCCGCCCCATCGCGGCGACGGTGGCGGGCGCCGAACCCGAGACCGAGCCGAAAGCAGCGGAGCCGGCAATGGTCGAATAGCCCATCCCGCCGGGGCGGTGGCCGAGGAAGCTCTTCACCATCGTCGTCAGATGGCGCGCGATATGGCCACGCGCCATGATCTCGGCGGCGAAGAGAAAGAAGGGAATGGCGAGCAGGGTGGAATGGTTCACCCCGCCCAGAATGCGCTGGCCGATGGCGATGTCGGGCAGGCGCTCGAAATAGGTCTCCTTGATCAGAAGACCCGGCAGGCCGAGTACCAGCAGCATCTCGAAACCGAGAAAGAGCAGCACCAGCGCGAAGATGGAGATGAGGACGACACCCATGTCAGTGCCCCTCCGCAGTGGCTGCCGCTTCCGCGTCGCGCGCGTTCCAGCGGTCGATCAGGCCGAACAGGCTGAGTGCGTAACGCAGCGCCAGAAGCGCGAAGCCGGCGGGCAGGCTGGCATAGAGGATGCCGGCGGAGATGCCGAGCGTCGGGCTGCGCTGGCCCGTCGCGGCGACGCGCTGGGCGATGTCGAGGCCGATCCAGGCGATGTAGAGGCAAAAGCCGAGGCCCACCAGATCGATCAGCTTGCGCAAGGCGAGGCCGAGGCGATCGCCGAGTTTGTCGCGGAACACGCTCATGGCGATGTGGCGTCCGCGGGCGAGCGCGAGGCCGAGCGCGAGAAACACCATCCAGACCATCAGATAGCGCGTCGCTTCGTCGACGAAGGCGACGTGGCGCGACCAGAAGGGCGCGAGTTCGCGCACGGCGATGCCGGTGGCATAGAGAGCCACCATACACAGCATCAATGTGGCGATCAGGAAGAATTCGAGCTTCTCCAGAGCCTTCAGCGCAACCGACACGTCACCCTCCGATGCGGAAAAGAAAAAGCCCGGAGGGCGCCGTCGCGACGCCTTCCGGGCCTGGTCGGATGATTACTCGACGATGCGCGAATATTCGGCTTCGTAGACCTCGACGATGGAATTCGCCACCGCGCCGGTCTCCGCGACATAGGTGTCGCGAGCTTGCGGATACATCATCTCACGCAGCGTATCGCGCTCCTCGTCGGTGAGCTCGCGGATATTCATGCCCGCTTCCTCTAGGCGCTCGCGCGAGGCGGCCTGGGAGGCTTCCTTGATCTCCTCGACTTTGGGCCGCACCTCGTCGAATGCCTCCACGATGATGGTCTGATACTCCTCGGGGAGCGAGTTCCACCAATCGGGGTTGAACATCACGATGTCTTCGTTGGCGCCGTGCTCGGAGACGAGGAGGTAGCTCTGGACCTCGTCGTAGCGCATCGAGGCGATGGTATCGAGGGCGTTCTCCTGGCCGTCGACGACGCCGGTCTGCAGCGCGGTGTAGAGCTCGCCGAAGGGCAGGGCGATGGCGGAGGCGCCGACCGCCTCGAATTGCGAGATCAGCACGCGCGAATCCATCACGCGGAAATGCTGGCCGGCGAAATCCTCGATGGAATCCAGCGGCTTGTTCGAGGTGAAGCTCTTGCGCCCGTTCGGCCAGATGGCGATGGCGTTGACGCCGATATCGTCGAAGCTCGCGAGCACCGCTTCACCGAAGGCACCCGTGCGCAGGGCGTTCGCCTGCTCGCGATCGGCGGGGTAGATGAAGGGCACGTCGAGGATCGAGACGGCGGGGTTGAAGCCCGAGAGGAAGGCGGCCGGGGAGACGGTGCCCTCGATCACGCCGAGCTGCACGCCCTCGTTCATCTCGCGCGCCTGGCCGAGCTGGCCGGCGGGATAGAGCTCGAAGACGACATTGCCGTCGGTGCGCTCACGCACGAGTTCCGCGACCATTTCGAGGCCCTGATGGCGAGCCTGCTCGGCGCGCTCGAGATGGCCGATCCGGGCCGAGAATTCCTGGGCCGCCGCACCGCCGACCAGGCCGAGCGTCATGGTCAGCGCCAATGCGCTGACAGCGGTCTTTGAAAGCATCTTCATGGTGATCCCCTCGCATGTCTTGTTGGCTTACGTTACGTCATACGTAGCGTCATCAAGACCCGCGCGGCACCCTGTGTCAAGCGAGCATCTCAATTTTGAGATCATAGTTCGGGCAGTGGCTGCCGCAGAATTGGGCAGCTCAAGCCCCGGCAATACCGTAGCGTGCGATCAGATCGTCGAGGTAATCGGCGCCTTCCGAGCCGCGAAAGGCGCGCTGCCAAAGCTGTTGGGCGATGGATTCGTGCAGGTCGAGCGCTTCGGGCGCCGACGTGATCAATGCCGCGCCGACGCGCACATTGGGCTGTTCGCCCAGCCGGAATGGGCTGATTGCCAGCACGGCACGATCGGGCTGGCGGAAGATCTGGAAGCTCGTCGCGGGGATCGTCTCACGCACGATACCCACCTGCACGCCGATCGGCGGATCGCGCAGCAGATCGCGGATGGCGCGTGTTTCCGCCAGGGCCTCACGCCGCCGTCGGGCGATCGTCTCGGGCAGGAGATCGTGTCGTCCGACGAGGCCGTGCAGCAGAAAACGCTCGATATCGGCGGACGAGACGAGGCTCGCGATCAGCGGGCGCCTTTGCCGATAGGCCACCTTGCGCGCGGCGAGAACGCCCATCAGCGTCTCCACCGCCTGCAAGGCCTGCGCGCGCCCCGGGCCGGCCTCGGTGATGCCCTCGATCAGCACCTCGCGAAGCGTGGCGTCATAAGTGTCCGAGGTGAGCAGATAGGAGATCGGGCCGAACAGGCCGACGATCTGGTGGCTTGTCTCTTCCAGTTGGCGCATACGCTCGAAGAAGGCGATCGCGGTGTCGACATACTCGATCCCGACCCCGAGCAGGGTGGGCAGCGAGACACCGAGAACCTCCGAGATCCGCGTTAGTGTCTCAATTTTGGGAATCTGCCCCTTCTCGGCCCGGTACAGTGCCGCGCGGGAGATTCCGAGCCGCCCCGCGAGATCCTCCGGCGCAAGGCCCCGCCCCATGCGAAAGGCCTTGAGCCTCTCGCCGATCTCACTGAAACGGATCGGGGCGGATGAATCCTGCATGGTTTCGTCAATAGAGAGCGCCGGGGGCGAAGTCAAAACGCCACGGCGTCGTTTGCGGGTGGCGAACATTTCGTGAAAATTTAAGATTGCTTTTTTGGAAAATGCAACCTATCCCGTTGTGAAGCGCGCTTGCGCGAAATTGCGTTCACTGCCGGACACAGGCCGGCATCACATCGGGTCATTCATGCAGGTCGAACTCACATTGCGGGCGCCTCCGGGGAGCGATTACAGCGCGCGCGATCTCGGGCATCTGCTGCACAAGCACCCCGATCGCGTGCATGTGCGTGATGTCGGAACCGGTACGCAGACGGTGTTCTTCGCCTGCCGGAGCGAGGCCGAAACGCGGGCGGTCATCCATCTCGCGGTCGATCCCGTGGCGCTGGTGCGGGGAAAGGTCGGGCGAGGGAGCCGGGGCGGTGACGGGCTGCTCGCGCAATATGTGAACGACCGCCCCTATGCGGCGAATTCGCTCCTCAGCGTGGCGCTCGGGCGTGGCGTCGGGCAGGCGCTCGCCGGGCGCTCGCGGGAGCGGCCTGAACTCGCGCAGCGCGCGCTGCCCTTGGAGATGCGGGTGGTTCCACTCGCGGTACATGGCGATGCCGATCTGATCGCGCGGCTATTCGCGCCGCTCGGCTATGAGGTGGAGGCGATTCCGCTGGTCGAGACCGGCGCGCGGGCAGTCTATGACCTTCGTCTGCGTGCGAGCGTGCGGCTTTGCGACATGCTCACCCATCTGAGCGTGCTCGTCCCGGTGCTCGATGATGCCAAGCATTACTGGGTGGATGACGGCGAGATCGACACGCTGATCGCGCGGGCGGGCGCATGGCTCGCGCAGCATCCCGAGCGCGACCTGATCATGCGCCGCGCCCTCAAGCATCGCCGCGACCTCGTCGATACCGCCCGCGCCCGGCTCGATATCGAGACGGGAAACGGGGAGGGCGCGGCGGATTCGGCCCGGCGCGTACGAAGCGAAAACCATGCGGGCCGGCGCCTTCACGACGAACGTCTCGACATGGTCGCCGCGATCATCGCGCAGGCCGGTGCGGCGAGCGTGCTCGATCTCGGCTGCGGCGAGGGGCGGCTGATCCGGCGACTGCTGGCCGAGCCCCGGATCATCCGGATCCTCGGGGTCGATCCGGCGCTGCGCATGCTGGAGACGGCGCATGCGCGGCTCAATCTCGACGAGGCGGGAGAGGCCATGCGGCAGCGGGTGCAGTTGCAACCGGGCAGCCTCACCTATGGTGACCGGCGCTGGCGCGGCTTCGATGCCGCGGCGCTCGTTGAGGTGATCGAGCATATCGAACCCGCGCGCCGGCCCGCGCTCGAGGCCGCGCTATTCGGCGATGCGCGCCCCGGCCTCGTCGTGGTGACAACGCCCAATCGCGCCCACAACGCGGCTTATGCCGGGCTCGCCCCGGGCGATCTGCGTCATGACGATCACCGTTTCGAATGGGACGAGGCGGAATTCGCCGCCTGGGCCGGGCGCGTTGCCGGCGCGCATGGTTACGCTTTCGAGATCAGGCCGGTCGGCGCGGTCGATCCCGTTCACGGCGCGCCCTCGCAATGCGCGATCTTCACCCGGGTGGCGCCCGCATGAAGGTCACGATCCCCGATTTCGCCCTCGTCCTGCTGATCGGCCCGACAGGGGCGGGCAAGACGCAATTCGCGCGAAAGCATTTTTGCGAGACGGAGGTGATCTCCTCCGATCGCTGCCGCGCGCTCGTGGCCGATGACGAGACCGATCAATCCGCTACCGAGGACGCTTTCGCCGTGCTCGAAGCGATCGCCGAGCGGCGGCTGAAGCGGCGGCGCTTCACCGTGATCGACGCCACCTCCGTGCAGCGTGCCGACCGGGCGCGGCTCGTCGCGCTCGCGCGCCGCCATCACGCGCTGCCGGTACCCATCGTCTTCGACATCGATCCGCGCATCTGCGCGGCGCGCAACGAGGCGCGGGCGGGGCGCTATTTCGGCGCGCATGTCCCGCATAACCATGCCAAGGCGCTGCGGCGGGATCTGCGCCATCTCGGCAAGGAGGGCTTTCGCCACATCACGGTGATGCGCGCGCCGGAGGAGGTGGATGCGGTCGAGATCACCCGCGTGCCGCTCTGGACAGACCAGCGCCAAGATCACGGCCCGTTCGACATCATCGGCGATGTGCATGGCTGCTACGACGAACTCACCGCGCTCCTCGACGCGCTCGGCTATGAGCGCGCGCCCTATACGCCCGGCGAGGGGCTCCTTCACGCGCGCCACCCGCAGGGGCGCCGCGCCTTCTTCGTCGGAGATCTCACCGACCGCGGCCCGGCCAATGTCGATTGTCTGCGGCTGGTGATGGGGATGTGCGCACAGGGCGATGCGCGCTGCGTCATCGGCAATCACGATTTCAAGCTGTCGAAATGGCTGCGCGGACGCAAGGTCAAGCTCGATCACGGG
The DNA here is from genome assembly GCA_050485405.1 of Salinarimonadaceae bacterium. Lineage (GTDB taxonomy): Bacteria > Pseudomonadota > Alphaproteobacteria > Rhizobiales > Beijerinckiaceae > Saliniramus. The sequence goes on from JBJHBI010000031.1 coordinate 10,903, forward strand.
CTCGACGGGACGGTCGCGGAGCTCGAAGCCTGCTCACCGGAGTTTCGCGCGCAGGTGGCCGATTTCATCGAGGGCCTCCTCTCCCATGCCTGGCTCGCGGACGGGGCCCTCGTCATCGCCCATGCGGGCCTGAAGGAAGAGATGCACGGGGGCGGCTCGGCGGCTCTGCGCAGCTTTGCGATGTATGGCGAGTCCACCGGCGCGCTCGACGAGGCGGGTTTGCCGGTGCGGGGCGACTGGGTGCGCGATTATCGCGGCGCGGCGGAAGTCGTCTACGGCCACACCCCCGTCGCCGAGGCGCAATGGCGCAACAATACGCTCTGCATCGATACCGGCTGCGTCTTCGGCGGCACCCTGACGGCTCTGCGCTGGCCCGAGCGGGGGCTCGTTTCGGTCCCCGCCGCGCGCGAATACGCGCCGCCATTGCGTCCGTTTCGCGAGGATGCATCGGCAGAGGCAGGTGACGAGGCAGGTAGCAGGACAAGGGGCGTCGGGACGGCACTGCCGGAGCGCGACGACATCCTCTATTTCGACGATTTCGCTCGCAAATTGCGGATCGTCACGCGGCTCGGCGGGAGCATCACCATCCCGCAGGAGAATGCGCTCGCAGCTCTCGAGAGCATGAGCCGCTTCGGCATCGATCCGCGCTGGCTGATCCATCTGCCGCCGACCATGGCCGCTCCGCCCACTGCCAAAGGCGGGCCGCATCTCGAACATCCCGCCGAGGTGCTGGATTGGTATGCGCGCCATGGCGGCGGCCCGGTCATCGTCGAGGAAAAGCATATGGGCTCGCGCGCGCTGATCGTCGTCGCGCGCGACGCGGCAAGTGCCGCAAGGCGTTTCGGCGTGCGTGACGGCAAGGCGGGCGTGATCCATACCCGCACCGGGCGCGCCTTCTTCCCCGATGACGCGCGCGAGGCGCAGGTCGTCGCGCGGATCGTCGGCGCCGTCGAGGCTGCGGGATTGTGGGACGAACTCGCCACGGACTGGCTTCTCCTCGATGCGGAGATCATGCCCTGGTCGGGCAAGGCGCAGGATCTGCTCGACCGGCAATACCGCCCCACCGCAATCGCCGCCCGCGCCGCCGCCGAGGCGCTCGTCGCGGCGATCGGGGAGGCCGGAGATCCGCCGGAACTGCGGGAATTGGGCGACGGCGCACTGATCCGGCAGGCCAATGCGCAGGCGATGGAACGCGTGCTCGCCGGTTATTGCTGGCAGGCGGAGGAGATTGATGCCTGGCAGATCGCGCCGTTCCACCTGCTCGCGGTCGAGGGGCGCGTGCTGACCGGGCAGCCGCATCACTGGCATATGGAGATGCTCGCGCGGCTCTGCGCGCAGGATCCGATCCTGCGCGAGACCGGCTGGCGGGTGATCGACCCGGCCTCCGGCACGGACCGGGAGGCCGTCATCGCCTGGTGGGAGCGCCATACGACGCAGGGCGGCGAGGGCTTCGTGATCAAGCCGGACGCATTCGTCGTCCATGACGGGAAATCTCTGCTGCAACCCGCGATGAAGGTGCGCGGGCGCGATTATCTGCGCCTCGTCTACGGCCCGGATTACGATCTGCCCGACAACCTCGCCCGCCTGCGCGAACGCGCGCTCGGGCGCAAGAACGCGCTGGCCGAACGCGAATTCCGGCTCGGGCTCGAGGGGCTGGAGCGCTTCGTCGCGGGTCGTCCGCTGCGCGAGGTTCATGCCTGCGCGCTGGGTGTGCTCGCGCTGGAGAGCGAGCCGGTGGATCCGCGGCTATGAGGGAGCTTCGCCTTGCTCGGTTGATGGCGCGGGCGTTGCGGGCAAGCGCAAATCCGGACTGGGCGCGTTTCGCGATTGCCGTTGCGGCAAGTGCGGTTAGCCTGATCTTGCGGGCCGGCAACCTGCCCGCGAGGGAGGAGCCTGACCATGGCCGAAAAACAATCGACAATCCGCGTTTCCACCTTCGACGGCCCCGGCGCCAAGGGGCAGATCCGCGAGGTGCCCTGGCCGAAAGTCGGCCGCAAGGGGGCGCTGATCAAGGTCGCCGCCTGCGGCGTCTGCGGCACGGATCTGCACATCCTCAAGGGCCATTGGCCCAAGCCGCTGCCTTGGCCGTTCACGCTCGGCCACGAGATATCCGGTGTCGTGGTGGAAATCGGGCCCGATCTGAAGAGCGACTGGATGGATCAGCCGATCGGCGAGGGCTCGAAGATCATGATCCCGCCCTTCATGCCGTGCGGCGATTGCTATTACTGCAAGCATTATCCCGAGCATTCGAATCGCTGCCAGACGCCGGTCTATTACGGGCGCTATCTCGGCTTCGACAAGGCGCCGCATCTGTGGGGCGGCTGGGCGGAATACGTCTATGTCGATCTGGAGATGCTGCCGGGCACCAAGATCTACAAATTGCCCGACGACATGTCGCTGCGGCTCGGCGCCCTTTCGGAGCCGATCACCTCGACCATTCGCGGCTTCGCCCGCGCCCAGCGCATGGGTGGTTTCAAATGGGGCGATACGGTCGTGATTCAGGGCTCGGGGCCGATCGGCATTCTCGCCATCGCCGCCGCGCAGGAGATGGGGGCCGGCAAGGTGATCTGCGTCGGTGCGCCGGAGCGCCCGCGGCTCGAACTCGCCCGCCGCTTCGGTGCCGTCGCCACGGTCGACATCACGCAGATGACCGACCAGGAGGAGCGCATCGCGCATGTGCGCGAACTCTGCGGCGGTTATGGCGCGGATGTCGTGATGGATTGCAGCGGCCATCCGAGTGCGGGGCCGGAAGGGATCGAATTCCTGCGCGATTCCGGCTTCTTCATCGAGATGGGCCAGTTCACCGATGCCGGGTCGATCATGACGAACTGGCACCGCTTCGTCGCCAAGGACATCACCATCATGGGCTCATGGGCCTTCACCGAGAACGATCTCGCGCTCGGCGTGAAAATGCTCCACCACGCCGCCGATCGCTACCCCTGGCTCGACATGCAGACGCTCTATCCGTTCGACGATGCCGGGCTCGACCGGGCGGTGAGCGATGCCATGGCGATGCGAACGGTGAAATCCACCATCATCCCGTTCCCGGAGATGGTGGAAGGCGAGGCCTGAGAACGCATTGCGCGCCGGCCCGGTACGGTCCCGGCCGGCGCTGTCATGGTCAATCCGCCTGCGGGTCAGCCGCGCGGGCCTTGTGCGATCAGCGGCGTGATCCGCCTGATCGTGACGCGGCGGTTGCGGCGCTCGGCTTCCTGCGTGTCGATCTTGAGGAATTCCTCGCCATAGCCCTGCGTGACGAGGTTTTCCGGCGGCACGTCGTAGATGCGCGTCAGGATATAGGCGACGCTCTCGGCCCGCCTGTCGGAGAGCGACAGGTTGTCGATCGCCCGCCCGACGGCGTCGGTATGGCCCTCGATCAGGAAGATCTCGTTCGGATTGTCGTCGATCACCCGGTTCATGGCGCGCGCGGCCCTGCCGAGCTGATCGATCTGCCGCGGGCTGAGGCTCCAGGAGCCGGTATCGAAGGTCACCGTGTCGAGATCGACGCGGGCCATGTAGTCGCGCAGGTTGGGGTTGTAGCGCACCTCGTCGAGGGTGAACCGGTCATGAAGCTCGGCGACGGGCGGCGCGCGGAAGATATCGGCGAGTTCGTCCTCGTAGAGATCGCCGTATTCCACGACATAGCGCTCGCGCGGCATCCGCACGACGGGCGGCGGGATGTCGATGCGGAAGGAGAAGGCCCCGCCGTCATAGCCGAAGCGCATGCCGTCATCCCGGCGATCGCCGCGTCGCCTGTCGTCTCGCCTATCGTCACGACGATCGGCCCGGCGATCATCGCGCCGGTCATCGCGCCATTCGCCGCGCCGGTCGCGATCACTGCGCTCGCGGCGGGTATTGTCGATGAGGATGGTCTCGGTGCCGTCGGCTTCACGCCGGATGCGCCGCTCGAGATTGCCGTCTGCATCGAGGATCGTGACGATCTCGATATCGCCGTCACGGCCCCTGCGCGGGGCCACGAGCACTTCCTGATCGCCCCGGCGCTCGCGTCGCACATCGGAGAAAGTGCGGCGCACGCGTTCATCCTCGGCCTGGCGAATGATCAGACTCTCGCCTTCCTGGATGATGGTGCGCGCACCGGGTTCTTCGGTAATGGTCACGCCTTCCTCGACGCGTGAGCGACGCCCTTCGCGGACCTCGCCGAAATTCTGCGGCTCTGGCGCGGCGGTGGTTTCTTCGGAGGGGGCGGGGGATTGCTCTCGCGCAGGTTCGGGCGCACGCGTCGTCTCGGCAGCATCGCGCTCACGGCGACGCTCGCCGCGCTCGCGTTCACGCTCCGGTTCGCTCGCGGCTTCGGAGGGAGCTTCGGAAGGCGCTTCTGAAGACGGTGCAGCCTCGCCGCGACTCGTTTCGTCGGTCTCGCGCCGTGTTTCGCGTTCGCCATCGCCCTCGCGGCGCGACTCGCGCCTCGTCTCACGGTCGGCATCGGCTTCCCGCCCGGCTTGCGCCTCGCGCTCCGCTCGGCTTTCCCGCTCTGCTTCCGCTTCACGCCTGGCTTCGGCCTCAGCCTCACGCTCGACCTCAGCCGCAGTCTCGGCTTCCGCTTCGCGTTCTGCCTCTGCCGCGCGTTCTGCCTCTGCTGCGCGTTCGGCCTCGGCGGCCGCTTCGGCTTCGCGTTCCGCTTCGGCGGCTGCCTCGCGCTCGGCTTCCTCACGTTCCGCAGTTGCGGCGGCTTCCGCCTCAGCCTCACGTTCGGCTTCTGCGGCGCGATCGCGGATTTCCTGGGCTTCGCGCTCGGCGGTCTCAACGCGCTCGCGGATCTCGCGCAATTCGGCTTCGGCGGCCTCGGCGGCCTCGCGCGCCTCGGCGGCGGCTTGCGCATCGTCGTCCGCCTGCGCGGCTGCGTCGTCGGCATCGGCGCGGGCGGCTTCGATCTCGTCGGGATCGGCATCGGGATCCTCAGTGAGCGCTTCGTAATCCTCGCGCGCATCCGCGGCCTGCGCGGCGCTCGTCGCGGCACGGTCGGCGCGTTCTTCCGCGCGCTCACGCAGGGCGCGCGCCTCGTCCTGCGCCTCGGCGAGGGCGCGTTCGAGCCGCTCGAGCGCCTGACCGTCGAGACCGGCTTCCTCGAGCATCGCTTCGATGGATGGCGGGGTCTGCGCGACGGCCCGGCTGGTGAAATCCGGCGCGGCGAACAGCGCGATCGGCATGGCCGTGCCGGCGAGAAGAAGAGCGAGGCGTTTCATCCTGGTGGTTCCGTATCCTGGTTCCAATGTGACGCGATTCATGCGCGTCACGCGATGAACGGAAGCTGAAGGGATAGGTTCCCGCATGACGCGGTATTCGGCGTTACTTCCCGCACCCGCTGCGCGATCGCCCATATGCATGCGCGCGATTGCTCCCGCAGACCTCGCTTGCCCGCCGCGATGCGCGCGACGTAACCTCCGCCCATGGAGCCTTTTCGACAGATTCCCGGCGAGGGCGAGGTTTTCTTCGACCATCTCGCCCATTTCGTCCCTGATATGGATGCGGCCGGCGCGGCGCTCACGGCGCTCGGCTTCGTGCTCACGCCGTTCACCGAGCAGCGAAACCGCACGCCCGAGGGCTTCGTTCCCGCCGGCACTGGCAATCGCTGCGCGATGCTGGAGAGCGGCTATCTCGAATTTCTCACGCGCTGCGCCGATACTCCCCTCGCGCGCCGGCTCGAAGCCGCGATCGCGCGCTATACCGGGGTGCATCTGCTCGCAATGAGCGTCGCCGATGCGGATGCGGCGCGCGCCCATCTCGCAGGTAAGGGATTTGCGCCGGACGAACCCGTGCGGCTCACCCGCACGATTGCGCTTCCCGATGGCAGCGAGGCCGAGGGCCGGTTTTCGGTGGTGCGCGTGCCGCCCGATGCGATGCCCGAGGGGCGCATCCAGGTACTCACCCATCATACGCCCGAGATCGTCTGGCAGGAGCGCTGGACGGCGCATCCGAACCGCATCGTCTCGCTCGAAGCAGCGCTGGTCGTCGTCGACGATCCTTCCGAGGCTGCGGCGCGATTCGGGCGCTTTCTCGGGCGGGAACCGATCCGGCGCGACCAGTCACGGCTGGTCCTGCCGCTCGATCGCGGTGCACTCGTCTTCACCAATGACGCGACGGAATTCGGCATCGCCGCCACGGCGCGCCCCTGCATCGCGGCCTATGCGCTGGGCAGCGCCGATCCGGCGGTGAGCGTGGCGCATTTCGAGGCGGGCGGCGCGACGCGGACCGCATCCGCTCGCTCCGGGACGGGCCGGGGCGTGTTGCTCGCGCTGCCATCGGCGCTCGGTGGCCATGTCGTGATCGATGCGCCGGGGCAGGCGCCGGGTTGGGCGGGTTGAAATGAGCCTCATGCAGAAAACGAGGAAACGATGAGCGAGAGTGGTGGTGAGGATTGGCGCGAGGCGATCTACGAGGAACTCGTCGCCGCGCGGGTCAGCCAGGTGGCATATGTTCCCGATGCCGGCCATAGCCATGTGATCACGCGCTGCCACGCGGATCCCGCGATCACGCCGATCGTGCTCACGACGGAGGAGGAGGGGATCGGTGTGCTCGCCGGGGCCGATCTCGCCGGGGCGCGCGGCGTCTTGCTGATGCAGTCGAGCGGCGTCGGCAATTGCCTCAACACCTTCTCGCTGGTGCGCAATTGCGGGTTTCCCGTCATCACGATCGTGACGATGCGCGGCGAATGGGGTGAGTTCAATCCCTGGCAAGTGCCGATGGGGCAGGCGACCCCGGCGACGCTGGAAGCGGGCGGGCTCGTCGTGCAGCGGGTCGATGACCCCGCCGATGTGCGCGCGAGCGTGAAATACGCGCTGCATATGGCTTTCGAGGGTGGTACGGCGATGGCGGTTCTGCTCTCGCAACGGCTCATCGGGGCCAAGATATTCTGACCGGGATGCATCGGGAAAACGACGGGAGAAACGTGATGGCGGCGATGGATGACGGGCGAGAGGCCTTCGAGCGGCGGGAACTCGTCGCGCAATTGCTGCGCGAACGGGACGACGATCTGCTGGTCGTCACCGGGCTCGGCTCGCCGACTTACGACGTCGCGGCGGCAGGGGATGATCCGCGCAATTTCTATCTCTGGGGCGCGATGGGTTCGGCGGCGACGATCGGGCTCGGCCTTGCGCTGGCGCGCCCGCAGGCGCGGGTGCTCGTCGTGACCGGGGACGGTGAGATGCTGATGGCGCTCGGCGCGCTCGCGACGATCGGCGTCGCGCGCCCCGCCAACCTCGCCATAGCCGTCCTCGACAACCGCGCCTATGGCGAGACGGGGGGCCAGGCGAGCCATACGGCACACGGCGTCGATCTCGTCGCCATGGCCAAAGCGGCCGGTTTCGACGAGGCCGCGCATTTTGACGCGCGCGGCGGTTTCGACGCGCCGCGCCGGCTCCTGCGCGAGCGCCCGGGCCCGGTCCTCGCCGTCTGTGCCATCCGCCAGGGCGAGAACCCCCGCGTGATGCCGACCCGCGACGGCCATCATCTGCGCACGCGCTTCCGGGAAGCGATCGGCGTGGTGGCCGCCTGATAGGCCGCGAGTTTATTCCTCGGCGGCTTCCAGCGCTGCTTCCGGGATCTCGCCGGTTTTTCCGTCGGCGAGGCTCTGCTCGATCAGGGCGAGTCGGCGGCGGGCCTTGGCGGCGTGTTCGCCGCAGCGGCGCAGCCGGTCGATCGCGGTGACGAGGCGGTCGAGCGTCATCGGGTCGATGGCGCCCTGCGCCGCCGAAACGAGCAGCGCGCTCTTCATCTGCTGATAGGCGCTCTCGACACGTTCCGCATCCGCCTGCGCGGAGCCCGTTCCGGAGAGCGGCTCGTCCGGGGAGGGCGCGTTCAGCGTGCCGATGACGAGATCGCGATAGCCGATGAGCGCCTCGCGCGTCGCCTGCGGCAATCCGGGGCGGGAGAGATCGCCCGGGCGGGCATTGGCGGCATGGGCCGCGAGGCTCTGATAATGCTGGAGGGCGCGCAGGGCGTGGCTGAGCGCGGTCGCGAGATGCGGCGTCATGGCGGCGAGCTGCAACCGCGCGATGAGCCCGCGAATCGCGGCGATCAGCCGCTCGATCGCCTCGAAGCGGCCGTTCGCCCGGGCGCTGCGCCGCGGATCCGCGCCCTCGGCCAACATCATCCGCGCCGCCCCGGTGGTGATCGTGCCGAGCCGGCGGATTTCCAGCGCGATGCTTCCCACCGCGAGATCGGGCACCGCGCTCGTCGTCGGATCGAGATGCTGCGGGCGCGCGAGATCCTCGTCCTCCGAGCGGTAGCGGGTCCCGAGCCAGGCGATCAGCGGCGTCGCGATCGGCCAGATCACGAGGATGCCGATCGCCTTCACCAGCGTGTGGAAGATGGCGATCGCCGCCGCGACGTCGATGCCACCGATCCGCGTGCCGTCGAGATCGGCGCCGGTCCAGTCGCTCAGCGCGCTGGCGAAGGCGATGAGGAGGGGCAGGGTCGCTATGGCGATTGTCGCGACGATCAGATTGAAAACCACGTGCGCGAGTGCCACCCGCCGCGCCGCCGCCGTCGCTCCGATCGTGGCGAGAAGCGCCGTCGAAGTGGTGCCGAGATTGGCGCCGATCACGATCGCGGCCGCCGTCTCCAGCCCGAACAAGCCCCCGCTCGCCGCCGTGATCGCAATCGCGATCGAGGCGCTCGAACTCTGGGTGAGCTGGGTGATGATGAAGCCCACGGCGACGAAGACCAGCGTTCCGACGAAACCCGGAATGATGAAGCGGGAAATGTCGATCGTCTCCGCGATATTGCCGAACGTGTCCTTGAGGACGACGATACCGAGAAAGAACAGCCCGAACCCGGCCAAAGCCTCACCGAAGGATCCCGCCCGGCGCTCGCGCGCGACGAGGCGCAGCATCGCGCCGATACCGATCGCCGGCAGGGCGAGCGCGTCGATGCGCACGTTCACGCCCACGAGCGAGATCAGCCAGCTCGTCGAAGTGGTGCCGAGATTGGCCCCGAACACCACCCAGATCGCCTGCGGCAGGTTCAGGAGCCCCGCATTGACGAAGCCGATCGTCGCGATGGTCACGGCGGTGGAGGATTGCGCGATCGCGGTGATCGAGAAACCCGCCGCGAGCCCGCGTATTCTCGTGGCGGTGGAACGTGCGAGAATGCCGCGCAGGGAGGAGCCCGCGCCTTGCCGCAGGCCGTTCGTCATCGCGCTCATGCCGATGAGGAACAGGCCGATACCGCCGAGTAATCCCATGAGGGCCGAAACCGTCAACGCAACCTCTTCGTTCATCTTCCGGGCGAATGGGCATCTTCGCCTTTGTGCGCCATATGCGTAGACTACATGCTGACTTCGATTCGCCTCGAGGAGGGCAAGAAGCCATTATGCGCTTTCGCCGCAATATCGTCGCCGGTCTGCTCGCGATCGTTCCGCTCTGGTTCACCTTTGTGGTGATGAGCTATCTCGTCAATCTGCTGATCGGCGCCGGCAGGCCCACCGTCAACGCCTTCGCGCGCCGCATGCGCACGGATAACGCGTTTCTCAGCGATCTGCTGATGGCCTACTGGTTCCAGTCGACCATGGCGCTGCTGCTCGTCCTGATCACGCTGTATCTGCTCGGCATCCTCGCCAATGCCGTGGTCGGGCGAAGAATGCTCTATTACGTCGATCGAACGATGGAATACGTGCCGCTGGCCAAGACGGTCTACAGCGCCACGCGCACGCTGATGAACTCGCTCCAGCACGATCAGAAGGTGCGCCAGCGGGTCGTGCTGATCGAATTCCCCTCCCGCGACATGCGCGCCATCGGCTTCGTCACCGCGACCTTCACCGCGAGCGATACCGGCGAGGAGGTGGCGGCCGTCTATGTGCCGACGACGCCCAACCCCACCTCCGGCTATGTCGAGATCGTCCCCTCCCGCCGCCTCGTCTGGCTCGACTGGAGCGCCAACGACGCCATGGCCTTCATCGTCTCCGGTGGCTCGCTGACGCCGGGGCATATCCGCATGAATCCCGAGGCGACGCCGGTGGATCGGGTGTAAACGCGAGTGCGCCCGGGCATCTTCAAGGGTTCTCGGCTTGCGCAGCGGTGTGTTCACGTGGGCGCGGGACGAGGGCTCCGATGATGACTAGGGCGGCGGGATAGAGCATCGCTAGGGGATCGCGCAGCGCCATGACGCTCAGAACGGTCAGAATCGCCACGAGCGCCGCGCCGCGTATGCGCCAATCCGTGACCGCGAAGAGCAGGACGAGGGCTGCGATTCCATACAGAATCAGGAAATTCTGACCGGCATAGGCGAGCAGGTCGCCGAGCGGCAGCACGCCATGTGCCGCGAGCGCGATGGCCACGAGGAGCGTGATCACCACCAGGAGGACGCAGCGCAGAGGTGTGCCATTCGTCGTCGCAGCAAGGCGCGTCGGCAACAGGCCCGCCCGCGCGGTCGACAAGACCATGCGCGACACGGCCCATACAGCTGCGGACAGATTGGCGAAGATCAGAAGGACCGCGACGGCAGCAACGAGCAGCCCGGCATAGTCTCCGTAATGATCGGCGAAAAGCGCGGCAAACGGCGCCTCGAAGTGATCGGAGATGTCGCTTCTTTGGATAATGATCGCGAGTGCGAGATAGAAAGCGATGGCGATCACGAAGGACAAGGCCATGGCGAGGGGAAAATCCCGTGCCGGGCGCTTGAACTCCTCCGAGAGATGCGCGGCGACCTCCCAGCCCGTGAAGGCGAAGAACACCATCATGAATACGGCTGCATAGGTCGTCATATCGTGCTGGAGATCCGGCGCGACGAGTGCGCGATCCGCGCTGTCGGCCCCGACGGCGACGAAACCGAAAACGACGAGCGCGGCGAGGACTGCGATCAGCATGGATGCGATCGCCCCGCCGACGCGTCCGGCCAGTTCCGCAGAGAGCAGATTGACGAATGCAGCAGCCACGAGCAGGAGGGCGGCTAGCAGGTAGGGGGAGAGATCGAGAAACGCAGATGCATAATACCCACCCGTGATCGCAATCGCGGGCCCGCCCAGGGCGATGGCACCGAAGAAGAGAAAGGTGCTCATCACATAGAGGCGATGACCGAAGACGCGCCCCGCGAGAGCCGGAATCCCGCCGGCATCGGGATAGAGCCGCCCGATCATCGCGAAGACGATGAGAAGCGGGATCGCGGCACCCCCGCAAGCGAGCCAGAGCCAGACAGCCTCTTCGCCGAGTTCGCGATAAGCCAGCCCCGGGAGCGTGAGCAAGCCGGCACCGAGCACGATGTTGAGCATCAAGGCGGTGCCGCGAAAGATGCCGAGGGTCTTGTGGAGGTTCGTCATGGTGCTTCCCGATTAGCCGCGATCGACGATGCGGCGCGCGCCGCATGCGCCGGGACGATGGTTGCGCCGGCGCGGGAAGACAATCTTGCGATTTGACCGGCTTTTGACAGATCGCTAAAGCAGGCGCGTCTGGAGCGGGAGGCGGCGATGGTACGCGAGAATGTTTTGAGCGATACGGATCGGCGCTTGCTCGCTTTTCTCAAGCAGGATTCGCGTCGTCCGCTGTCGGAGCTCGCCGCGCTGCTCGGGGTCTCGCGCCAGACGGTTCACAACCGCATGACGCGGCTCGTGGAGCAGGGCGTGATCAGCCGCTTCACCATCGAAATGCGCGATGAGGCGCGGGAGAGCGCGGAGCCGCCGCAGGTGATGTTCACGCTGAATCTGCGGCAGAATACCTGTTCGCTGCTCTTTCAGGAGATCAAGACCTGGTCCGAACTGGTGCAATGCTGGTCAGTCACCGGTGATCGCGACATGGTCGTCATCGCGCAGGCCGTGAATGCCGAGGATTCGGAGCGGCTGCGCGCGCGTCTCTCGCGCCATCCGGACGTTCTCGAAATCCGCACGGCGCATGTCCTGCGCTGGTGGAAGCGCTGACGCCGGGGCATATCCGGATGAACCCCGAGGCGACGCCGGTGGATCGGGTGTAAGGCTTTGTGCGTTGCACAGGCCGGATGCCTGATCACCGGAGTCGCGTCCCCGAATGCCCGCCCTCCTCGCCGCCGCGCCGCTGGCGCTGATCATCGCCCTGATGCTCGGATTGCGCTGGTCTGCGGCCCGGGCGGGTTTGGCCGGGCTGGTGGCGGCGCTGGGCGTCGCCTATCTCGGTTTCGGTTACGGCGATGCGGTGCTCGGCGAGATCGGGCGCTGGCGCGCGGGCACCTTCGCCTTCGCCGAGGCCGGTTTCACCGCGGCGACGATCCTGTGGATCATCTTTCCCGCGCTTTGCGTCTACGAACTCCAGAAACGCTCCGGCGCTTTCGACGTGATCCGCGCCGGGCTGGCCTCGGTCTCGACGGACCGGCGGGTGCAGGTTCTCCTGATCGCGTGGTTCTTCGCGCTCTTCATGGAGGGCGCAGCCGGGTTCGGCACGCCCGTCGCGCTCGCCGCGCCGCTGCTCGTGAGCCTCGGATTCACGCCGCTCAAGGCGGTGACGCTCGCGCTGATCGGCCATGCGGCGGGGGTGTCCTTCGGGGCGGTGGGGACGCCGATTATCGCGCAGGCCGATCTCACCGGGGTGCCGGCGCAGGCGATCGCGCAATGGACCGGGTTGATGCATCTCCTCGTCGGCGCGGTTCTCGTGGTGATCCTGATGCGCGTCGCCGATGACGGGCGCTTTGTCGCGCGCGACAGCGCGATCGCCGCGCTCGCCGCCTTCTGCTTCCTCGTGCCGTCCGCGCTGATCGCCTGGGCGGTCGGGCCGGAACTGCCGACATTTGCCGGGTCGGTGATCGGCGCGCTCGTCTTCGTTTTCGCCGTTCGGCGCCTGCGGCTGGAGCGTGCGGAGGAGGGGGGCGCAACGGTCGAGCGCAGGGATTCTGCCCCTGGTCTCCCCGCCTTGCTCAATGCCGCCGCGCCCTATCTCGTGATCGTCGGGCTGATCCTTCTGAGCCGCATGATCCCGCCGGTGACGGAATTGATGCGCGCGCACAGCCTCGCCTGGAGCCTTCCGGGCGGCTTCGCCGGGCGGTTCGAGTATCTCTATCATCCGGGCACGATGCTGATGGCGGGTTTCGTCATCGGCGCGATCGTGCAGGGGCGGAGTCTCATGGCGATGGTGCAGGCGGCGGTCGCGGCGGCGGCGCGGCTCGCCCCGGTCGTCATCGCGCTGGTCGCGATGCTCGCGATCTCACGGCTGATGGTGCATGCGGGCATGATCGACACGCTCGCGGAGACCGCAGCCGGGGCCGGGCGGGCCTGGCCGCTCTTCGCGGCAGGGGTCGGGGCTTTGGGGACCTTCGTCACGGGCTCGGCGACGGCGTCCAACATCCTGCTCAGCGAATTCCAGACGGCGAGCGCCCGCAGCCTCGAACTGCCGGTCGCGATCATGCTCGCGGCCCAATCCTTCGGTGCGGCGGTGGGCAACATGGCCTGCCCCCACAATATCATCGCGGGCGGCGCGACGGTCGGCCTGCGCGGACGCGAGGGCGAGGTGTTGCGCGCGACCCTGCCTGCGACACTGGCATATGCAGTTCTGGGTGGCGTCGTCGCCATGGTGATCATCGGTTGACGATGGGGCGCTTCCTGCATTCAGTGTCGATTTTCCGACAGAGTGGTATACAATTATTATTTATCCGGCGATATATACAGCCTGACGGTGGTTTTGGTCGCTTACGTCGCCCGGGAATGTGAATTTGTAGTGTCAATTTCAGGTCTAGTCATGCGCGACGCGTCGCGTGGCAGGCCGATATCTGTGCGAATATTTCAGATAAACTGCAAGATTTAAAGATGCCATGCGATGGAATTTCAAGAAATCGTTTCACAATGTATGGATTGAACTGTTCGGTTGCGGTCTTTACGACTGGCGGGTTAAGGAATTTTAACCGATGACGACTATTGCCCCGTCTTTAAAGTTTTGGGTATTCACTTTCGATTAACCATGAGCGATAATAGTCGGGCTTACGACTTTCAATGACGATTCGTGGAAGTCGGGGCGCATCCTTTCGAGCGGGGGCCATCCGGGTTTTGGGACCGGGCGGTGGTTCGGAAGGATCGTTGGATAGGGTTGTATTTTGCGCCGAGGGGCTTTTCGGCGCGCCGATGCGGGCGCTTTGCGGGCGTTTCCACCGTGAAGTGCGAAGCGGGGTGCGTCGGGACATTCGGATTATTCGTGGGGATTTTATCATGCAGCGTCGTACTCTTTCGCCAGCCGCGACCGCCAAACCGGTCAAGGAGCGGACATTGCCGATCGACAAGGATGTCTTCGCCGAGCGTCTGTGGAGCGCGATCAAGCGCAGTGGCCTGACCTACAAGGAAACCGCACGCCGCGCGCAGGAGCATCTTCCCCAGGGCGCGCGTATCAGTGACGTCAGCGTCTGGTCCTACGCCAAGGGCCGCAGCCTGCCGCGCCGGATGACTCATGTCGAAGCGTTGAGCAAGGTGCTGGGCATCGATACGGATGAGCTCCTGACCACCGATCCTTATTTCCCGCGAGGTGGCGAGGGTGCCGACGGCGCGAAGGAAGTACATGTGGAGGATCTGGGAGACGGGCGCGCCTTCCTGCGCATCGCCCAGCCTCTGCCCTGGCAGGTCGCCGTCGAGATCCTGCGGCTGGTCAAGGCCGGGCCCGACGAGACCGAGGCTTCACCGGGCGCCACCGATCCGACCGCCCTCGACGACGCACCGGAGAATGAGCCGGATTTCTCCGAGCCCGCGACGGCATCCGGCGAGACCCGCTGAGCCATATCATTCGATCGTTTTGCCAGATGCGCGGCGGTGCTGCCGTGCAGGTATCGCCGCGCGATCGGCCATCTCGCCCCTTTGCCGTGCCTTCCTCGCGAATGTCGCTCAAGGTCGAAGCGGGTCGGCGAAATTGTCCCCTGGAATTGCCGCGCCACGGATTTGCGCGAATCCGGATCGAACCTTGCCCCTTTCTCGACATTGTCATGATGAAGCTGCGCGCTTCTGCGGCGGCGGCGCGATGATTCGTGTCCGCTGCCGCATCAGTTCTGACGAGTCGAGGTATTCATGACACTCACGCGACGTTTCCGTCTCGCACCCGGTTTCGCACGCCTGATCGGGCGGGAGCGGCACGCCATGCCCGTCATCGAGGGGCATTTTCCGGATCAGTCCGATCGCCGCTCCTTCCTGCGGCTCGAGGGAGAGAGCTGCACGCTCGTCCTCCAGGACATCCTGCCCGATGGCGGTATCTCGGAGGAGCGCACGGAGGTCTCGCGCGCACAGGGTGAGGTGCTGATGGATGTCTGCGCCGGGCGCGTCGTCTATGAACGCCTGCCGTTCGAGGGTGGGGGCGGCCTCGATATCGAGATCCTGCGCTTCGCCTCGCCCTTGCCCTGCGCGTTCATTCTGCTCCATTTCTCCGATTCCATGCAGGCCGACGGCTTCCGTCCGCCGCTCTGGTTCGGTGGTGAACTCAGCGACGAGGAGACCTGCGAGCCGCGCCGGGTCGCGCTCGGCGCCAAGCCGGCAATGCATGATGGAACGATCCAGAATGCCGCGCTCGAATCGCTGCTCGACCATCTCGAATCCCGGTCGAACCGTCACGGTGGGGGGCGGGGCCTCGGCAGCCTGACGGGCTACATGCCATACCAGTCCGGCCAGAATACCGGCACGAACGGGGCCTCGGACACCCGCACGGGCACGAGCGGGAATACGGCACAGACCGAGCAGCGCCCGGCATCGCAGGCGCAGACGGAAGTCCCGGTGCAGCCGCCGGCTCCGCAATCCGCTCCTCAAGCAGCTCCCCAAGCTGCTCCGGCGCCTGCCCCGTCGGCACCCGCCGCCGCCGAACCCCTGTCGCGCCCCGTCGCCGCAAGGCCGGCCGAACAGGGCGCGCCGCCGCCGCGTCAGGGCCAGCCCGCGCGCCCGCGTGCCAATCCCGCAATCGTCAATCCAGCCCCGTCCCGCACACAATCGGGCGGCAATCTCGATGATCAGGACCAGATTTTCGATGATTCCGCCGGCAAGACGGCCCGCGCCGCGCCACGTGCGGCGGCCCGTCAGGGGTGAAAGAAGGCACAGCACGCGCTACCGGCGCGGGCGCCGTGCCTTTCGAACGATCTGATTGCGTGTATTTTGGGCGCGTTTGCCCATGATATGCGCGCGACTCTCGGCGGGTTCCCGCTAGGATACAGACATGGCTCTTGGCCGGTCGCACGGCTGGGATCAAACCTGCCAGAGGGTAACGAGGCGCCGCCGGCGCGGATATGGGTCGCATCATCCCCATAGACGCATCGAGCGGCGCCCGCTTTTTTGCGGAAACCGCTCGACAGTTCGATCGCGCTTCAGCCGGCGAAACACAGGCTGCGGGAACTCAGCCTGCGGGATCCTGGTCCGCTTCCAGCTTCTCGAAGAATTCGAGCCACGCCTCTTTCGGCTGCGCGCCGGATACGGCGTATTTCTCGTTGATGATGAAGAACGGCACGCCCGTGACGCCGACTTCCGCCGCGCGGCTCTCCATCGTCGCCACCGCGTCCGAGATCGCCTCGCTGCGAATGACTTCGGCGGCGAGTTCGGGATCGAGCCCGACCTTTTCGCCGATGGCGATCAGCACCTGCGGATCACCGACATCGGCACCGTCCTCGAAATAGGCGCGAAACAGCGCTTCGGTGAGGTCGTCGCCGAGCCCGGCATCGGAGGCCTGGGCGACGAGCATGTGGGCGCGACGCGTATTGGGCGTGCGTTGCATCTTGTCGAAGGCGAACAGCACGCCCTCATCCGCGCCGCGCTGCTGCATCTGGGCATCGAGCTCGGCGCCTTTCTCGGCGCCGAACTTGCGGGCGCGGTAATCCGCACGCGGCATCCCTTCCTCCGGCATGTCCGGATTGAGTTCGAAGGGCAGCCAGGAGACGGCCGCCGCGACGCCGCTTTCCTCCAAAGCGCTCTCCAGACGCCGCTTGCCCAGATAGCACCAGGGGCAGATGACGTCGGAGATCACGGTAATGCGCAGGGGCTCGGACATGCTGTTGTCTCCTTCCTCCGCATTCGGCAGAGGCTTCTTCAGTTGATTTCCGGTTCCGGAATGCCCTCGCTTCCTTCGAGGAAGTCGAAATCACAACCCGTATCCGCCTGAGCGATGTGTTGCGTGTACATCTTATAGTACCCACGCGGGTAATTCCGCGGCGGCGGTTCGTAACCTTTGAGACGATCCGCGATTTCCGCATCGCTCAGGGCCACGTCGATTCGCCTATTTTGCACATCCACGGTGATCATGTCACCCGTTCGCAACGCAGCAAGTGGTCCACCGACCGCGGCTTCCGGCGAGACGTGGAGGATGCAGGCGCCGTAGCTCGTCCCGGACATGCGCGCATCGGAGATCCGCAGCATGTCGCGAACGCCTTGCTTGAGCAGCTTCTTGGGGATCGGCAGCATGCCCCATTCCGGCATGCCCGGCCCGCCGATCGGCCCGGCATGGCGCAGCACCATGATGTGATCGGCGGTGACGTCGAGATCGGGATCGGCGACGGCCTTCTTCATCTGCGCATAGCTGTCGAAGACGAGGGCGGGGCCGGTATGCTGGAGCAGATGCGGCTCGGCTGCCGGCGGCTTCATCACGCAGCCCTTTGGGGCGATGTTCCCGTAGAGGATCGCGGTGCCGCCCGAGGAGGAAATCGGATTGTCGAGCGGGCGGATGACGTCGTCGTTATAGACCCGCGCATCGGCGATCGCCTCGCCCATGGTGATCCCGGCTACCGTCATGGCATCGAGATGGAGCAGGCCCTCGAGCCGCTTCAAAAGCCCGCGTATGCCGCCCGCAATGTGGAAATCCTCCATCAGCCAGGCGCCGGAAGGCCGCAGATTGGCGATGACGGGGACTTTCTGCGCGTAATCGTCGAAATCCTGCAAGGTGATGGGGATCCCCGCCCGGCGCGCCATGGCGACGAGATGGATCATCGCATTGGTGGAGCCCGCCAGAGCGTTATGCACGTAGAGCGCGTTCTCGACGGATTTGCGGGTGAGGATGTCGGAGGGTTTGAGATCGTCCCAGACCATCTCCACGATCCGCCGCCCGCATTCCGAGGCCATGCGCGGATGGGCGGCATCGGCGGCGGGGATCGAGCTCGCGCCGGGCAGCGTGAGGCCGAGTGCCTCGGTGATCGAGGTCATGGTCGAGGCCGTGCCCATGGTCATGCAGGTGCCGTGCGAGCGCGCGATGCCGGCCTCGATCGCCTTCCATTCCTCGGTATCGATATTGCCCGCCTCACGCTCCGCCCAGTATTTCCAGGTATCGGAGCCCGAGCCGAGGATCGTGCCGGCATAGTGGCCGCGCATCATCGGTCCCGCCGGCATGAAGACGAAGGGGAGGTTCATCGAGATGGCGCCCATCACGGTCGCAGGCGTGGTCTTGTCGCAGCCGCCCATCAAGACCGCACCATCGATCGGATAGGAGCGCAGCAGCTCCTCCGTCTCCATGGCGAGCAGGTTGCGGTAGAGCATGGTGGAGGGCTTCTGGAAGGGCTCGGAGAGCGAGATCGCCGGCAGTTCCACCGGGAACCCGCCCGCCTGCCAGATGCCGCGTTTCACATCCTCGACGCGCACCTTGAAATGGGCGTGGCACGGATTGATGTCGCTCCAGGTATTGATGATGCCGATGATCGGCTTGCCCATGAAATCCTTGTGGTCATAGCCCATCTGCAAGGCGCGCGAGCGATGGCCGAAGGCGCGCAGGTCGTCGACGCCGTACCAGCGATGGCTGCGCAGATCTTCCGGAGATTTCTTCGCGGATTGACGGGGCTTGTCTTTACGCGGCGTGTCTTTAAGGGGCGTGTCTTGCGCCATGACGGTCTTCCTCCCGAGGATGTCGACCCGGCCGGTGGCCGGACATTTTCCGGGAGGGTGCGCGGGGAGGCGGGCCCGCGCAAGGCGCAGCCGCGCAAACCCGTTGCCGGATTCGCGCGGCAGTGCATGCCTATTTGCCGAGCGTCAGGACGACGATCACCGCGAGGAAAGTCGGCGTGAGCACGAGCGCGGGGATGATGATCGCGGCATAGCCGAAGATGAAGACGGCGAGCGCCCAGAGCACCAGCAGGTTCACCGCGAAGAGGATGCGCGAAAGCGTATCGCCATGCATGGCGTCGCGCAGAAGCCAGCCGAAGATCGGAATCCAGTAGAGAGCGCGTAGGGCCATGGGGGATAACTCCGTTCGCGGGAGGATGATGGTCGCGATTTCGCGCCCACGCCTACCGCGCAGCCCGACGCGAAGCCGAGGCGACGAAAGGTCGCTGCGTAATCGTCCGTAAGCATTTCGACGCGCCTCACGCCGCGAGCGCTGCATGGGCCTGCTTCTCAGAATCCACGCATCAGTTTCGTCGTGCCGGATAATCCGTTGCCCATCGTCTCGAGATCCTTGTCGTCGAACTTGCGAAATGCTCCGACGAAAAGTGCGACCGTGATCGACGTAATCGAGATGATCGGCGCTGCTATGATCGCAACCGAGAAAGCGGGGCTGCCCACTACGATCGGCCCCCAGAAAATGCGACTGGCGAGAATCCATAGCGCCGCAGCCATCCCGATAATGACGAGGCCACCGGTGCCCACCGCAATCCAGCGCAGCCAATAGCGCTGACCTGCCTCGCGGGTCAGGAGCCTCCGCAGTGCTTGCTCGGCTTCCAGCAACTCGAATTCCAGCTTGTCCCTCTCTCCGTTTCCACGGCTCGCAGAGGAAAGAGCGACGTCGGCGGCATTCGAAGGAATATCAGGCATTCGCTGCGGCTTCCGCCCTCATTCGCAATTCGACGTAATGGTTGCGAATCAAGTCATCCGGGATACGCGCATAGTGACCTCGCATGCGGCTGGCGACGTCCCAAGGGCCGTTCGGCACATGCGTGATATCGGACAGACGGAAGGGGGGAAGAGACCCGTAAATCTCCCAGACTTGCTCCAGCAACGCCGTATCTTCGGGCGTGAAGGTGTATTCGGGAACGGTGTTTACGGGTGCATGCACGTTAATGCCCTGTCTTCGAAAGTCATTATAGACCTCCGGCACAACCGGGCCGTACTGCCACGCCTCGATCGCGTTGGGAAAAAGCGGTTCGTTCCGGCTCTCGAGATACCAGCCATGCGCGATATACGTAAGCTTTAGGAGCGACATGATCGACAGGCTCCGCCCGTCTTGCCGGGCGCGCGTTACGAACCAGTTTGCAACTTGGCGGGCGTCGTCAGCCATGTCTGATTGCCTCCTTGCCCGATATGTATATACGAATGCCCTGTTTGTGAACCAGCGAAATCCAAAACTATGTCGGCAGCCCGGCACAGGCTGCCGCATCGTCTATTCACGCCGCGAGCGCGGCATGGGCCTGTGCGGCGATCTCGAAGGAGCGCAGGCGCGCCGTCTGGTCGAAGATCTGGGCGGTGACCATGATCTCGTCGGCGCCGGTGCGTGCGATGAAGGCGTCGATGCCGGCGCGGACGGTCTCGGGGCCGCCGCAGACGGTGCCCGGCGCGAGACCGTCGAGGAGGGCGCGCTCGCCCGGGCCGAGGCCGGATTCGTAATCGGCGACGGGCGGGGGCAGGGGGCCGGGGCGTCCGTAGCGCAGGGCGACGAAGGCCTGCTGGCGCGACGACATCAGATAACGCGCCGTGGCGTCGTCATCGGCGGCGAAGACGTTCAGCCCGAGCATGACATGGGGCTTTGCGAGATGGCGGGAGGGCTGGAAGCGCTCGCGATAAACCCTGATCGCATCCATCATCTGCGCCGGAGCGAAATGCGAAGCGAAGGCATAGGGCAGGCCGAGCATCGCCGCGAGCTGCGCGCCGAACAGGCTCGAGCCGAGGATCCAGACGGGCACCTCGACCCCCGCACCGGGAATGGCCCGGACCTGCTGGCCGGGCTGGACCGGATCGAAATAATGCATCAGCTCGACGACGTCGTCGGGAAACTGATACGCGTCGCCCGTGAGATTGCGCCGCAAAGCATGCGCCGTCGCCTGATCGGTTCCCGGTGCCCGCCCGAGGCCGAGATCGATCCGCCCGGGAAACAGGCTCGCGAGCGTGCCGAACTGCTCGGCCACGACGAGAGGCGCGTGGTTGGGCAGCATGATTCCGCCCGCGCCGACCCTGATCGTGCTGGTCGCGCGGGCGATGTCGGCGATCACGATCGCCGTCGCGGCGCTCGCGATGCCTGGCATGTTGTGATGCTCGGCGAGCCAGTAGCGCTGATAACCGAGCGCTTCCACGTGAACGGCGAGCTCGCGGCTGCGCGCGAGGGCCGCGGCGACGTCCTCGCCCTGTGCGATCGGCGCGAGATCGAGAACCGACAATCGGGTCATGCGCACATCTCCCTGTTGCTGACCTTCTGACGGATTGTGCACGGGTCGGGCGGTGGCGGCAAAGCGTATTGGCGCAATCACCTTTTGGTCCGCCGTGGCGCCGCAGCTTCCGGGCGCGTGCGCCGGCAAGCTTAAGCCTTAACGTAAACAGATCGAAAACGCCGCGCTTTGCAGGAAAGCGTTGCGTTCGCAGCAATTTAATATATTTTTAATAAAAGATAATGGATCGCCCGATACCGGGTGCAGCCATGCCCTCGATGCTCAGGTCCGCCGCATCTCCTGGGTTTCTGGGGCCTGACCGGCGGGCGCGTGTGAATTGCCTCCTCAACTCCACGCCCCGCCGGTCAAACCATTCCCGTCGACCGATCAATCAGAGATCGTTCTCCTCCGCGGCAATCCTCGTTACTCTGCGGCGACCCTCGCACTGATCGCATCGAGCCACCGCTCCAGCCTGGCGCGGTTGATGCCGAGATCCGAATATCCGATCTGGCTGCGCGAATAGAGCCCCAGCATCGATTGCCCCGGCCCCGCGCCGTATACCCGTGCGACGACGGTGTCGGGATAGCGCATCAGGGCGGAGCGCACCACGAAGCGGTCCTCTTCCTCCCAGCGCGCCGAATAGACCAGCTGCGTGCGTGGCTGGGCGAGCGCGACCTCGCGGACGATCTCGCGCAGGCGCGCGCCGGGGATCGGGTAGACCGGGGTGACGAAATCGACCGGCGTCTCGCCGCAGATATCGCCATTGCAGGCGAGCGCGTCGTTGGGCGATGTGCGGCGCACGAGATTCTCGAAATCGACGCTGCCCAGATCCGGAGGGCCGAAGATCAGCGTGTAGGCGTCGTCTATGCCGCCCGGCTCCTCGCCACGCCAGAGCAGGAACGCAAACCCGCCCGCGAGCAGGGCGAGGACGATGAAACCGATGAACATGATACGCAGGATCGCCTCCGGGGCCGGGATTCGCTGTAGCCTTGTACCGGAATTTCCGGCGTTCGGATCAGGGGGTGCCGGAAAAATCGCGTAAAGAGCAAGAATCGCGTAAAGGGAACACGCGCGCCGTATCGCCATCCGGGCGGCGCATCCTCAATCGTGAAACCGCCAGGCCACACCGCATGTCCGCATCCGCTCCGAAACTCCGCTTCGCCCCCTCGCCGACGGGCCTGATCCATATCGGCAACGCCCGCACCGCCTTGATGAACGCGCTGCATGCACGGCGCCACGGCGGCAGCTTCATCCTGCGTTTCGACGATACGGATCGCGAGCGCTCGCGCGAGGAATACGCGACCGCGATCAGCGCCGATCTCGCCTGGCTCGGCATCACGCCCGATATCACGGTGCGGCAGTCGGAACGTTTCGCGCTCTACGACGCCGTCGCCGACAAGCTGCGCGCCATGGGCCGGCTCTATCCCTGCTACGAGACGCCCGACGAGCTCGAATTCAAGCGCAAGCGCCAGCTCGCGCGCGGCCTGCCGCCGATCTATGACCGCGCCGCCCTCGATCTCGACGATGCCGCACGCGCCGCGCTGGAGGCCGAGGGCCGCAAGCCGCATTGGCGCTTCAAGCTCGATGCGCGCAGCGTCTCCTGGGACGATCTGGTGCGCGGCGAGAGCCGCGTCGATTGCGCCTCGCTCTCCGATCCGGTGCTGATCCGCGCCGACGGGACCTATCTCTACACGCTGCCCTCGGTGGCCGATGACGCGGATCTCGGCGTCACGCATGTGATCCGGGGCGAGGATCACGTCACCAACACCGCTGTGCAGATCCAGCTCTTCGAACTGCTCGGCGACCACATGCCCCGCTTCGGGCATCACAACCTGCTCACCACCGCCTCGGGGGAGGGGCTCTCCAAGCGTCTGGGGCATCTCTCGCTCTCGGCCTTGCGCGAGACGGGATACGAGCCGATGGCGGTGGCCGCGCTCGCGGTGCTCGTGGGCACCTCCGAATCGGTGCGCCCGGTGGAGGATCTCGATGCGCTCGCCGGTATCCTCGATTATTCCGGCATCTCTCGGGCGCCGGCGAAATTCGACGAGCACGAACTCGAGAATCTCAACGCGCGCATCGTGCACGACATGCCCTACGACACGGCGCGCCCGCGCCTCGAAGCCCTCGGCATCGGCGGCGGCGCGGCGTTCTGGGAGGCGGTGCGCAAGAATCTGACGCGCCTTCCCGAGGCCGCCGAGTGGTGGCCGGTGGTGGCCGGGCCGGTGACGCCCGTGATCGCGGATCCCGCCTTCTGCGAGGCCGCCGCGCGGCTCCTGCCCGAGGGTGAGCCGGATGAGGGGACATGGTCGGCCTGGACCGGTGCGCTCAAGCGGGAGACCGGCGCGAAGGGCCGTGCGCTCTTCATGCCGCTGCGTCTCGCCTTGACCGGGCGCGATCACGGCCCCGAACTCGGCCCGCTTCTGCCGCTGATCGGACGCGAGAAGATCCTCGCGCGTCTGGGCGGGGAGACGGGGTGAGGCGCGCGTCTTCACCTGCTGTTAAAGATGATCCGGCGGATTATGCGATCGCGGAAAGCATTCGTTCAGCATGGTGCTGGTTTCGCGCAATCAAATACAATTTTAACCGAAGCAATTAAGAGGTTCGTTTCCCCTCGCGCCTAGTCTCGGCCCTGACAGACAACGCGCCGTACAAGCCGCAAGCATAGCGGCGGCGGCAGACAGTCAAGGGCGTCAACAGATGAATCGTGTCGAGCATTGGCAAGCGAACGATGAGGATGGAGTAGCCGCACCGGAGGCGTTGGAGCGGATCGCGCAGCATCTGGTCGAGGGCTCCACCCTCGCCGGGGCCGCGCCGCTCCGTGGGCTGGCTCTCAGCCTCGCTACGCCGGAAGGGGCGGATGTTCCGCTCTTCGACATCCTCGCCATCGACACGCGTGACGAGGTGGCCTGCCGCCTCGGACAGTTCCACGAAGAAGAAGTCGTCGCTGTGTGGCGCCGCATGGGCGCCGATTCCGGCCTCGCGCTGATGCTCCACAACGAGGACGGCTCGCTGCTCGAACCCTATCCGCAGGTCGGTGCAGTCCAGCTCGGGCGCACCCGCCAGCGGCGTCGCCACGGGCTGCTGCGCGAGCGCCGCCCCCGCTTCCTCACGCGCCGCAAGACCGGGCGCAGCTGTGATCGCCCGCTCGTCTATCGCGAGCGCGAGATATTCTCCGGCGCGCGCGGCTGACGGCGCGAAGGCGCTCGACGGATCGAGGGATCAATGCGACGGGCGGTGCTCTCAGGCGCCGCCCGCTTTGCGTTCGGCCAGAAGCTTCTCGGCCACGCGCGGTGCGAAATAGCTCAGGACCCCGTCGGCCCCGGCACGCTTGAAGGCCATCAGGCTCTCCATCATCGCGCGCTCGCCGTCGAGCCAGCCATTGGCCGCCGCAGCCTGGATCATCGCGTATTCGCCCGATACCTGATAGGCGAAGGTCGGTACGCCGAATTCGCGCTTCACCGCGTGGATGATGTCGAGATACGGCATGCCCGGCTTGATCATCACCATGTCGGCGCCCTCGTCGAGATCGAGGGCGACCTCGCGAAGCGCCTCGCGGCTATTGGCCGGATCCATCTGATAGGTGCGCTTGTCGCCGACCAGCGTCGCGTTGGTGCCGATGGCGTCGCGGAAGGGGCCGTAAAACGCGGAAGCGAATTTCGCGGCGTAGGACATGATCTGCACATCCGCGTAACCGGCCGCGTCGAGCGCTGCGCGAATGGCGGCGACGCGCCCGTCCATCATGTCGGAGGGGGCGATCACGTCGGCGCCGCTCTGCGCCTGCACCACGGCCTGGCGGGCGAGGAGGGCGACGGTCTCGTCGTTGATGATCTCGCCGCCTTCGAGCAGACCGTCATGGCCGTGGCTCGTATAGGGATCGAGCGCCACGTCGGTGACGATGCCGATCTCCGGCACGGCTTCGCTGATCGCGCGGCAGGCGCGGCAGACCAGATTGTCGCCGTTGAGCGCTTCGGAGCCGGCCTCGTCGCGCAGGGCGGCGGGCGTGTTGGGAAACAGCGCGATAGCCGGGATGCCGAGCCGCGCCGCGCGTTCCGCCTCGCGCACCGCAATATCGATCGACAACCGCTCGACGCCCGGCATGGAAGGGATCGCCATGCGCTCGCCGGAACCCTCGGTGACGAAGAGCGGCCAGATCAGATCGGCGACGTCGAGATGATTCTCGCGCACCATGCGGCGCGTCCAGTCGCTCTTGCGGTTGCGTCGCGGCCTGTGGCGCAGATCGAGCCCGGTTTCGCGCGTGGCCGGTGCGGCCTCGGCGGGACGGTCGACTTCGCGCAGGCGCGCGCTGCGGGGCTGGAACGGGGTCGGGGTGGACGACATGGACTTCTCCGCGCCGCTCATGATCCGGGGGATGCGGCTGTGGCGCAATCTATAGCATTTCGGAATCATTCCAAGAATGGGGACATCTCCGTATCGCTGCGGCCTTTTTGCCCATGGTTGACCGCGCCGGGATCAGGCGTCTAACTGTCGGACCACTTCACCCCGGCGGTCGCTCGAACCGCCGGTCCGGAATGCGGGATGATCCCGCGAGGAACGAGCGGAGCCGTCGTCATGGCGCAGGCAGATTCCGAAGCTGATTCGTCACCCGCCACGCCGGAGGCCGAGGCGGTCTGTACGCGCGTGGGGCGCGCCGGCATGATCACGCTCAACCGTCCGCAGGCGCTGAACGCGCTGACGCTCGCCATGGTCCGTGCCATGCGCGAGGCGCTCGACGCCTGGGCGCGCGATCCGGACATCACCTGCATCGTGGTTCAGGGGGCGGGCGAGAAGGCGTTCTGCGCCGGTGGCGACATCCGCCGCCTCGTCGAGGCCGGACGCGAAGGGCGCCCGGAGGAGGCGCTCGCCTTCTGGCGTGAGGAATACGAGCTCAACGCCCTCATCGCCGATTATCCCAAACCCTACATCGCGCTGATCGACGGGATCTGCATGGGCGGCGGCGTCGGGATTTCGCTGCATGGTTCCCACCGTGTCGCCGGCGAGCGCTATCTCTTCGCCATGCCGGAAGTCGGGATCGGCTTCTTCCCCGATGTCGGCGCGAGCTACGCGCTGCCGCGCCTTCCGGGGCGCACGGGGCTCTATCTCGCCCTGACCGGCGCGCGGCTGAAATGCGCCGATGCGCTGGCGCTCGGCCTCGCCACCCACGCCGCGCCCTCCGAGGCCTTCGACGCCATCCGCGAGCGGCTCCAGGCGGGCGAGGCTCCCGATGCGGTCCTCGCCGATCACGCCCGCGACCCGGGCCCGCCCCCGCTCGAGGCGCAGCGCGCCATGATCGACCGCGTCTTCGACGAGGGCTCCGTCGCCGAGATCATCGCCGATCTCGAATTCGAGGGCAGCGAGGCGGCGCGGCAGATCGCCAAGACGATCAAGGCGAAATCGCCGACATCCCTGCGCATCGCCTTCGAACAGATGCGCCGTGGCGTCGAGATCGATTTCCGCGAGGCGATGCGCATGGAATTCCGGATCGTGTCGCGCATTCTCGACGGCAAGGATTTCTATGAGGGCGTGCGCGCGGTTCTGGTCGACAAGGACCAGAGCCCGCAATGGGATCCCGCCGCGCTCGACGACGTGTCG
The DNA here is from genome assembly GCA_050485405.1 of Salinarimonadaceae bacterium. Classification (GTDB taxonomy): domain Bacteria; phylum Pseudomonadota; class Alphaproteobacteria; order Rhizobiales; family Beijerinckiaceae; genus Saliniramus. Next base: position 37,687 of record JBJHBI010000031.1, read on the forward strand.
GATGAAGCGGTCGCGGCCTATTTCGCGCCGCTCGGCGATGCGGAGCTGCGCGTGTGATCGGCTTTCTGCGCCGCCGCGCCGCCGTCAGGTCATCCCCCCATCCGCGCGACGAGCGCAGCGACGCGGCCCTGCGCAGTCAGGATCAGAACCGCCGGCGCCTGAGCTGGAGCCGTGTGCTGATCTGGTTCATGCGCATTCTCGCGCTGTTGTGGATCGCGCGGGGCCTGAGTTACTGGGCGCTGATTCTCGGTGCCGGCGAGGCCGGACCCGCCTTCGAGGATCGCCTCCCGGGCGTGCAGGCCACGATCGTCTATTTCGCCGTGATCGACCTGATCGCCGCGATCGGCCTGTGGCTGACGACCAACTGGGGCGGGGTGCTGTGGCTGCTCGCGGTGATGAGCCATCTCATCCTCGCCGCCTTCGTGCCGGCGGCGGTCGCCGTCAATCTCGTGCTCGGCCTCATCTATGCCGGGCTCGTGCTGCTCTATCTCGGCCTGTCCTACCTCGCGGGCGGCGAGGAGCAGTGAGCGCACGGGCGCCACGCTCGTCGCCGCAATTGCCAATCAGATCACGCCCTTGCGCTTGAGCGCCTCGCCGATCTCCTCGAGGATGGCGGGATCGTCGATGGTGGCGGGCATCGACCATTCGTCGCGATCGGCGATCTTCTTCATCGTGGCACGCAGGATCTTGCCCGAGCGCGTCTTGGGCAGGCGCGGCACGGTGACGGCGAGCTTGAAGGCGGCGACGGGGCCGATCTTCTCGCGCACCAGCCCGACGAGTTCCTTCTCGATGGTCTCGATCGGCTCCATGATCCCCGATTTCAGGACGACGAAGCCGCAGGGCACCTCGCCCTTGAGCGCGTCCTTGACCCCGATCACCGCGCATTCGGCCACGGCGGGGTGGGCGGCGAGCACTTCCTCCATGCCGCCCGTCGAGAGGCGGTGGCCGGCGACGTTGATGATGTCGTCGGTGCGGCCCATGATGAAGAGGTAGCCGTCCTCGTCCTTGAAGCCGGCATCCGAGGTCGAATAATAGCCCGGATAGGCCGCGAGATAGCTCTCCACGAAGCGCTCGGGCGCATGCCACAGGGTCGGCAGCGCACCGGGAGGCAGCGGCAGGCGGATGACCACCGCGCCCATCTCGTTCGGCCCGACCTCCTTGCCACCCTCGTCGACGATGCGCACGTCGTAGCCGGGCATCGGCACCGAGGGCGATCCGTGCTTGACCGGCAGGAGGCCGATCCCGACCGGGTTGCCGACGATCGGCCAGCCGGTCTCCGTCTGCCACCAATGGTCGATGACCGGCACGCCGAGAATCCGCTCCGCCCATTGCACCGTATCCGGATCGGCGCGCTCGCCGGCGAGAAACAGCGTGCGGAAACGCGACAGGTCGTAATCGGCCAGGAGTTTCGCCTGCGGATCCTCCTTCTTGATGGCGCGGAAGGCGGTGGGGGCGGTGAACAGCGCGACGATCCCGTGCTCCGCGATCACCCGCCAGAAGGCGCCCGCATCCGGCGTGCCGACGGGCTTCCCCTCATAGATGATGCTCGTGCAGCCATGCAGCAGCGGCGCGTAGACGATGTAGGAATGGCCGACCACCCAGCCGACGTCGGAGGCCGCCCAGAACACCTCGCCGGGCTTGACGCCGTAATGGTTCTCCATGGTCCAGGCGAGCGCCACCATGTGCCCGCCATTGTCGCGCACGACACCCTTGGGCTTGCCGGTGGTGCCCGACGTATAGAGCACGTAGAGCGGATCGGTCGCGGCGACGGGGACGCAATCGGCGGTGCGGCCGGCGGCTTTCGCCTCTGCAACGGCTGCCTGCCAGTCGTGATCCCAGGGCTTGTCGAGGCTCGCATCGCCCTCGGGGCGCTGGAAGACGAGGCAGGCTTCCGGCTTGTTCTTCGCGAGTTCGATGGCGCCGTCGAGCAGCGGCTTGTAGGCGACGACACGACCGGGCTCGAGCCCGCATGAGGCGGCGAGGATGGCTTTGGGCTGGGCATCGTCGATGCGGGTGGCGAGTTCCTTCGCGGCGAAACCGCCGAAAACCACCGAGTGGATCGCGCCGATCCGTGCGCAGGCGAGCATCGCCATCACCGCTTCGGGAATCATCGGCATGTAGATGATCACCCGGTCGCCCTTGTCTACTCCGATGTCGCGCAGGACCGCGGCGAGGGCGGCTACCTCGTCGCGCAATTCGCGATAGGTGATGGCGCGCTTGGAGCCCGTCATCGGGCTGTCGTAGATCAGCGCCGGCTGGTCGCCGCGCGTCGCGACATGGCGGTCGACGGCGTTGTGGCAGGTATTGCAGGTCCCGCCCTCGAACCAGCGCCCATAGGCGCCGGCCTTGGCGTCGAAGACGTGCTCGGGCGGCTCGTACCAGTCGATCGCCTGCGCGGCCTCGGCCCAGAACCCTTCCGGATCATCGCGCCAGCGTTGATAAATCGCCCCGTAGGCACTGTTTTCGATCGCATGCATCGCCGCTTCCTCCCGCAATACGCCGGTTGACCGTGTCGTTCGCGGCATGGTGGCGAAGCGCGGGCGCGGTGGCAAGATCGTCAAAAGACGGGTGAGAGAAGGTTATTTCAATCAAAAATAACATGATAAACTATCATCTATCTAAAGTTGACATCATAGACTTTAGTCTGATACCGAAATGGTCGTGCATTTCAGAACGTTCGCGTGATGCCGCAGATACGCGCGAATCCCGGTCGCGACGCGGATATCGTCTCCCCGGATCGTCGGCTTGGCATTCTCGCGGACATACAGATGCGTTCAGCGTCAGCTGAAGGCTCGGGCGGCGGATTCGTGCCGTCCGCAGGGCGCCGTCCGAGACGGCGTCGTCACCGATCCCGACGTCGCGACGGCGCGGGTAAGAACCAATACTTTTTGAAAGGAATGAATTGTCATGGCGATCACATTGGACAATGCCGGTGGTCTCGGCTCCCCGGCGGCAATGCCGAAAGCGGATTCGGGTGCGGCGGATTTCAGCCGGATCATGAACGGCCAGATCCCATCCGAAGGCGTCAAGGTCAGCGAAAACATCAATTTCCCGAGTGATGCGAAGGCCCAGCTCTGCGCCGACATCTACGCCGAGGTCTCCGCGATCATGAGCGGCGTGGTCTGGCCGATGCTCTCCCTCGATCCCGAGGACCTGCGCCGTTACATGGCCGATCCGGGCAGCCGGTCGGTGATCGAGGACAGCCTCGACCGCGTCGACGTTCTTCTCGACACCCTGCTGAACCAGTGCGCCGATTTCCTCAGCCCGGACGTTCTCGCGCGCATCCGTAACATGAAAGGCGATCTCGAGAGCCTGCGCGGCGCCATGCAGTTCGGCTTGGCGGACAAGGTGCGCGAGGCGCTGACGTCCCTTGCGGAAGGTTTCTCCGCACTGGCCTCGCAGGCGGCGGAGTTCACGCTTCCGGTCATCCGCAAGGTGGTGCCGGGACTGTCGCCGGAATTCAACTGATCCACAAACGGTGAGCTATCGTTGCGCCTTCGCGCAGAGAATATGCGCGAAGGCGCGTGGCGATCTTTCTTCCGGGACGGGTAGGATGCCGGCACAGAGCATCCATGATGATTTCAGATCCCGTCTTCTATCTCGCCGCCGTTCCTGCGGTCATTCTCGTCGGCTTCGCCAAGGGCGGCTTCGCCGGTCTCGGTCTGCTGGCCATGCCGCTGATGGCCCTGACCATCTCGCCCGTGCAGGCGCTCGCGATCATGCTGCCCATCCTGATGGTGCAGGACGTGGTCACGGTCTGGTCGTATCGCCATTCCTGGGACAAGACCAACATCCAGCGGCTGTTGCCGGGGGCGCTCATCGGGATCGCCGCGGGCTATTTCCTCGCGGCTTACGTTTCGGAAGACGCGGTCGCGCTCACCATCGGGATCGTCTCCGTGAGCTTCGCGCTTCGCCGTCTCGTGCTGGAGCAGCGTGCGAGCCCGCCGGCTGCGAGTGTGGCGGGGCGGATCGGCGGTGCGGTGTTCGGCCTGCTCTCGGGATTCACGTCGATGGTCGCCCATGCCGGCGGGCCGCCCTTCCAGGTCTATGTCCTGCCGCAGCGGCTGCATCGCGAGATCGTCGTGGGCACGGGTGCGGTCTTCTTCGCCATTCTGAACGTGGTGAAGGTCGCGCCGTTCATCATGCTCGGGCAGTTCTCCGCCGAGAATCTCGCGACTTCGCTCGCACTGTTTCCGCTGGCCGTCGCTGCGACGATCGCCGGGATCTGGCTGATCCGGCGGATCGACAGCGCGCGTTTCTATACGCTGATCTACATCCTGCTGCTCGGTGTCGGCGGCAAGCTCATCCATGACGGGATCGTCGGCCTTTTCGGCTGAGAATGGGCGGCGCGGGCAGATTGGCCTTTGCGCGATCTCCTTGCGGGTGATGCGGCCATTGCCAAAACGTGGTCCGTCATTCCATGCTCGTTGTGAGAATGCGGCCGATCGTCAGTGCCGCACCACGAGGGAGGGATCGGGATGACGGGGCGGCTCGCGGGTAAAATCGCCGTGGTGACGGCAGCAGGGCAGGGGATCGGGCGTGCGATTGCCGAAAGCTTCGCCGCACAGGGTGCGCAGGTGCATGCGAGCGATCTCGATGCGGGCAAGCTCGCGGGGCTCGCCTGCGCCAGCGCCCATGGCCTCGACATGACGGACGGCGCGGCGATCGCGGCCTATGGCGAGAAGATCGGCGATGTCGACATCCTGGTGAATTGCGCGGGCTACGTCGCGCACGGCACGGCGCTCGATTGCGACGACGCGGCCTGGGATTTCTCCTTCGACATCAACGTGAAATCCGTCCATCGCGCGATCCGCGCCTTCCTGCCCGGCATGCGCGCGCGCGGTGGCGGCTCGATCGTCAACATCGCCTCCGCCGCCTCTTCCGTGAAGGGCGCACCGAACCGCTACGTCTACGGCGCGACGAAGGCTGCCCTGATCGGGCTGACGAAATCGGTCGCGGTCGATTTCGTGCGCGAGGGCGTGCGCTGCAACGCCATCTGCCCCGGCACGATCGAATCTCCCTCGCTGGAGCAGCGCATCGTCGAACTCGCGCGCATGCAGGGGGTATCGGAGGAGGAGGCGCGGGCGCAATTCGTCGCGCGCCAGATCATGGGCCGGCTCGGCACTGCGCAGGAGGTGGCCAATCTCGCGCTCTATCTCGCGAGCGACGAGAGCGCGTTCACCACCGGGGCGGTCCACGTGATCGATGGTGGCTGGAGCGCCTGATACCGGCCTTGGAACTGCCCTGCTTGTGGCGCGTTGTTTCCCCGAGACGAACATTTTCGGGGCCGCGTCGGCCCGGCGTAACGAGCGGTTCTCGGCGGTTTTGCGATGAGCGTGGGGCAGGACAGCGAAGGCAATCGACTGACGCAGATGCGTCTGCTCGTCCTGCGTGCGCTCGAAGCGAACGCGATGTTTCTGTTCTTCTCGGCGATCTACATCGCGCTCGCCTTCATCGTCAGCTTCTTCTGGGAGACGCGCTTCTCGCTCGGCGTCTACAATCTGATGTGGATCGGCGGCGCGGTCTTCGTCTTCCTGATCGCCTATCTCGCGAACAAGCGCCGTGACCGGCTGCTGGAGAGCATCCCGTTTCTCTCGCCGGGCGAGGATCGGCGCGGACGTCTGCTTCTGTGGAAGCGTCTCGCGGTCGCGGCGCCGGTCTTCATCGTGCTGCCGCTCTTCGTCTCGGCCTTCACGTCGATCAAGATGTCGATCGGCTCGATCAACCCGTATTCGCTCGATCATCTCTTCATGGAGATCGACCGCTTCCTGCATGGCGGGGTGTCGGTGTGGCGGATCCTGCATCCGGTCGTGGGCTATCCGATCGTTACCGCGACGATCTCGCTGCTCTACGAGGCCTGGTTCCCGATCATGGCCTTCACGGTCGTGGCCGTCACGCTGTGGACCGAGCGTCCGGCTCTGCGCAACCAGTTCCTGATCTCGTTCGTGCTCACCTGGGCCGTGCTCGGTACCTTCGCCGCGCTGATCCTCTCAGCCGGCGGCCCGTGCTTCTATGGTCTGCTCTATCCCTATCGCGACAATCCCTACGCGCCGCTGATGGCCTACCTCAACGAGGCGGACCAGGTGTTTCGCGTGCGCGCGCTCGACATGCAGGACATGCTCTGGGAGCAGTTCGAGGCCGGTGATCTTCGCCCCGGCGGCGGGATATCGGCGACGCCGAGCATGCATGTGGCGATCTCGACGCTGATCATGCTTCTGGCCTGGCGCATCTCGCGCGGCCTCGGCATCGCCGCCACCGCCTTCCTGATCATTACCA
>JBJHBI010000032.1:0-43149 GCA_050485405.1 Salinarimonadaceae bacterium
TGTTCAACGGCTGGATCTTCGCCGAGAGCCCGGGGCTCAGCGCCATCGACCACCCGGTCTACGACGTCTGGCTCACAGAATGCCGCCAGACCTCCATCGCCGACGAGCCGGAAGACGACACCGCCACGGACGCCCCGGCCCTCCCCACCGGAAACGACATCCCCCTGCCCCCGCCGAGGCCCTTCTGAGCAAGGGAATGCGGGGTCAGGAGGCGCGCGGCAGGAGCCTGTCGACGAGGGCGAGCCAGTAGCCGATGCCGTGGGGAATGGCCGCATCGTTGAAATCGTAATCGGGATAATGCAGCCGCCCGGAAACGTGTTCGGGCGCATCCACACCCATCCAGATGTAATGACCGGGCCGCTCCTCCAGCATGAAGGAGAAATCCTCGCCGGCCATGCAGGGCGGATGCGCGCGCACGACCTTGTCGGCACCGACGAGCGTGGCCGCAGCCTCGGTTGCGATCGCCGCCTGCTCGGGCGGGTTGATCGTGGCGGGATAGAGCCGGCGATAATCGATGACGGCTTCGCAATCGAAGCTCTCGGCGATCCGGGTCGCGAGCCTGCGCAGGCGCCGCTCGGCGAGCGCGCGCGCATCCTCGTCGAACCAGCGCAAGGACCCGCCGATCACCGCTTCCTCCGGCATGATCACATGCGCATCAGCACCGCGCATCCGCGATACGCCGATGGTGACGATCTCGTGGGGCGGCACGTTGCGGGCTGCAATCGAGGGGATGGAGGTGATGAGATGGGCGGCGGCGAGCACCGTATCCGTCGCCTCGTGAGGCACGCCGGCATGCCCGCCCTGCCCGCGAATGGTGATGTCGAAATAATCGATACCGGCCATCGTCCCGCCCGTCAGCGCGGCGAAGGAGCCGAGCGGGATGCCGGGGAAATTGTGCAGCCCCCAGACCGTCTCGCAGGGGGCGCGATCGAACAGCCCGTCCTCGACCATGACGCGCCCGCCGCCACCGCCCTCTTCCGCCGGCTGGAAGATCACGGCGACGGAGCCCGCGAAATCGCGCTGCTCGGCGAGCAGTTTCGCGGCGCCGAGCAGCATCGCCGTATGCCCGTCATGACCGCAGGCATGCATCTTGCCGTCGATGGTAGAGCGGTGCGCGACGCCTCCGCGCTCCTGCATGGGCAGCGCATCCATATCGGCGCGCAGGCCGATCATCGGCCCCTCGCCCTCCCCCTTGATGATGCCGATGACGCCCGTGCTGGCAATGCCCTCGATCACCTCGTCGACACCGAAGGCGCGTAACTTTTCCGCGACGATCCCCGCCGTGCGCACCTCCTCGAAGCCGATTTCCGGATGGGCGTGAAAGTCGCGCCGCCAGGCCGTCACCTCGGGGTGGATGGCGGCGATGCGATCGTTGCGGCGGGCAAAAGCAGTCTGATCGGACATGGGGCGCGCTTTCGTTGGAGCCCTACGGCAGGGCCGGGGACGAGATCTGTACCGGTTTCGCCCGAGCGTGCCGTGAGGGCACTGCGGAAACAAGCGCACAGACACCAACACACATAAGGCGAACCACGCGCGACGGGGCATGAATGCGAGCCGCGCGTCATTTCCTCCCGCACCCGATATCCACCCGCACCAGGTATCCATGCACCGGAATGTTGCGCTAGCCTGTGGCGATCAGCCTGCGAGGTCTCGCTCATGCCCGACACCGATTCACCCGCCATCCTGTTCGTCTGTCTCGGCAATATCTGTCGCTCGCCGCTCGCGGAAGCGGCCCTGTGCTTCGAGGCGCAGGCGCGGGGCGTCTCGCTGGCGGTCGATTCGGCCGGGACCGGCGACTGGCATGTCGGCGGCCCACCCGATCCGCGCGCGCAGGCGATCGCCCGCATGCACGGGATCGAGATCGGGCACTATCGTGCGCGGCAGGTGGAACGATCGGATTTCGCGCGGTTCAGCCACATCGTCGCGCTCGATCACGACAATCTCGGCAACCTGCGGCGCCTGCGCCCGGTCGCTTCCCGCGCGCAGCTCTCGCTCCTGCTCGATCATGTTCCGGGCCGCGCCGGCGAGCCGGTGGCGGATCCCTATTTCGGCGGGCCGGAAGGTTTTGCGGCCACCTGGAGCGACGTCACCGCCGGCGCGCGCGGATTGCTGGACGCGCTCGCGAGCTCACGCAGGTAGCTCACGCAGGTGATGCAGCGGTGACGACAGCCGCGTTTCAGGCGCCGGCATCGCCCACGAGACCGACAGCGGCGACGCCTTCGAGCGCCGCGGCCTCGTCCTTGTCGGAGAGATCACCCGAGACGCCGACGGCACCGATCAGGGTGCCGCGCTTGTCGCGGATCAGGACGCCGCCCGCCGCCGGGATCAGCGGCCCGTCGACGACATGGCTCGCCGCCGCGATGAAATGCGGGCGCTCCATCGCCATGGCGCCGACCGTGCGCGAGGGCACGCCGAGCGCGATCGCGCCATAGGCCTTGCCCATCGCGATCTCGCCGCGCTTGAGGCTGGTGCCGTCCTCGGCCTGGAAGGCCTTGAGGGCGCCGCGCGCGTCATAGACGGCGACGGCCACGGGCTGGAGCGAGGCCTCGCGGGCGGCTTTCAGCGTCGCGGCGACGAGGCGCTGCGCGATGCGGGACTTCAATTCGGACATGGCTCTTCCTCGCCTGACGGGAACGGATTCACCCGCCATACTAGCGCCTCCGCCGCGCCGCGCAGCCCGGATGTCGGCGAATGAGTTTTGCACCAGAGGAAAAACCCGCGCGCCCGTCAGGATACGCCGCTGCGCAGGCGGCTCAGATCGACCGGCGGAAATTGCGTCGTCTCGCGCGTAAGCGTGACTTCCTCGATCTGCAAATCACGCCAGCCGGAGAGTTTCTCCAGCACCTCCTGCACGATGATCTCGGGCGCCGAAGCACCGGCGGTGACGCCGATCGTCTGCGCGCCGTCGATGAAATCCGCATCGAGCTCACGCGCATCCTCCACCAGGAGGGCGGGCCGGTTGAGGAAGCGGGCGACATCGCGCAGGCGGTTGGTATTGGAGCTGTTGCGCGCGCCGCAGACGATGAAGCGCTCGGCGCGCTCGGCCAGCATCCGCACCGCGCCCTGCCGGTTCTGCGTGGCGTAGCAGATGGTCTTCACGTCGGGGCCGATGATGGCCGGAAAGCGCGACGTCAGGGCGGCGATGATGTCGCGGGTATCGTCGACGGAGAGCGTGGTCTGCGTCACATAGGCGAGGCGCTGCGGGTCGCTGACGCTGAGCGCAGCCACATCCTCGCGATTTGCCACCACATGCGTCTCGCCCTCGATCTGGCCGAGAATGCCCTCGACCTCGACATGCTCGCGATGACCGATGACGATGACCGCGCGCCCCTCCCGGGCGTGACGCCGCCCCTCGACATGAACGCGCCGCACCAGCGGACAGGTCGCGTCGATCACGTCGAGCCCCCGCGCCTTCGCCTCCTCCTCGACTGCGCGCGAGACGCCATGCGCGGAGAAGACCGTAACGGCCTCGTCGGGGATCTCGGAAATCTCGTCGACGAAATGCACCCCGCGCCGGCGCATGTCGTCGACGACGCGGGCATTGTGGATGATCTCGTGGCGCACATAGATCGGGCGCGTGGAGATCTCGCGCAGATCCTCGACCGCCGCGATGGCGCGATCCACGCCGGCGCAGAAACCGCGCGGATTGGCCAGCAGCACGGTGAGCGGACGCGTCATGGCCGCGCCTCCGTGATCTGCGAAAACGCATCTCGTCCCGACGACGCCGCCGCCTCGATCGTCGCGGGAAGCGGACCGATCCAGTCGCCGGCGAAGGCGAGACCGCGCAAGGGTGCGACCGGGCGAAAAACGGGCCCGCCGGCATCCTGCGTCATGGTCGCGCGCTTTTCCTTCACCAGTCGACGTCGCTCCCCGAACCTGCACACAATCCCCGCAGCTTCGAGCGCGGGCGTGATCTCTGCTTCGATACGCGCGAGCAGGCTCTCCGGATTGTCCGAAACGTGATCTTCCGCCGCAGAAACCGTCACCGAGAGATGATCGGCGCGCACCAGCACCCATTGCGCGATCGTGCCGACGAGGCCGATGAAGCGCGGCGCGGCCTCTGCCGCGAGGGGCGGATCGAGGGTGAAATGCGCGTTGACGATCGGCTCGAAACTCTGCGGCACCGCAATCTGCGGGAAGAGCCGGCCGATTTCCGTCGGCGGCAAAGCGAGGATCGCCGTATCCCCCGGGGCGAGGGTCACGCGCTCGCCGGCGAAGACGAGGGCGGCGACGCGCTCGTCCCGCGCTTCCACCGTCCGCAGGCGCATCCCCGTGCGCAGTTCCACGCCGTGGCGCGCGAGCCAGGCGATGGCCGGGTCGATCAGATCGGGGCCGAGCCCGTTGCGCGCGACCATGAGCCGGGCACCACCGGGCCGCATCACCCGCTGCAGCGCCTGCCCGAGCCGGGCTGAGGAAGCGCGTGCGACGGGGGTGTTGAGCACGGCCACGGTGAGCGGTTCGATCAGATGATCATGCAGCGCGCTTCCCGCGAACAGCGGCCCGATCGGGCGATCGGCAAACGGCGCAGCGAGGCGTGCGAGACGAGGCAGATCGGCAGCCGATATCCCGGGCGGGCGCTTGTCGCGGGCGATCCAGGACCAGGGCGAGAGGCCGATGCGAGCCAGCCGCCGCGCGCGCGCATCATAGACGGGAAGGCCGCCCGGCTCGGGCTCGCTCCAGCCATGGCGCGCATCGATGCGATCGATCAGGCCGAGCGCGATGCGGTTGGCGGAAAGCAGCACATGGGCGCCGTTGTCATGGGTGAACCCGTCCGCGCCCGTCACCGTGCGACAGCGCCCGCCCGCCTGCGGCGCCGCTTCGTAGAGGCGCACGTCGCGCCCCGCCGCCTTCGCCGTGACCGCGGCAGAGAGCCCGGCAATGCCGGCGCCGACGATATGAACGATGCCGCTCATCGGCGCCCGCCCTTCATGCAGGCACCCGGCGCAGGGCCTTGCCCGCGAGGGTGAGCTTGTCGCGCCAGCCGAGCCGCAGACGCGGTCCGTCGCCGGCAAAGCCGCGCGCGCACATGCGCTCAAACAAAGCGCGATACCCTTCCATCATCAGGATCGCGGGCTTGAGCCGCGCCCGGTCGAGCCCCTCCAGCATGGTGTCGACCTGCGCGAATCCGGCCTGCGCCTCATCGGCCAGATCAGTGCAGACTTGCGCGAAACGCGGATCGCGAACGAGTTCGCGCGCGGGCGCATCGCCGAGCCCGCGCTCTGCGAGACGCGAGAGCGGCACGTAGACGCGCTCCATCGCCGCGTCATCGGCGACATCGCGCAGGACATTGACGATCTGGAGCGTGCGCCCGAGCGTCAGTGCGAAATCACGGGCTTCCGGCGCACCGAAAATCCGGATCGAGAGCACCCCGACCGCGCCGGCGACACGGCGGCAATAGAGATCGAAAGCGGCATCGTCGGCGATGCGCACGCGCGGCTGCGCATCGGCCTCCATTCCGTCGAGCAGGGCGTGGAACTCCTCGCGTGGCAGATCGTGGGCGCGCATGGCGCGGGCGAGTTCGCGCCCGATCGCGGTCGATTGCTGATCCGGCAGCGCATCGATCTCGCGACGCCATTCGTCGAGAAAGACGCGTTTCTCCGCGACCGGAGCGCTGCCGTCGGCGATATCGTCGATGACGCGGCAGAAGGCGTAGACGGCGTGGATCGCGCGGCGGCGCTCGCCGGGCAGAGCGGCCATGCCGATACGGAAGGAGGAGCCGGAGGCGGAGACGATCCGACGGGTGATCGTCGGGGCGGGATCGCGTCTGCGCATCGGCAGCGCAGCGAGCGCCGTGGTCGCGGCCACGAGAAAATCCGGCTTGCCGAGTTTCACCCGCGTCACGACGGGGTCGCCCCGGCGCAGCTTGGCGGCGAGACGTGCGGCCAGCGCGATCGTCACCGCGCTCTCGGCGGCGAGCCTGCGGCTGCGCACCAGACCGGGGAGAAAGCGCGCCTCGTCGATCAGCCTGTCGACCCGATCGAGCGCCGCATCGATGACGGCGCGGCGTTTCTCGGCATTGGCGGGATCGAAGAACGCCCCCTCGCCGCCGGCAGTATCGAGCCAGGGGACGGGCAGATAGATCCGGTCGAGGGCGGCGCGGTCTTTTTCGAGATCCTGCAGATGATTGAGGATCTGCAAGGCGGTGCAGAGCGCATCCGCCGCTTCCTGCGCCCGCGCGCCATCGAGATGGCGATGTTCGCCATGCAGGCGCAGCAGGAAGCGCCCGACGGGATCGGCGGAGCGGCGGCAATAGTCGCGCAGTTCGGCCCAGTCGGCATAACGCGCCTTCACCGCATCCTGTCGAAACGCGTCGAGCAGCATGCGCGCTTCCTCGATGCCGGCGCCGAATGCGGCATCCGCCTCGTGCAGGGCGGCGGCGAGCGGCTCGGTCGCGTCGCCGGCGATCAGGGCGCGTTCGAAAGCGTCGAGCCGGGCGAGCTTCTCCTCCCCCGCGAGCGCACCTTCGTCGGCAATGTCGTCCGCCGCGCGGACATAGCGATAGAAGGCGAGCACCGCCCGGCGCAGCGGCTTTGCGATCAGATGCGAGGCGACGGGAAAATTCTCGTCGCGATGGGTCTTGGTCGGGAGGACGGCGGCGGATCGGCTCATGGCCTCACTCTGCCGGATAGACGCGTCCCTTCCAACCCGCAGGACGGCCCTGCCGCATGCGCAGAAGCGAAGCCCATTGGATCGAAAGCGCGACGGCGACGCTGGCCGGATGCAGCGGGATAGAAAGCAGGCTCTCGCGGGTGCGCAACGTGATCGCCGCGCGCAGGCCGAACGAGAGCGCGAGCGCGGAGATCGCGATCGGCAACGGCGCCGCCCCGGCAATGGCGAAGGGCAGGACGATCACCGGCAGGATATGGCCGCCCCCGAGCAGGATCGTCCAGACGGGGAGCTGACGGCGCGTCGCCATACCCTCATGGGCATTCTTGATGAAGCCCTCCCAACTCTCCGCGAAGTTGCGATACATACGGCATGAAGCCAGCGCGTGGCCCGCCACCACATCTGTACGATAGCCGTTGCGGCGAAAGAGCCGCGCGAGCTGGATCCCGTCATGCAGCTTGTCATGGATCGCGCCATGGCCGCCGATCGCGCGATAGGCCTCGCGCTCGATCATGACCAGCTGGCCGCAGGCGGCGCCGAAGCCGGGATTCTTCGTCAGCCGCATTCCAAGAACCGGGAGGTAGCCGAGCATCAGGAAGTTGATCATCGGCACGGTGAGAACTTCGCCGAGGGTGCGGGTGATCTGACGCGGCACGCCGCTCACCATCGCCTGGCCCTTCGCCTGGGCATGCGCCGCCAGCAGCGCGGCGGCGTTGGGTGCAAGCCTCACATCGGCATCGATGAAGAGCAGATGCGTGCCGCTCGCCTCCTCCGAAAGGCGCTGGCAGGCATGCACCTTGCCGGTCCATCCGGCGGGAAGCGCAGGCGCGGAAACGAGGCGCACGCGGTTGTCGCGCGCGGCGATTTCCGCCACGATCCGCGGCGTCGCATCGGTAGACCCGTCATCCATGACGACCACCTCGACCGGGACGCCCACGCTCTCGAGCGCGGCATCGACAGCATCGGCGATATGGGCTTCCTCGTTGCGGGCCGGGATGAGGATCGAGACCTTCGTGCCGACATCGGGCACACGGCGCGTGGGCGTACGCATCAGGATCAGGTTGAGTGCACCGAGCCCGGCCGAGAACGCGGCCAGAAACAACGCGACATAGCTCAAGACCGTCATGCACCCCGCCTTCCATGTGCCGGATCGTAACGCTCGCCCCTGAGCCGCGCGAGGATCCGCTTGGTGAGATCGAAAATACCGCCGACGCCCGCCTTGCCTTCGAGGAGCGAGACGAAACGCTCGGGATCGCGCGTGACGACGTCCGCGCTCAGCCGGTCCGCCACCCGCGTCAGGGCGTCTTCGAGATGGAGCCTGCGCGCCTCGCGCTCCATACCCGCGAGATCGGCGCCCGGCATCGCCTCGCCATAGGCGACGAAGGCCTCGCCGCCGCGCTGCTCCCAGAAGCCGTATTCGATGGCGACGGGGACGTATTGTGCGTGCGGTGCGATCTCGACGAGCCGCGAGATCCCCGGTTTGAGATCGAGCGGACGCGCGCGCACATCCATGAAACGCCCTTGCGCCGCGACCCAGATCGCCGCATCGTCACGCGCGAGGATATCGGCGCTCGCGGCTAGGAAGTCCTGCGCACCCTTGCGGCTCTCCAGATCGACGCCGTAGGCGCCCATCCGCCCGAAGAAGCCGTATTTTTCCAGCATCTCCGCATCGATCGGTGCGTAGTTCTGGCGCGCACCGAAATGCCTGTCGGCGAGGAGGATATAGACCGCCGCATCCCACCAGGCCGGGTGGTTGGTATAGAGCACCACCGGCGCCCCCTCCTCCAGCTCCGGCGGCGCGCCCCATTTCGCGAGGCGCAGCGCGTTCATGTGGCGGCGGAAGTAGCGGTCGAAATAGCGCACGAAGAAATTGACCACGCGCGGCTTGCGGCGCCGGGTCGGGCGCGTGCCCTCCGGCAGCCGCGCGGCAAGGCGCTCCAGCCGCGCGCGTGTCTGATCATCCGCCCCCATGGCGCCCTCAGGATGCCTGCTGCAGCGCAGGTCCGCGCGCATCCTGGTCGAGCGCGTCGGCGGCGATCCAGCCCGACATCATCACCATCGGCATGCCCGGCCCCGGATGCGCCGCGCCGCCCGCGAGATACAATCCCTTCACGTCGCGCGAGCGGTTGCCCGGCTTGAACGCACCGAGGAAGCGGCCATGGCTCGCGAGCCCGTAGATCGCGCCGTTGAGAACTTTATAGCGGTCGTGGATATCCTGCGGGGTCAGGTGGCGCTCGACGACGATGCGCTCCTCGATATCCTCCATACCGGCGGTGCGCTTCAGCTTGTCGAGGATCACCTGCCGATAGGCCGGGAACATCTGCGACCAGTCGTGATGCGGGCGCAGATAGGGCGTGTGCACCAGCACGTAGAGCGCCTCCCCGCCTTCCGGCGCGACGGACGGATCCGTGAAGCTCGGTGCGCAGAGATACGCGGTCGGGTCCGGCGCCGGCTCGCCTTTGTTGTAGATGTAGTCGAATTCCTCGTGCGCATCGCGCGAGAAGACGAAATCGTGGTGCAGGATGTGATCGTAGCGCTTGTTGAGGCCCAGATAGAGCACGACGCCCGAACAGGCCGGCTCGAAGCCCTTGCGGTCGTATCGCGCGCCGGTCTCGCCGCCGACGAGTTCGCGATAGGTACGGATCGAATCCATGTTGGAGACGACGCTGTCGAACGGCTCGCTCGTGCCGTCGGAGAGCTTCACGCCCTTGACCGCGCCATCGGCCATGTCGAGCCCGATCACCTCTGTCGAGGGTTTGAGCGTCGCGCCGAGTTCACCGGCGAGTTTGGCCAGCGCCTCGGCAACCGCGCGGGTGCCGCCCATCGGATACCAGATGCCCTCCGCCGCCTGCATATGGGCGATGGCGCACAGCACCGCGGGTGAACCATAGGGGTTGGAGCCGACATATTGCGTGAAATGATCGAGCATCTGCGCGAGGCGCTCGTCCTTCACATGGGCGCGGATCGTGCCCGCCACGGTCTTGCCCATGCGCAGGCTCATCACGTCGCGCAGGGTGTTGGGATTGAGGTTTTCGCGCACGTTGATGGTGTCGAACAGATCCTCCACCGCCTTCCAGAAGAAGAAGCGCTCGGAAACGCCGTGCAGGTGCTCCGACATCGCCTGGAACTTGCGGTAACCCTCGCCATTGCCGCGACCGGGCGAGAACTTGTCCATGGCGACCGCCATCTCCTCGACGTTCTCGGCGAGATCGAAGCGGGTGCCGTCATCGAAGAAACAGCCCCATTGCGGATCGAGGCGGCGCAGATCGAGATAGTCGTTCACGTCGCGGCCGGATTCGGCGAAGATGCGCTCGAGGACGCGCGGAACGGTGAGGATGGTCGGCCCCATATCGAAGCGGAACCCCTCCTCCGTGAATACCGCCGCCTTGCCCCCGACCCAGTCGTTTTTATCGTAGAGGGTCACCGCATGACCACGCGCGCCGAGCACGCAGGCGGATGCCAGGCCGCCGAGGCCACCACCGATCACGGCCACTTTCTTCGTCGATACGCTCACGGCGCACTCCTCGTCACGTCATGGCCCGCTGCGGGCCGGTTCTTCGATACGATGCGGCGGGGGAACCCGCATCGGCGTTTCAGCTTCCACCCATGCGTGCGAGCCGCACGTCGATGGTGGTCTCGGGGGGATTCACCGGGACTTGGGCGGTCCGGAAGTTCGGAGGCCCGCGCCGCCCGACATCGTTGGAGAAGCCGTAGGGCTCGCGCGGCAGGCCGATGATGTTGGTATCCATCCGCTCGTTCATGTTGATGTCGTGATAGGCCGCCACCGCGTACATGCCGACCGGGACGTTTTCGAAGACGAAGGTCATCGTGCCGGGGCTCGCCGGCTGGAAGCGCCCGTCGAAGCAGCGGTCTTCCGAGAAACCACGGTCACAAAGCCCGACATAAACCTGCCCCTCCGCCGATTCGACGTCGCTCACCCGGACCGTGACCGTCGCCGTTCGCGTCGCGCCGCTCTGCGCGATCGCCTCGGCGGCGAAGCTCGCGCCGAACAGTGCGGCGCACGCGAAAGCCGCCGCCCGTGCCGCGTTGCCGATCGAACTGGATACCCGTCCCTGCATGCCATGACCTTCCGGTTGCCGTTACTCTGCGGCTTCGGCGCGTGTCTCTCGGTGCGACGTTACGCGCGCTGCGCCCCCGGCCCGATCCCGGCGTTCCGCGAGATCCTCGAGCAGGAGCTTCGTGCTGATGCGCGCACCCTCGTAGATCACCGGCAGGCCCGAGCCCGGATGGGTGCCGCCGCCAACGAGATAGACCCCGTGTCCGAAGCGGTTATGCGGGCGGAAGTAGAGCATCTGGCCGAGATCATGCGCAAGATTGAAGGTCGCGCCTTCGTTCACACCGAAATCGTTCTCCCAATCCGCCGGCGTGATCACCCGCTCGTAGCGGATGCGCTGTTCGATATCCTCGAGCCCGAGCTTCTTCAGCCGCTCCAGCGTCATGGCACGGAATTGTGACGCGAATGTCGCCCAGTCGGTCCCGGAGCGCAGGTTCGGAACGGGGACCAGCACATAGAGGCTGGTATGACCCTCCGGCGCCATGGACGGATCGGTGCGGCCCGGGTTCTGGACGTAGAAGGAGAAGTTCTCCGGGATGCGGCACTCGCTGATGTCGCGGATGTTCTTCTCGTAATCCTGCGAGAGATAGATGGTGTGGTGTTCGAGATCACCGACATCACCTTCGATACCCAGATACATCATGAAGGTCGAGCAGGAGATGCGCGCCTTCTCGATCTTCTTGTCCTTCCAGCGCGGACGATACTGCTCGGGAATGAGCCTGCGCGCGGCATGTCCGAAATCGCCGTTGATCACGACGGCATCGGCGGCGATGTGCTCGCCGTTCACCTCGACGCCGACAGCGCGGTCGTTCTCGTAGATCACGCGGTCGACGCCGCTACCTAGCCGGATATCGGCGCCCAGCTGCGTCGCGACCTTCGCCATCGCCTCGGAAACGGCACCGCAGCCGCCCATGGGATGAAAGACACCGTGCTCGTATTCGAGGAAGCTCAGGATCGTGAACAGGCTCGGGCACTGGAACGGCGACATGCCCAGATACTTGGTCTGGAACGAGAAGGTCAGCCGCACGCGCGGATCCGAGAAGTAGCGCCGCAGATCCTTGTCGACGCTCGAGAACGGCCGCAACATCGGCAGCGCCTGCAGCATGGCCGGCGAGATGACGTCCGTCGGCTTGCCGAAGGGCCGCTCCAGGATCGGGCGGAAGAGATCGAGCTTGTGGCGGTTCTCGGTGAAGAAGCGCTGCACGTTGGGCCCATCCTGCGGCGCCATGCGTCCGATCTCGGCCGCGAGACGCTCCAGATCAGGCGTCGCGCGCACATCGCCGCCATCCTCGAAGACGACGTGATATTGCGGATCGAGCTTCGTCAGCGTCACATGGTCGCCGAGGCGCTCGCCACAGGCGGCGAAGATCTCGTCGAGCACGCGCGGATAGAGAAAGAAGGTCGGACCGATATCGAAGCGATATCCGCCCGGCGCGGTGATCGTGCGGGTGCGCCCGCCGACGACGGGATCGCGCTCGAACACGGTGACGCGCATGCCCTGATGCGCGAGCAGCATCGCCGATGCCAGGCCGCCCGGCCCCGCACCGACGACGACGACGTGTTCGCCCTTGCCGTCCTCCAGATCGCCGAGATTGCCGAGGCCCGGGCGGGGCTGGTTCGAGGCGGGGGGAAACTGGCCGTCGGGATTTTTCATTGTCGTGATCTCGTTGGGCTTGCGCGATACATCACTTCGAAGACGCGACCCGTCGCACCTTGGCCTGGTACGGCGCGCCGTAGGAACGAACGCGCGGGTAGCACGCTCGGGGTGTGATGTGACCGTGCCTTACACACTATGTCACCCTACGCACGGCCCGGCCATCAGGATCACCACATCGCAGCGCAAAAACCTCAATGTCGGCATTTTCTGCGCTTTCTTCGCGCGTCGCGGCGCGTTATCTGTGCGCGAAGGTCGAAGATTGCAGATGCGCGAGGCGATTTACCGCGCTGCACGCGGGCGGGGCTTCAATCCCGGGCGAGCATTCCCATATGAACGTATTCATGCGAAAGACAGGTATGGCTGGTATTTCACTGTCCGTCGAGGGCAACAAGATTCAACTGTCCTTCCAGAAGGACGATCAGGCGACCGCCGTGCTCATGGATGCGGGCGCGGCGCGCACGCTCGCCTCCGCGCTCAACCAGCTACTCGACGCGCTCGACGACGACATGCTCGAAGCGCTCGAGGTGGATGAGGGCGAGATCGACGAGGATGACGACGAGGCGCTCACCGAAGAGCTGATGCGGCAATTGTCGGATGACGAGGACGAGACGATCGAGGGCGAAGTGGTCGATGTGACCTCGCCGTCGATCGATATCGGCCTCGACGAGGACGGGCATGCCGTGATCGGCCTGCAGGCGGGGCATCTGCCGCCGTTTCTGCTGCGGCTGCGCGACGACGAGGCGCGCCACATTGCCGAGAGTCTGGGCGAAATCCTTTCGGCCCCGCGCGATGCCCGCCTCTCGCAAGGCGGGCATTAGAGCGGTATCACGTCAGCCGGGATGCCGGCTGACGGTATCATTGCCGAGGAACCCGCTCACAAGCCGAGGCCCACACGCTCCTCGAATTCGACCCGCATCGTTTCGGTGATCGGAAAAGCGAATTCGAGGGTCAGGTTCGTCGTATCGCCCGCGACGACGAGATTGGCGCGATCCTCGGGAGAGGGCACGGCTTCGTCCTGATCGACGACCAGGATCTCGCGCGGCTGCAAGCGCTGCGACCAGCAATAGAACTCGCTGATCTCGACATCGCCCTCGGTCACGCTGCGGTCTTCCATGCAGCGGATGGTTTCGTCGGCGACCTCGAACACCGCCTCGCCTTCCGAGAGATCGACACCCTCGATGCGCTGCCGGCTCACCTCGTCACCCGCGACGAGGACGTCGATCTCGCCCGCGATCTCGAGATAGGTCGCATCTTCCGCCGGAAGCTCGGGCGCGTCCACGTTGACCTCGAGCCAGCCTTCACGTCCGCCCAGTTCGAAATCGTCGCGGCGCAGGAAGCCGGATTCCGCTCCGGGAAAGGGTGAGGCCTGCCAGGTCAGCCCGGGCGGCGGCTGGAGCGGTTCGGTCGGATCGTCTTCCTCTTCGGTCGCATGCTCCACGAGCAGGGAATGCCCGGTATCGTCTTCGAGGCGGGTGATCCGGGATTCGCCACCGAGGCCGACGACATGTGCCGGCGCCATCGCCAGGTGAAGACGCAACTGCGTGCGTGCCGGGTTCAACGGGTCCTCGACGGCGGGGCGGGTCAGGTTCAATCCGACGACGGAAACCTCGGCCTCCGCGGCATTCTCGTCCTGCGCGAGCGCGGAAAGCGGCAGGGCGACGAGCAGGGGCAGTGCGGCGATCTGGTGTGCGATCCTCATCCGGCATCTCCGTTTCTGCCGGCGCGCACCCCGTCCACGAAGCATGGGACGACGGGCCGACCGGCGCTGTTTGATTGCGCCTCGTCAACCCGTGCGGCCCGATATGGTTCAGATTGCCCTCACGCCCCGGCGGCGCGCATCGCGGCTTGCTGCACCGCCATGGACTGTCGCGCGCGCTCCAGCACATGCATGACGGACAATGCCTCCGTCGGTCCGGTGATCGGCTCGGAGCCATCGCGGATGCAGTCGAGGAAATGGGCGCATTCGGCCAGAAGCGGCTCGTTCTGCACGATCTCGACGGGGACCGGCTCGGCACGCACGACCTGCGGCCCGGTGCCGTCCAGCGACACGCGATGCGGATAGAGCTGGAGCTTGCGATCCCAGGGCAGGCAATCGTCGAACACGGCCATGCCCTGCGATCCGACGACGCTCAGGCGGTGCTCCTTGAACGGGTGCAGCCACGAGACGTGGATCAACGCCTTCTCGCCTCCCTCGAAGGCGAGCCGCAGGGTCACCGCATCGGCGATCTCGTCGCGCAGATGCCCCTCGCCATGCGCATCGACATGCACGGGAGCGCCGCCGACGAGGCCGAGCGTCATCGAGACGTCGTGCGGCGCGAGGCACCACAGCGCATCCTCCTCGCGCCGGACCGCACCGAGATTGAGGCGGTTTGCGTTGATCCGCTGCACGCGCCCGAGCACGCCGTCGCGAACGAGTTCCTTCAGCTTGCGATAGCCGGGATGGAACTGGAGGATGTGCCCGGTCATCATGACCCGCGATCCCGCCCGCGCGGCGTCGACGATCGCGACGGCCTCCTCGTGATCGAGGGTCACCGGCTTCTCGATGAAGACGTGCTTGCCCTGCGCGATGGCGGCGAGCGCCATGTCCTTGTGCCCGGAGGGCGGTGTCGCGATCACCACGGCATCGATATCGGGGGAGGAGAGCGCCTGCTCGGCCGACATGGCGCGGCAGCCGAACAGCGCGATCAGCGATTCGATGGTCTCGGCATTGTTGTCGACCACTGCCGACAGCGCTCCGAGTTGCGCGAAACAGCGCACGATGTTGCGCCCCCAGGCTCCGCACCCGATGACCGCGACGCGCGGCTGGTCGGCGCGCTGCCCGTTACTGGTTTCGACCGTCATGATCAGCTTTCACCCTCGCATCCGCCCGTGCAGGCAATCAGGTGCACGAGCGGCGCCTTCATGCGCCCTGTGGAAGAAAAATTCAACCGCGCACAGATGCATAGCCGCCATACGGTGCCGCCGGGGCGCGCCCACCATATTGCAAGCAAAAGGAGATTCAATCTCACGATTGCAACATGCCACGACTTGGAGTGTCGGCTTCAACACGTTACTTCCGTTGAGGAAATATCCTTTCTCCAGAATCGGATTCACACAATTTTTGATTAATTTAGCAGATCAGTGCGGCTTCCACTTGATCTGTCCAGATGGACCGGCATATCTGATTGTATGAGTATCTGATGAAACGCATGGTGACGATGGACAGCGCGGCGGCACAAGGCTGGAACGGCAGGCAGAGGCGTTATCGCGTCATTGCCGATACCCTGCGTGAGGCCATCCTGTCGGCGGAATACCGCCCGGGCGACCGGCTTCCCACGGAGCGCGATCTCGCCGCGCGGTACAACGTCTCGCGATCCTGCATCCGCGAGGCGCTGCTCGCCCTCGAAATCCAGGATCTCGTGCATATCAAGGTCGGCTCGGGCGTCTATGTCAGCGAACGCGCCGCGCCTATGGGCAATCATTTCACCGGGCGCTCTGCCGAGCCCAGCCTCGCCGATATCGTCAATGCGCGCCTCATGTTCCAACCGGAAATCTGCGCCGCCGCCGCGAGCTTCGCGACGGAAGAGGACCTGCATGCCCTGCACTTGCGCAATCGCGGGATCACGCGCGAGCTGCACGATTGCGACGTCGCGGCGCGGTTCTACCGCGATTTCCACCTCGCGATCGCCCGCGCGACGCAGAACCCCTTCGCCCACGGGCTGATCCTCAGCATCTGGCAGGCGGCGCGCCGCCATGCGGAATGGGAGAGGCTCCAGGCCTATCTGCAATCGCCGGAGCGGCAGCTGCGCTGGCGCGACGAGCATCAGGCGATCATCACCGCGCTGACCAAACGCCACCGGGGCGAAGCGCGCGCGGCGATGCGCATGCATATCGAAAACGTGATCGCGGCGATCGACGAAGCGGACATGCTTTGACCGGCACCGGGTGCGTCGGCCGGATCTGCTCCGGCATGTGCCACTCCGACATGACGCAGACTGCTTTACGAGTTCCTGCGCCTTGCCGCCCCACGCCGGGGGTGCTTTCCTTCGATCAACCGTGACGGGGGCGCATGACCGCCTTCGGGCAAGAAACCGGTTGAAGAATACCGGACGAGATCGAGGAAACGCGCAATGGCAAACGACGTGAATCGCCGCTGGTTGCTGGCTGAGTATCCGCAGGGCATGCCGAGCACGCAGACCTGGCGCATGGAAGAGGCGCGGCGTCCCGAGCCCGGCCCCGGGCAGGTCCTGATCAAGGTGAAGTACCTCTCCGTCGACCCCTATATGCGCGGGCGCATCAGCCCGGCGAAGGGCTATACCAAGGGCGTCGGCATCGGCGAACTGATGCAGGGCGGCGGGGTCGGCGAGGTCGTCGTCTCGAACCATCCCGACTGGAAACCCGGCGACATCGCCGAATCCATGGCGGTTGGCTGGCAGGAATACGCGGTGCTCACCCCTGACCGCACCGGCCATTCCGGCGTGAACCGGATCGACCCCGCGCTGGCCCCCATCCAGAGCTCGCTCTCCTGGCTCGGCATGCCGGGGATGACGGCCTATTTCGGGCTCTATGACGTAGGTCGCCCGCGCCCCGGCGATACGCTCGTCGTCTCCGCCGCCTCCGGCGCCGTCGGTCAACTCGTCGGCCAGCTCGCAAAGCAGGCCGGCTGCCGCGTCGTCGGCATTGCCGGGCGCGACGACAAGCTCGCCTGGTGCCGCGAGATCGGCTTCGACGCGGTGATCAACTACCGCACCGAGAGCGATCTCACCGCCGCCGTCGCGGCAGCCTGCCCGAAGGGTGTCGACATCTTCTTCGACAACACCGCCGGCCCGATCCACGATGCCGTGATGAAGAACCTCGCCAATTATGCCCGCGTGATCCAGTGCGGGCGCATCGCGCTCGCCGGCCAGGCCGGTCAGCCGGATATGGGCGAGCGCTTCATGGGGCATCTGATCGTCACCCGCGCGAGCATGCACGGCTTCCTCGTCTTCGACTGGTGGCACCGCCGTGACGAGGCGCTTTCGCGTCTCGCAGCTCTCGCGAAGGCCGGCCTGCTCGAAACCCGCGAGGATGTTCTGGACGGGATCGAAGCCATGCCGGAGGCGTTCATGCGCCTGATGGAGGGCAAGAATTTCGGCAAGCAGCTGGTTCGCCTGGGGAACTGACGCCCCGGGCGCCGGCCCCGCCGGCATCACCCGCTTCACGCCGCCGACGACGGAAGACCACCGTGTCCAGCCCCTCCCCCGCCTACGACGATTCCCACGTCGATTCCCGGCGTGCCTGGATCCGCCTCGTGATCGCCACCGCGCTCGCGACGATCGGGGGCGTCGGCATGTGGTCAGTCGTCGTCGCCCTGCCGACCGTGCAGGAGGAGTTCGGCGTGCAGCGGGCGGGCGCCTCCCTGCCCTATGCGCTGGCGATGATCGGCTTCGCGCTCGGCGGCATCATGATGGGGCGCCTCGCCGACCGGTTCGGCATCGTCTTCCCCGTCGCCGGGGGTGCCGTCGCGCTGGGGCTCGGCTATATCCTCGCCGGGTTTTCGACGAGCATCCTGCAATTTGCTCTCGCCCACGGCATCCTGATCGGGATGCTCGGCTCCTCGGCCTCGTTCGGCCCGCTGATCGCGGAGGTCTCTCACTGGTTCCGCAAGCGGCGCGGCATCGCCGTGGCGATCTGCGCCTCGGGGAATTATCTCGCCGGCACGTTCTGGCCGCCGGTGGTGCAGTTCTTCATCGACGAGGCCGGCTGGCGCGCCACGCATATCGGCATCGGCATCTTCTGCATCGTCACGATGGTGCCGCTCGCCATGCTCCTGCGCCGACGCGCGCCCGCCCTGCCCGAGCCGATCCCCGGCACCGTCATCGCCAACCCGGCCCGCGAGAGCCTCGGCCTGTCGACGGGCACGTTGCAGATGCTGCTGCTCGTCGCCGGTGTCGCCTGCTGCGTGGCGATGGCGATGCCGCAGGTGCATATCGTGGCCTATTGCATGGATCTCGGGATCGGCGCCGCGCGCGGGGCGCAGATGCTCTCGATCATGCTCGCCTTCGGCATCGTCAGCCGCATCGCCTCCGGCTTCATCGCCGACAGGATCGGCGGCCTCGCCACGCTGTTGCTCGGCTCGACCCTGCAGGGCGTGGCGCTGGTGCTCTACGTGCTCTTCGACGGCATGGCCGCGCTCTACGTCATTTCGGCTTTGTTCGGCCTGTTCCAGGGCGGCATTGTGCCGAGCTACGCCATCGTCGTACGCGAATACTTCCCGCCAAAGGAAGCCGGCATGCGCGTCGGCATCGTCCTGATGGCGACCCTGTTCGGCATGGCCTTCGGCGGCTGGCTCTCCGGCGCCATCTTCGACTGGACCGGCTCCTACGACGTAGCCTTCCTCAACGGCGTCGCCTGGAACCTCCTCAACGTGGCAATCATCTCGTTCCTGCTGATGCGCCGCGGTGGATTGCGGTTCCGGCGGGTGAGCGAGGGGAGTGGGAGTGGGAGTGGAGTGCCGGCTTGAGGGGGAAAGAAAATCGGCTGTGCGGTGTTGAAAAGTGATCCTGAATTGGTAATATTGTTCACGATAAGTTTATGATTGTGATTCGGGATGGGCTGATCCGGTCAGCATGGGACGCGCTTCGCTTGGTTCAATCCGGAGTCGGGCTGGCAGAGCAGCCCGACGCACTGTCGCATGCGTGCGGATAAGGAGCCGATTGGATGATCAGCGGGCGCAAAGACACATTCTTCCGCGTCGAGACGGTCTCTCGCGATGCAAAATCCAGCATCTTCCAGACCCGGACCTCACCGTCGGGCGTTACGGTCGTATCCATCCGTCGCGAGACCTACATGGCCGCGAAGAAGGCTGCGGCGAAAGCCATGGCACGCATGGTTCAGCCTGTCTGAGCGGCGGGTTGGCGCCGTAAGTCAGTATTGCAACTTTTCCGATCTCCCTGTGGAGAGCGTGTGCAGAGCACTTTTCCGCAGGCTTTCATTGTGCCAGCGTATTTCGTGACGAACGGAAGCGGAACGGCGCGGCATGAGCGATACGGAAATTGATATAGACACAAGCAAGCTGACCCCGGCCAACCAGAACCCGTGGTACATCCTGATGACGCTATATGGCGAGCAGGAGGGTGATGGAATTGAAGGTATAAAGTATATGCAGAATAGGCGCATCTGGAATTCATGGATGTGCCAGCATCTAAATGAAGGCGAGCTGCGAGGCCTGATCTCTGATTTTGATGCTTATGGAGTCGTTCCTTGGAGAGATCTTCAGGACGATGCCACTAAACTGTTTGCGCAATGCTGGATGCAAAGGAACGAGAAGACCAATCCAATTCCGGACTTTCCCAGTCCGAATGAACCTGTGCTTCTTAACAATACCGCTTTCGGAAAAAGAATTTTTGCTGAAAATTTTTTGTTTCTAACAAGTTTTCGATGCTATGATTCTGTATTCTATGAAACCCTATCTTTTAATCGATCGCTTTTCTTGCAAGGAACAATTTTCTGTAATTCTATATTTTTTAAGAATATGGAATTAACGGAGGCAAAATTTCTAAAAAGAGCAAATTTAAGCGAAAACACATACTTTAGGAAAGCATATTTTTCTGCATCTTACTTTAAAGAGGATGTTTTGTTTCACAATTCTCATTTTAAAAGTAATTCATATTTTAACAAGGTGCTTTTTGGCGATAAAGAATCAAAACACACGGGTGTTGGGTTTATAGAATGCGTATTCGATTCATCCACATACTTTATCAACACTCGTTTTAGAACTTATCCATATTTTGACGGAACATTAATTCCTGAAAACTCCATTTTTAGTCCAAAATCTGAATGCTGGCCATTGCAGCCAAACCAGGGCCCTGTGTCAGCTCGAAATTCATGCGCACTAATCCGCCACGCACTCAACAAACAGGGTCTTCCTGAAGATGCCCACTTCTTTTTCCGGCGCGAAATGCACTTCGCTGGCCAGATTGGTGGCTTCTGGCAGAGACTCCCCTACAAGATTTATAGCTGGTTCTCCGATTACGGTTACTCGATAAAACGCCCAACCCTAGCCTTGCTCATGTTATGGCTCATAGGCTCAATTGGCCTTGCATTGGGCCTTGCTGATCTCAGCTCGGCAACGGCCTTTAACGCGTCAATTCTACCTGCATCCGTGGTCGGCATTGCCCTCAGCTTCAGCAACCTCTTCCCCTTTTTCGGCTTCACCGGCACCTATTTCGAACCCGGTTTCCTGCGGGAACTTCCCGCGCCGCTGAAGGTTCTTTCCGCTGCGCAGACGGTACTGTCGTTGCCGCTGTTGTTCTTTCTCGGCCTCGGCCTGCGCACGCGGTTTCGCATGCGGTAAACCGATCGCGTCAAATCCCCCACATCCCATCAACCCCATATTTACCACGTTCCCCCAAGCTTGACCTGATCGGCGCCGGGGGGCGGTGCTGGATATGGGGCGAGGTCGGGATGGTTTATCGGACTTTGAAAGCGGCGATCTTCATCGGATTGCTCACGCTCGCGGCGGGGCAATATGCCTATAACGCAGCGGATCGGGCGGCGCTGGAGCGGCTCACGCGGGCATCCGTCCAGAACGGTGACCCGCTGACGACCGGCTCGATCGACGACGGCGATCGCAGCCGCGCGTCATGGTCGATCCCCGGCCTGCCGAGTGCGGCGAATGCCGTGCGGCTCGATCCTTGCGAGGATCGGCCGGGCTGATTCAACCGGCATCGCCACGCGCCGGCGCTCGCGCGTCGCGCACGCTGGCAGGCGCGAGCCTCATTCCGGCGCGCGGGCCGTGAGCACCTTGCCGGTGGGGAAATCGAAGATCTTGCCGGTCTCGGTCCATTCCGGCGAGGCGAGGCGCAGGATTTCCGGGGCGAGATCTTCCGGCGTGCGCAGTTTTTCCACATTCTCGCCGGGGAAGGCCGAGGCGCGCATGCGGGTACGCAGCGGGCCGGGATTGAGCATCGTCACACGGATCTTCGTCTTCACCGTCTCTGCGGCATAGGTTCGCCCGATCGTTTCGAGCGCCGCTTTCGAAGCCGCGTAAGGCCCCCAATACGCCTCCCCCAGATGCGCCGCGCCCGACGTCACGAGGATCACGCGGCCGGCATCGGAGGCGCGCAAGAGCGGGTCGAAGGAGCGCAGCAGGCGCCAGTTCGCCGTGACGTTCACCGCCATGGTCTGGTCCCAGACCTTCTGATCGAGATGCGCGAGCGGCGTCAGCGCGCCGAGCACACCGGCATTGCCCAGAAACACGTCGAGCCTGCCCCAGCGTTCGTAGAGCGCGAGGCCGAGCCGGTCGAGCGCGTCGAGATCGGTGACGTCGAGCGGCACCAGCGTCGCCGGGGCACCGCCCGCCGCGCGGATCTCGTCGTCGAGCTCCTCCAGCGCGCCCTGCGTGCGCGCCACGGCAACGATATGCGCCCCGGCCTCGGCCAATGCGAGGGCGGCGGCGCGCCCGATGCCGCGCGAGGCGCCGGTGACGACGGCGATACGATCCTGAAACGGTTTCGTCATGAGGGTACTCAATCGACTTCTGCGAGCAGGGAGAGTTTGCGCGAGGTGGCGACGCCGAGATCAGCCAGCGGCGTGGGATAATCGCCGGTGAAGCAATGATCCGTCAGCTGCGGCGCGTGCGGATCGCGACCGGGGAAACCGAGCGCGTGGTACACCCCGTCCACCGAGAGGAAAGCGAGCGAATCGGCGCCGATATAGGCGCGCATCGCTTCGAGATCATGCGTGGCCGCGAGCAGGTTGTCGCGCTCAGGCGTGTCGATCCCGTAGAAATCGGGATGGGTGATCGGCGGCGAGGCGAGCCGGAAATGCACTTCGCGCGCGCCCGCTTCACGCATCATCCGCACGATCTTGACGGAGGTGGTGCCCCGCACGAGCGAATCGTCGATCAGAACGATGCGCTTGCCCGCGATCGCCGCGCGGTTGGCGGAATGCTTGAGCCGCACACCGAGTTCGCGGATCGCCTGGGTCGGCTGGATGAAGGTACGCCCGACATAATGGTTGCGGATGATGCCGAGCTCGTAGGGCACGCCCGCCTTCTGCGAATAGCCGATCGCCGCCGGAACACCGGAATCGGGCACCGGCACCACGACATCGACATCGACCGGGTTCTCGGTGGCGAGCTGCGCGCCGAAGGCCTTGCGGGCCTCGTAGACGCTGCGCCCGTTCACGACGGAATCGGGGCGCGCGAAATAGATGTATTCGAAGACGCAGGGGCGCGGCGGGCAAGGCGGGAAGGCGCGCAGGCTCTCGACGCCGTCTTCCGAAATCACCACGACCTCGCCATTCTCGATGTCGCGCACGAAACGCGCGCCGATGATGTCGAGCGCGCAGGTCTCGGAGGCGAGGATGTACTTGCCATCGAGCTCGCCCAGCACCAGCGGGCGGATGCCCAGCGGGTCGCGCGCGCCGATCAGCTTTTTGTTCGACAAAGCGACGAGGGCGAACGCGCCCTCTAGCGCGCGTACCGCATCGAGAAACCGCTCGATCAGGCGCGGCTTGCGGCTGCGCGCGAGCAGGTGCTGGATCACCTCTGTATCGGTGGTCGACTGGCAGATCGCGCCGTCCTTGATCAGCTTCTGGCGCAGCGTGATGCCGTTGGTGAGATTGCCGTTATGAGCCACGGCGAAACCGCCGCCATCGAGTTCGGCGAAGAGCGGCTGCACGTTGCGCAACACCGTCTCGCCGGTGGTGGAATAACGCACATGGCCGATCGCGGAGGTGCCTTCCAGCCGGTCGATCACCGCGCGGTCGGAGAAGGAATCACCCACGAGCCCGAGCTTGCGCTCGGCGTGGAAGCGCTTGCCGTCGAAGGAGACCATGCCCACGGCCTCCTGGCCGCGATGCTGGAGGGAATGCAGGCCGAGCGCGGTGATGGCCGCCGCGTCCGGGTGACCGAAAATGCCGAAGACGCCGCATTCCTCGCGCAACGTGTCGCCATCGAGATCGAAATCGTGATCCGCTCCGACGGGCGGATAGCTGGCATAGGTCTCGCTCATGATCGTCATTCCGCTCCTGTTTCGGACATCCGAAACGAAAGACGGCGTCGGCACCGGACCGACGCCCTGGCAGGCGGCGCGCGAGGCGCCGATACCCATCGTTCCGTCAGGCGGGTACCGGCTGACGGATGAAACGATGCGTCACCCAACAACTCAGAGCGCCGGCCCGACTCCGTCAGGCCGAACAGCGCTCTAGGTCGGCTGCTGCGGCACCACGTCCGCCGGCTCGCCGGGATCACCCGCCGGCGAGCGGTCGAGACGCTGCAGCAACGCGTCGATATCGCCCGGCAGCATGCCGACCAGCCCGTCGCTGCCCGATTGCAGCATCGGACGGGTCGCCGCTTCCTCGGCCCAGCCGGGCATCATGCCGTCGGTCAGGTGGCTGAAGAAGAACCAGGCGATCACGCAGATCAAAAAGCCGCGCGCGGCGCCGAAGGCGAAGCCGAGCGTGCGATCGATGGCACCGATCGCCGAATCGAGGATCGCGTCCGATATCTTCACCGTGATCAGCGACACGATGATCAGCGTCAGCAGGAACACCACCGCGATCGCGGCGCCGAGCGCGATGTCGTCATTGCCGATATATTGTCGCGTGTAGGGCAGCACAAGCGGGTGGAAGGACCACGCGGCCAGCGCCGCCGCGATCCAGGCGAAGATCGCGAGGACCTCCCGCGTGAATCCGCGCACGGCTGCGAGCAATGCGGAAATCAGGATGACGGCGATCACGACGAGATCGAGAATGGGTATGGGCATTCCGGACGAAGCCTACAGAGCGCTCATCGACGGCTCGGCGACGATCAAGCGGGAAGACGGGTTGTTCTCGCGCGGGCTGTATAACCCGCCACGCGCCGTTCGTCACCCTTGCTTTCACCCGGATGCGGCATTTCGATGACGCGGACGCGCGGCGATCTGCGCCACGAGTTCCGTGATATGTCCGATCACGTTGCCACGCAAGGGCGCGGGCCCGTCCGCCTCGCCTCGAAGCGCCGGAATCACGGCGGTGGAAAAGCCCAGTTTCGCCGCCTCCTTCATCCGCGTCGCCCCCTGCGCGACCGGGCGCACGGCACCCGACAGGCCGAGTTCGCCGAAATAGACCGAATCCGGCGGCAGGGCGGCGCCGGAGAGCGAGGAGACGAGCGCGGCGGCGGCGGCGAGATCGCAGGCGGGCTCCGTGACGCGCAGACCGCCGGCGACGTTGAGATAGATGTCGTGCATGCCGAGCTTGAGCCCGGCATGGGCCTCCAGCACCGCCACCACCATGGACAGACGCGCGGGATCCCATCCCACGACCGCACGGCGCGGCGTGCCGAGCGCGGTGGGCGCGACCAGCGCCTGGACCTCGACGAGCAGCGGACGCGTCCCCTCCATTCCGGCGAAGACCGCCGTCCCCGGCGCCGCCTCGTCGCGCCCTTCGAGGAAGAGCGCGGAAGGGTTCGCGACCTCGGCGAGCCCCTTGCCGGTCATCTCGAACACGCCGATCTCGTCGGTCGGGCCGAAGCGGTTCTTCACCGCGCGCAGGATGCGGAAATGGTGGGCGTTGTCGCCCTCGAAGGAAGCCACTGCATCGACCATGTGCTCGACGACGCGCGGCCCCGCGATCTGCCCGTCCTTGGTGACGTGGCCGACGAGAATCACCGCCGCGCCGCTCGTCTTGGCGTAGCGGATCAGATGCTGCGCACTCGCGCGCACCTGCGTGACGGTTCCCGGCGCCGATTCCACCGTATCGGTCCACATGGTCTGGATCGAATCGATCACGACCAGCGCGGGCACGGCCCCTTGCGAGAGCGTCGCGATGATGTCCTCGACATTCGTCTGGGCCGCGAGTTCGACGGGGCTCGCGGCGAGCCCCATCCGCTCGGCCCGCAGCCGCACCTGCCCCACCGCCTCCTCGCCCGAAATATAGACGACGCGGCTGCCCGCATTGGCGAGCGCCGCCGAGGCCTGCATCAGGAGCGTCGACTTGCCGATCCCGGGATCGCCGCCGATCAGGATCACCGAGCCGCGCACGAAGCCGCCTCCGGTGACGCGATCGAGCTCGGCGATGGCGGAGGGCGTGCGCGGCGGCTCCTTGCTCTCGCCCTCGAGCCCTTCGAGGGGAAAGACGCGGCCCTTGGAGCGCGGACTGCGCAAGGCCGCGGGCACGTTGGCCGAACCGTCTGCGCCGCCGATTTCCTCCACGATGGAGTTCCAGGCGCCGCAGGCCTCACATTTGCCCATCCAGCGGTTATAGACCGCCCCGCATTCCTGGCAGAGATAAGTCGCGCGTCGCTTGGCCAATGTGTCGTCCCGTTCGCTCAGGCGTTGCGGTAGATGCGGGCATAGCGGCGCCCGAGGCTGGTGAGGATCTCGTAGGGGATGGTGCCCGCCCGCGCCGCCACCTCGTCGAGCGAGAGCGCATCGCCGATTATTATGGCGAGCGCCCCGCGCCGCACCGCATCCTCTGGCGCGTCGGTGACGTCGATCACGATCAGATCCATCGAGACGGAGCCGGCGAAGGGGCATATGGCCCCGCCCACCAGCGCGATACCGGCATCGATGCCATGCGCAGCCTTGATGCCTTGCGCAGCCTTGGAATCCCAGGCGCTGGCCGAACGCAGATAGCCGTCCGCATAGCCGATCGACAGGGTCGCGAGGCGGCGCGGGCCGCGCGCTTTCCACTTGCCGTTATAGCCGACGGCGGCCCCGTCCGGCACATCGCGGATCTGGAGGATCTTCGCGTCCAGCCGCACGACCTCGCGCATCGGATTGGGCTTGCCTGGCGTGGGATTCGCGCCATAGAGCGCAACCCCCGCGCGGGTCTGGTCGAAGGCCGCGACGGGCTCGATGAAGGCGCCGGAGGAATTGCAGAAGGAGGCGGGGATATCGGGAAAATGCGCCCGCAGCCGGGTGAAATCGGCGAGCTGGCGGGCATTGGAGGGGTCCGCCTGATCTTCGGCGCTCGCGAGATGGGTCAGGATCAGGGCCGGCGCGAAGGACAGGCTGCGCGCCACATCCGCGACCACCTCGGGCGGCAGGCCGAGGCGGTTCATGCCCGTATCGATATGGATCGCAGCCGGCGGCGCATCGGGATTCGCGGCGGCGAATTCGTCCCATTCGGCGATCTCCTCGCGCGATCCGAGCACCGGGCGCAGATCATGCGCGGCATAGACCGGGCCGGTACCGGGGAGGAAGCCGTTGAGGACGTAGATCACGGCCTCGCCAGTGAGCGCGCGCACGCGTCTGGCTTCCGCGAGATGCGCCACATAGAACGTGCGGCAGCCGGCGGCGAGGAGTTTGGGCACCGCCATCTCGATGCCGATTCCATAGGCATTCGCCTTCACCACCGCAGCGCAATCGGCCCCGCCCGCACGATCGCGCAACAGGCGCCAGTTGGAGGCGAGCGCGTCGAGATCGATAGTGAGGAGCGCGCCGGCTTCCTCGGGCGGGATCGCGGCGAAATCGCCGATCATGCGGGCCTCAGTCACCGATGCGCTCCGGCAGCTTGTCCTCGTCGGCGAGATCGGTGAAGCGGGTGATGTCGGCCTGGAAGGCGAGCTGCACGGTGCCGGTGGGGCCGTGGCGCTGCTTGCCGATGATCACCTCGGCCTTGCCGTGGGCCTGATCCATCTCCGCCTGCCATTTGAAATGCTCTTCCGTGCCCGGCTTCGGCTCGCGATTTTGCAGATAATACTCGTCGCGATAGACGAACATCACCACGTCGGCATCCTGCTCGATCGAGCCGGATTCACGCAGATCCGCGAGCTGCGGGCGTTTGTCCTCGCGCGCCTCGACCTGACGCGAGAGCTGGGAAAGAGCGATCAGCGGCACCGACAATTCCTTGGCGAGCGCCTTCAGTCCGGTGGTGATCTCGGTCAGTTCCTGGACGCGGTTCTCGCCGCGTTTCGACGAACCGGAGAGCAACTGCAGGTAGTCGACCACGAGCAGATCGAGCCCCTTCTGCCGCTTCAGGCGGCGCGCCCGGGCGGTGAGCTGGGCGATGGAGATGCCGCCGGTCTGGTCGATGTAGAACGGCATGGTCTGCATTTCGCGCGCGGCGTCGGTGAGCTTGTAGAACTCGTCCTCGCGGATGTCGCCGCGCCGGATTTTGTAAGACGGGATCCCCGATTGCTCGGCGATGATGCGGGTGGCGAGCTGTTCGGAAGACATTTCCAGCGAAAAGAAGCCGACGATGCCGCCATTTACCGTCTCGATCACCCCGTCCTGGCGCTTTTCGCCGCGATAGGCCTTGGCGATATTGAAGGCGATATTGGTGACGAGCGAGGTCTTGCCCATGGCCGGGCGCCCGGCGAGGATCACGAGATCCGAGGGCTGCAACCCGCCGAGCATGCGGTCGAGATCGACGAGGCCGGTCGAGATCCCCGAGAGCTTGCCCTCGCGCTGATAGGCCTTCGCGGCCATGTCGACGGCGGAGGTCAGCGCATCGGCGAAGCGCTGGAAGCCACCATCGTAGCGCCCCGTCTCGGCGAGCGAGAAGAGCTTGCGCTCGGCCTCCTCGATCTGCGCGCGGGGCGTCGAATCCACGGGCGCGTCATAGGCGGAATTGACCGTATCCTCGCCGATGGCGATCAGCTTGCGGCGGATCGAGAGATCGTAGATCGTCTGCCCGTAATCGAGGGCGTTGATGATCGTCGTCGCTTCGGCTGCCAGCCGTGCGAGATATTGCGAGACGGTGATGCCGCCCAGATCCTGATCGCCGAGGAAGGTCTTCAGCGTGATCGGGGTGGCGACCTTGCCCGCCTTGATCAGGCTCGACGTGACCTCGAATATGCGCCGGTGCAGATCCTCGTAGAAATGCTCGGGCTCCAGAAAGTCGGAAACGCGGTAATAGGCCTCGTTGTTGACGATGATGGCACCGAGCAGCGCCTGCTCCGCGTCGATATTGTGCGGGGCGACGCGATATTCCGCCTCGTTCTGGTCGAGCTGCGCCACGAGCGCATTGGCATTCGCCATCTTGGGTCCGTCCGAATCGATGAAGTCAGGTGCGGGAGGGTAGAGGAAGTCGCCGCTCATTGCGATGATTCGGCGCTCCACACCCGCTTTCCCCGGTTTCCACAGCCTGTGGACGGCGCCGGCGGTTACTGGCGACGCATTAAAATTATCAACAATTTTAAATTGATGGACGAAGTATTCGATCCCGGAAATTCCGGATAACTCTCCTCGTAGTGATCCGGATATTCACCTTCAGAAGTTCTTAAAGTTTATGACCGATTCTGAAACGAGGGAACACAGGACAGTGACGGGGTCGAGCCTCCATGTACCGCACTTTCAGAATCTGAAACCGCAAGACGGCTGCTTGAACCTTTGACCCACGAAGCAATTAAAAGTTGAAAGAACTCATGAACGCCTCTCCCGCTCAAACCTTCGACAAGGCCGATCACGAAACCCGCCTGCGCTATGCGCGCATCGATGCGACCACGCGCGCGGACCTTCCCGCGATCTGGAAACAGGTCGCCGCGGAGTTGCCGGGAGTGCTCTCGCGCTTCTACGCGCACGCGCATAGCGAAGCGCATCTGGCCAAGCTCATCGGCGACAAGCAGAACGGGCTGGAGACCGCGCAGGCGAAGCACTGGGAGCGGCTGTTCGGCGGGGCCTTCGACGCCGATTACGTCGCGAGCATCCGGCGAATCGGCATGGCGCATGTGCGCATCGGGCTGGAGCCGCGCTGGTACATCGCCGGTTATCAGTTCCTCTTGAACGAGCTCAGCGCCATCGTCGTGCGCAAGAACCGCCTCGCCCCCGCGCGGCTCGCGCGCTATATCGGCGCGCTCAACAAGGTCGTGATGCTCGATCTCGACTACGCCATTTCGACCTACCAGACCGCCCTGATCGAGGAGCGGCAGCGCCGCAACGACGAGATCGCCGGCGCGATCGACAATTTCCGCGGCTCGGTGGATTCGATCCTCGGCGCCCTCGACACCAACACCACCCGCATGCAGGAAACGGCGCAGACCCTGACGAGCGTCGCCGAGCAGGCGGGCCTCGAGGCCGATTCGGCGAGCAACGCCTCCCGCGACACCTCGCTCAACGTCCAGAGCGTCGCCTCCGCGACGGAACAGATGACCGCCTCGGTCAACGAGATCGCCGACCAGATCAACGGCGCGAGCAGCATCGTGCGCGAAGCCTCGCAGATGACGGAAGCCTCGAGCGCCGAGGTCGAGCGTCTGGCCGAGGCCGGGCGCCAGATCGGCGAGGTCGTCTCGCTCATCCAGGCGATCGCCGAGCAGACGAACCTGCTCGCCCTCAATGCCACGATCGAGGCCGCCCGCGCCGGCGAGGCGGGTCGCGGCTTCGCCGTCGTCGCGCAGGAGGTCAAGGCGCTCGCCAGCCAGACCTCGAAGGCGACCGAGGAAATCGCCCGGCACGTCCACGGCATCCAGGGCTCGACGGCCACCTCGGTCGAATCGATCCGCAAGATCGCCGGCATCATGGGCAAGATCGAGAACGTCACGAGCAGCGTCGCCGCCGCGATCGAGGAGCAGAGCGCGGCCACCGGCGAGATCTCCACGAACATCCAGCGCGCGGCGAACGGCACCCACACGCTTTCGGAGAACGTGGCCGGCGTGAACGAGGCGATCAGCGAGACCAACCGCTCGGCGAGTGCCGTGGCGCAGGCTTCGAGCGAGCTGTCCGACCAGTCGCGCAAGCTCTCGCGGGAAGTGCGTCACTTCTTCGAGGTGTTGCGCGGAAGCGACGCCGCCTGATTCGTCGCGACGGCTATGCATTCATCGGGGAGCGCTTGCCGGCGCTCCCTTTTTACGTTGCGGCAACGATTTGACCCCATCCGTTCGCAAACTTCTCTAATTCATTGCTGAACAAGCGTTAACCCGATTTCTAAAATTCGCCACGATCGCGCCGTGCGAGCGTCGCGATCCGCATCGAATGTCCGGCCCGTCGCGACGTTGCGACGCCGAGAGGTGCGCCGGGAGAAGCGCATCGACGCTACCTACCGTGCCACCGCGTTCGCCACATATGCGTGCCCCATGCGCTTGCCAGACGAGTACGAGATCATGATTGCTGCTCAGATGAACGATCCCGCCGCGATGCCGCCCGCACCGCCGAGTGCCGCCTCCACCGCCGAACGGCACGCACAGATGCAAGCCGCCGGTTCCCGTCACGAGGCTTCCTCTCGGGAAGCCGTGGCCGGCGGCCAGGACCGCCCCGCCCATCGCGGCTTCGGCCCGCTCGCCCTGCCCGCCCTCGTGGCGGCCACCCGGGTCATGCGCGGCAATCCGGGCCAGCGCGACTGAGCCTGCAACCGGGCCGCTTCGAGAACGATCAAGCGGCGGATGCAGCGGGCATCCGCCGGTTGATCAGAACAGTACGCGAATCAGCCAGGTATTGGGCGACACGACGCCCAGAAGCGTGATCGTGAGGATCGACATCACGATCCACGAGACGAGCACCGCGATCGGCCAGCCCCGCATGCCGGCCCGCAAGGCGCTGACCGTATTGGCGAAATTCCCCGCCAGGACGATCACATGCGGCGCCATGGCGACGCCGACCAGCGTGAGATGGGCCGCCCCGCGCCCGTATTCCCGCAGCCAGATCTGCGCCACGGCCACCAGCACGATCGCTGCCGCCGTGTTCCACATCAGAAAAAACCCGAGATACCACCCATCCCCCTCCCCGCGCTTCCACCGAAGCAGCGCATAACCATGCGTCACGGCGACATAGAGGGCGAAGAGGATCGTGATGGCGTACATGGACCCGGCTTAAACGATCCGCGCCATGAGGGAAATGCCGGTCGCCAATTACTGGTGAACCGTGTCGGGGTTCGTATCGCATACAAGACCGGGCGAGGGGCGAGCGTTTCGTGCAGCGCAATCTCCCCTCTCCCCCCGTGGAGAGGGGTCGGGGGTGAGGGGCGGCGCAGAACAATCTCCGCCCCCAATGACGTCCGCACGCTTGATCAGCCTCGAGCTTTATCCTGATACGCCCCTCACCCCCAAACCCCTCTCCGCGGCGGGAGAGGGGAATCCGGGCGCAGCCTTCATGGAGGGCGCACCCTTCCCGGCGACAAGCGGCATCCGGTCATGCGAGCGCGCGATGCAGCGCAATCTCCCCTCTCCCCGCGTGGAGAGGGGCCGGGGGTGAGGGGCGGCGCAGAACAATCTCCGCCCTCAATGGCATCGGTACGCTTGATCAGCCTCGGGCTTATCCTGATACGCCCCT
The DNA here is from genome assembly GCA_050485405.1 of Salinarimonadaceae bacterium. Taxonomy (GTDB): domain Bacteria; phylum Pseudomonadota; class Alphaproteobacteria; order Rhizobiales; family Beijerinckiaceae; genus Saliniramus. The sequence goes on from JBJHBI010000032.1 coordinate 31,487, forward strand.
CACCCCCAACCCCTCTCCGCGGCGGGAGAGGGGAGTTCTGGCGCGGCCTTGAGGGAGGGTGTGATCAGTTGTGCGCCGATACAACCAAAACCCCTCTTTTCAATCGCGAATACGTGTTCTAACGTCGCCACAGAGCCGGGAAATCCGGCTCCGGGGCGTCGAAACCCCTTCCTCAAGCGGTCGGTGTCGACCGAAAAGGCACCTCCTCGACCTTCATGGCCGGGGAGGCGCTGGCGCATGTCCAAGGCTTCGGCCCAAAGGCCAGTGCGGTCGTCTTGAGGCGGCTTTCGATCTCCCCGGTCACCAGAGCGAACCTCTGGTGACCATCCAAACCCGGTTTCAGGATGGTTTCGGGGAGTTCGACGATGGAAGACGTTTCGGCCTGGCAGGCCTTTCTCGGCACGTATCAATCGCTGGCGGACTGGATCAAGGCGCTCTGGCTGATCGTCCCGCCGGCGTTCATCTTCGCGATGACGGCACTGTTGATGCGAGGCCGGCGCGCCGTGCCGGAGGTGGATGGCGAGTTGGTCTATACCGTGCATCGCGACGCCGCCGGCCAATACCGCGTGCTGCGCCACACGCCCGCCGACGACACCCCGGCCCTGCTCCCGCTGCAAACGGAAACGCCCGCCCTGACCCCGCCGCATCGGCAGAGCGCGCGAGAGTAATGCAGCGCAATCTCCCCTCTCCCTCCGTGGAGAGGGGCCGGGGGTGAGGGGCGGCGCAGAAAAATCTCCGCCCCCAATGACGTCCGCACGCTTAATCAGCCTCGGACTTTATCCTGCTACGCCCCTCACCCCCAACCCCTCTCCGCGGCGGGAGAGGGGAGTCCGGGTGCGGCCTGCATGAAGGGCGCACTTTCCCCGCCACGAGCGGCATCCGGTCATGCAAGCGGGCGATACACCCCCTATCCACAAAACGCCCTTGCATTCGCCGTCCATTGCCCGAAACCCGTTGCGACCATGTGGCGGATGACGGCGCAGACGTAGCGTTTCTGGGCGGGGGTGTTGGCGCGGCCGGCGTGGTAGCGGGCGACGGCGCGGGTCCAGTCGCCCTCGCGGTCGCGCAGCTTGCGCAGAAAGCGGGCGGCGTAATCGACGTTCAGCGCCGGGTCGAGCATATGGGCGGGGCTCTCGAATTCCCGGGCGTGGTAATGGTGGTTGATCTGCATGCAGCCGAGATCGATCAGCCGCACCCCGCGCCGGCGCTCGCGCTCGAATTCGCGCAGCGCATCTGCCGCGCTCTCGCCGAAGAAGCTGCGCCCGGCAATGTTGAGCGCATAGGGGTGGAGCTGGCCGCGCCGGCCCGTCTCGGTGAGGCCGACGGCGAAGAGCACGGCGAGCGGCACGTCGTATTTGGCCGCGGCGCGGGTCATCTCCGCCTCGCAGACGAGATCGGCATCGGCGCGTGCGGGCGCCTTTGCGTCAAAGATAAATATCGCCGCCGTCAGACAGGCGAGTGCCGTGAGCATTCTCATGCTGGATACTCCCTTCGCTATCGGAGCGTTCGTCTCCGTCTCCGCCATGACGCGAGCCACGGTTCGAACCGGCCTCGGCATCCTGCTGGCCGCCCGCCGCCGCGCCGTTCTGGCCGGCACCGTTGCCGTTGGCGTTCTGACGGCCGGCCTGGGTCGGATCACCGCTCTGGATGGTGATGCTTTCCGGGCTGAGCCCGCTCTTGCGGATGAGATTGCCGATCAGTTCCTTGTCGGCGCGCACCATTTCCAGCGCGCGCGGATCGGCGACGGTGATCTCCATGCGCATGGCGCCGTCGGAGAGGTGCATCGCGACGCTGATCTTGCCGAGCGAGACCGGCGTGAGCTGGATCGTGAGCGTCTTGACCGGCCCGGCGGGACGCGCGCCCTCGCCGCGCAGGCTGCCCGCGAGCGTCTGGTCGAACCCGCCGGCGCGCATATCGGCGCCGCGTGTATCGCCACCGCGCCCGGAGGCGTTCTGGCCCGCCTCGCGCATGAAGGCCGCGCCCTCGTCGAAGGCCTTGGCGAGCGCATCCATGTTGCTGCCACCGAGGGCGGCTTGCGAAACCGGCGCGAAATGCGTCGCCTGGGAGATGATCCGCGCTTCGCCGATCCCCGGCGCCTGGCGCGCCCCGAGACCGGGCCGCCCGGCATTGTCGCGCATCGACAGATGGAGATTGTCGTCCGTTTCCATGGACGCGCCGGCTGCCGCCTGCGGGCCAGCCGGCACGCGCGACGGGTTTCGCCCGAGCATCGCATCGGCCTCGCCCCCGGCGCGCGCCGCATCGCCATGTGTACCGGGCTGACCGGTATGGGCCTGAGCGGCGCCGGCACCGTCGAGCTGACCGGCGAAGGCGCGCAGGCGCTCGAGCGAGGCGAAGAAGCGCGCGGCGGGATCCTGCGCCTGCGCGACGGCCACTTCCTCGCCATCGGGCGCGAGACGCGCCAGCGCCTCGGTGACGGCCTTGGCGGCGAGATCGCTTCCCGGAAGCTCCCCTGCCCGCTCGCCGGCGGCAGCGGCGTAATCGGCGAGGGCGCGCCCGGCCTGGGCGGCGAGATCGCCCATTCGCGCGACGTTGCCGGGTTCATCCGATCCGGCGGATGCCTTGTCGAGCCCGGCGGCGCCCGCTTCACGCCGCCCGTCGCCACCGCCTTCGCGACGCGCCCGCTCTGCGGCGATGGCCTCGGGTCCGCGCCAATCGCCGTCACTGCCGGCCCTGTCGAAGGCGCGCCCCTGCGATCCGCCGCCGCGACCGGCCTGACGGGCATGGGTATCCGCCGGAGGCGGGTCGAAACGGGTCAATGCGGCACTCATTGCTTTCGCCCTTCGAGCAGGAGATCGATCTCTTCGAGCGCGGCCATGGCGCGCTCCATCGTGGGGGTCTTGGGATAGAGCGCCGCCGCGAGCGCGGTCTCGGGAGGCGCTTCCTCGGCGACGTCGCCGTCGCGACCATCGGTTTCGGCCTCAGCGGCCTGCGCTTCGACCGTCTCGGCATCGACGATGATCTCGATCCCGGCCTCGTCCGCGTCAGCGAGTTCGACGCCCTCCTCGGCCTCTGCCTCGGCTTCGGCTTCGTCGTCGGCCTGCGCCTCCTCCTCGACGCCGATACGCGCATGCAGCGGCCTGCCGATCGCGGCGGCGGTCACCATGGCGGCTTCGAGGACGGGGATATCGGCCTCGGGAAGCCTTTCGGGATCGAGGGCGAGCAGCATCTCGACGGCGGGTTCGTAGGCGGGCGTCACGATCTGCGCGGCGGCGAAGTAAAAGCGCGCGCGCTCCTCTTCCTCGCTGTCGCCGGCGGAAAAGCCTGCGGCGCGCTCGGAAGCGTAGCGGGCGAGATCGAGCCGGCCCGAGAGCAGCGCGTGGCGGGCGAAGAACAGGTAGAGATCGCGCTTGCCCTCCCCGTCCATATGCGCGAGCACGTTTTCGAGCCGCAGGAAATCCTCGACGCTCTCGGCGAAATCGAGCGTCGCGAGAAGCGTGATGAAGCGCTGGCGGAAATTGCCGGCATAGACCGAGTTCCGGTAGCGGCGCAGATACTGGATGGTGAGGAATTCCAGACGATCGAGCGCGCCGCGCTGGCCCTCGACGAAGATCTCGCGGCGAAGTGCGGCCTCCTCGGCGAGCGTACCCGGCGCGAGAAGCCGCGCGAGCGAGAGCAGCCGCACGGCCTCTTCCTGGTCGTCACGCACGATCAGCGCCGAGCGCGCGATCGCGATCTGCGCACCGAGATATCCCGGCAGCGCCTGCGGGTCGAACCCGGAGAGTCGCTCGCGGGCATCCTCCTCGCGGCCATGCACATAGGCCAGCGCACCGGCGAGCAGATCCGGCTCGACCGCGGGCTTGGGATCGAGCGCGAGCATGCGTTCCAGAACGATCGGCGGACCGCCGCCCAGGACGAAGCTGATCGCCGCATTGGCGTTGCGCGGATCCGAAAAGACCTCCGGATCGGCGCGCAGGAAGGTCTCGGCGACGCGGGTGATCAGCGCGCGCTGACCCTCATGGGCGCGAATGTCGCCATGGGCGATGCGCTCCTGCAGCGATTGCAGCGTGCGCAGCATGGCATAGGGCTCGCGGGCCTCGTCGCGCCGCTCCTGCGCGAGCTGCGCATCGCGGGTCGCCTCGCGCGCCGCGATCCGCGCCTCGGATTCGGCGCTCGCCGGCACCGGGACGAGCACGAGCGTGGCGAGCAACGCGGCAAGACCGACACCGGCACCGAAAAGCCGGCGAAGACGGGTGGGACCGGCGGCCATCATGCGGGGCGCTCCTCCAGCAGGAGGATCTCGATACGGCGGTTCTCGGCCGCATCGGGATCATCGGGCACCTTGAGCATCCGGTCGGCATGGCCCTCGACGCGGGCGATGCGCCCCTCGTCGAACCCGCCATGCACGAGCATGTGATAGGCCATGTGCGCGCGGGCGGTGGACAGGCGCCAATTGTCGTATTCTGCCGAGCGGAAGGGGCGGCCATCGGTATGGCCACGGATCACCAGCGGTTCGGGGCGCTGGCGCAGCACCTGCGCGAGGGTGCGCAGCACGCCGACGACTTCCGGCTTGGGCTCGGCGGAGCCGATGGCGAACATGCCGAAATGGGCAGCGTCCGTGAGGCTGATCAGCATCCCTTCCGGCGTGGCACGCACTTCGAGAAGCGGCTGATCGGCGAGTTGCGGAAGCTGCGTATCGATCTGGCTCGCGATTTCCGCCCGCAGCGCCGCAGCCGCGATCTCGGCCTCGCTCGGCGCCTCCTCGGCGAGCATCTCCTCGACGGCCCGGGCGAGCTCGATCTCGCCCTCGACGCTCGATTCCTCGAGCAGACCGGGATCGGCATCGGTGAAGGTGTCGAGCGCCGGCAACGGTTCCTGCTCGACGCCCGCGATGGTGAGCGCCTCGACATCGGCGGCGGGCTCCTCGACAACCTCGATCACGATCACGCCCTGCCCGGTGAAGTCGTCCTCCTCCGTGATGGCGGACGTCTCGTCGACGTCGCTCTCGACGAAGAGCGGGAACGGCAGCAGCGCCTCCTCGGTTGCGGGATCTCCTTCGCCGGGGCCGAGCTCGGGGAAGGCCGCGCCGGCATCGGTGAGGCCACGCGGGCCGGTCGAGCCGTCGCCGTCGGCGCGGGCGATGCGCGGCTGAGGGGCGGTCTGCCAGTAGATCGGGTCGAACGGATCGCGGAACGCGTCGCCGCCGGGCAGTCCGGGCTCGCCGCTCTCGCCGGGCGAAATGTCGATCGCGGCGCTCGGCAACTGCCGATCATCGAGTTCGGCGGCGAGTTCGGCCAGAACCGCATAGGGATCGTGGAAGAGTTCGCTCTCGGAGAAGCGCGGGCGCTCGCCACCGGCGAGATCGGCGCCCTCGCCGCCCTCGCCCGGATCGCCGCGCGGGGGCACGACCGTGGAATGTTCGTCGCCATCCACGCCGCTCGACGAGGATTCCGGATCGCGCAGACCCTTGCGGTCGCTCGTCGCCTCCGCGAGATTGATGGGGTTGAAGTAGTTGGCCACCATCTCCTTGGCATCGTCATCCGTGACGTTGATCAGCCACATCACCAGGAAGAAAGCCATCATCGCCGTCATGAAATCGGCGAAGGCGATCTTCCAGACGGTATTCTTGGCCTCGCCCGCATCCGGATCGCGTTTGCGGCGGACGATGATGATTTCCTGGGGCTGCTTTTCGTCCATGACGGGGTGTCCTCAGGCTTGGTCGGCGGTGCCGGACAGGATCCGGGACCATTGTGCGATCTGGGTTTCGAGGGTGGTATCGGCGCAGCTGATGCGGATATCGGGGCGACCGGGAACGGTGCGCAGGACGAGGCCGGGGCGCTCGGGCAGCTTTGCTTGCAGGGCGTCGAGGAGGTCCTGGGGACCCTCGACGCGGATCTGCGCGCCGGTCTCGCCACCGGAGAACAGCCGCTCCAGCATCATGGCCATCTCGGCGCAGGCCCTTTCGCGCAGAGCTTTGGCGAGAAAGGGCTCGAGGGCGCGGGCGGTTTTCTCCGCGAGGCAGATCCGCAGATCCGCGAGCCCGTGCTGCAACGCCTCGGCGAGGCGCTCGGATTCCTCCGAGACGAAGGCCGCGCGTGCTTCCGCGAGCGCCGTCTCATGGGCTGCGGAGAGTTCGGCGGTGACCGCCTCGCGGGTTTCCTGCGCGGCTTCCGCCTTGCCCTGTTCGTAGGCCTCGGCGCGTTCCTGTTCGAGCGCTTCGGCCATCATCGCCTCGGTATGGGCCCTGGCTTCCGCGCGACCGCTTTCGAAACCGCGCTGCCATGCCTCTTCCATCGCGCTGCCGCGCCGCGTCTCGGCCATGGGGCGTGCGGGACGCTCTTCGAGAGCCGGCTCGGGCGGAGGCAGGAGCGGGAACTCTTCGAGGAAGCTCTGGATCGAACGCGCCATGATCAGGCATCCTCGCTTTCACGCATCCACTGCCGCAGGATGTGGACGGCCTGTTCCTCGTTGAGATTGACGATCTGTTCGAGGCGCTTGACGGTGTTGGTGTTGAACTTGGACGAGACGTCGGCGATCAGGTTGGTCTCCGATCCCGGCCCGCCGGCGGCAAGCGCCCCGGCGATCGCGTCGGTACCGAGCATCCCGCTGCCATCCTCCAGGGTGACAGGCGTCGCGGCCTGGGCGAGTGCGGCCTGGTCGTCGTTGGCGGGGCGCTGCACGATGGCGTTGACGGCGGGGCGCAGGCCGAACCAGATCACCATCGCGGCGACGAGCAACATGGCGAGGGCGCTGACGATGTTGCCGGTCTGGCGCAGCAGGATCTCGCTCATGGCCGGGCCGGGCACCGGTTCGAAATGGCCGTAATCGTCGAGGAAGTTGACGACGGCAACCTTCAGCGTGTCCCCGCGCTCGTCGCGCAATCCGGCTGCGGAGGCGGCGAGCGCCTCGATCTCGGCCACCTGTGCCGCTAGTTCGGCTTCACCGGCGCCCTCGCCGAGAGCGGCGACGAGGCGAGCGCGGTTGACGAGCAGCGCGATCGAGACGCTCTCGATGGCATAGCCCTCGCTGCTGGTCTGGATCTGCTTCGAGGAAATCTCGTAATTCGTCAGCTCTTCGCGGCGCTGGACCTCCTCGCTCGACTGCTCGCCGGGCGTGGCGCCGACTTCCTCGTCGGGGATGTTCTGCTGAACGGTCGTGGGCGTGTCGCGCGAGAGGTTCTGGGCGGTCTCGTTCTCGCGAATGGTGCGGATCGAGCGTTCGACGCGGGAATCGGGGTCGAAGATGGTCTCGTTGACGACGCGTCGGTCGGTATTGAGGCTCGCCTTGGCGCTCACCTCGAAATTGTCGAGCCCGAGATAGGGGGCGAGCGTGCGGCGCACATTGCCCTCGATCTCGCGGTTGACGCTCGCAGTCAGCGTCACCATGCGCCCTGTCGCGCCGTTGGCGCCGTCATCGCCGGAGGCGAGGAGCGAGCCGTCGGTCGAGAGCACCGTCACGCGCTCGACGCTCATGCCGGGAACGGCGGCGGCGACGAGGTGGCGGATCGATTGTGCCGCACCGGTCGAATCGGGCGATTCCATGCGCACCACCACCGAGGCCGAGGGCGGGCGCTGTTCGCGGCGAAATGAGCCGGGATCGGCCATGACGATATGCACGCGCGCGGCGGAGACCCCGCGTATCGCCTGGACCGAACGGGCGATCTCGCCTTCGAGGGCGCGCACGCGGGTCACTTCCTGCATGAAGGACGTGATGCCGAGCGAACCGAGATTGTCGAACAGTTCGTAGCCGGCATTGGCGCTGTAGGGCAGCCCCTTCTCGGCGAGCAGCATGCGCGCCCGGGCCGTCTGGGAATGCGCCACCATCACCGCATTGCCTGCTGTGTTGACGTCGAAGGAGATACCCGCCTCGGTCAGGGCCGAGCCGATACGCGTGACGTCCTCACGCTCCAGCCCGGAATAGAGCACGGTGAATTGCGGGCGGCTCAGATAATAGGCCGAGAGGCCGATGGTGAGAAACACCGTCAGCCCCACCAGTGCCAGAACCATCAATCGCCTGGCACCGAGTTCCTGCAGGCTCACCCATAACTTGTCGGCATGTTCGCGCGCGCTCATCGTGCCTCTCGCCCTGATCCATTGTGACGACGGGGATTGCACCGCAGCGGATGCACCCCATCGACGGGCACTGTCGCGCGCCAATCTTGTCCGAGGATTGCGTCATGCCGCTTGCGCCATAGATACTCACCGGGATGCCGCGTGGGCGGCGGGCGCGCTGACGAGCGGGGGACGAGGGTTTGAGCGAAGGCGAAACGCCACATTCCGAGGATGAACCGACGGGCGAACGGGATCAGGCGGCGGAATCCGGGCCGGTCCTCAAGATCGCCCCGTCGATGAGCCTGATCGATGCCGCGCAATGGGATGCCTGCGCGCTCGCGGCTGCGACGCCGGACGAGCGCGACGACCCGTTCACCCGCCACGCCTTCCTCTCGGCGCTGGAAGATGCGGGCTGCGTGCGGGCCGAGACCGGCTGGGGGCCGGCACATGTGCTGCTCGAAGACGAGGACGGCGCGATGATCGGCGCCGTTCCGTGTTATCTGAAGGGCCATTCGCGCGGGGAATACGTCTTCGACCAGGGCTGGGCGGATGCTTATGAGCGCGCGGGCGGGCGCTATTATCCCAAGCTTCAGGTCTCCATCCCCTTCACGCCGGCCACGGGACCGCGCCTGCTCGCACCTGCGGGTGAGCCTGGAGCCGCGATCCGCACCCAGCTGGTCGCGGGTTTGCGCGCCCTTCGCCTGAAGACCGGCGCGTCCTCGATCCACGCCACCTTCCTGCGCGAGGACGACCATGCGGCCTTCATGGAGGATGATTTCCTCGCCCGCATCGACCAGCAATTCCACTGGTTCGACGAGGGGTACGGCGATTTCGAGGGGTTTCTCGCGAGCCTCGCCTCACGCAAGCGCAAGGCGATCCGGCGCGAGCGGCGCGATGCGCTCGCCGACGACATCACCGTGGAATGGGTCACGGGCTCCGATCTCACCGAGGCGCATTGGGATGCCTTCCACGCATTCTACGAAGATACCGGCGCACGCAAATGGGGGCGCCCCTATCTCAACCGTCAATTCTTCTCGCTGATCGGCGAGCGCATGCCGGAGCGTGTTCTCCTGATCCTCGCCAAACGCGGCGGGCGCTATATCGCGGGCGCGATCAACTTCATCGGCAAGGACGCGCTCTACGGGCGCAACTGGGGCTGCATCGAGGATCACCCCTTCCTGCATTTCGAGATCTGCTATTATCAGGCGATCGATTACGCCCTCGCCCACGGGCTGTGGCGGGTCGAGGCCGGGGCACAGGGCGAGCACAAGCTGACACGCGGCTATCGCCCGGTGACGACGCGCTCGGCCCATCTGATCGCCGATCCGGGTCTGCGCCGGGCAGTGGCGGATTATCTGCGCCGCGAAGGCGGTTATGTCCGCGCGATCGAGCAGGAACTGACCGAGGCATTGCCGTTCCGGCGCGATCAGGGCGACGGGAAAGGCTGATACGGCCTTGACCGCGTCCGTCAGGGGGGCACACTCGCGGGCAGACGATTCACGCCTGTCAGCCGGCAGCATCCGGCCAGCGAGGAGATACGCCGATGAGCACCACGCCCGACACCACCTATGACGACGGCAACGTCTTCGCCAAGATCCTGCGCGGCGAGTTGCCCTGCCACAAGGTCTACGAGAACGACGACGTCCTCGCCTTCATGGACATCATGCCGCGCGGGGACGGGCATTGCCTCGTCATCCCCAAGACCCCGGCGCGCAACTGGCTCGACGCGACGCCGCAACAGCTCGCATCGGTCGCCGAGGCGGCACAGACGATCGCGCGCGCGGCGATGAAGGCCTTCAAGGCCGACGGCATCACCATCCAGCAGTTCAACGAAGCCGCCGGCGGGCAGGTCGTCTTCCACCTGCACGTCCACGTCATTCCCCGGTTCGACGGCGTCGCATTGCGTCCGCATACGGGCGAGATGGCGGATCAGGCGCAACTCGCCAAGCATGCCGAGACCCTGCGCGCGGCGCTCTCGGACTGATCCCGCTCGCAGGCCACGCGCCCGGAATAAACGTCCGCGATCACACGCCCGGTATTCCGGGGGCCCGGACAGGCCGCGCTCACCCCCGAGCGCGGCCTTCATCTTGCGTCATTTCACTTCTTGCCGAAACGCGCCTCGATCTCGCCGACGATCCCCTCCACGCCGAAACGTACCGGGTCCGTCGCGGGCAGGGCGTAGGTCTTCTCGATCCGTGCGAGTTCGGCGCGCGCCTCACCCTCGTCGAGCGCCTGTGTGTTCACGGCGATGCCGACGCAGCGGATGGCCGGGTTGGTGAGGCGGCCGCAGGCGATGGTCATGTGGATGACGTCGCCGATCGTGGGCAGCGGCGTGTTCACCCCGCGCATATTGCGCCGCGTCGGCTCGTGGCAGACGACGAAGGCATCCGGCTGGGCACCGTGCAGGAGGCCGAGCGAGACGCCGGCAAAGGACGGGTGGAAGAGCGATCCCTGCCCTTCGATCAGATCCCAATGGCCCGGCTCCGCCGCCGGCGAGATCCATTCCACCGCGCCGGAAATGAAATCCGCCACCACCGCGTCGATCGCCGCACCACGCCCGGAAATGAACACACCGGTCTGGCCGGTGGCGCGGAAATCCGCGTCGAAACCGGCATCGCGCATGCCTTTCTCGAGGGCGAGCGCGGTGTATTTCTTGCCGACCGAGCAATCCGTCCCCACCGTGAGCAGGCGCATGCCGGGGCGCTTGTCGCCCTTCCCGGTGGCGAAGCGCTCGTTGCTCATGCGCACATCATGGAGCTTGCGCCCGTTGCGCTGCGCCGCAGCCGCGATCTCGGGGATATCGCCCAGCCGCATATGCAGGCCCGAAGCGACGTCGAGACCGGCATCGAGCGCCTCGACGATGATCGAGACCCAGTTCTCGGGCAGGACACCGCCGGCATTGACGACGCCGATCACCATGGTCCGGACGCCCTTCTCCGCCGCCTCGCGCGGGTTCATGTCGGGCAGTTTCGCATCCGCGTTGCAGCCGGGCAGCCGCATCTGGCCGATGCACCATTCCGGGCGCCAATCGACGATGCCGAGGCCGGTCTTGGCGGCGAGCGCGTCGCGGGCATCGCCCAGGAAGAGGAGGTATGGATGTTCGATCTGCATGAAGTCCCCGCTCGATTGCTGCGCCTTGCGGCGCTTGTTCTCCCCAAAACTGCGCGAAAGCGCGCGCCATGCAAGCCCCTGCGCCGCGTTTTTTGCCCAATGCCCGCCTGTGACCCCGCGCGCCGCACATGCCTGGCCGGCGGATCGCGGGGGCCGTGATTGTGAACCGTCCCGGTTCGTGCTAACGCCGCGCCATCAGGTCGAGGCGCGTGAGCCTCCCGCAACGCAGAGTGATTGAGATGATCGAGCGCTACGCCCGCCCGGAAATGACCGCGATCTGGTCGCCGGAGACGAAATTCCGCATCTGGTTCGAGATCGAGGCCCATGCCACCATGGCTCTCGCCGAGCTCGGGGTCGTGCCGCGCGAGGCCGCGCAGATCGTCTGGGAGAAAGGCTCCGCCGCCACATTCGACGTGGCGCGCATCGATGCGATCGAGCGTGAGGTCAAGCACGACGTCATCGCCTTCCTCACGCATCTCGCCGAGATCGTGGGACCCGAGGCGCGCTTCGTGCACCAGGGCATGACCTCATCCGACGTGCTCG